>OX044355.1:1267500-2032500 GCA_943846595.1 uncultured Polaribacter sp.
CATCCAGTCATCGTTAAACATTTTACCAACATACCTGCTTCCGTGATCATGAAATAATACAACAACCACATCATCCTTTGTAAAGTGTTCTTTTAATTGTAAAAGGCCTTTTATTGCTGCTCCTGCAGAATTCCCTAAGAACATTCCTTCTTCTTTAGAGAGTCGCTGTGTATATACAGCTGCATCTTTATCGGTCACTTTTGTAAATCCGTCAATGACTCCAAAGTTTACATTCTTCGGTAATATATCTTCACCAATTCCTTCCGTTACATAGGGATAAATTTCGTTTTCATCAAAGAACCCTGTTTCGTGGTATTTTTTAAACACAGACCCATAGGTATCCACTCCCCAAATTTTTACATTCGGATTTTTCATTTTTAAGTAACTTCCTACACCAGAGATAGTTCCTCCGGTTCCAACACCCACAACAAAATGAGTGATTTTTCCGGCAGTTTGTTCCCAGATTTCGGGACCTGTACTTAAAAAGTGTGCTTTACAGTTGCTTGGGTTATCATATTGATTTACATACCATGAATTTGGCGTTTCTTCTCCTAAGCGTTTTGAAACGGAGTAATAAGATCTTGCATCGTCTGGTTCTACATCTGTTGGGCATACCACTACTTCTGCTCCTACAGCTCTTAAAATATCTATCTTTTCTTTTGATTGTTTATCTGCCATTACAAAAATACATTTGTAACCCTTTACAATTGCTGCCAATGCCAAACCCATTCCCGTATTTCCAGAGGTTCCTTCTATAATTGTACCCCCTGGCTGAAGTCGACCATCTGCTTCTGCATCTGCTATCATTTGCAAAGCCATTCTATCTTTTACAGAGTTGCCTGGATTGAATGTTTCATACTTAGAAAGTACCAAGCAAGGGAGCTCTTTGGTAAGTACATTCAATTTTATTAATGGAGTATTTCCTATTGTTTCTAATATATTTTTAGCGTATTTCATTCCGTATTTTTACAAGGTAAAGGTAATTATTTTTTAGGCATTAGCTCAAAAGCTAGCACCTTCATTACTCGATTTCTGTGAAAAAAATCTGAAGTGCTGAACCATACCATTCAATCGCTAACGCATCGACTGGTTAACTATACTTAATTGATTTTGCGGGGTTAATTTTTGTTATGATATACGAAGGAATTAATAGCATTATAAAGCATAAAACCAACGTTCCAATATTTAGAAAAACAATTGTTAGTAAATTGATGTGAACTGGAACTTCGCTCACATAATAGGTTGCTGGATTTAAGGATATAATTCCAGTATATTTTTGGAACATCAATAGTGTTAGACCAATTACATTTCCCCAAAAAAGCCCTTTTAACACCAAATAGGAAGCGTTGTAAAGAAACACTTTCCTTATGGCCCAATTATTACTTCCTAAGGCTTTTAATATACCGATCATTTGCACACGCTCTAGAATTAAAACCAGTAATGCTGTAATCATGTTGATGCTAGCGATGAGGATCATAATTACAATGATAAACGAGACATTGTTGTCAAATAATTGAATCCAATCAAAGATATTTGGATAACTTTCTACGATTGTTTTACTATTGAGTTCTGCTCCAATCTGATTGTAAATTTCATTCCCTTTTACTTGGATGTTGTCAAAACTGTCTAATATAACTTCAAATCCGCCTACTTGATTATTAGTCCATTTATTCAATCGTTGTACTTCTCGAAGATCACCAATCATTACACTCTTGTCAAACTGTGCAAAACCTGTATTGTAAATACCAACAATGATATATTTTCTATTGGAAGGTATTTTATTGATGTTGTTTTTTGGAAAGGTTGACAAAATGGTGTCATTTAGTTGCAGTTGCAAACGACTCATTACTGTTTTGGAAAGTAAAATTTCTTTTGTTCGTGGTAAAGTTAAATCAGGAATACGCCCTTCCACCAGATATTCTTTAAAAAAAGACCAATTATAATCTGTTGAAACGCCTTTAAAAACGATGCCTTCAAAATCCTTTTCGGTTCGTAAGATTCCTCCTTTTGAGGCAAATACTTGTATGTTTTTAATACCAGAAATGGTTTTGAATTTGGGGTAAAAGTCTTGGTTTTTATCAATAGGGACCACAGAAACTTCGGAGTTGTTGTTGTCATAATTGACAATCTGAACATGTCCTTTGAATCCTGCCATTTTATCGCGGATTTTGGTTTGCAAGCCCGCACTAGTAGTAACAGCAATAAGCATAATAACAATCCCCAATGCAATTGCAGTGATTGCAATTTTTATTATTGGAGATGAAATACTATTTTTATACTCTTTGCCAGCAATGATGCGTTTGGCGATAAATAACTCGTAATTCAATTTGATGATTTATTTTAAACCTTTCAAAAGTACATATTTATTCTTGCTTTTAGCCCTCAATTTTCAGCTGATTTCTTGTGGGCAAAACTCAAAAGTGATTTCAAAAAATACAGATCAAGAAAATCAAATTATAAAAACAGGGGCAGCACGCACACTGTTGTATTTGAATTTTTTAAAAGGAAAAAACGTTGCTGTTGTTGGAAATCAAACCTCTATGATTGCAAAAAGACAAACCCGCAGTGGAACGCATGTAGTATCTTCATTTTCGCACTTAGTAGATAGTCTTCTGTTACTTGATATTACGATTAAAAAAGTATTTGCCCCCGAGCATGGTTTTCGGGGTAAAGCGGATGCTGGGGAAATTGTAAAAGATGGTTTTGATACTAAAACCGGCCTGTCTATTGTCTCTTTATATGGTAAAAATAAAAAACCATCTGCAGCGCAATTGTCTGGAATTGATGTTGTTGTTTTTGATATTCAAGATGTGGGTGCGCGTTTTTATACTTATATTTCTTCATTACATTATGTGATGGAAGCTTGTGCAGAACTTGGTATTCAAGTAATTATTTTAGACAGACCCAATCCGAACGGACATTATATTGATGGGCCCGTTTTAGAATTGGAGCATAAATCTTTTGTGGGGATGCACAAAGTACCTGTTGTGTATGGGATGACAATCGGGGAATATGGACAAATGATCAATGGTGAAAAATGGTTGAAAAATGGAATTCAGTGTGATTTAAAGGTAATTCCGATAGGGAACTATACGCATCGAACGACTTATAGTTTACCAATAATGCCTTCTCCTAATTTACCAAATGATAAAAGTATCCATCTCTATCCAAGTTTATGTTTCTTTGAAGGAACTAATGTTTCTGCTGGTCGTGGAACTGATAAACAGTTTCAAATTTATGGGTCCCCTTTTTTACATGCAAGTGGATTTTCTTTTATACCACAACCTAATAATGGTGCAAAATTCCCAAAGCATCAAAACAAAATTTGTTTTGGTGAAGATTTAAGATTTGTAGAAAATACGTCTCAATTAGATTTGTCTTATCTAATAAAAGCTTACAAACAGAATACGGCTAAAGAGTTCTTTAATAATTTCTTTACGAAGTTAGCAGGGACAAAAAAACTTCAACAACAAATAGAACAAGGCATGTCTGAGGAAGCGATTAGAAAAACATGGGAACGTGATCTAACTACTTTTAAAGAGTTAAGAGAACAATATTTAATATATGATTAAGCTTCTTTTTGACCACATAGTCACATAGTCACATAGTCACATAGTCACATAGATATTTAGGTTCATTGGATTCTTATTAGATATCCGTTTGTTATTAACGTGAAGCGTTTTTTTTAAATATCACGAATACTTATCGCTAGTTGAAAGACTAAATTTTTTCAACTCCAGTTGGTTTCCGATACCCTTGAAATGGTTGTTTTAATAATTCTATTAGCGATGAGTTTTTGACTTCATCTGGAAAGGTGTCCACTCCATAAACAATTTTATCGCGATCCAATTCGATGTAAGTTCCAAAAATACGATCCCAGATTGAAAAGATGTTTCCATAGTTTGCATCTGTATAAGGCAACTTATGGTGATGGTGTATTTTGTGCATGTCGGGTGAAATAATCAAATAACTCAGTAATTTATCTACTTTTCGAGAAATTTTAATATTTGCATGAATAAATTGACTTGTTATCAAAGATAAAGATTGATATATAAATACAATTGCTATAGGGGCTCCTACAATAAAAACGCCAAATAATGTAAAGGTAAAACGGATGATACTTTCTAGTGGATGGTGTCTGTTTGAAGTTGTGATGTCTACTTTATGATCTGAATGATGCACTAAATGTACCATCCACAAGGGCTTTACTTTATGTTCTGTGAAATGTGCTAAGTAGGCCCCGAAGAAATCTAATAATAACACGCCCAAACTCGCGTACAACCAAATCGGCATTTCTGGCAACCAGTTTATAATTCCAAAATCATTTATTTGAACCCAATCTGCAGTGTTCAGTAGCAAAAAAGCCAACGTAAAATTGATAAGGATGGTTGTTCCTGTAAAAAATAAGTTGGGCCCTGCATGTTTCCATTTCTTATAATTGAATTGAAAGAGTGGAATTCCGCTTTCTAAAAGCCAGAAAAATGTGATTCCGCCCACCAAAAAGAGACTTCTATGTGAGGAGGGTATGGTCTCAAAATATCCGAGTAATGTTTCCAAGTTGATTTATTTTCTACTAAATTAAGAAAAATAAATTAAGTGTGGACTTCTGCTACAGTAATGCTACAAACAAATTGAATATGAAAAAGAGAATAAATTATCTTCGTGTCTTTTTGGTATTGTATGTGTAAGGAATTTTTACTTTCAATGCTTCTACGATATTGTAAGCGGCTGGACAAATGGTTGTGTTTTCGATGGTTAAATCGGTAATTTGTATAAACTTTTTCCGATTGGTATGCGGGTATTCTGCACAGGCTTTTGGCCTTACATTGTAGATTAGACAAGTGTTGTCGGAGGTGTCAAAAAAGGAGCAAGGTGCTGTTTTTAAGACCATGAAATCATCAGTATCTCGTTCTAAGTATTTGTTTTGAAAGTCTACAACTTTCATTTTTAAATGTTTAGAAATTCGCGCTGTATCGGTGTCTGTAAAAATTGGAGAGGTAGTTTTACAACAATTTCCACATGTTAAACAATCTGTTTTTTGAAACTCTTTATCATGCAATTCTTGCATCAGGTAGTCTAAATTCTTAGGGGTTCTCTTTCGTAAGTTGACAAAATATTTTTTGTTTTCTTTTTTAGCTTCTTCTGCTAATTTTGGGAGTTCTTCTAGGCGCTTTTGCATGTAAAGGGTATTTAAAATCATCGCAATACGGGCGAAATAGTAGCTCGTTTTTCTGAAGTCAGATTGGACCACAAAAATACAATTATTCTAGACTAAAAATCATTGAAAAAAACAAATAAAAATGTTTAATTTCGCAATTCAATTATTTGTATTTAATGAACATTCAAAATACCATCGAAACCAAAGTAAAGGAAGGTTTTTTAGCGCTTTATCACACTGAAATCCCTACGGTGGAATTTCAGGCTACTCGCAGGGAATTTGAAGGCGATATCACAGTCGTTGTTTTCCCGATGTTGCGGTATAAAAAAGGAAATCCTGTTCAGCTCGGTGAAGATCTGGGAAAGTACCTTGTTGAAAATCTTGCTGAAATTACTAGTTACAATGTTGTAAAAGGATTTTTAAACTTGGTTATTGAAGATGCGTTTTATGTAAATTTCTTCCATACAATTTTTCCGAATGCTACCTACGGTTTTACACCAGTAAATGAGAATGAAGACGCTGTTTTGGTAGAGTATTCCTCGCCAAACACAAACAAACCTTTGCATTTAGGCCATGTTCGAAATAACCTTTTAGGCTACTCGGTTGCAGAAATCATAAAGGCTTCTGGAAAAAAAGTCTATAAAACTCAAATCATTAATGATCGAGGGATTCATATCTGTAAATCAATGTTGGCTTGGGATAAATATGGAAATGGTGAAACGCCAGCATCAACTGGTTTGAAAGGAGATAAACTGGTTGGTAATTACTATGTGAAGTTCGATTTAGAATATAAGAAAGAAATTGCGCAATTAGTTTTAGAAGGAAAAACCGAGGAAGAAGCTAAAAAACAAGCACCATTGATTCTTGAGGCGCAACAAATGTTGTTGCAATGGGAAGCTGGAGACCCTCAGGTTGTTGCGCTTTGGAAAACGATGAACTCTTGGGTATACAGTGGGTTTGATGTTACTTATAAAAATTTAGGTGTCGATTTTGATACTTTATACTACGAGAGCAATACATATTTATTAGGAAAAGATAGTATTGAGGAAGGTTTGAAATCTGAAGTTTTCTATCAAAAAAAAGATGGTTCTGTTTGGTGTGATTTAACAGCAGACGGTTTGGATGAAAAATTGGTATTGCGTTCTGACGGAACTGCTGTTTATATGACCCAGGATCTTGGAACGGCCATTCAACGAACCAAAGATCTACCGGATGTTGGTGGTATGGTGTACACGGTTGGAAATGAACAAGATTACCACTTTAAAGTGTTGTTTTTGATTCTGAAAAAACTAGGATATTCTTGGGCAGAAAGCTTGTTTCATTTGAGTTATGGAATGGTCGATTTGCCTTCCGGAAAAATGAAATCACGTGAAGGAACCGTTGTGGATGCAGATGATTTAATGGTTGAAATGACAACCACTGCTAAAGATATTTCTGAAGAACTAGGGAAATTGGATGGGTATTCAGATGCTGAGAAAGCGGAATTATACCAAACCATTGGTTTGGGAGCTTTGAAATATTTTATTTTAAAAGTGGATCCAAAAAAGCGTATTTTATTCGATCCAAAATCTTCGGTGGATTTTCAAGGAAATACGGGGCCTTTTATACAGTACACCTACGCAAGAATTCAATCCATTGTTAGAAAAGCAAATTTTGATTTTGCGAGCCCTGTCGCAATTGAACTGCACGTTAAGGAGAAAGAATTGTTAAAACAATTGGCGTTATTTCCAGAAACGATTCAGCAAGCAGCTGCAAATTATTCGCCTGCTGTAATTGCCAATTACACCTATGATTTGGTCAAGGAATTTAATTCTTTTTATCAGAATGTACCTATTTTAGGAGAGGAAGATCAAAATAAAAAAATATTTAGAGTCCAATTGTCAAAAAAAGTTGCGGATACGATAAAAAAAGCATTTTCATTACTTGGAATTCGAGTTCCAGAGCGAATGTAAAAGCGAAGCATCTGTATTCTTAAAGTCTTTTAACGAGGATTGTATAAATAAAAAGATTTAGTTTTAGAAAATAATAAAAGGTAGTAAATTTGCCAGCGTTAAGGATTGCAGTGATATCCTTTTTATTTTTCATAAAAAGATAAAACGGAAAGCCTGTGAAAACGCCCAAAAAATAAAACACACACAATTATGAAATACGACATCATTATTATCGGAAGTGGACCTGGAGGATATGTAACCGGAATTAGAGCTTCTCAGTTAGGCTTTAAAGTTGCCATTGTAGAGAAAGAATCTTTGGGTGGAATTTGCTTGAACTGGGGGTGTATTCCAACGAAAGCATTGTTAAAATCTGCTCAAGTGTATGATTATTTAAAGCATGTTGATGACTATGGTTTAAAAGCGGAGGCCATCGACAAGGATTTTGATGCGGTTATTAAAAGAAGTCGTGGTGTTGCAGACGGAATGAGTAAAGGAGTAGCCTTTTTAATGAAGAAAAACAAAATCGATATTATCAATGGTTTTGGAAAAATTAAAACGGGTAAAAAAGTGGACGTTACTGCTGAAGATGGTACTTTAATGGAATATTCTGCGGACAATATTATTATTGCAACAGGTGCTCGTTCGCGAGAATTGCCAAACCTACCTCAAGATGGTGTAAAGGTAATTGGTTATCGAAAAGCGATGACGTTGCCAAGTCAACCCAAATCGATGATTGTTGTTGGTTCTGGAGCAATTGGTGTTGAGTTTGCACATTTTTATAACGCTATGGGTACGGAGGTTACTATTGTAGAATACATGCCCAATGTAGTGCCTGTAGAAGATATTGATGTTTCAAAACAATTTGAACGTTCTATCAAAAAAGCGGGTATTAAGGTAATGACGAATTCTTCTGTAGAATCTGTTGATACTTCTGGTGATGGAGTGGTTGCTACTGTAAAAACAAAGAAAGGAGCGGAGACCTTACAAGCTGATGTTTTACTTTCGGCTGTTGGAATTAAATCGAACATTGAAAATATTGGACTGGAAGATGTCGGTATTATAGTAGATCGAGATAAAATATTAGTAAACGATTTTTACCAAACAAATATTCCGGGTTATTATGCCATTGGTGATGTGGTTCCTGGACAGGCATTGGCACACGTTGCTTCTGCGGAAGGAATTACCTGTGTAGAGAAACTAGCAGGATTGCACACGGAGCCCATTGACTATGGAAACGTTCCGGGTTGTACCTATGCAACTCCTGAAATTGCTTCTGTTGGAATGACCGAAGCGAAAGCAAGAGAAGCGGGCTACGATTTAAAAGTAGGGAAGTTTCCTTTTTCAGCTTCTGGAAAAGCAACTGCTGGTGGAACCACTGAAGGGTTTGTAAAAGTAATTTTTGATGCAAAATATGGCGAATGGTTAGGATGCCACATGATTGGTGCTGGTGTTACAGACATGATTGCGGAAGCTGTTTTAGGACGTAAATTAGAAACTACTGGACATGAAGTTTTAAAAACAATTCATCCACATCCAACCATGAGTGAAGCAGTAATGGAAGCCGTGGCTGATGCTTATGATGAAGTGATACACTTATAAATTATCCTATTTTCTCCAGTTAGGAATCTTAGTTTTTAAAAAAACCGAAGCATTGTGCTTCGGTTTTTTTTTAGCTCCTAAAAAACATTTTTTTAATACTTCCAGCAAACGATTCGAGTTACTTTATTTCCTTGACGCATTGGAATGACTTTAAATTTAGTAGCGCCTAATTTCTTGGAAGATTTCTCCATGCTTTCTACATTCTCTTTTTTAGACACCAAACTTGTGAACCAACTACTTTTGTCTTTGTACAAAGAACTTTCATACAGGTAGTTGTGTAAAAAAGCTTTTTCACCACCTACATACCACAATTCATTGTTGTTTCCAGAGAAATTTCGAACGGCACTATTTCCTAGGTTTCTATTTTTTCTTTTGTTAGCGCCTTGTGCTTCTTCTGCCGATTTATAAAAGGGCGGATTACACATGACTGCAGCAAAGGAGTCATTGTCTTGTAAAATGCCTTTTAAAATCTGATTTTCATTTAATTGTTGGCGTAATTTTATATGTGTATCTAAATTATTATCATCGACAATATCTTGTGCAGTATCCAAAGAATCCAAGTCAATGTCGACACCAACAAAATTCCAATTGTAAGCTGCGACGCCCAATAATGGATAAATACAAGTTGCCCCTGTTCCAATATCTAATATTGTAATGTTTTTTTCTTTTTCTAGTTCGGGGGAAAGCAAATCTGCTAAATGATGAATATAATCTAATCGTCCTGGAATAGGTGGACATAAATTTTGGTCAGGAAAATTCCAAAGCGCTATTTTATCAAAGGTGAAAAGCAATGCTTTGTTGAGTTCCTTTACGGCAATTGGATTTGAAAAATCGATGCTAATACTCCCGTATTTATTCTCAGTAACAAAATTTTTTAAGGCTGGATTTTTAAGCATTAAATCCTCAAAATCATATGTGTTATTGAATTTATTACTTGGATGGAGTCCTTTGTCTTTTTGGCTCATGACAGTTCTATGATTGTAAATTGGTGTGCGAGTGGTTTTAGTGCCTCCTTTAAAGTGTTTAAAAAAGTAGGACCATAGGCTAAATAATAGTCAGAAAAATTCCGCTGTCTTTCTTCTAAACTTTGGTTAGGAAGGAGTTGATTTTGCAATGTTGTAATGTGATCTACCAATTCTTTTTGTCTTCTTTTTTCAGCTCGTAACAATCTTTTTTGAAGATTTTCTAGGCCTTTGATTTGCTTTTTTTCTTGGGCATTTACAGCACCTATAAATGAGATGTCTGTTTTTTTTGCGACTTCTTTTAGTTCTAAAAATTGCTCTTTTAGACCATTAATTTTGCGATTAAAATCTACATCAATCTCAATATTTTCTGATACTTTTTTTGACAGTAGCTCTTGCTGTTTTAAAAACAGCTCTTGATGCGAAATTTTTAGGGAGGTTAACTTTTTTTGTTGTTTTTCAGAAACAATCTGAACCGAATTCCTCAATAATAAAATTGGAAAAGTGACTCCTGCTTTGTCAAAATAACTTTTTAGCTCCAACCAATAGGCAATTTCTCCGCCACCGCCAATATAGCATAGATTTGGTAAAACGATTTCTTGGTAGAGGGGGCGTACAATCACATTGGGCGAAAAAGCCATCGGGTTTTTATCTACTTCCTTTAAAATTTCTTCTTTAGAAAATGTAATATCGGTATTGTTTATAAGATAAACCCCGTTTTCAAAAAGGATGCGTTCTCGCGAATTTTCATGTAAATAAAATAAATTAATAGTTCTCGGATTTACTTGTACTTTATAATTCTTTTCCAAGGCTGCAATCGTTTCAGAAACAGCACGAAATGAAGTTTCATTTTCCAATTCATCTTTTACAAAGGGCGCTAGTAATTTTTTTAATGCAAGATCATCGCCATCAACAATCACCAATCCATACTCTTTAAACAATTCATTAGCAATATAACGAGTAGCATCGGCTAAGGTGGCGTGTTTTAAATATCCTTCTGAAAATAGTTTTTTGAGTTGATTTGCATTTTTTGAACTGCCTAAATGAGAGGAAAATTCTTCAAATACATCGGTCAAACCTTCTGTTGAAAGTCGTCCGACAGCCCCAGCAGATTCTAAATTCCATTGCACTTTTTTTTCTTGAAAATTAAAGTAATTAATTTCTTCAAAGTCATGGTCTTCTGTTGCCATCCAATAAACTGGCACAATGTTTTTAGTTGGAAATTTTTCTGAGATTTCTTCTGCTAAATTGATGGTAGAAAGTATTTTGTAGAGGAAATAGAGTGGTCCCGTAAACAAGTTTAATTGATGCCCGGTAGTAACCGTAAATGTGTTTTTCTGTTGTAGTAGCGCAATATTTTTTTTGGTTGCTTCTGAAACATCAAAACCTTGGTATTGTTTTTCTAATGAGTTCGATAAAATGTTTCTAGATTCAAGATTGAATGATTTTTCTTTTTCTTCTAACTGATTTTTAAATCCTATTAAATCGGGGTAATTGTTATAATAAGACTGTATACTTTCTTTCTTTGCAAGATAATCTAGCATAGTTTTAGAGAAAAAACCTGTTTTTTCGAAAGGAAGTTGTGCTACTTTCATGTGGGTGATTTGACAATCGTTTTAGCCGAATTTAAGAGTTTTATTATGTAAACTCCTTCGTCTTTTTTAATTTTTGATAAAAATACACTATTTTGATGGTTGTAGGAAGTGAATTTTTGAATCTAACGTTTAATTGCTAAGGAATCCTTCGTGTATTCAATATATAAAAATAAGAAAATGCTTACATTTGAGTATCTTATACAAATTTACATGAAAATTAAATTACTTTCTCTTCTTGCTTTTTTTATGTTCGGTTCTGCCTTTTCGCAATCTCTTCAATCTCCTTCTGAATTTTTAGGTTATGAAATTGGGACTCGTTTTACCAGACACCATCAAGTTGTTGATTATTTCAAATATGTTAGCAATACTGTTTCCAATGTAAAATTGGAAAAATATGGAGAAACAAACGAACACAGACCGCTTTATGTAAGTTATATTTCTTCCAAAGAGAACATCCTTAATTTAGAGACGATCCGAAAAGACAACCTTTCTCAATCAGGAATTATTAAAGGAAGTACGGTGAATACTAAAGCAATTGTTTGGTTAAGTTACAATGTACATGGTAACGAAGCTTCTAGTACTGAAGCGGCTATGTTAACGCTGTATGAATTGATTACCAATAAAAAAGATTGGTTAGAAAATACGGTTGTCATTATGGATCCATGTATCAATCCAGATGGACGCGATCGCTATGTCAACTGGTTCAATCAGGTAAAAAGCACTCCTTATACGGTTGATCAAAACGCGAAAGAACATGTAGAACCTTGGCCTTCTGGTAGACCAAATCACTATTTGTTTGATTTAAATAGAGATTGGGCATGGGCAACTCAAGTGGAATCTTCACAAAGAATTGCTATTTATAACAAATGGTTGCCTCACATTCATGTTGATTTCCATGAACAAGGAATCAATAATCCTTATTATTTTGCACCTGCTGCAGAACCTTTTCATGAAGTAATTTCTGATTGGCAACGTGATTTTCAAACTCAAATTGGAAAAAATCATGCAAAATATTTTGATAAAGAAGGATGGTTGTATTTTACCAGAGAGAGTTTCGATTTACTCTATCCAAGTTATGGTGACACTTATCCAACTTATATGGGAGCTATAGGTATGACCTACGAACAAGCGGGACATGGACGAGCTGGGTTGGGAATTCAAACCAATGAGGGAGAGGTTTTAACGCTGAAAGATCGAGCGATGCATCATATGACAACGGGTCTGTCTACTGTTGAAATTTCTTCAAAGAATGCTGTTTTATTAAATTCTGAGTTTAAAAAGTTTTTTGACAATTCGAATTTAAAGTATAAAAGTTATGTATTGAAAAATGAAAATAAGGATCAATCAAATCGTCTAAAAAAGTTGTTAGACAAACATCAAATTTATTATCAATCGGCTAAGAAAGGAATCGCAAAAGGCTACCTTTATTCAACTCAGAATCATGGTAGAATGGATTTGACTTCTTCGGATATTATTATTCATACAGATCAACCCAAAGGCAAAATGGTTAAAGTTTTGTTTGAGCCCAAAGCAAAATTGATGGATTCTTTAACCTATGACATTACTGCTTGGTCTTTGCCATATGCGCATGGTTTTGAGGCAATTGCTTCAAAAACGAAATTACCATCATCAAATTTAGCTAAAGAAAGCACAATTAATAATTCGATTATGAAGCGTGCATATGCATATATTTCTAAGTGGAACAGTCTCGAGGACGCCAGGTTTTTAGGTGCGCTGCTGCAAAATAATATTGTGCCTCGATTTAGCGAGAAAGCTTTTTCTATAGAAGGAAAATCTTTTGAAAGAGGTACATTAATTGTTTTAAGAAATGACAATCGAAATGCTGAATTTGATGGGAAACTAATTGCTATTGCAAACCAGTATCAACGATCATTAACGGCAGTTGCTACTGGTTTTTCTGACTCAGGTCTAGACTTTGGATCTTATTCTGTGAAGCCAATTCATCGACAAAAGATTGCTGTTCTTTCAGGGAAAGCAACTTCTTCTTTAAGTTTTGGCGAAGTTTGGCATTTTTTTGAAACGCAATTGAACTATCCAATTACAAATATCAATGCGGAAGATTTTAGCGGTGTCACTTTGCACTCCTATGATGTCATTATATTACCAAGTGGCTCGTATTCGGAAGTTTTGAATAAAACGATGATGACGAAACTAAAAAAATGGATGCGTGACGGCGGTACACTCATTGCTCTTGGAAATGCGTTACGCAGTTTTGCTGACGACGACGAGTTTTCATTGGAAGTAAAAAAATCTGAAGAAAATGATGAAGTAGATAATCTTACTCCCTTTGCAGATCGAGAACGTCAAAGTGTTGCAGATTTAATCACAGGAAGTATTTTTAAAAGCATGATTGATACATCGCATCCTTTAGGATTTGGTTATCAAACATCATATTTTTCATTAAAACTAAGTGGCACTTCCTACCAATATTTAGGGAAAGGTGTTAATGTGGGTTATTTCGATCAAAACACAAAAAATGTTTCGGGTTATGCCGGAAGTGCAGCCATTAAAAATGTTCCAAAATCACTTATGCTTGGTGAAGAATCTTTTGGTAATGGGAGTATCGTTTATATGGTAGACAATCCGTTATTTCGATCTTTTTGGGAAAACGGAAAGCTATTTATGGCAAACGCTGTTTTTCTGTTGAATTCTAATACATTGAAATAATTCGATTTTACTTTTTTATTCACAGAAAAAAAAACCATCTCAAACGAGATGGTTTTTTACTCAAATAATTCAAACAATTTATAACTTTAAGAGGTTTATGAGGTCTCTTACTATTATTATATCAACCTTTGTACCAAAGTATGTTTTTAGAGTAAAAAAAATATTTTATTGAACGGATCCTCAAAAAAAACGGCACTCATTTGAGTGCCGTTTTTATATTGTTATATTTTTACCACCCCATTGAAGCGGGTTATTTAGCGTGTTTATGTGCTTTGTATGATGAGCGGACTAATGGTCCACTTTCAACATACATAAAGCCCATTTCCAACCCTAAGGTTTCGTATTTTTTAAACTGTTCTGGTGTTATAAACTCTTTCAGCGGTAAGTGTTTTTTTGTAGGTTGTAAATATTGACCTATCGTTAATACATCCAATCCAACAGCTTGGAGGTCTTTCATGGTTTGGATTACTTCTTCTTCAGTTTCCCCTAAACCAAGCATCAATCCAGTTTTGGTTCGCATTCCCTTTTCTTTTAAGTATCTTAAAACTTCTAAGCTTCGATCATATTTTGCTTGAATTCGAACTTCACGGGTGAGTCTTCTTACAGTTTCCATATTGTGAGAAACTACTTCAGGATGCACAGCTATAATTCGATCTAATTGTTTGGTGTTTCCTTGAAAATCTGGAATTAATGTTTCTAGGGTCGTGCTTGGGTTTGCTCTACGAATTGCATCTACAGTTTCCGCCCAAATAATGGATCCACCATCCTTCAAATCATCTCTATCTACAGAAGTAATTACGGCATGTTTTATGCTCATAATTTTTATGGAACGAGCTACTTTTTCTGGTTCATCCCATTCCACCGTTTCTGGTCTTCCAGTTTTTACACCACAGAAACCACAAGAACGGGTACAAATATTTCCTAGAATCATGAAAGTTGCGGTTCCTTCTCCCCAACATTCTCCCATGTTTGGACAGCTTCCACTGGTACAAATAGTATTCAACTTGTATTTGTCTACCAAACCTCTTAATTCGGTATATTTCTTACCAACGGGCAACTTTACACGCAACCATTTTGGTTTTTTTATTCTTTCTTGAAGCATTTCAGGTGCTGTCTCCATTTTCTATTGAATTTGAATTGCAAAGATACAAAGGAAAGTTTTAAATGCTTGATAAAAACCAAAGACTGAACCCAACTAAAAAGAGAATTCCTACAAGGCTCAAAATTTTTAGATAAATATTGGGTTGGTGTTCTTTTGGGGTATGCTTTCCTGTAATTAATGTATAATTTAAAATGGCGTAAAACGGCGCTGTTAAAAAAGATAAAACCGTAGCTATTTTTACCAAGAACCCCATATTGTCCATCCCGTATTTTAAGATCAAGCATGTTCCTAAAAACAGGCATGCAATCCAAAACCAATAATTCAGTTTTGTTCTTTTTGGAAATAATAATTGTGTTGTTTTCTCCATAGCCCTTGGAGAGGCGTCGAAAGTTGTTAGTGTGGTGCTAAACATGGTCGTGAATGCGGCAATGGCTATAAATAGATAAGAGAATTCACCTAGATTTTTGGTGTACAAATTGATTAATTGCGACGCAAATTCACTGCCTTTTTCTGAGAAAGTTTCTCCAGAATGATGCATGACTAATGCGCCTAAAAGGACAAAGCAAACACCCAAGAAGAGGGTCCCAAGATATCCGATATTAAAATCAAAAATGGCTTCTTTGGGCGTTGTTTTTAGTACTGTGTTTTTGTTTTTTTCGATCGACCAGATAGAGTGCCAAACTGCGATATCTAAGGGTGCTGGCATCCACCCTAGAAATGCAATAAGAAACGTGATTTCTCCTGTTCCAGATGGAAGTACTTGTGTAATGTCAAAAGCATTTTTTGTACTAAAAAAAGCAACGGTAACTGCCACTATTGTACTTATCGTGAGTGTGAGGATGATGTATTTCATTAGGTTATCTAAAAGTTTATAACGTCCAATTACCAAAAGTGTAGCACTAATCAAAAGAAGTATTGCGGACCAAATCACCAAATCACCGGTAATGCCAAAAAGTTGGGATGCCAAACCTGCCGTTACGATGGTGACTGCTGCTTGAATGGTAAACATGGTTGCAAAATTGAGCAGGTAATAAGCTATTAAAACTCCTTTGCCTAATTTTTGATAGCCTTCTAGTAAGGTTTCTCCTGTAGCTGCTGCATATCTTGGACCAAATTGAAAAAAAGGATATTTAAAAAGGTGAACGAGTAGTATAGCCCACAACAAACCAAAACCAAATTCAGCTCCTGCTTTGGTAGATTGTACCAAATGAGAAACACCAATGGCTGCTCCTGCAAATAATAAACCAGGGCCTAAAGTTTGTAGGAATGTTTTTTTCAAGTTATCATTTTTTTATAATGGCTGCGAGTAACTTTTTTGCACGCAAAAGCTTCACTTTTACATTGCTTATTGATTCGTTGATTTCGGAGGCAATTTCTTTATAACTCAATTCTTGGAAGTAGCGTAACTGAATTACTTCTTGGTACTTGGGTTTTAGGAGTTTAATATCTCTTAGCAATTTTGCTAAATTTTGATCTCGAATAATTTTATCCTCAGGTGTAGGATTATCATCTATTACTAAATAAATTTTTTCATCTTGCTCTTGAGCGTTTTCAATTCGAATTGAACTACTTTTTTTTCTGAGTAAGTCGATATGTATATTTTTAGAAATTGTAATGATCCAAGTCTTAAATACATATTTTTCATCAAAAGTTTGGATTTTGTCAAAGGCTTTTGAAAACGTTTGTATGGCAATATCTTCAGCATCATTTTCGCTCTTGGTCCGTTTTAATTGATATTTATAAACGTCTGACCAAAAAGTATCTAATAAATATTTAAAAGCAGTCTGATTTCCCTTTTTAGCTTTTGAAATGTTGCTTTCTAATTGTGTGTTCTCTATTTTCAAGGATTGAGTTTTGAGATCAAATTCGTTATAAAGATACTAAATTGAAAATAATCCGATCCCAGTTTCTAGAAAAGGAGTCCAAAATAATTAAGTCTTTTTGGTTTTTATAGAAGAAGATTGAGGTATTTCTTGGAAGAAATGGAAGCTAATTGTGTTGCGGTTCGGCGCAGTTTTCAAACTGATCTGGTGTTTTACCACAAAAACCACAAGTTTCCCCTGTTTTGTTTAACATCGGGTTTTGACTTGCACAGGTTCCAGCAAATTCGCCATCTTTTTTAGCCCAAATTTTAATGGCAATTCCAGCAATTCCCAATCCCAATAGTCCTAAAGTAAACAGTAGTAATTTCATTAATTGAATAATTCTTTTGCAAAGATAGTAAATCTATTGTTTTAACTTTTAATTCCTGCTTTTTTTCTGTAATTCTCCAGTTCAGAGAACTAC
This sequence comes from uncultured Polaribacter sp., assembly GCA_943846595.1. Lineage (GTDB taxonomy): Bacteria > Bacteroidota > Bacteroidia > Flavobacteriales > Flavobacteriaceae > Polaribacter. The sequence goes on from OX044355.1 coordinate 1,284,822, forward strand.
CTATTGGACGAAAAAGAATTCATAAAGAAATTAGTAGCTGGAAATCAAATGTTTGAATACCATTTTAATACAAATGGGCGCTATGACGGTAGTTCAAAGAGTGGCATGCAGAAGGGACTTTGCCCCAGCATTTTAATTTTGTTGATGGAGTAGAAGACGGACATCAAAAAATGTGGAATCTTTCTGGTAAAATTACGGCTAACTTCTTCATGGTAAACAATGATAGGCACGGTTTAATTGGACTTAAAAAATGTGTGAGCGTGGTTTGTGAAAACGAATTAAAATGATTAAAAAAGTAGTATCATTAGTTCTGTTGTCAACTTTTTTATCTTGTAAAAAAGAGGTTCCAATCGATAAGTCAACAACACTTCCCTTTTATAATTCAGCAGCATTTACTCCAGAATGGATTTCAAAAAAGGATACTAATTATTCTAAAATTTATAGGATTGATTCGTTTGAGTTTACAAATCAAAACGGGCATCTCATAACAAATAAAACTTTTGAAGGTAAAATTTATATTGCAGATTTTTTCATTACAGCCTGTCCAAGTATTTGTCCTATCCTAGCCAATAATATGGCTGCTATTCAAGAATTTTATAAAGACAATGCTTCTGTTTTATTACTGTCACATACCGTAATGCCTCGAGTAGATTCTGTTGCGAAAATAAAAGAATATGCTTTGGAAAAAGGAGCAATAGATGAAAAATGGCATTTAATAACGGGCGATAGAGATCATATTTACAACATCGCAAGAACTTCATATTTTGCAGATGGAGATTTTAATGAGACAAAAAATGAAAGTGAATTTATACACACAGAAAATTTTATTTTGGTAGATGCAAAAGGACGAATTCGAGGGATTTACAATGGTACTTTAGGGGTCGATATTTTACGACTTAAACGTCATATAGAAATCTTAAAGAAAGAGTTTTAAACTCAGGAAGCAACAACATTCACTTCTATTTCTAAAGCAATTTCAAATTTTTTAAATACTGTTTGCTGGATTTTTTCAGCAAGTTGAAAAACCTCAGTACCCGATGCAGTTCCATAATTTACAAGTACTAAGGCTTGTTTTTCATGCACGCCAGCATCACCAAAACGTTTTCCTTTAAAGCCACTTTGCTCTACCAGCCATCCTGCTGGAACTTTGATTTCGGTCTCAGAAACAGGATAGTTTGGGATCGATGGATTTTCTTTTTGTAGTCTTTGAAACAGCATTTTAGAAATTACAGGATTTTTAAAGAAACTGCCACTATTGCCAATTTCTTTGGGATCGGGTAATTTGGATTTTCGAATGCGAATGATGGCATCAGAAATATTTTTTAATGTTGGGATTTTAATTTTTTGAACCGCCAATTCATTTTCAATAGCACCATAAGAGGTTGTTAATTGATGGTTTTTAGTAGTTAGCCTAAAAGAAACAGAAGTCAAGATGTATTTTCCTTTTACATCATTTTTAAAAATTGAATTTCGATAACCAAAATTACAAGCTTCGTTTGAGAAAGAAACCAATTTATTGGTTGCAATCTCCAAGGCTTCTACCTTTGTAATGCAGTCTTTTACCTCTACGCCGTATGCACCAATATTTTGAATCGGGCTGGTGCCAACATTTCCAGGAATTAAAGATAGATTTTCGAGGCCTCCATAGTTCTGAGCAATACACCAAAGCACAAATTCATGCCAGTTTTCGCCTGCATTTACAGTTAGAAAAACACTGTTTTCTTCTTCACGATCTATAGAGATTCCTTGGATGTCAATATGAACTACAAGTCTTTCAATGTCTCTTGTTAAAAGCAGATTGCTACCGCCAGAAATTAGAAAAAAGTCTTTTTCTGCATTTAAAAGTTGTTGCAATTCATACAAAGAAGCAATCGAAACAAAGCGGCTGGCTTTTACATCAATGCCAAAGGTGTTGTATGCTTTTAATGATATGTTCTTTTGAATGATCAATTAATTTGGATATTGTTTTAAGGCTTCTTTTAATATTTCGACTGAACGAATTAAATCTTTTTTATTCAAAACATAGGCGATTCTGACTTGATTTTTGCCTTCTCCAGGTGTCGAGTAGAATCCACTTGCAGGTGCTATCATTAAGGTTTCCATATTGTGGTGAAAGGCTTCTAAGATCCACTGTGCAAAATGATCTGCATCTTTTACAGGCAATTCAGCAACACAGTAAAAAGCCCCTTTTGGGGTTGCTACTTTTACACCGTCAATTTTTTCTAATTCGTCTATTAATGTATTTCTTCTTTCTACATACTCCTCAATTACTTCTTCAAAATAATTTTGAGGCGTATCTAAAGCTGCTTCACTGGCAATTAAGGCATAGGTAGGCGGACTTAGTCTTGCTTGTGCAAACTTGATTGCAGTGGCAATGAATTGTTTGTTTTTTGAAACGATGCAACCAATTCTTGCACCACACATGCTATAACGTTTCGACACTGAATCGATTACAATTGCATTGGCCTCCAAACCTTCTAAAGAAAGTACAGAAGTATGTTTTAATCCGTCATAGGTAAACTCTCGATACACTTCATCGGCAATTAAATACAAATCGTGTTTTAAAACGATTTGCTTTAATTTCTCTATTTCTTCTTCAGAATATAAATATCCTGTTGGATTCCCTGGATTACAGATTAAGATTGCTTTTGTTTTTTTTGTAATTAACTTCTCAAAATCTTCAATTTTTGGCAAGGCAAAATTATCTTCAATTTTAGAAATTACGGGTACTACAGTGACACCAGATGCGGTAGAAAAACCGTTGTAATTTGCATAAAAAGGTTCTGGAATAATGATTTCATCTCCCGGATCTGTAATACTTCCAATCGTGAAAAGTAAAGCTTCAGAACCCCCTGTTGTAACCACAATATCGTTTGCTTCAACCGAAATATTATGTGCTACATAATAGTTTGCCAATTTGGTTCTATAGATTTCAGAACCTTCTGAACGCGCATATGCCAATGTCTCAAGCGTATTGTTTTTTACAGCATCCAATGCTACTTGTGGCGTCTTAATATCGGGTTGCCCAATATTTAAATGAAACACACTGACACCTCTTTTTTTAGCATCTTCTGCATAAGGCACCAATTTTCTGATTGGTGACTCTGGCATTTTATTTCCTTTCTGAGAAATTGTAGGCATAATTTTTGATATGGTATTAAATAATACAAATTTGCGAAATATTTTTATATAAAAACTGAAATTTCAGTTTCTTTAATATGTTAAAACATAAAAACATAGAAAACATGTACTTTTCTTATTGTATTTTTCTGATTCACTCAAAAACAAGCGATTATTAAAAAACTAACAATCATACTGTTTTTAGTCTTCAATAATAGCAATATTGTTTTTGGACAATCAAGATTTCGGTTTCCCAATGAAAATCGATACTCTCAGAAACTCTCGTTTCAATTAATTAATAACATTATAGTAATCCCCGTTGAGGTAAATAATACAAAGTTGTCCTTTATCTTAGATACTGGGGTCGATAAAACAATCTTATTTAGCCTTTCTGAAAACGATAGTTTGGGATTGAAAAATGTAAAAAAAATTTCATTACATGGATTGGGAAAAGGAAAAGCAATCGATGCCTTAATTTCACAAAAAAACAAATTAAAAGTGGGTGCCCTGAAAAGTAATGATGAAACCATTTATGTGGTTTTAAAAGACCAATTTGAGCTTTCAGGAAAAATGGGCACAACCATACATGGTATTATTGGCTATAGTCTGTTGAAGGATGTCATTGCCAAAATCAACTACAAAACAAAAAAAATAATACTGTACAATCCTAAAAATTTTCAATACAAAAAATGCAAAAAATGCGAAGAATTTCCCGTCGAGTTTTATCGGAACAAACCCTATGTTGATGCAGCTATTCAATTAGATACGATTGGAAATGAAATGACTTCTGTAAAAATGCTAATAGACACTGGTGGAAGTGATGCACTTTGGTTGTTTGAGGAATCCCATGAAAAGATCAAGACCCCCCTTCGGCATTACAATGATATTTTAGGGGAAGGTTTGAGTGGAACGATCTATGGAAATAGAGCTCGGATTCCAAAAGTTAGATTGGGTAAATTTGAAGTTTTACAACCCACAGTATCCTTTTTAGACACCATTTCTACCCTCCAAGCAAGAAAATTTGAGACCAGAAATGGAAGTATTGGAAGCAATATTCTAAAGCGGTTTAAAGTTTGGATTGATTATCCAAATAAAAAATTGATACTCAGAAAATGTGCTGCGCTCACAGGAGGCTTTGAATACAATATGAGCGGTTTGGATATCGTATACAATGGAGAACAATTAGTAAAAGAAATGGATCCAGAAAAAGTAATTAGTTATTCAGGACAAAATTCAAGTTTCGAAAACAATAGCAATACCATTACATTTTCGGCGAGTTACCGATTTAAGTTCAAGCCCTCTTATCGCATTTCCAAAGTCTTACAGAATTCACCTGCTGCACTCGTTGGAATTTACCCCGATGATATTTTGTTAAAAATTAATGGAAATTCAGTACATGATTTATCCATTGGCCAACTGATAAAGAAGCTGCAAACAAAAGATGGTAAAAAGATTAGGGTAACGATTCGTAGAGGTGAAGATATTCTAAAATTTCAATTCAAATTAAAGAAAAGAGTTTAATTGTCGGACAATATGCTTTTTTCTTTTTCAAAAGAAACTTCAGAAGTAACGTATCCTTTTATTCGAATTACTTTTCGAGTTTGTTTCGCATTGGAGAAGATAATGATTTGTTTGTTAAACCTTCCAGGCTTTTTTGTATCATAAGAAACTTTTATTGTTCCCTTTGCTCCGGGCATAATTGGTGCCTCTGGTTTTTCAGGAACCGTGCAACCACAAGTAGACTGTATTCTTTTGATAACGATGGGCGCTGTGCCAATGTTTGTAAATGAAAAAATACGTGTTCCATCTGATTTTTTTGCAACCGAACCATAGTCAATAGTTTCTTTCTCAAATTGAAATTCTTGCGCATGTATTGAAAATGAAACAAAAAGAAAGGTTAAAAATAGCAGAAAGCTCTTCATAGTATCAGTTTAATGAGTAAAATTATAACAAAAATTTTGTTTTAAAAAATCAATGACTAATTTTCTCCTGAAAGTAGATAATTGTATTTTTGCGATCTATATTTTAAAATTTAGCCCAAAGTATGACAATTCCATCTAAATATGATGCCAGCCAGGTAGAAGACAAGTGGTATGAGTACTGGATGCAGCATGATTATTTTCATTCTTCTCCAGACGATAGAGAACCTTATACCATAGTAATTCCACCTCCCAATGTTACCGGTGTCTTACATATGGGACATATGCTAAACAATACCATTCAAGATGTGTTGGTTCGACGTGCGCGTTTGTTAGGAAAAAACGCATGTTGGGTTCCTGGGACAGACCATGCATCCATTGCTACCGAAGCAAAGGTAGTGGCACGATTGAAAGAACAAGGAATTGACAAAAGCGATTTAACCCGCGAAGAATTCATTGCCCATGCTTTTGAGTGGAAACACCAATATGGGGGAATTATACTAGAGCAATTAAAAAAATTAGGTGCTTCCTGTGATTGGGATCGTACCGCATTTACCATGGATCCTGATATGTCTGAGTCTGTGATTAAAGTCTTTGTAGATCTCTACAATAAAGGATTGATTTACCGTGGATATCGAATGGTTAATTGGGATCCAGAAGCAAAAACTACGCTGTCAGATGAAGAAGTAATTCATGAAGAACGACAAGGATATTTATACTATTTAACTTATAAGATTGAAGGTGCTGATGAAAGCTTAACCATTGCAACTACGCGACCAGAAACTATTTTTGGCGATACCGCTATTTGTATCAATCCAGAAGATCCACGTTTTACGCATTTAAAAGGAAAGAAAGCTGTTGTACCTTTGAGTGGACGTGTAATTCCGATTATAGAAGATACTTATGTAGACATCGAATTTGGTACAGGTTGCTTAAAAGTAACGCCTGCACACGATGAGAATGACAAAGTCTTAGGAGAAAAACATAAATTAGAAGTTATTGATATTTTTAATGACAATGCCTCTTTAAACTCTTTCGGACTGCATTATCAAGGAAAAGATCGTTTTGTAGTTCGCGAAGAAATCGCAAAAGAACTAGCTGAAAAAGGAATTTTGGTGAAAACCGAAATTCACACGAATAAAGTAGGCACCTCGGAGAGAACCAAGGCGGTTATTGAACCCCGTTTGTCAGATCAGTGGTTTTTGAAGATGGAAGATTTGGTAAAACCAGCGATAAAAGCGGTTTTAGGAGAAGATTCAGAAATCAATTTATACCCAAAGAAATTCGAAAATACCTACCGTCATTGGATGGAGAATATTCGCGATTGGAATATTTCCCGTCAATTGTGGTGGGGACAACAAATTCCTGCTTTTTTCTATGGAGATGGAAAAGAAGATTTTGTAGTTGCAGAAACCAGAGATGCAGCTTTATTATTGGCAATAGAGAAAACACAAAACCCAGCATTGTTGGCTTCTGACTTAAGACAAGATGAAGATGCCTTAGATACTTGGTTTTCTTCTTGGCTTTGGCCCATGTCTGTTTTTGACGGAATCCGAAATCCAGAAAATGAAGAAATTAAATACTATTATCCAACCAACGATTTAGTTACCGGACCAGACATTTTGTTCTTCTGGGTAGCAAGAATGGTGATTGCTGGATATGAATATAAAGACGAAAAACCATTTCAGAATGTATATCTAACAGGATTGGTGCGAGACAAACAACGCCGTAAAATGTCGAAATCTTTAGGGAATTCGCCAGATGCATTAAAGTTGATTGAGCAATACGGTGCCGATGGTGTGCGTGTAGGTTTGCTACTCAGTGCTGCTGCAGGAAACGACCTCATGTTTGATGAAGATTTATGTCAGCAAGGAAAACAATTTGCCAATAAAATTTGGAACGCTTTCCGATTGATCAAAGGCTGGGAAGTGGATGCGAGCATAGCACAACCAGCAACCGCCATCAACGGATTGGCTTGGTACGAAGCAAAGTTTCAGAAAGCACTGGCAGAAATAGAAGATCATTTCTCTAAATACCGTTTGTCAGATGCTTTGATGGCGATTTATAAACTTGTTACCGACGATTTTTCTTCTTGGTTATTGGAGATTGTAAAACCTGCATATCAGCAGCCAATTGACGCAAAAACATTTGCGGCGATCATTGAGGTTTTAGAAAATAACTTGAAAGTATTGCACCCATTCATGCCCTTCTTATCGGAAGAAATTTGGCAATACATCACAGAAAGAACTCCTGAAGAAGCTTTGATTATTGCTAAGTATCCAGCTGTGAAAGATTTTGATACAAAAATTATTGCTGATTTTGATATTGCAACCCAAGTGGTTTCAGGAATTAGAACCATACGAAAAGACAAAAACATTCCGTTTCGAGATGCCATCGAATTATTTGTGGTTGAAAACGAACAAAATGCCAAAGCCTTTGATGCGATCATTCAGAAATTAACAAATACGTCAGGCATTGCAGCAGTTTCAGAAAAAGTAGACGGCGCATCTTTTAGAGTAAAATCGAATGAATATTTTATTCCGATTGCTTTGGACAATATCAATATAGCAGAGGAGCAAGAAAAATTAAACAAAGAATTAAAGAGAGCTGAGGGATTTCTTTTTGGTATCCAAAAAAAGTTATCCAATGAGCGTTTTGTGAACAATGCACCAGAAACGGTATTGGCAGTAGAACGCAAAAAAGAAGCCGATACCTTGGCAAAAATTGCAACCCTTCAGAAGAGTTTACATTCATTAAAATGATCAATAACTAATTTCAACAATGCTATAAGTAATTGCTTGCTCTCGCATATTTCTAAAAAAGTAAAAAAAGATAATATTTAATACAAATACTTGCTATTGGGGAGAAAAATTAATTATGCCTTTCTCAGAATTTTATTATATTTGATTGTTTTCTAAAACTAAATAACATGAGAAAATTTATTTTTTCACCAGTTGTTATAATGCTCGTTTTTCTATCATGCAACAAAGAAGTTAATCAAATAGATGCCTCTCCATATCCAATACAAAATCGAGGGTATAAAATGCTACTTATAGGGAATAGTTTCTTTAGACCCTATGCAGAAAAACTAGATGACTTGTCCATTATCGCTGGATTTGAAAATCACAGTAGTACCCGAATTACTCGAGGAGGGGATAATGGAAGACCAATCAATTTTTGGAATGATTCAAATAGTAATGAACATCTTCAAATCAAAGCAGCTCTAGATGCAGGAAATATTGATATTTTCGGGATGACAGCAGGCCATGAAACCGAGGACCCTACTGAAGGACATCGTTTATGGATAAACTATGCATTACAAAACAATCCAAACATTATGATCTTTATTGCGATACCACAAATTGATTTCCCTGCTGATTGGGAACAACGAGCACAAGAATATGGGTTTGATACGATACAAGAATTGTACGATTATTTTGTTAATGATATTGTGCACAATGAGATGGTAGATGTTTTGCGTTCTGAATTTCCTTCTACAAAAATTTTCACGATTCCAACAGGTTGGACATCGGTTAATTTGGATCAAATGAATATGAATAATGAACTGCTGGATGACATAACAAGATTTGGCCCACAATCAACTTCATTGTTTATCGATAATAAAGGGCATCAAGGAAATATCATTAGAGAAGCAGGTTCACTATTATGGCTAAATAGTATCTATGGTGTTGATCTAAGTACCTTTTCTTATGACACAGGTTTCAATACCAACTTACACCATGTTGCAAAGCAAATAATGGATAGTCATGATCCAAATTACAAGTTGTAAAGACATCATCTTTGAAAATAAATTATCAGATGTTTAAAACGTCTAAATCATAACCAATACAGTTCGATTTTATTCCTATTGGTTCCAAAATTATGCTTCAGAATAATTTTTATTTTTGGGAATAAAATTTGAAATAATGAGTGGTAATACCCTTTGGTTTAAGCACCATAAATAAACTCTTATTTGTTTAGTTTTAATTCCAATAAACATCTAGTATCATTTCGTAAATGAGTAAGTGATTTTTAAGACCAACACACCTCTTTTAAACCTAACACCAGTAAGGGGTTTATAAATTTGTAAAATAGTCAATCCTTAAATTATAACTACTTATACTATTACATTTATTGTGTGATTATTTGACCCAGAATGAATATTGTTGAGATGTAGGAATTGTGTTTTATGAAACCAATTGTGCTTTTAAAGTAACAACAGTTAATATTCCTTTGCTAAGTTCAGTTATTAAGAATAAGCGAAAGTGTGGATTCATATATTTTTGTTTATTGTAGGTAAATAAATTTATTTTTGTATTTTTAGTTTTTAATAGCAATTAATCATTGTGTAAAAACTTGACGGATTCAACCTATTAAATTTACAAACAAGAAATATTTATTATTATGAAATCATTGAAATTATTATTAGTCTTATCAGTTGCAATCTCATTTACTTTCTGTTCATCATCAGATAGTTTAAAAGTAATACCAAAGGATACAAATGTCGTTGCTGTAGTTGATTTTTATTCTTTAATCAAAAAAGGTCAATTAGATGAAATTACAGAATTAAAAATTTTTAAAGGGATCAAAAAAGAGATCAAAAACGAAAATAAAAAATTATCAAAATTTCTAAGTAATCTTACAGATGACCCTACCTTGACTGGATTAAAATTTACGTCAGATATATTTATGTTTTTAATAGATGAAGGAAATGATCAAAAATATACTGCTTTTTCAATGGAAATCAATGATGATGAAAAATTTGCGGAATTTTTAGAAAATGCAATGGAAAAATTAGGTCTTGATTGTGACATTGAAAATGAAGAAAATTACAATTATGCTTTAAGCACTTCAGAAGCTATTTGGGGTTGGGATGAAGATAAATTGGTGCTATTGATTGCAACAAACTATTCTAGTCGTAAAAATTTAGAAGATACAATTGAAACAATCATGGAATTGGACGAAGAAGATCAAATTTCTGAAAATGAAGAATTTGTTAACTTTCACAAAAACAAAAAGGATATTAGCTTATGGGTTTCATCAAATTTGATGAAAAGTTCAGAATTCGCCGGAATGTATGATGAAATAACAAAAGAAATTGATTATGATCTTGAAGATAATTATGCTTCATTTTTCATAAATTTTGATGATGACAATATTTCTTTTAAAGCTAAATTCACTCCAAATAGTGAAATCCAAGAATTGATGGATGAAAATGACTGGAGTAATTCATTTAATGACGATTTGCTTAAAAATTTTCCAAATAAGAATAATTTAGTTGGAAGTATTTCAATAAATCCAATGGCATTTTACAATAATATTGAACAACAAGATGGAAAAGAATTTGAAAGTTTTAAATCTGATTTTGAAGAAGAATTAGGTTTTGAGTTAAAAGAATTATTCGAATCTTTTAAAGGAAATGCTGTGTTCAGTTTATATGGCTTTGAAAATATTGAATATACATATATGGGATATGGATATGGCTTTAATAAAAATAAAGCTAAACTCCTAGAAACGAAACATACGATTGATAACGCTGGTACTTTATCATCAGAACAAAAAAGGTTGTTAAATCAAGGGAAAACAATACAAACACCCAAATATCCAAGAAATTCTATAAATATTAAAAACCTATTAGATAGAGGTGGCAATGTAGAAGAAGCTATAGAGCAAAATATGGCTGTTATTTGGTACGAAGGTGGTAGGGAATATGGTAGATATGTCGAGAAAACCAAAAAAGAATACTTACCGCTAATGGGAATGTCAATGGACCTTAATGGTAATAAGATTATGAAAAAACTGGTTAAAAAAATGTCAGAAAATAATAATAATGAAATAAAAAAACGTGGTGATTATTATGAAACCAAGTTTGAAAATAGATATCCATTATTTTTTGCTTTCAATGAAGAAGTTTGCTTTATTACTAACGATGAAAAAAGTATAAAAAAATTCAAAGATGGTGGGTATGATGACAGTTTAAGTAATTCAGAGATGTCAGACAACATGTTTTATAGTTATTTGAATCTTGACTTAGATGATTATTCCAAAGAATTTGAAAAAAAGATGAAAGATGGGATGAGTAGATCTGATGAAAAATTATTTGAAATCTGGAATGAACTTGCAAAAAGTGTTGAATTTAAGGTAGAGGACAATTACTCTTTTGAAATGACTTTTAATACCAAAGAAAGTGATACTAACACTCTAAATAATATCATTACACTCTTAGATGATAATTATAAAAAACTGTCTTTATAATTTGATGACAATTAGATTAAACAATATTAAACCTTCATATATGTCAGATTCAGAAATTTCTGAATCTGACATATATTTACAAGAAAGTGTACTGTTTGAAAAGGGGAGGAAATATTTAATTAGAGCAAATTCAGGTCACGGAAAATCATCACTGTTAAACATTATATATGGAAGTAATGCCAACTTTGATGGAAATATAAATTACGATGGGAGTTCAAATCACAATACATTTAGCTTTCGAGAGTCAAAAATAAGTTATGTTTTTCAAGACCTTAAATTGTTCCCGGACTTAACAATATTTGAAAACATTCAACTTAAAAATGGCTTGACAAATAATAAATCCGTTGAAGAAATTGATCATTTGATAGATCAAGTATTATTAAGTCATAAGAGGGATAATTTAGTTAGAAACCTTTCTCTAGGTCAAAAACAAAGAGTCGCAATAATAAGAGCATTATGCCAGCCATTTGAGTTCCTATTAATGGATGAACCTTTTAGTCATTTAGACGAAAAAAATTGTGGTATCATTTCAAATATAGTTTCTCAAGAACTAGAAAAGCAGAACGCAAGCTTAATCATGACATCGCTTGGTGATACTAGTTATTTTGATTACGATAAAATACTAAACTTGTAATTATGCTTTTTAAACTACAAAAAAAAACACTTATTATATCTCAAATAATAGGGTATGCTTTCACATTGTTAATTGGCGCAACAATCATACTGGTAACTTCCCAGTTTTACTTTGATATCAAACCATTGTTGTCTCAAGAAACCGATTTATTTAAAACGAAAGCAGTTGTCGTAAGTAAAAATATCACAGTGTTTAAATCAATAAATAAAGAGAAAATTTACTTTACAGATGAAGAAATCAAAGAATTAGAAAATCAACCGTTCATAAAAAATATTTCAAAATTTAATAATGCCTCTTTTAAAATAAAGGCCTACACAAAAGAATCAGAAAAAGTTCCAGGATTTTATACTGATTTATTTTTTGAGAGTATTCCTCAAAAGTATCTAGATGTGGAAACTGAAGAATGGGATTGGGACCCTTCTTTAGATTTTATTCCAATCATAATTCCTGAAAACTATTTAAAACTCTACAATTTCGGTTTTGCACAAAGTCAGGGACTCCCTGTTCTGTCAAAAAATACGATTTCACTGATTGAATTTAATATTAAAGTTTCTGGAAATAATCAAATAAAAAGATATAGAAGCAAAATTGTAGGGTTTTCAAATAAAGTGAATTCAATACTGGTCCCAGAAGATTTTTTGTTATGGGCTAATAAAGAATTTGGAAGAGGAGATAAAAACAAAACAAGCCGAGTTTTAATTGAATTTAAGAACCCTTCAGACAAAGCAATCTTGAAGTATTTTAATGAAAATAATTACTCGATCAGTAAAGATAAATTAGAGTTTAGTAAACTTGTTTTTTTCTTTAAATTAGCTCTTCTTTTTGTGTTTTTTATTGCTCTTGTAATTATAATACTTTCTATTTCGTTCATTATAATAAGTCTTAATTTGATCATTCAAAAAAATAAAGAATTAATCTTGAATTTGTATAATATTGGCTATAATCACAATAGAATTGCAAAGTTTTATCAAATTTTTATTAGCTCAACAACAGTTTTACTGATAATCATAGCAATATTTATTAGCAACTTTACAAGAAATTATTATATAGAAAAAATCGTTGATTTACTTGATTTTACATCCAAAAGTAACTACATACTAATATCTGGTATGTCATTAATTGTGATCCTAATCTTCGCATACAATCTATTTATAATCAACTACATCAAAAAGATAGTTCAACCTAGAGAAGAGAAAATATCGAAACTCTAACAAAACTGTACATGATTTGGTTACTATTTGAATTGTAAAGAAATTATAAAAATTTTCTAATCCAAAGATCAATAGTTTGACTTTAGTCCTGTCTTTCTGCTCTGAAAAGTCTTCAGACATAGCAGAACATGAGTAAAAGAATAGAGGAATCAAAACCGAAACTTTTTCGTAGCTGATCGTATCTATGGTTACCATCATAAAGAAACTACTTTGATAGACGGGTCTTAATAACTATATTATATTGAGATTTATTTGACATAAGGTATTCATTTATTGTCTATTTTAGCCAAAATAATAGGGGATGTAGCTCAGTTGGCTAGAGCGCTTGACTGGCAGTCAAGAGGTCGTGGGTTCGAATCCCATCTTCTCCACAAGTGTTAAGTCCAATACAGTCAAAGAGTTATATTAATTTATGGCTCTTTTTTTATGCCATATTTTTAGTAAAAGGGTGCAGTAAGGGGTGCACTATCACCGATATTTGTTGATTTATTAATATATGTATCACTCTTTATATCCATTTATTTATTTATCTCTCTATTTGTTTATGTAGTTATCTATCTATTTATGGATGAACCCTCGCTATAATAAAAACACCTAACCATCAATAAGTTAAGTGCTTTTACTACTGTATTTTTTACATTTTTTTTAATGCTTTACTGACTTTATATGTATAAAAACGAGAGAATAGATACCAATCAAATACCAACAGAGTTTCAGATTGAGATTATTTAGTAAAAGAAAACCCCCTACATTTTGTAAGAGTTTTTAAAGTATTTTAAAATGGGTGTTAATCTATTTAAATTGATAAATAATTAAATAACTAAAAAGCCCGAACAGCACGCACATTGGTTGTGTAGTCCTTTGTGGTGATTCTAGAATTACCGAAGAACAAAAACCTAAACGCGAAATCGTTATTGTACTCCGTAGAACTCCAGTATTCAAAACTAAATGCAGTAAACCCAGAGACCCCCTCTAAAGTTGTTTTATTAATATACATTTGACTTAACTCCTTTGCACTTGGTAAAAACCATTGTGCACCTAAAGACCTTGCCGCTAATGCAGCGGAAGCAGTAGGGCAATCTTGAAGTATATCATTAGTGTTATTAAAACCATCTCCTATTTCTGCACCAAGACCAATAGGTGGTTCACTGGTAACATTTGATACGTTTGATAAATCTGTAACATTACAACCCCAATCTAAATTTATTGCTACATCTGAAAATGCCACAACCAACCCGTGTTGACCCGTACTATCTATCCAAAAAACAACACCGCCATTAACAACATCACCAATACTATAAGTCGCAGAAGTAGAACTTAAACTTACCCAATTGGCTGTTGTAGCATCTCCTTCATTAATTTGTAACGTATTTAAAGTAGTATTAAACACTATTAAACCTTTGGCAGCGGAACTAATCGCATCGCGCTCGGCAGTTGTCATACGCGGTGGCAATAACCCCTTTGTGGTAGAAGTAATATCTAAAGCCGCAGAGGCGTCTGGAGTTGTTGTACCTACACCCACTTGGGCATACGTTGTTGCAGTTAATAATACTGCAGCTAAAAGTGTGAAAAATTGTTTCATTGGTGTTTTTTTTCAAATATAATTAATTCCTAACTACTGTACTTATCGGTAAAGGGACATTAACTGTAGTTACTTTGAAAAAGAAAACCCCTACATTTCTGCAAGGGTTTTTTAAAAGATATTTTAAATGGGATTAATCTATTATATCTCCGTCTTTAAAGTTGCCTTTTAACTGACCGTTTTCATCATAAGATTCATCTAAACCATCTAGCTCTCCGTCTTTATAGTTCCGTTTATATTTTAACTGACCGTTTTCGTAATATTCTTCATATAAACCATCTTCTTTTCCGTCTTTAATGTTAGATCTAATATATAACTTACCGTTTTCATAATAAGATTCATATAAACCATCTACCTCTCCGTCTTTCCAGTTTTCTTTAACCTGTAACTTACCGTTTATATAATAAGATTCAGATAAACCATCTCGTTTTTCGTCTTTAAAGTTTTCTTTAACCCATAACTGACCGTTTTCGTAATACCATTCAAATAAACCATCTAACTTTCCGTCTTTATAGTTATGTTTAAATCTCAACTGACCATTTTCATAATTTTCAAACATTTCCCCAGTAAAAGGTGTTCCCTTGTAATAAGTTGTTCCTTTTCTTACCTCGATATTTGACTTCTCTTTACTATAGTCAATACTTTTAGTACAACTTGAAAATAATATTAGACAAACTAATACTGTAATACTTCTTTTTAATGTTTTCATAATGTGGTGTGTTATGTCTTCAAATATAATTAATTCCTAACAACTGAACTTATTGGTAAAGGAATATTAACTGTAGTTACTTTGAAAAAGAAAACCCCTACATTTCTGCAAGGGTTTTTTAAAAGATATTTTAAATGGGATTAATCTATTATATCTCCGTCTTTATAGTTGCCTTTTTCTTTTAACTGACCGTTTTTATAATAAGATTCTTCTAAACCATCTAGCTCTCCGTCTTTATAGTTTGCTTTACGTTGTAACTGACCGTTTTCGTAATAAAATTCAGATAAACCATCTCGATTACCGTCTTTAAAGTTATCTTTATATTGTAACTGACCGTTTTCGTAATACCATTCAGATAAACCATCTTGTTTTCCGTCTTTAAAGTTTATTTTATAATATAACTGACCGTTATTGTAATTTTCAAAGATTTCCCCAGTAAAAGGTGTTCCCTTGTAATAAGTTATTTCTTCTCTTATCTCAATATATGCATCCTCTTTTTCACCGTCAATACTTTTAGTACAACTTGTAAATAATATTAGACAAACTAATACTGTAATACTTCTTTTTAATGTTTTCATAATGTGGTGTGTTATGTCTTCAAATATAATTAATTTCTAATAACTGAAGATATTTCACTATTGGACTTTCTTTAGAATTTGATTAATTGACATACTACCATTGGTATAAATTCATTTTACGTTAATTACATATTTTCTGAATTGATTAATCAAGTTTTATCAAAAAGATATTTGACCATCTGTATTAACCACATTTTTAAAAAGTTCAGTTGTTAGAAATTAATTATATTTACAATCAATCCAAAAACAAACAATATGAGAATCAAACAAATTTTAGCAGCCTTTTTATTTACAGCTTTAGTTATCAGTTGTGGAAACAAAGCAAAAGACATTAATGTAAGTGAAATAAAAACAGAATTCTCAGAAGAGTTCAAGGATGAATTTACAAGAGAGTGTGTTAAAAATGCAAAAGTTAATTCTTCAACAAGTAAAGCTGAGAGATATTGTAGTTGTATGTTAGATAAAGTAATGACAAAATATGATTCTGAATTAGATGCAGGAAATATGACTGTGAATGATATGTTAGAACTTGCAGAATCTTGTATATAACTAAACTGAAAGATGAAGATACAGTTAATGTTCCTTTACCTATAAGTTCAGTTGTTAGAAATTAATTATATTTACAATCAATCTAAAAACAATCAATCTAAAAACAAACAATCTAAAAACAAACAATATGAGAATCAAACAAATTTTAGTAGCCTTTTTATTTACAGCTTTAGTTATCAGTTGTGGAAACAAAGCAAAAGACATTAATGTAAGTGAAATAAAAACAGAATGTGAGGTATTAGATGCTGTGTTAATAGTTACGGATGAAGTTTTGGAATTAGTGGAAGCTGTCGATTCTGAAGAAGGTGCTTCTGAAGCACAAAAAAAGGAATACAAGTCCTTAATGGAAAAAGCAGAAGAACTTAAAGATTACTTTGAAGAATCAGATTTTAGTGAGAAAGCTTTTGAAAAATGCCCTCAATATGAAACTATGGAGCGCCTAGAAAAAAAAATGCGTAAAGCAAGAAAATTACTTAAATAAGTTTTTTTAGCTATTTTAAAATACTTTAAAAACCCTTACTATTAATTTAGTAGGGGTTTTTTATTGATGTGTTGCGTGTTGTTAATTTGCAGAAAGTAAATCACCTTTTCCTTTTGAGGACAAGAACGATTCAGAAGTTAAATAGGTATCTATTTCTTTGGCAGCTTCTCTTCCTTCAGAAATAGCCCAAACGATTAAAGATTGTCCTCTTCTCATGTCTCCAGCAGAAAATACATGTGGTACATTCGTTTGGTATTTTTTTGCTTTGTAATTATTCCTTGCATCGAGTTCCAAGCCTAGTTGATCGCTCAATGAAGTCTCAGGTCCTGTAAATCCTAAAGCCAATAAGACCATATCACACGGCCAAATTTTTTCAGAATCTGGTTTTTCATTTAAAACAGGGCGTTCTCCTGGCTTAAAAGTCCAAGATACTTCCACGGTTTTTACAGCAATCAATTCATTTTTAGCATTTTTAATAAACTCTTTGGTACTTATCAACCAGTTGCGATCACAACCTTCTTCGTGTGAAGAGCTTGTTTTTATTTGCAAAGGCCAAAAAGGCCAAGGCGTTTTTTCGCTTCTCAATTCGGGTGGTTTTTCCATAATTTCGAAGTTGGTGACCGATTTTGCACCTTGTCTGTTGGAAGTTCCCACACAGTCAGATCCGGTATCTCCACCACCAATAACGATTACATTTTTATCCTTTGCTGATAAAAGGGGGCCATCAACTTCTTTATTGAACAGTTGCTTGGTTTGTTGTGTTAAGAAATCCATCGCTTGCACAACACCTTTTGCATCTGCTCCGTCAATAGGCAATGCTCTTTTTTTAGTAGCGCCACCACAAAGAACGATCGCATCAAAATAGTCTAGATTTTTAAGGTCATAATTGCCACCCACATTCACATTGGTTTTGAAGATTATCCCCTCTTTCTCTAGAATAGTAATCCTTCTGTCGATGATCTCTTTTTCCAGTTTAAAATTTGGAATTCCATATCTTAACAAGCCACCTATTTCATCATCTCTTTCAAAAACAGTTACACTGTGACCTGCTCTGTTAAGTTGTTGTGCAGCAGCTAGCCCAGCAGGTCCAGAGCCAATAACGGCAACTGTTTTACCGGTTCTACTTTCTGGCAAGATGGGTTGAATCCAGCCATTTGCAAAGGCCTTTTCTACAATGCTTTTTTCAATGTCTTCAATGGCTACAGGACTGTCTACAATTCCCAAGACACAGGCTTGTTCACAAGGAGCAGGACACAGTCTTCCTGTAAATTCTGGGAAGTTGTTGGTGGCATGTAAAAGATCGGAAGCCTTTTGCCATTCCCCCTTGTGTACCATGTCATTGAAGTCAGGAATTAAGTTGCCTAATGGACATCCACTGTGGCAAAATGGAATCCCACAATCCATGCAGCGAGATCCTTGTTTTTTAAGCGCTTTTTCTGGCAAGGGTACCGTAAATTCTTTGTAATTTTGAATACGTGATTTTACAGCTAAATTGGTTTCGTTCTGTCTTTTGAATTCTTTAAATCCTCCTATTTTTCCCATGTCTTTTTATTAAGCTGTTAATTTTTCTGTACGTTCCTCTCTAGCAATTCGCTCTAATGCCTTCTTATAATCTTTTGGGAAGACTTTAATGAAGTTCAATTTCTCGGTTTCCCAATTTTGAAGTAATTTTTCTGCTAAAGTACTTTCTGTATATTCATAATGCTGGGTGATGTCTGCTTTCAGTTCCTCAAAGTCTGCAGCAACTAAGGTGTCCAAATCAATCATTTCTAAGTTACACAGATAGTCAGAGAATTCATTATTTTTATTATATACGTATGCAATACCACCACTCATTCCTGCGGCAAAATTTCGACCTGTTTTTCCTAGAACAACCACTTTTCCACCGGTCATGTATTCACAACCATGATCTCCAACCCCCTCTACAACAGTTGTAATCCCCGAATTTCTTACAGCAAAACGTTCTCCTGCAATTCCGTTGATGTAGGCTTCTCCTTTAATAGCACCATAGAAACAAACGTTTCCAACTATCACATTGTCTTCAGCAACAAAGGTAGCTTCTTTGGGTTTCTTTACTATTATTTTGGCGCCAGATAAACCTTTTCCTAAGTAATCATTGGCTTCTCCTTCTAGCTTTAAAGTAATTCCTTTGGTAGAAAAAGCACCAAAACTTTGACCAGCAGATCCTTTAAAATTTAAAGATAAAGCATCTTCTGGTAAACCATCTTCGCCGTGTATTTTAGAGATTTCGTTGCTAATAATAGCTCCTAATGTTCGATCTGTATTTTGAATTGGATAAGATAAATTGACTATTTTTTTATTAATGATTGCTGATTTGGCATCGTTTAGAATTTGCATGTCCAATACATTTTCTAAATTATGATTTTGTTTCTCTGAATTTGAAAGGGTTGTGGTTGCTTCACTTTCCGGTTGGTGTAATATAGCAGCAATTTCAATTCCTTTTGCTTTGTAATGCTGAACTGCATTCTTTGCATTTATTTTATGGGTTTGTCCCACCATTTCTTTCAAGGTTCTAAAACCAAGACTCGCCATGATTTGTCGTAACTCCTCGGCAACAAAATACATATAGTTGATCACGTGTTCTGGAGTCCCTTTAAAATTCTTACGAAGTTCAGGGTCTTGGGTTGCAATTCCAACAGGACAGGTGTTTAAGTGACATGCACGCATCATAATACATCCCGAGGCTACAAGCGGTGCGGTTGCAAAACCAAATTCTTCTGCACCTAATAAGGCTGCAATGGCAACATCCCTTCCTGTTTTTAATTGACCATCACATTCTAGAGCGACTCTCCCTCTTAGATTGTTCATAACCAAGGTCTGTTGTGCTTCTGCCAGACCTAATTCCCAAGGCAAACCTGCATGTTTTAAAGAGGTGAGTGGGGAAGCCCCAGTTCCACCATCAAAACCAGAAATTAAAATAACATCTGCCTTTGCTTTTGCGACCCCTGCAGCAATGGTTCCAACGCCTACTTTGGAGACTAATTTCACATTGATTCTTGCTTCACGATTGGCATTTTTTAAATCGAAAATAAGCTGAGCTAAGTCTTCAATCGAATAAATATCGTGATGCGGTGGGGGAGATATTAACCCCACATAAGGTGTCGAATTTC
The DNA here is from genome assembly GCA_943846595.1 of uncultured Polaribacter sp. GTDB lineage: Bacteria > Bacteroidota > Bacteroidia > Flavobacteriales > Flavobacteriaceae > Polaribacter. The sequence continues at coordinate 1,304,991 of OX044355.1, forward strand.
GAACTTCGGCAATCCAAGGCAATACCTTTTCTCCGGGCAATTGTCCGCCCTCACCTGGTTTTGCACCTTGTGCCATTTTAATCTGTATCTCTTTGGCATTGGTTAAGTAGTTGCTAGTAACTCCAAACCTTCCTGAGGCTACTTGCTTGATAGCACTGTTTTTCCAGTCGCCATTTTTTTCTTTTGAAAAACGATTTTTATGTTCTCCTCCTTCACCAGAATTGCTTTTTCCACCAATTCGATTCATCGCAATGGCCAAGTTTTCATGGGCTTCTTGACTGATAGATCCATAGGACATAGCTCCTGTTTTAAATCGTTTTACGATTTCTGTCCAAGGTTCTACTTCTTCTATTGATATTGGGTCGAGGTTGTTGAATTCAAACAAGCCTCTAATGGTCATTAAATTTTTATTCTGGTTGTTAATTTCATCAGCATAGATCTGATAACTATCCACATTTTTTTGACGCACTGCTTCTTGTAATTTAGAAACCGTTGTTGGATTAAACATGTGTTTTTCACCATTTCTTCTCCAGCGATATTCACCACCAATTTCTAAAGGAAGTGCATCTTTGAAGCTTTCTAGTTTAAACGCTTTCTGAAATCTTTTCTGAATGTCCTTGTCTAAAACGACCAATCCAATTCCGCCAATTCTAGTCGGAGTGTTTGGGAAATATTTTCCAACAAATGCTTTCTTTAATCCTAAAGCTTCAAAAATTTGAGAAGCACGGTAGGAGTGGAGTGTAGAAATTCCGATTTTATTCATAATCTTCAGAATTCCTTTTCCAATCGCCTTGTTGTAGTTTTTAACAGCAACTTCGGCATCTATTCCTTTAATCACGTTTGTCTTTACTTGGTCACGAATGATTTCGTTGACTAAGTAGGGATTAATGGCACTGGCACCATAACCAAATAAGGTTGCAAAATGATGCGGTTCTCTTGGCTCTGCAGATTCAATTACAATTCCGAACTTCGATCTTTTTTGTTTTTTGTTTAACGAGTGATTTACATAGGAACAGGCCATTAATGCAGGGATCGGAGCGTTGTCTTCGTCTACACCTCTATCGGAAAGGATAATGATATTGGCACCTTCGAAAATAGCCATTTCACAGGCAACTAAGATATCATCCAATGCTTTTTCCAATCCGTTAACTCCTTTTGAAATCGGATACAACATTGGGATCACAACCGATTTAAAGTCGGGATGTTTTAGGTTTTTAAGTTTGTCTAAATCATCATTAGAGATGACTGGATTTTGAATGCGTAATTTTTTTGCTTGTTCTGGAATGACATCAAAAATGTTACGATCACCCCCAATTGCCAAACTAATATCGGTAATTATTTCTTCACGAATTCCGTCTAAAGGTGGATTGGTGACTTGTGCGAAAAGTTGCTTGAAATAATTGTAGAGCAGTTGCGGTTTGTCTGAAAGTACAGCCAGTGGCGTATCGATTCCCATAGAACCTAAAGCTTCTTTGGATTGTGTTGCCATGGGATTGATTACAGTAGAAATGTCTTCTAAGGTATATCCAAAAACACGCAAACGTGTGTCGTACTTTGTTGCTTCAATCGGACAAGTATTATTAGTATAAGGTACTTCAGAAAGTGGAAGTGTATGGGTATCTACCCATTCTTTATAGGGTTTTTGAGAAACAATTTCATTTTTTATTTCTTCATCTTCAATAATTCTACCAGCATTCATATCTACCAAAAACATTTTTCCTGGCTCTAAACGACCATGGCTTTTTACATTTTCGGGTTTTACATCTACTACACCAATTTCTGAAGACATGATGACAAAACCGTCTTTGGTTTCGGTATATCGAGAAGGTCTTAATCCATTTCGATCTAACAATGCTCCAATGAAATTCCCATCGGTAAAAGGAACTGAGGCAGGACCATCCCAAGGTTCCATGATGCAGGAGTTGTACTCATAGAATGCTTTTTTATCTTCCGACATGGTTTGGTGTTTTTCCCATGCTTCAGGAACTAACATCATCATGACTTCTGGTAAAGATCTCCCTGTCATCAATAACAGTTCTACAACCAAATCCATGGAAGCAGAATCGGATTGTCCTTCACTTACAATTGGAAATATTTTTTTGATGTCTTCACCAAATAAATCGCTTTTCATGATTTCCTCGCGCGCCTTCATTCGATTCACGTTTCCACGTAGCGTATTGATTTCTCCATTGTGACACATGTATCGGAACGGCTGTGCCAAACTCCAAGCAGGAAATGTATTGGTGGAGAAGCGCTGGTGTACTAGTGCCAATCTTGTTACTACATCTTCTTCTTTTAAATCCTTATAGTAGCGCCCTATGTCTTCAGGAATTAAAAGTCCTTTGTAAATGAGGGTTGTGGTTGAAAAACTTGGTAAATAGAAATAATCTCTTTGTGATAATTTAGATTTTGAGATGATGTGTTCTGCAATTTTTCTTGCAGCAAATAATTTGGCATTGAATGCTAAGTCGGACAGTTCTTGATCATTCTTATCGACAAAAATTTGTTTTATTTTAGGTTCTGATTTTGCAGCAATTTCACCAATACTAGAAGTATCTACAGGAACATCTCTCCAGCCAATAATGCGCAAACCTTGTTTTTTGATTTCATCTTCAAAAGCGGCAATACAAAAGTTACTTTGATTAGAACTTCTTGGTAAAAAAACCATTCCAACAGCATATTCTTTTGGAGCTGGAAGACCGAAGTTGCAAACACGTTTGAAGAAATCATGTGGAATATCAATTAAAATTCCTGCGCCATCCCCTGTTCTTCCGTCCGAGCTAACTGCGCCTCTATGTTCTAGTTTCACAAGAATCTCTAAAGCATTATGAATGATTTTATTCGATTTTTTTCCTTTAAGATTACAGATAAAACCAGCACCACAATTGGCGGTTTCGAATTCAGGTAAATAGAGGCCTTGTTGTTTCATTTTGTTGAATAATTTTCGTAAAATTAGTATTTTTATTGAAAATAATTCAATGATTTAGGTGTTTTGATTTTGTTTTTATTGAGATGACGGATAAAAGGTAAGAAAAATGAAATAATCATAAATAAGGCATTTTATTTTGTGATATTCATAAAAAGCACAAAAAGCCTACAGGATTTCTTCCTGTAGGCTTTAAAAAGCTATTTTTTATTCGAACCTAGTGTTCGTTCAATCTAAAATCTGGATAGGCGTCCATTCCATGTTCATGTGCATCCAATCCTTCCAATTCTTCTTTCTCACTCACTCGAATACCGATGGTTTTCTTTAGGGTATAAATAATGATAAAGGAAGTAATGATACAAAAGATAGCATATGCTGAAATTCCTAATAATTGACTTAAAAATTGTGATCCACTAGCAAGGTTTCCGAAAATACCGACAGCTAAGGTTCCCCAAATTCCACATACTAGGTGGACTGCTATGGCTCCAACAGGATCATCTAATTTTAATTTGTCAATTAAGCTTACGGCAAATACAATGAATGCACCAGCAATTCCACCAATTAAAATGGCATCTGTTGGCGACATTTGATCTGCACCTGCTGTTATAGCTACCAAACCACCAAGGATTCCGTTTAAAAACATGGTTAAATCTAAGTTTTTGTACATGATGGTAGAAACTAATGAAGCAATCACACCTCCTGCAGCAGCAGCTAAACAGGTGGTAACCAAGGTTAAAGAGGTTGCACCAGGGTCTGCAGATAATACAGAACCTCCGTTAAATCCAAACCAACCCAACCAAAGGATTAAAACTCCAGCGGTGGCTAGTGGTATATTATGACCAGGGATTGCTTGAATTTTTCCGTTCTTAAATTTTCCAATTCGAGAACCAAGTAAGCATACGGCTATTAAAGCTGCCCATCCTCCTACAGAGTGTACTAACGTAGACCCTGCAAAATCATAAAAAGGCGTGTCTAATTGATATAAAAATCCCTTTCCCCATTTCCATGATCCGGCGATTGGATATACCAATCCTACATATAGAATTGTAAAAATCATAAAAGGTAAGATTTTCATTCTTTCAGCAACAGCTCCAGAAACAATCGTTGCTGCAGTGGCTGCAAACATTCCTTGAAATAAGAAATCGGTCCAGAATGTGTATCCCTTATTGTAGGCCAAATCTAAGGCACCGTCTTTTAAAGGTGCGGAGATTCCGAAAATAAAATCACCTAAATAACCCGAAGCGTTAGCGCCCCAAGTTGGGTACATTAGGTTAAATCCAACTAAGGCATATAATAAGAGCCCAACTGTAATGATAAAAATATTCTTGAATAAGATATTGATGGTGTTTTTTTGTCTTGTCAATCCGATTTCTAAAAAAGCGAAACCTAAATGCATAAAGAAAACCAGTGCTGTACACAGCATCATCCATACATTATTAATTGTAAGTAATTCCATAATTTAATTTTGTAAAAGTTTAGTTTAATGTTTCTCCGCCTTTTTCGCCTGTTCTAATTCTGTAAGCTTCCTTGATGTCGCTTACAAAAATTTTCCCATCTCCAACATTTCCTGTTCCTGCAGCATCTATGATGGTTTTTATGGTGATGGCTTCAAAGTCATCATTAACAACTATTGAGATGTATCTTCTTTGGATGTCGCTTGTGCTATAGCTAACTCCTCTATAAACATGTCCTTCTTGTTCGTTTCCTAAACCCGTAACATCCCAATAAGAAAAGAAGTTGACTCCCACTTCATGCAGTGCATCTCGCACGGCGCTGAATTTCGATTTTCTGATAATCGCTTCGATTTTTTTCATGATATTTTAAATTAAATTGTTTTAGAATAAGGTGATTATAATCTGTAAATTAAACCTTCAATTTTTAGAGGTAATGATTTATTTATGTTAGAATTTAAATATTTATATGGTAGTATTTTTCCTTATTTTCTTTATAATCTGGTAAAAGTAGTCCATAATCTTAAAATAATTTAACAAAAAACAACTTTTGAAAATATTTTTACGATGAATATAAAAAAAAGATATTAAAAATTAAAGAACTACAATCCATAGGATTAATTTTGTTATATTCATAAAACTAGAATAAACCTGTAAAAATTAAATTTCACAGGTTTGTTAAAAATAATTATTTTTTAATGTAAATTCTTTTACTTATCACCTTCAATTTCTCTTTCTCTTTTTCCTGGATATGCAATAGAACCATGTTCAGAAATATCTAAGCCTTCAATTTCTACATCTTTATTAACACGCAATCCAATTGTAGCCTTTAGTACTCCTAAAACAACAAAAGATAAAAGAACTGCCCATGCTGCATATGCTAAAACTCCGATTGCTTGTGCACCTAATTGAGAAGCATCGCCACCATTGAATAAACCAATAGCAGTATCTCCATCTACACCCCAGAGTCCAATTACTAAAGTACCCCAAGCACCGGCAACACCGTGAACAGAAGCGGCTCCAATAGCATCATCAATTTTTAATTTTTTTTCTATAAATTCAATAGAGAATACAACAATAATACCTCCAATTAAACCTGCGAGTACAGCTCCTCCAGCTGTCATATTTCCACATCCAGCAGTTATACTAACTAATCCAGCCAAAGCACCATTTAAAGTTTGTGCTAAGTTTGGTTTTCCGTACCAAATCCAAGTAGTTATTAGTGCACCAAGTCCACCTGCTGCTGCTGCTAAATTTGTAATCAATACAACATTAGATGCGCCAATTGCATCAGCACCTCCCCATGCTAATTGAGAGCCACCATTAAATCCAAACCAACCTAACCAAAGGATAAATACTCCTAAAGTTGCTAATATTTGGTTATGGCCAGGTATAGGCATAACTTTTCCGTTTACATATTTTCCAATTCTTGGACCAACCATAAAAGCAGCAACTAATGCAGCCCATCCTCCTACAGAGTGAACAATTGAAGAACCAGCAAAGTCAATAAATTCAGCAGGCATGATAGAAAGATCATTTAACCATCCACCGTTCCATTCCCATCCACCAGCTATTGGATAGATCATTGCTGTCATTACGATTGAGAAAATAATATATGTAGAATACTTTGTTCTTCCTGCAATAGCTCCAGATACTATTGTAGCAGTTGTTGCTGCGAACATTGTCTGGAAGAATAAATCGGCTCCTTCTCCCTGGAATAAACCGCTCCAGAAAAACCATCCGTTTGAAGTGTCTCCATACATTAAAGAATATCCTACTAGCCAATATGAAAGGGATCCTACACAAATGTCTAGGATATTTTTCATTGCAATATTTACTGCATTTTTAGATCGAGTCATACCAGCTTCTACCAAAGTAAAACCGGCTTGCATAAAGAAAACTAAGATTCCCGCAATTAGCATCCATAGCATTCCCATGTCTCCATTTATTTGCGCAACTTGTGCTGCTAATTCTGCAGTTGTTGCGGCTTTTTCTTGAATTATTGTTATAAGCAAGCTCATATTTATTTAGTTTTAAAATTCTTTTTAGATGACCTACGAAGTCTGAACTTCGTAGGTTTTTTTCTTTTTTCTTTTTCAGAGAATTAATTAGAAAGAATATACAGCAGCAAGAGCAAAAGAGCTTAACGCTTTGTCACCTACAAATGCTGCCTCAGAAGCAGAGTCTAATCTTAATTCTGGAATGATTGTTAAAGAACCTATAGTGTAATTACCTGTTAAAGTAGTTGCAAATACACTAGAGTCTTCTACACCAGTTCCGATTGCTCCAAAATCTCCATCTTCTACAAAGTATTCTGTTCTTAACCCAATCTTAAATGAATCTGAAGTTGCGATTTGTGGGTATAATGCTGCACCATAGAATCCTGGAGCTTCATCTCCTGAAAAGTAGGCTGCGTTTACACCTAAAAAGAATGTTTCTGATACATCAAAACCACCTGTGAAATCTACTTCATAAGCTCCTGAGTCGTACAAGAAGTTAAAGTATTGACCAGAAAGACCTAATTGAGCTCCGAAAGCATAGTTCCCTGTTGGGTTGAATTCTGTAGCATCTGTAGGATTCATAATCGCTAACATCAAAGAAGTGTTTTCTGATAACGTGAAATCTGCTTTTAATCCAGTATGGCTAAATGGTCCATAAGAGAATAAGTAAGAAGTACTGTAGTTAAAGTTCGCAGCTGGTGAAATTACTTCATACCCTAAAAAAGTATTAAAGTTACCCATCGTAAGTTTTACTTTATCACTTACATTCCAGTATGCATATAATTGATTCACAATTGATGAATTTCCTACAGAGTTAAAAACGGCATCTACTCCTCTTGGTCCGTATACCATGTCTGCAACAAAACCAACTTTCTCTCCTTCGTATGCAACAACTAAATTAATCATACCTAAAGCAAAACCTGGCTGATTGGCAAAAGAGCTACCTGGAGCTGTGTCATAATTACCTCCGCTGATATTTCCTCTAAAATAAGTATCAATAGTTCCGCTTAAAGAAAATGTTTTTTCTTCTTTTTCTTGAGCTGTTCCAATAAAACTAGCTGCTAATAAAAATGTAAAAATAATTTTTTTCATAATGTGTGTTCTTTTAGTTAATGAAGGGTCAAATGTATAAATTAAATATTCAAAAACAAGGCTATGTATTTTTAAAAAGGCATTTTTAAAGAGTATACCCTCAAAAAAAAGGGGGGTAAAATGATTATAATGCAATTCTATTAAAATCATAGGGTATAAATAATAGGGTCTATTAAAAAAATAATTGATTTAATTATGAAACTGATAAAAATGCATTTAGCGAAAAAAAAATATTTTTATTGTACTTTTGGGGGTATGAAATACCCTTTTTCTTATTTAGTTAAAATTCAGTTTTTAGGTTTTCGGTTTCATGGATGGCAAAAACAACCTGGGATAAAAACAGTTCACGACATTGTGGATAAAAGCTTGCATTTTGTTTTTGAAAGAGAAGATTATAAAACCCTTGGCGTCGGGAGAACAGATGCAAAGGTCTCTGCAAGTAGCTATTATATAAATCTTTTTACTCGATTTGAATTGAATAAAGAAACGTTTTTAAAAGAATTTAATAAAAATGCACCCGCAGATTTAAAAGCGGTTTCTTTTAAAGAACTGCCAGAAGGTTTTGATCTGATCAATTCAGAAAAGATCAAAGAATATCATTATTATTTTTCTTTTGGTGAAAAAAATCACCCCTTTGCAGCCCCATTTATGACAGGATTGCAAGAAAATTTAAATCTTGAGCAGATGAAATTGGGAGCGAAATTATTTGAAGGAGAACATTATTTTCATAAATATTGCACAAAACCCTCAGCAAAAACTCTTTTTAAAAGAAGGATAGATTTCTGTGAGATTTTAGAAAATGATGTTTTAATGGCCAATTTCTTTCCCGAAAAAAGTTATGTATTAAAGGTGCGAGGCAAGGGGTTTTTGCGCTATCAGATCCGGTTGATGATGGCAGCCTTATTTGAAGTAGGGAATGGTAATCTATCCTTGCAGTATATTAAGGCATCTTTAAAAAAAGACAACGATCAAAAGTCCTTACGAAATGTTGCGCCAGGTTCTGGGCTGCAATTATATGATATTGATTTTGTTGTTTAGATAGAGGACAGGTATACTGAAATTATTGCATGCTATAAATCAAAAAAACCATCTTTTGAAAGGTGGTTTTTTTAGGGTAAATATAAATGAGTAAACTTATCCTTTGAGAACCCCTCTTGAAATTACAATTTTCTGAATTTCAGAGGTTCCTTCATAAATCTGAGTGATTTTTGCATCTCGCATTAAACGTTCTACATGATAATCTTTTACAAAACCATTTCCTCCATGAATTTGAACCGCTTCTACAGTGTGTTCCATCGCAACTTTAGAAGCGTATAGTTTTGCCATTGCCGATGACATGTCATAGTTGTTGCCTTGGTCTTTGTCCCAAGCAGCTTTCATAACCATCATTCTTGCAGCAGTAATATCGGTGTGCATGTCTGCTAATTTAAAGGCAATTGCTTGGTGATTGCAAATTTCAGTACCAAAAGCTTTTCGCTCTTTCGAATATTTTAATGCCAATTCATAGGCTCCAGCAGCAATTCCCAATGCTTGTGCAGCAATTCCTATTCTACCACCAGAAAGTGTTTTCATGGCAAATTTGAAACCAAATCCATCTGCACCAATTCTATTTTCTTTGGGTACTTTTACATCGTTAAATTGTAAGGTGTGTGTATCACTTCCTCGAATTCCTAATTTGTCTTCTTTTGGGCCTACGTGAAAACCTGCTGTTCCTTTTTCTACGATAAAAGCATTAATCCCTCGGTGTCCTTTTTCTCTGTCGGTTTGTGCGATTACCAAATAGACATCTGCGCGTCCACCACTGGTGATCCAGTTTTTTGTTCCATTTATTACATAGTGATCCCCTTTGTCTTCTGCTGTTGTTGCTTGTGAAGTTGCATCAGAACCCGCTTCAGGTTCGCTTAGACAAAATGCGCCAACGAATTCTCCAGTAGCTAATTTTGTCAAATATTTTTGCTTTTGCGCTTCGTTTCCGAAGGCTTCTAGGCCGAAGCAAACCAATGAGTTGTTAACCGAAACAATGACAGAAGCAGAAGCATCTATTTTGGAGAGCTCTTCCATGACAATTACATAAGAAGTTGCATCCATTCCGCTACCTCCATATTTTGGATCTACCATAATTCCCATAAAACCAAGTGTGCCCATTTTCTTGACGAGTTCGTCTGGAAACTCTTGTTTATTGTCTCTTTCTATTACGCCAGGTAGTAACTCTGTTTGAGCAAAATCTCTTGCCGCTTCCTGAATCATGAGGTGTTCTTCCGTTAAACTGAAGTTCATGTGCTTTTTTTTTATTGAATTCGTAAAATTAGACCACAAATATATCGATTTCGTAACATATTATCGGTACTCTTTTGTTAATTTTACGAATGTGAATATAAATTATACTTATAGCATTGGATTGATGTCCGGTACCTCTTTGGACGGACTGGATTTGGTGTATGTAAAATTAAATACTCAGTATTATCAGGATTTTGAAATTATACATACAGATACGGTTCCGTATTCTGAAAAATGGAAGACTATTTTACAGAAATCAATCGACTTTTCTGAAAATGATTTAACAAAATTAGATATTGAGTATGGTCGACTATTGGCAGATCATGTTTCTGATTTTATTGAAAAATATGCCATTACAAAAATCGATTTTATTGCCTCCCACGGACATACCGTTTTGCATCAACCAGAAAAAGGGATTACGCTACAAATTGGAAATGGCCAGGTACTTGCCAATAAAACAAAGCACAAGGTTGTCTGTGATTTTAGATCGCAGGATGTTGCTTTAGGAGGGCAGGGTGCACCTTTAGTTCCTGTTGGAGATGCGCTTCTTTTTTCTAAATACGATTATTGCATTAACCTCGGAGGTTTTTCGAATGTTTCTTGTCAGAATCATGAAGAAAGAATTGCATTTGACATTTGTCCCGTAAACATTGTGATGAACTTTTATGCTTCAAAATTAGGAATGGATTATGATGACAACGGAGTATTGGCATCCAAAGGAAAACTAAATCATAGACTTTTAGAAAAGTTGAACCAATTAGATTATTACAAAAAAAAGCATCCAAAATCTTTAGGGTTAGAATGGGTACAAAGAGAAATTTTTCCGTTGATAGATGAAATGGAAGCGGATGTGTCTAACATCTTGAGAACCTTTGTAGAGCATGTAGCGATTCAGATTTCAAAGATTATTGAAAAAGATCTTACTATTTTGTTTACAGGAGGTGGTGTTTTTAACTCCTTTTTAATGAGTCGAATACGTATTTTATCTTTGGGAAAAGTAGTAAAGGTCTCAAATAGGTTGGTGAATTATAAAGAGGCTTTGGTCTTTTCTTTTTTGGGATTGTTGAAAATTAAGAATGAAATAAATTGTTTAAAAAGTGTGACTGGAGCGCATAAAAACCACGTTTCTGGTGTCGTATTTTATCCCTAGTTTTTTAAAAGAAAAGAATTGAACACTCATAATTTTACTGTAGATTTGTAATTCAATATATTAACCCTCTAAAATCTTTAAACTTTTATAAATGAATCAACTTTAGTTACACTTAAATCCAGTTTTAGGAAAATAGAAATGGCCTTGTGACGAACTAAAAAGTTGAAAATTATAAAAAAAAGATAAGATGAAAAAATTATTAAAAAAATACGAAAATAAACAACCAGAGATTGTTTTTCACTGGAAAGATACAGACACTGAAGCAGAAGGATGGACTGTTATTAACTCACTTCGTGGAGGTGCAGCAGGTGGAGGTACGCGCATGAGAAAAGGGTTGGATCAAAACGAAGTAATGTCCTTGGCAAAAACGATGGAGGTTAAATTTACAGTTTCAGGACCTGCAATTGGCGGTGCAAAATCGGGCATTAATTTCGATCCAAATGACCCAAGAAAAAGAGGTGTTTTGGAGCGATGGTACAAAGCAGTAACCCCACTTTTAAAACATTATTATGGTACGGGAGGGGATTTAAATGTTGATGCAGATAAAGATGTCATTCCAATTACAGAGGATTGTGGCGTTTGGCATCCTCAAGAAGGAATTTTCAATGGACATTTTAAGCCTTCAGAAGCAGATAAAATAAATCGTATTGGTCAGTTGCGTTTGGGAGTAATTAAAGTGATTGAAGATGCTCAGTTTTCGCCAGATTTGGCAGGAAAATATACGGTAGCAGACATGCTAACCGGCTATGGTGTTGCGGAAGCAGTAAAACATTATTATGCAATATATGGAGGTGAAATTGAAGGAAAAAGGGCCATTGTGCAAGGTTTTGGAAATGTCGGTTCTGCAGCAGCTTACTATCTAACAAAACTAGGAGCAAAAGTTGTAGGCATTATTGATCGAGAAGGCGGAGTCATTCGCGAGGAAGGTTTTTCTCTCAAAGAAATGACCGCATTGTTTTTATCGAAAGATGGCAATAAACTGGTTTCAGAAAACATGATTTCTTTTGATCAAATAAATAATCAGATATGGAGTTTACCTGCCGAAATTTTTATTCCAGCAGCAGCCTCAAGATTGGTTTCCAAAGCGCAAGTACAAAAAATGATCGATACCGGTTTGGAAGTCATATCTCCAGGAGCGAATGTTCCTTTTGCGGATAAAGAAATTTTCTTTGGACCTATTATGGAGCATACTGACAAACATGTAAGTTTATTGCCAGATTTTATCTCAAATTGCGGAATTGCTAGAGTATTTGCCTATTTTATGGAATCTCGAATTGCATTGCCAATGCAAGACAAGGCTATTTTTGACGATACGTCAAATATTATTAAGAAAGCACTACAAAGAACCTTTAACAAAAGTGCATCAAAAACAAAAATTTGCTCAACAGCATTTGAAATTGCACTCAAAGAATTAATTTAAATTTATTTTATGGAATCAGTAATTATTATTGTATTTATTGTGGGTTATTTAGCAATCACATTAGAGCACAATTTAAAGTTAGATAAGTTAATCCCTGCACTAGTAATGATGGCTGTTTGTTGGGCATTGGTGGCTCTGGGAATTGATAGTTTTTCTAACTGGTTTGATTCTGCAAATCATGGTCTAGTAGAAGGTTTTGCTGAAAAAGCTCATGAAGCTAAAATGCACTTAGTAGAAGAAACCTTATTGCATCATTTAGGGAAAACCGCTGAAATTTTGGTTTTCCTTTTAGGCGCAATGACCATTGTTGAAATCATTGATTATTTTGATGGATTTTCTACCATTAAAGGATTTGTTACCTTTAAAGGGAAAAAGAAATTGTTATGGATGTTCTCGATCTTAGCATTTATTTTATCTGCGATTATTGATAACTTAACAGCAACGATTGTATTGATTTCAATTTTGCAGAAAATTGTTAAAACCAGAGAAGATCGAATTTGGTTTGCTGGTTTAATTATTATCGCTGCAAATGCAGGAGGTGCTTTTTCTCCTATTGGAGATGTGACCACTACGATGCTTTGGATTGGTGATAAAGTAAGTACTGGAATGTTGTTTGCCTATTTATTCATTCCATCCCTTTTGTGTATGGTGGTACCAACTATTATTGCGACTTACTTACCTGCATTTAAAGGGGATATTAATTTTGATGAAAATGAAGTTGAAAAGCCAAAAAGTCAACACAGTGCTAAAATGTTGTATTTAGGTCTTGGGGCTATTTTGTTTGTACCTTTTTTTAAAACGGTCACTCATTTACCTCCTTATGTTGGAATGATGTTGTCTTTAGGAATTGTGGCAACTTTTGCAGAAATTTATAGCAGAACAAAGTTTTCATTAACTGATTTTGATTCAGAAGCATCTGATTTGAATGCACATCATAGTCCAGTTCATACCTCATTATCTAAAGTAGAAATGCCCAGCATTTTGTTTTTCTTGGGAATTTTAATGGCGGTTGCCGCGCTAGAATCCTTAGGAATTTTATTTAATTTTGCAGACAGCTTAAAGCAAGGAATTCCCTTAATAGGAACTGAAGTAGAGGCAACAAAAGTTTCAGATTTAGTGGTTCTTTTACTCGGAGTGGGTTCTGCTGTAATTGACAATGTGCCTTTGGTAGCAGCAAGTTTAGGAATGTTTTCAGAACCTTTAGACAATCCATTGTGGCATTTTATTGCATTTTCTGCAGGTACAGGTGGATCGATGTTAATTATCGGTTCAGCAGCAGGAGTCGTAGCTATGGGGATGGAGAAAATAGATTTCTTCTGGTATTTAAAGAAAATATCTTGGTTGGCACTTATTGGTTTTTTAATTGGGTCTGCAGCATTTGTTGTGCTAAGGGAGTTTATTTAAAAAATAATATAAATAAAAAAGATCATTTTGTATGTTTACAAGATGGTGTTTTTTATGAAATTGGATGGGCAATTTTAAATAAAAATGCGCGTTAGTAATATAGAATATAAAAAAAACTACATGTTATCATTTTTTCAAGAGAATAAAGAAGTTTTAGAAGGAGCGCTTCCAAACGAAAAAACACTTTCTATTTATAAATTAGTTATGAATGGAGGTCTTGGTGGGCAAATAATCTTAGCCATCCTTTTTGTGTTATTGGCCATCGCGTTGTATATTTATTTTGAACGTTTTTTTGCCATAAAATCAGCTTCTAAAATTGATGAGAATTTTATGAATCAAATAAAAGAGTCTGTTTCAGAAGGAAAATTAGTTGCTGCAGCTGCTCTTTGTAAAAGCAAAAATACACCAACGTCTCGATTGATTGGAAAAGGAATTTCGAGAATTGGAAAGCCTTTAGAAGACATCAATACCGCTATTGAAACTGCTGGGAAATTAGAAGTATATCAATTAGAGAAAAATGTCAGTGTATTGGCAACCATTGCTGGAGTTGCTCCAATGATTGGTTTCTTGGGAACGGTGATCGGAATGATTGTTGCCATTCATGAAATTGCAAATGCAGGAGGACAAATAGATATTAAAATGCTATCAGATGGGTTGTATACAGCAATGACAACAACTGTTGGTGGTTTAATTGTTGGGATTATTGCTTACATTACCTATAATCATTTGGTGGTTCGAACCGACAAGGTAGTTTATCAAATGGAAGGAAAATCCGTTGAGTTTTTAGACTTATTGAATGAACCCGTGTAAGTTCGTGAAGTAAAGGTTTTGTGCTTTTCAATATCAAATACGATTCTATATGAATTTAAGAGGAAGAAATAAAGTAGATCCAACATTCAATATGTCATCAATGACAGATATTGTTTTTTTATTGTTGATATTTTTTATGCTTACTTCGACGCTGGTCACGATCAACGCAATTGATTTAATTTTGCCAAGTTCCTCGGGAAAGACTGAGAACAAAGCTCCGATTGCGATTTCTGTGACTCAAAAAGGAGATTTCTATATCAATAAAACAAAGGTAAGTGCTCAAGCTCTAGAAAGTGAGCTCTTGAAAATTGTTGGTGTTGATAAGAAAAAGAGTATTGTGATTCGAGGTGCAAAAAAAGTAGCTTATGAAAAGGTGGTAAAAATCATCGATATTGCACAACGAAACAAGCTTAAAATGGTTTTAGCTGTAAAAGTTAGTGGAAAATAAATGACAGTTCTAGATACGAAACACAAACGAAAATCTGCAGTAATTACGGTCATGATACTGTTGTTATTGCTCTTTGTGGTTTTTAATTTTGGGATGCGTTATCTAGATCCACCAGAAGAATATGGCTTGGCTATTAATTACGGTGATTTAGATGTAGGAAATGGAACTCCTGTTACCAAAACAGCGAAGATTGTCCCTCCAAAAGTAATTCAAAAAGAAAAAGTAGCCGAAGCTCCTGAGGAAGTGCCTGCAGAAAAAGTTGTCGAAAAGGTTTTGACAGATCCTACAGCGAAAGATGTTCCAGTGGTGGAAGGCGGTAAAGAGGCTGTTAAAGAACCTGTGAAAGAAATTGTAAAGTCAACACCACCAAAAGAAATTCCGAAACCAAAACCTTCCAAAGAAACCCAAGATGCACTCCAGCGTTTGTTAAACGGAAATGCATCAGATGGGAAGCCAAAAGGAGAGGGAGATGATGAAAACCAAGGGGTAAAAGGAAGTGAAAAAGGCGATCCTGATGTAAGCAAATACTATGGCAATTTGGGCGATGGGACAACTGGAAACTATAACTTAGCCGGTAGAAAAGCCTTGTCAAAACCCAAAGAACAACCCGATTGCGAAGAAGAAGGCATTGTCGTTGTAAGCATTACAGTCGATAAGACTGGGAAAGTAATACAAGCTGATGCAGGAGGTAAGGGGTCAACGAATACTGCTCCATGTCTATTAAAACCGGCAAAAGAAGCAGCACTGAGAACAACCTGGAATTCAGATTCAAGGGCTCCTTCTAAACAAACAGGAACGATCATTTATAAGTTTTCTTTGTCCAAATAATACCCCTATTTTTGTCCAATGAATTATCCTCAAACTTTAGATTGGATGTTTGCGAAATTGCCTATGTATCAACGGGAGGGAAAAATAGCATTCAAAAAAGATTTAACTAATATTTTAGCATTTTCCAAAGCGCTTGATAGTCCAGAAAAGAGGTTTAAAACAATTCATGTTGGAGGAACCAACGGAAAGGGTTCTACAAGTCATATGATTGCTTCTATATTACAAGAATCTGGTTATAAGGTAGGATTGTATACTTCTCCTCATCTAAAAAATTTTACAGAAAGAATTCGGATTAACGGGAAGGAGATTCCCCAGCAAAAAGTAGTTTCTTTTATCAGTCAGCACCAAGTTTTTTTAGAAAAACAAAAATTATCTTTTTTTGAAATGACTGTTGGCTTGGCATTCGATTATTTTGCCAATGAAAATGTAGATATTGCAATTGTAGAGGTTGGCTTGGGAGGAAGGCTCGATTCTACAAATATTATCGTGCCTGAAGTTTCTGTTATCACAAATATTGGATTGGATCACACGCAGTTTTTAGGTGAAACATTACCAGAAATTGCTTTTGAAAAAGCAGGGATTATCAAAAAGCAAATTCCAGTTATCATCGGCGAAGAACAAGCGGCGGTAAAAGCCGTCTTTTTAGAAAAAGCAAATGCAGTAAATGCCACTGTTTTCTTTGCTTCAACATCAGATGTATCCTACAAAACCGATTTACTTGGAGAGTATCAGAGAAACAATGCAATTACTGCAGCTGCTGTCTTTCAATTTTTGAAGGGCTTTACAGTTTCTGCAGAACATATTAAAAACGGACTTTTGCAGGTAGTGAAAAACACTTCTTTAAAAGGGCGATGGCAAATTTTGCAAGAAGAGCCTCTTGCAATTTGCGATACGGCCCACAACAAAGAAGGTTTGGCCTTGGTGCTAAATCAATTAAAAAAGCAAAACTATCAAAAGCTCCATATTGTTTTAGGAATGGTTGCAGAAAAATCTTTGGAAGACATTCTACCGCTGTTTCCGAAAGAAGCGGACTACTATTTTTGCAAGCCAGCAATCCCAAGAGGGCTGTCTGAGGAGGTTTTAGAAAAAAAGGCGATGGAATTTCAGCTCTTAGGAAAAAAATATGCTTCCGTAGAAAATGCCTATGCAAATGCGTTATTGAATGCAAATCAAGAAGATATCGTTTTTGTTGGAGGGAGTACTTTTGTTGTTGCAGAAATAATTTAAATAAAAATTTCTTTTTTGTTTGGTATACTTAAAAACAGTGTTATATTTGCAACCGCTTAGGGCAATTAGCTCAGTTGGTTCAGAGCATCTCGTTTACACCGAGAGGGTCGGGGGTTCGAATCCCTCATTGCCCACTTAAGTAAAATCCTTCACATTATGTGAGGGATTTTTTTATATAAAATATTTTTTTAGGCTAGAATCGAACTGTTTTATTAAAGTTCAATAGGTAAATTTGTGGTCAAATTTTGAGAGTAAATAAACGTTCTAATAGCAAAAATTATTTAGGAATCTAGTGCTATAAATGCAGTGTTTTAATATCGGTTTTCTGAAAGGTTATCCTGAATTAAAATTGTGGAGAAATAAATAGAAATCAGTATCTTTGCATTAATGGCTATGGAGTTCTCTTATCTAAATTAATAGCATGTAACATGAAGAAAAAAGCAATCATAGTTTCCGGGTATTTTAATCCGATACACAAGGGACATATCGCCTATTTTAACAATGCAAAAGCCCTGTGTGATGTTCTTTTTGTTGTTGTAAATAGTGACTTGCAAAGAGGTTTGAAAGGGGCTAAAGAATTTCAAAAGGAAGCAGAACGGCTATTTATTGTGCAGAATATTAAGGCAGTTGACAGCGCTATTATTTCGATTGATGAAGATAGAACTGTTTGTAAATCGATTCGTTTTCTGTACAAAAAGTTTCAAGAGACCTATGATTTTGGTTTTGCTAATGGAGGCGATCAAAACAATAATTCCATTCCAGAGGTGCCTGTTTGTCAGGAATTAGGAATTGAATTAATAGATGGTTTGGGAGATAAGATTCAATCCTCTTCTTGGTTGTTAAATAAGGGAATAAAATAGAAATGCTTAGCTTTTAGAGAAAAAGGATTTGACTAGCATCAAATAGGTAAAAAGAAAATTACTTCGGTAGAATAAATAAGAAGAAAGAGATATGAATAGTACGAAAAATTTTGCTTTAATAGGTGCGGCGGGCTATATCGCTCCTCGACATTTAAAAGCAATACAAGATACCGATAATATATTAATCGCAGCATTGGATAAATTTGATTCTGTAGGTATTATGGATCGGTATTTTCCGAAGGCAGATTTTTTTACGGAATTTGAGCGTTTTGATCGCCATTTAGAAAAGTTAAAAAGACATCAAAATATTACTTTAGATTATGTGAGTATTTGTTCCCCAAATTATTTGCACGATGCGCATATTCGAATGGCACTAAGGTGTGGTGCTCACGCCATTTGTGAAAAACCCATTGTTTTGAACCCCTGGAATATCGATGCATTAAGCGCGATTGAAAAGGAATCTGATGGGAATATTTATACGATTTTGCAATTGCGTTTGCATTCGGCAATTGTTGCCTTAAAAGCAAAAGTAGTTTCGGAAGCTAAGAATGGAAAATACGATATTGATTTGACATACATCACCTCAAGAGGAAAATGGTATGATAATTCTTGGAAGGGTGACGAAAGTAAGTCGGGTGGAATTGCTACCAATATTGGTGTGCATTTTTATGACATGCTCTCTTGGGTTTTTGGTGCCGTTCAACAAAATACTGTGCATCATCGAGAAAAACACAAAGCATCTGGGTATTTAGAATTCGAAAACGCACGAGTTCGCTGGTTTTTGTCAATTGACGAAAATGACCTTCCACAATCCGTTAAAGAAAAAGGACAGCGTACCTATCGATCAATAACGATTGATCACCAGGAATTGGAGTTTAGTGCTGGTTTTACTGAGTTACACACAAAAAGTTACCAAGAAATTCTAAAAGGGAATGGATTTGGCCTTTCGGATGTGCGGAAATCAATAGAGATTGTCCATGATATTCGAAACGCAAGCATTGGTAAAAATGGAGAGCAGCATCCTTTTTTAAGTAAAATAGGTGTTTTTTAGCGATCTCATTTTTATTTCTTTTATTTGGTTTGAATCCATCAATTGCTTTAATTTTTTTTAGTAAAATGGGAATAGTGATTTAATTGAATCTTAAAATATGCGAAATGCTATTTTTGCTTATTTTTTTATGTAACATGATTATTTTCAAACGAATGCCATCACATTTGCTAATGTGCGAAAACACGCTTGAGTTTAAAAATGTATTCTTTTTTACGGGCTGTTTTCGGGCTAAAATTTGTATCAATTTTTTGTATATTTGCATTTTAATAACCGTTGAAACTAAGATGTTCACTGAAAATTTAAATTTATTTTTAACTTCAAGATTGGTCCTTTTGCCAATATTAGTCTTCCTGGGTTCCCTGTTCCTGATCCCAAAAATAAGAAAGTTGTCATTAAAACTCAATTTCTCCGATACTTCCAATTCCCGGAGTTCTCACCAAGGTAAAGTTGCCTCCTTTGGTGGGGTGGCCTTTTTTTTAAGTTATGTTTTCGTACTTTTTTTTGCAGAAACCCTCGATACAAGTCATGTTTCTTTAACACTATTAGCTTCAATCACAATCATGTTTTTTACAGGTCTTCTAGACGATATGGCTAGTCTACCGCCCAAAGTTAAATTTTTTGCTCAATTTATAGCGGTTTCATTCCTAATGACCGAACCGGATTTTAGACTTCTTTCTTTGCATGGTTTCATGGGTTTTTATGAAATACCCTTGTTCGTTTCTGTTGCGGGGAGTATGGTTTTCTTACTAGGGCTCATAAATGCATTTAATTTGATTGACGGAATTGATGGATTAACGGGGATTACAGGCATTATAGTAGCTTCTTTTTACAGTTACATGTTCTACATGTTAGACTATTACTATTATTTAACCATTAGTTTGACAACCATTGCAACGCTGCTGGCTTTTCTTAGATTTAATTTTTCTCGAAGAAGAAAAATTTTTATGGGAGATACCGGAAGTCTTGTGATTGGTTTGGTGTTAGGACTTCTAACATTTAAGCTACTTTCCTTAGATAATGGGACCTATACTTGCTTGTCATTCAACCGACAGCAATTACCGTTATTTTTAATAAGTGTTTTATTTGTCCCTCTTTTAGATACTTTACGAGTGATGTTTCTAAGGGCACTCAGAGGTGTTTCCATGTTCAAGCCAGACAGAAATCACATTCATCATATCATCGTCGATTTTGGTCTCTCACATCGAAGAGCATCTTTTTTTATTGGCTTAATAAATTTTATTGTTGCCTTGATCATGTTTTTTGTAATTCAAACGTTCAATGATTTAATTTCACTATTAGTTTTGGTGAGTATCTTTTTTATTGCAATTATACTGTTGTTTTTAATGAATAAAAACAAATCAGCAATTCGATTGAAATTAAAAATTAAAAAGCTTTTTTTAACTTTCTTGTCGTTATAATAAATCCTGTGATTTTATGTTATAGTATCCTAAAGGAATCATAACTTTGTATCGCTAAAAAAATGAAAGAAAAACCCGTAAATTGGTATGTTTTATTCACCAAGCCTAGAAATGAATTAAAGGTGATGGAGCGCTTTTTAAGCGCAGGTATCGAAGCATATACACCTTTCAAAACTGAAATTCGTCAATGGTCAGATCGCAAGAAAAAAATAAAGGTTCCTTTATTGACCTCAATGGTACTGGTTAAGGTTGCCGAAAGTGCACTAGATATCGTTTTTGAGATTCCCGGGGTTGTTCGTTTTTTGTTTGAAGGAGGGAAACGAGCTGAAGTCTCACATGCAGAAGTTTTGGCAATGAAAGCGCATTTAGAAGTAAATTCTATTTCCGTAGAAAAGAAGATATTGAAAGGAGATACCGTTGTGGTACCCTCTATAAATGAAGATGCTACAGTACTATCTGTTAAAGGGAAAAACTGTATTGCACAATTAAATAAATTAGCTGCTAAAGTTTCATTTCAATTGAACTAGTCAGTTTTTTGTCATAAAATTCCATTACTGTGAGTAGTGAGGGCGAAGCCGTATCCAAATAAAGCTATAAAGAAGTCCGAAAAGCTAAAAAAAAATATATAAATTCACATTTTTGTAGCATTAACAACAAATTATGAAAGTAGGCATTACCTTTTCAACCTTTGATCTTTTTCATGCCGGACATGTAAAAATGTTAGAAGAAGCGAAACATCAGTGTGATTATTTAATTGTAGGGCTACAACTAGACCCTTCGTTGAATCGTCCTGAAAAAAATGCACCTTCTCAGACAATTATTGAACGGTATATTCAACTTAAAGGTTCCAAGCATATCGACGAAATTGTGCCCTATGTCTCGGAACAAGATTTAGAAGATATTTTGCGCTCTTTCAAGATTAATGTAAGAATCATTGGCGATGAGTATAAGGAAAAAAACTTTACGGGTAGAAGCTACTGTGATGAAAAAGGAATCGAGGTATACTACAATTCCAGAGATCACAGATTCTCTTCAAGTGGACTTCGGGAGCAAGTGAAAAAAGCAGAAGATAAACAATGTGATTATTGATAATACATTATTTAAATAAAATGAATTTAGAAAAAGTGAAAATTGCAGTGATTGGCCAAGGTTATGTTGGTTTGCCGCTGGCTATTGAGTTTGGTAAAAATCACCAAACCGTTGGCTTTGACATTAATATGGATAGGATTGAAGACCTAAAAAAAGGAATTGATCACACCAATGAAGCTACACCTGAGCAATTAAGAAGTGCGAACCAGTTGACTTTTAGTTCAGATATAAATGATATTAAAACCTGTAATATTTATATTGTAACAGTTCCTACGCCCATAGACGAATTCAAAACACCAGACCTTAATCCATTAAGAGCTGCTTCTCAAATGTTGGGAGAAATTTTGAAAAAAGGAGATCTTGTTATATACGAGAGCACGGTATACCCAGGTTGTACCGAAGAGATTTGTGTACCTTTATTAGAACAGTCAAGTAATTTAATATTCAACACAGACTTCTATTGCGGTTATTCACCTGAGAGAATTGTTCCAGGGGATAAGATAAATACCTTAACCACCATTCAAAAAGTAACCTCGGGGTCGACTCCTGAGACGGCAACCTTTGTAGACGATTTATACAGCTCAATCATTACTGCAGGGACTTTTAAGGCAGCAAGTATAAAAGTAGCTGAGGCTTCCAAGGCTATAGAAAATGCTCAACGGGATGTGAATATCTCCTTTGTCAACGAATTGGCGTTAATATTCGACAGAGTTGGTATCGATACCCAAGATGTATTGGATGCGGCGGGAACCAAATGGAATTTTTTAAAATACAAACCCGGTCTTGTAGGTGGACACTGTATCAGTGTAGACCCTTATTATTTGGCATACAAAGCAGAAAATTTAGGCTACCATCCCGAAGTAATCCTCAGTGGAAGGCGCGTAAATGACAACATGAGTAGCTTTGTGGCAAATAAGATGATCAAAATGCTGATTAAAGCAGGGAAACAAATAATGGGCTCTAAAATTTTGATTTTAGGCGTCACCTTTAAAGAGAATTGTCCAGACATTCGAAATTCGAAAGTAGCGGATGTATATCACGAGTTAAAAGAGTTTGGTTTGCAGGTTGATGCCTACGATTACCAGGCGGATCCATTAGAAGTAAAACAGGAGTATGGCATTGCGCTTTTGGATGCCATTAAAGATAGGTATGACGGAATTTTATTGGCAGTGTCGCACACCAAATTCTCAATGATAAATATAGAATCCATAAAAAAAGATGCTAAAAGTATTGTGTTTGATTTAAAAGGATTTCTTCCAAGAAATCAAGTGGATGCTCGGCTTTAAAATTAAAAAAAAACAATCAGCTTGCCTAGATGTTAAAGCGGTTAAAATATTCATTATTTTATTAATTAGTATCTTTGTCAAGTATCTTTACTGCTAGTAAAAGCTTCACTATCAAGAATATTTTTCTTCGTAGGAAAAAGAAATAATTAAAAAAAAACAATTTAAAAAAAGAAAATGCAAAAAATTTTAATCATTCTATTTTTGTTTCTCAGTTTATTTCAATTGCACTCTCAAACAAAGCAGGATGCAATATCAGAAGCAAATCGTCTTAAAATTAGTTCTAAGCAAGATGTAATAAAAGCTCTGGATCGTAAAGGTGTTAGCGAATCTCAAGTAAGGGAGCTGGCTAAATTGAGAGGCATAGATTACGATACTGCTTTGGCGGAATATTTAAATTCTAAGGGGGCTTCTACAAATACTGCTGTAGCAGCTTCCAATAGCAATGAGGTTGCCTCTGAATTGAAGGTTGATTCTTTAACTCCAGTTGCAGTGCCAACACTTAAGGATTCTATTGTCACTAAAAAAGAAGCAAAAGGATATTTCGGATATGATATTTTTATCAACAACCCTTTTGGGCAAAAAGAGTATTTAGTAGGAAATATAGACGAGGGATATATTTTAGCCCCAGGAGATGAACTTAGAATTACTGTTTTTGGAGATAACAATTTAGAATTTGTTTCTAAAATAGATTTGAACGGAAACATCTCTTTTCCAAATTTAGGCGTCTTTTTTGCTGCAGGAAATTCTTTTGCAACACTTAAAAACAGAGTAAAAATATTTTTAGGAAAATATTACAGTGGTTTGCTGTCAACACCTACACGTACCTTTTTAGATGTTTCTTTAACTCAAATTAGACCTGTGAAGGTATCCATTTTAGGAAATGTTACTACTCCGGGTCCCCACTTAGTGAGTGGGATGGCTACCGTTTTGAATGCATTGTATGCCTCTGGGGGTATAGCAACATCAGGAACTTTAAGAGCTGTTAGAGTATACAGAAATAATAAACTTATTAAAACCATTGATTTATACGATTATATTACTCAAGGAAATATAGACCAAGACATCCGGCTTTCGAACAATGATGTTTTATTTGTTGGACCTCGTTTATCCTCCATTACTTTGTCAGGAAAAGTAAAAAAATCGGCAATCTATGAACTAAAGCCTAACGAATCTTTAAAAGATTTATTTAAATACTCTGGAGGGCTTCCGCCAGATGCTTCTCTAAACAACGTCAATATTTCTAGAATCAAACCTTTCAAAGAGCGTGATCAAGAACTGGTTTTTGATCGTTTTTTAACAACAGTTAATTACGCAAGTATTCAAAATAGCCCAAAAAATAAATTTCAGTTAACCGATGGCGACCAAGTAACAGTTCAAGAAATTTTAAAAAAACAAAGAAACGAGGTTTCTATTCAAGGAAACGTGCAAGCACCAGGTACTTTTGCACTCGATATGTTTCAAGACTTGAAGAAATTAATTACTACAGGAGCAAAAGGAGTCTTGCCAAATACATATTTGAAAAAAGTAGACATTAATAAAGTAGATCAACAAGGGAACTTGTCTTTTAAAACGTATAATCTTTCAAGTATTTTAAATGGGGACGTTGTTGTCTCTCTTGAAGAAAATGATGCTATTAAAATATATTCGCTGCAAGAAATAGCAGGCGAGCAAAAAGTGAGCATTTCTGGTTTTGGAGTCGCTGATAAAACTGTTTTCTGGAGAGAAAACCAATCGCTTTTTGATTTGATTTTCGAATCTGTTTCTTATGATGAGTTGGAGTTTCAATCTAAAGTACTCTCGAGTCGTTTGGATTTAAAACGATTTAATCCAGCCACTGGACTTTACAACTTGACCCAATTTAGCTTGGATGATTTAATGACTTTAAAAACAACCTATTTACAAGCAAAAGATCAAATTGTATTGTATACCAAGGCTGTTACTCAAAATTTAAATCCTACAGTTAAAGTTATCGGAAAGGTTAATCGTCCAGGAGAGTTTGAGCTCTTGGAGGGCATGTATTTAGAAGATGCAATTCTAAGTGCAGGAGGTTTCTTAGACATCGCAGAAAAAGGCTATGTGAATGTGAGTCGTTTGGACAGAAACCTTGAAAAAGGAACTTATTCAAAATTGACACTGAGCGATATCGATATTGACTATTTGTTAGGTCTTAAAAAAACACCTTCAAATCCTTTCGTTTTACAAGCCTATGACGTTATTTCTGTAGTTGCTCCAATAAGAGCAAATTTTCAGCCAAAGGTCACGGTACAAGGTGAGGTAAAATATCCAGGAGCTGTTTTTATAGAATCTGATAGATTTAAAATTAGTAAAATTATTGATTTAGTGGGAGGGTTCACGAATCACTATAATTTAGAAAGCTCTTTTGTAAAAAGAGATAGTTTGAAATTATACTTAAATCCTAAAGGTTTAAAATTTGATTCAAACATCAACCTTCAAGATGGGGATGTTTTAGTTATTGGATCAAAACTTACATCAATTAAAACTACGGGTGCTGTTTTGAATCCAACAGCTTTTAATTGGGAAAAAGGGAAAAGAGCAAAATATTATATCAGAAAATCTGGGGGGAAACTGAAAAATATCGAATCTGTAACGGTTCAAAGGGCGAACGGTTCGTCAAAAAAAGTAAGTTTTTTTAGCAATCCAAAAATCTATCCTGGATCTGTGATCAATGTCGTTGAAAAACCAGAAAGAGTAAAGGGTGACGCAAATAAGTTTATTGATGATTTTACTAGAATATTTAGTCTAATCACAGGAACTTTAACCACTGTTCTTTTAGTGACTAAACTATAAAAATATGGAATCTTCAAAAAACAATCTACAAACAGAAGACCAGATAGATATCATTGCATTGTTGTCTAAGGTATGGTATCATAAAAAAAGCATTCTTAAAACGGTTGTCATTTTTGGTGTTATCGGAATTCTGGTTGCCTTGGCGACGCCCAATAAGTATACTGCTTCTTCTTTGTTTACTCCAAACTACAGTGGGAAATCTGGTGGAGCATCTGGGTTAAAAGGATTGGCCTCTTTGGCGGGAATCAATATCGGTTCTATGGAGGGAACAAAAGAGGTTTCGCCAATGCTTTATGGAAAAATTACAGAAGGGGTTACTTTTAAAAAAGCTTTGCTAGCGGCCCCTATAGAAAATATTGAAGGCGTACAAACGCTCAAAGATTATTTTATACAAAAAGAGTCGGAATTTTCAATTATAGGAACTCTAAAGGGGTATACCATTGGGCTTCCTGGTAAGGTAATTGGTTGGTTCAAGTCAGCTGAAGCACAAACGCGCTTGAATGCAGTCCCGGGGATTGAAGCCATTGCTGAGGAAGATTTTGAGTATTTTAAAGCTATTGACGGTATATTGACCCTTTCTATTAACGATAAAGATGGATTTATAGAAATGATCGCTGTTAGTGAAAATCCAAAATTGGCTGCACAAGTCGCCAAAAACGGAGAGTTGATTTTACAAAATCAAATCATCGCTATTAAAACAAAATCCAGTTTGGAAATGTTAGGGTATTTACAAGGGGAGTATGAAGCTAAAAAAGTTCTGTTAAACAAAGCACAAGAGCGATTGTCTACCTTTAAAGATCGTAATTTAAATATTGCTACCAATAGCTTTTCGATTCAGCAAACCCGCTTAGAGTCTGAGCTAAGAACAGCAGGTGTTGTTTTTGACAATGTAGCCACTCAATTAGAGCAGGTAAAATTACAGGTAACCAAAGATACCCCCGTTTTTTCTATTTTAAAGCCAGTGGTATTCCCAAATGAAAAATCGGAACCAAAGCGGAGTTTAATTGTTGTGTTTTGGTTGTTTTTAGGAGCTGTTTGTAGTATTGGTTTTGTCCTTGCAAAAGCGCCTGTTCAGGATGTATTTAAAGAAATTAAAAAAGGTTCTATTTCCTGAGGGATGAATCGTTTTTAGCGATCCGATTTTTCTATAAACTGTTTTTTTTATTTGTTTTAGAAAAATAAAGCCACCCGGTTGATAATAAAATAAAAAAGTAGTTGGCCAGCTGTATAAATTAGGTGCCATTGTCTCATTTCAATTTCAATAGTTAACAATCATGTTTTTATTAAAATACAATGCTGCAGGGAGTGAGCTAAAGCCATAAAAAACTTTTTTACCTTTTAAAGAGCTGTAAAAAATAATAAAAAAGAAAACACAAATAAAAGGGACTACTGGTGGTAGTCTGAAAAAAAAAATTATGAAAGTAGGAATCACCTTTTCAACCTTTGATCTTTTTCATGCAGGGCATGTAAAGATGCTGGAAGAAGCAAAGCGTCAGTGCGACTATTTAATTGTAGGCTTGCAGTTAGACCCTTCGTTGGATCGCCCAGAGAAAAATGGGCCTTCACAGTCTATTATAGAACGTTATATTCAACTCAAAGGATCCAAGCATATCGATGAAATTGTGCCCTATGTCTCGGAGCAAGATTTAGAAGATATTTTGCGATCATTTAAGATTGATGTAAGAATCATTGGCGATGAGTATAAGGAAAAAAACTTTACGGGTAGAAGCTACTGTGAAGAAAAGGGAATCGAGATCTATTATAATTCCAGAGATCACAGATTCTCTTCGAGTGGACTTAGAAAACAAGTAAAAATAGCAGAAGATAAGTAAGTTATGAATATTACAATTATAGGGTCAGGATATGTTGGACTCGTCTCAGGAGCCTGTTTTGCAGAGATGGGAAACAGGGTTACTTGCGTAGACATAGATCCAATCAAGATTGAAAAATTAAATCAAGGAATCATTCCTATTTTTGAACCGGGTTTAGAGACGATGGTTTTGAAAAATGTAAAGAATAAAAACCTATTTTTTACAACAGCCTTATCCGAAGCGTTACAAAATTCTGAGATAGCATTTATAGCCGTTGGAACTCCGATGGGAGATGACGGTTCTGCCGATCTACAATATGTATTGGCTGTAGCCAAGTCCATAGGTCAATCGATGCAAAAAAGATTGATAGTTGTTGATAAATCTACGGTACCTGTTGGGACAGCAGATAAAGTAAAAGCTATGATTCAAAAGGAGTTAGATCTAAGAAATTCCGATTTACAGTTTGATATGGTCTCGAATCCTGAGTTTTTAAAAGAAGGAGCAGCAATAGCAGATTTCATGAAGCCTGATCGTGTAGTAATCGGAGCAGATTCTGAGATTGCATTTAAAAAAATGAAGGAATTATATAGTCCTTTTTTTAGATCTCATGATCGTTTTATCACCATGGACATTCGTTCTGCTGAAATGACCAAATATGCTGCGAATGCCATGTTGGCTACCAAAATATCATTTATGAACGAAATTGCCAACATCTGTGAAAAGATAGGAGCTGATGCCAATCAGGTACGCATTGGAATTGGTTCGGATCGGCGTATTGGATACAGTTTTATATATCCTGGTGCTGGTTATGGTGGTTCTTGTTTTCCAAAAGATGTAAAAGCTCTTACAAAAATAGCCAATAAAAATGGCTATACTGCGCAACTGATCACCGCGGTTGAGGAGGTAAATGATGCACAGAAATTAGTGATCGCTCAGAAAATTGTAGCCCGTTTTGGAGAAGATTTAACGGGCTTTACTTTTGGTATTTGGGGTTTGGCTTTTAAGCCAGGAACCAATGATATGCGAGAAGCTCCAGCCATTTATGTAATCAAAGAATTAGTAAGTAGGGGCGCAAAAATAAAGGCTTATGATCCTAAAGCAGTGCGTGAGGCCAAAGCACATTATCTAAAAGGAGTACAAAATATTACTTATGTAGCATCGAAATATGAGGTTTTAAATAACTCGAATGCATTGGTATTACTTACGGAGTGGAAAGAATTTCGTTCGCCTGATTTTGAGGAAATAAAAGCGCAATTGAAAACGCCTGTTATTTTTGATGGTCGAAATCAATACAATACATTTAACTTAGAAGAAAAAGGATTCGAATATTATCAAATTGGAAAAAAGTAAATGAAAATATTAGTTACTGGCGCAGCTGGATTTATTGGATTTCATACTTGTTTAAAATTAGTGCGTCAAGGTCACGAAGTTTATGGTATTGATAACATTAATGATTATTATGATCCTAAACTAAAGTTTGATCGTTTAAACGAATTAGGGTTTAGCGAAGTTGAATCAAAACTCTTTAAAAATGAAGTTCAAAGTGCTAAATTCAATTCTTTACGATTTTCTAGAATAGATCTAGTTGATCATGAAAGTATTGATAATTTATTTAATCAAGAGCAATTTGAAGTAGTTTGTAATCTAGCCGCTCAGGCGGGTGTTCGATATTCTATAGAAAATCCAAAAGCGTATATTGATAGTAACATCTCAGGGTTTTTAAATATTCTTGAAGGATGTCGAAATCATAAAGTAAAACATTTGGTGTATGCTAGTAGTTCTAGCGTATATGGAGAGAATAAAAAAGTACCTTTTGAAACTACTGATAATGTAGACCACCCAATTAGTTTATATGCTGCTACAAAAAAGAGCAATGAATTAATGGCCCATACCTATGGACATTTATATGGTTTTAAAACCACAGGATTACGTTTTTTTACCGTATATGGCCCTTGGGGAAGACCAGACATGGCTTATTATCTATTTGCAGAAGCAATTTCAAATGATACATCTATTAAGGTGTTTAATAATGGTCAAATGGAGCGTGATTTTACCTACATAGATGATATTGTAAATGGTGTGACTAAGATCATTGAAAAGAATATTGATTCAAGAGAGCATTATAAAATATATAACATAGGTAATAATAAAACTGAAAGTTTACACGACTTCATCATAACTATTGAACAAGCACTTGGCAAGGAGGCAATTAAAGAAATGCACCCAATGCAACAAGGAGATGTTCCAAGAACATTTGCAGATATTCGCAAACTAATAGATGATTATGGATACAGTCCAAATACGGATATTAAATCTGGGATTCAAAAATTTATTAATTGGTACAAATACAAAAATTAAAAAAAGAGTTTTAATAAAATAAATAGTAATTTAAAATTTTAATTACAATAAATAGACTAGAATGTTAAATTTAAACGGAAAATCAATTTTAATAACAGGAGGCACTGGTTCTTTTGGTAAAATGTTTACAAAATTAATTTTAGATAGAAACCCTGATGTGAAGAAGTTAGTAATTTTGTCTAGAGACGAACAGAAGCATTTTCAGATGGCGCAAGAGTTTCCTGAAGATAAATATCCTGCAATGAGATATTTTATTGGAGATGTAAGAGATAAATCAAGACTAAAAAGAGCTTTTGAAGGGATTGATATTGTGATTCATGCAGCTGCAATGAAGCATGTACATTTAGCTGAATACAATCCCATGGAATGTGTTAAAACGAATATTAATGGGGCAGAAAATGTAATTGATGCAGCATTAGAATCTGGGGTCAAACATGTTGTTGCTTTATCAACGGACAAAGCTGCTGCTCCAATAAATTTATATGGTGCTACAAAATTAACTTCGGATAAATTATTTGTAGCAGCTAATAATATGAAGGGTAAAAGAGATATTCGTTTTTCTGTTGTTCGATATGGAAATGTTATGGGGTCTAATGGTTCAGTTATGCCATTTTTCTTAAATAAAAAGAACAATGGAGAAAAGTTTCTTCCTATTACAGACGATCAAATGACTCGTTTTAATATTTCTTTACAAGATGGATGTGAAATGGTTTTTTATGCTATAGAAAAAGCCTGGGGAGGAGAGGTGTTTGTTCCAAAAATTCCATCATACAAGATTTCTGACGTAGCAACTGCTATAGCACCAGAATTGAAGCAAAAAATAGTAGGAATTCGTCCTGGAGAAAAATTACATGAGGAGATGATAACGTCTTCAGATTCTTATAATACAGTTGATCTAGGTAATTATTATGCAATACTTCCTCAAAAGTCTCCATATTCGAAATATTCAAAAGAAGATTATAAATTTTCTTTTAATGGTTTAGATGTACCTAGCGGTTTTTCATACAATTCAGGAAATAATTCTGAGTGGGAAACTATAGAATCTTTACGAGAATTGGTAAAAATCCATGTAGATCCTAATTTTAAAGCTTAATGAAAAAGATACCCTACGGTAGACAAAACATAGATCAAAATGATATTGATGCAGTAGTATCAACTTTACAATCTGATTATCTTACTCAGGGGCCTAAAGTTAGAGAATTTGAATCTAAATTTGCAGAATATGTAGGAGCTAATTATTCTGTAGCAGTTAATAATGCTACCTCGGGATTGCATCTCTCTGTATTGGCTTTAAATCTTTCCAAGGGTGATCGAGTTATTACCACCCCTATTACTTTTGCCGCTTCAGCAAACTGTGTTCGATACGCAGGCGGTGAAGTTTGGTTTGCAGATATTGATCCAAATACGTATCTATTAGATATTAATTCTGTAAAAGAATTGATCGAATCAAAGCCAAAAGGTTTTTTTAAAGGAATAATCCCAGTTGACTTTGCTGGTTTACCCGTAAATATGGAAAAATTCAGAGCCTTAGCAGACGCTCATGATCTTTGGATAATAGAAGATGCTTGTCATGCCCCTGGTGGATATTTTATAGATAGTAAATCAGAAAAGAACTTTTGTGGTAATGGAAATTATGCAGACATTGGGGTTTTTTCTTTTCACCCTGTAAAGCATATTGCTTGTGGTGAGGGAGGTATGCTTACTACCAATTCAAAAGCATTGTACGAAAAATTGCTGCTGCTAAGAACTCATGGAATTACCAAAGAAAATATGGAAGAAAACCATGGGAACTGGTATTATGAAATGATAGCACTTGGCTTTAATTATAGGCTTACGGACTTCCAATCTGCACTGGGAATTACTCAATTGGCAAAAAATAATAAAGGAGTAGCGCGAAGAAATGAAATCGCCTCAACTTATAAAAAGGCTTTTGAAGGAAAAATAAAATTTCAAGACTTACCTGCCAGGACTTATAATGCCCATCATCTCTTTATTATAGAGGTTGAAAACAGAAAAGAACTGTATGACTTCCTGCACTCTAAAGGGATTTTAGCACAAATTCATTACGTGCCCGTGCACACCATGCCGTATTATAAAAACATTGGGTATGAAGGTTCAGATTTGATTAATGCAGAAAACTACTATGCAAATTGTATTAGTTTACCGATGTACCCAACTTTAAATGATAAAGAACAAGAATTTGTTATTGAAAAAATTTTAATGTGTTTAAAATGAAAGCAGTAGAATTAGAGTCTGAAAGACTTTTTTTAAAGCCACTCTCTCAAAAGCATCTTTCATTGGCTTATGTAAACTGGCTTAATGACATCGAGGTTAATACATATCTAGAATCTGGTGGAAACTATACGCTTCAACTTTTGGCAGATTTTTTAAAAGAACAAGAACAAAAAGATATTTTATTTTGGGCTATTCATTTAAAAAATTCTAATAAACATATCGGAAATATTAAAATAGACCCCATAAATTATGAACAGAGTTCTGGAGAATTCGGTATTTTAATGGGAGATAAGGAAAATTGGGGGAAAGGTTTTGCAAATGAAGCTTCAAATCGAATAATAAAATACTGTTTTGAACAACTTAAATTAACTAAAATTACTTTAGGTGTTATTGAAAATAATATAAAAGCAGTTTCTTTGTATCACAAAATCGGATTTATTACCACCGAAAAAAATGAAAATGTAGGTGTCTACAATAATAAATTAAGTAACTCTTTAAGAATGTCTCTAGATGTCAGAAACTTTAAATAGCAAATTTATTCTAGGTACTGTCCAAATGGGATTACCTTATGGCATTAATAATACCAAAGGAAAAGTATCCTTAGATGATAGTCTCGAAATTTTAGGACATGCTTTTGATAACGGTATAAGAATTTTAGATTCTGCCGAAGCTTATGGAAATGCACATGAAATAATTGGGAAATTCCATAACAAATATCCTCATAAAATATTTAAGGTAATTACAAAATTGCCCAATAGAAAGAATGTTGATATTTTAGTTAAAGTAGAAGATTACTTAAAAGAGTTGAATTTAAATCAACTAGAAACTTTAATGTTTCATAGCTATGATAGTTATCAAAATAATATTGAAAATTTTAATATTTTAAACAAACTAAAATCAGAAAAAAAAATTAAAAGTATAGGAGTCTCTGTCTATACGAATGATGAAATAGAGAAAGTAATATTAAATGACAATATAGATATTATTCAACTCCCTTTTAATCTTTTTGATAATACCAATTTGAGAAGTGATATTTTAATGAAGGCAAAATCTAAAGGAAAAATCATTCATACAAGATCGGCACTTTTACAAGGATTATTTTTTAAAGATCTGAATGATACTGATAATATAGTGCAAAAATTAAAAAAAGAATTAGCACTTATCTCTGAAATTTCGAGAAAGGAGAACACCTCCATTTCAGCATTAGCTTTAGGTTATTGTTTACTCCAAAAAACAATTGACAATGTTCTTATTGGTGTAGATTCTTTAAATCAACTAAAAGATAATATTAAATCTATTCATCATAAAATAATGCCTCAAACTATTGAGCATATTAATACAATTAAAATTAAAAATTTAGATCTGTTAAATCCATCTTTATGGAAATAAAAACAATTTTAATTACCCAAGCAAGGACAGGAAGTACGAGATTTCCTAACAAAATATTGAAAGAGATTGATAAAAAATCATTACTTGAAATACATTTAGAAAGGCTAAATCAATGTAATAAAATTTCCAAAATAATAGTTGCAACAACGATTAAAGAAGATGACCAACTAATCTACAAAAAAGCAATAGACTGGGGGTTCTCAGCTTCAAGAGGTTCTGAGTTGGATGTTCTAGATCGATTTTATCAATCCGTTAAAGATGAAAATGCTGATTGGATAGTTAGAGTGACTTCAGATTGTCCTCTGATAGATCCTGTTTTGGTTGATGAAGTGATACGTTTTGTGCAAGAAAGAGATATAGATTATGGTTCGAATGGTTTAATTGAGCACTTTCCCGATGGTCAAGATGTCGAGGTTTTTAAGTTTTCAGCCTTGAAAACTGCTTGGGAAAATGCTAAATTACTCTCCGAACGAGAACATGTAACCCCTTATATTAGAAACAACGCTAACGGAAAAGGAAATAATTTGTTTACATCAATAAATTATCCTTGTGCAGCAGACTATTCAAAAATTAGAATGACAGTAGATGAGGTTCAAGATTTTGAACTTATTAAAATATTAATACATAAATTAGGTACTAAAATGTCATGGCAGGAATACACAGATTTTATAATTTCTAATAATTTATCAAAAATAAATGATGACATTATTAGAAATGAAGGACTTTTAAAATCATTAAAAAAAGATTCATAATGGGAAAAGGGCAAGAATTATACATAAAAGCAAAACAGCTAATACCTGGAGGAACGATGCTTCTTTCAAAAAGACCAGAAATGTTTTTACCTGAACATTGGCCTTCATATTTTTCTAAAGCAAAAGACTGTTCAGTTTGGGATTTAGACGGTAAAGAACTATTGGATATGTCCATAATGGGCATTGGTACAAATTCACTTGGCTATGGAAATGATGAGGTAGATGCTGCGGTAATTGAAACCGTTAAGAAGGGAAACATGAGTAGCTTAAACTGTCCAGAGGAAGTTTATTTGGCTGAAAAATTAATCGAAATTAATCCATGGGCCGATATGGTTCGATTTGCAAGAAGTGGTGGTGAGGCTAATTCAATTGCGATTAGAATAGCAAGAGCAGCATCGGGAAAAGATAATGTCGCTATCTGCGGGTATCATGGATGGCACGATTGGTATTTATCTGCCAATCATAATGGAGGTGATGATTTATCAGGCCATTTAATACCTGGTTTGAGTCCTAAGGGTGTTCCTAAAAATTTAAAGAATTCAGTTTTTCCTTTTCATTATAACAATTATCAAGAACTAGTAGATATTGTTGAGAAAAATGATATTGGAGTTATAAAAATGGAAGTACTTAGAAATTTTGGGCCAAAAGACGATTTTTTACAAAAAGTAAGAGACTTAGCTACTCGAAAGAATATTGTACTAATTTTTGATGAATGCTCTTCTGGTTTTAGAGAAACTTATGGTGGAATATTTAAGAAATTTAATGTAGAACCAGATATGGTTATGTTTGGGAAAACAATTGGAAATGGTTATGCTTTGACGGCAGTTGTTGGGAAGAAATCAGTTATGGAAGCAGCTCAAAATACATTTATTAGCAGCACTTTCTGGACAGAACGTATCGGTCCAACCGCCGCTTTGGCAACATTAAAGGTAATGGAACGAGAGAAATCTTGGGAGAAAATCACAAATATGGGAAGTAAAATGCAAAATGGATGGTTGAAACTAGCTGAAGCCAATAAATTAGATATCACTGTTTCCGGTATTTCAGCTATGACTTCATATGGCTTCAATAGTAATAATGCTGCGGAATATAAAACTTTTATCACTCAAGAAATGCTTAAGAAAGGCTTTTTAGCAAGTACTAATTTTTATGCCTGTACAAAACATAATGATACACATCTGGAAATGTATTTTGATGCGTTAAATGATATCTATAACACAATCTATAAATGTGAATCAGAAGCGTTGAATATTTATGAATTATTAGAAGGACCTGTCTGTCATTCTGGTTTTAAAAGATTAAATTAGATTGATTTCATGAATTCATACAAAGCCATTGGACAACAAAAATTTTCATTAAATAGTTACAGTATTGTTCCTATTCGATATGAGGATCGAATGGATATCCTAA
Source organism: uncultured Polaribacter sp. (assembly GCA_943846595.1). GTDB lineage: Bacteria > Bacteroidota > Bacteroidia > Flavobacteriales > Flavobacteriaceae > Polaribacter. The sequence continues at coordinate 1,340,491 of OX044355.1, forward strand.
AATGGAGAAATGAGCAAGTTTATCATTTAAGGCAAAACAAACCCTTGAAAGAAGTTGACCAAGAGATTTATTTTAATACAGTTATATACAAATTGTTTGATCAAGAGAGCCCAAGCCAACTATTATTTTCTTTTCTGAAAGATGAGGTCTGTATTGGTTACGGAGGATTAGTACACATTAATTGGGTTGATAAAAATGCTGAAATATCTTTTATTATGGACACCAAATTAGAAAAAGAAAATTTTGCCTCTTATTGGAAAATATTTTTAAATTTAATACAGCAAGTTGCATTTAATGAATTAAATTTTCATAAAATATCTACTTTTGCTTTTGATCTAAGGCCTCATTTATATGCTCCAATTGAAGAAGCTGGTTTTGTTAAAGAAGCAACATTAAAAGATCATTTTTGGTTTAATGGAGAATATAAAGATGTAATTATTCACACGAAATTTCATCAACTTAACAAGTTTTAAAAATGGAAATTAAAACATTTATAATAACAGGAGCAAATAGAGGACTAGGGGAAGCTTTTGTCGATGTTTTAATGAAGAGAAAAGATTGTTTTGTGATTTCAATATCTAGAAGTATTACTGAAAAGCAACAAAATTATTCAGTAGAAAATTTTTATTTTTTAGAAGCGGATTTAACTGATAATATTCTCGACAAAAAATTAAATATTATCAAAAAAATTGTTAAAGGTAATGAGATTTGTTTTATCAATAATGCAAGTATAATTGAACCAATTTTAAAGATTGAAGATATCAGTATTGATGCACTAGATCAAACTATTTTAGTCAATATTAAGTCGACAATATTAATTTCTAAATACCTACTCCTTCATTTTAACAACTTAAAATTATCATTTGTTAATATAACTTCTGGTGCAGCAAATAGAGCTATTAGTAATTGGTCTTTATATTGTTCATCAAAAGCATTTATACAAATGTTTTTTAGGGTTGCTGAAAGTGAATATAAACAACATCGTTTTTTCAATATTGACCCAGGGGTTATGGATACTAAAATGCAGAGAAGTATAAGGGAATCTGATTTTCCTGATGTTTTGAATTTTCAAAACCTAAAAAAAGACGAAAAATTAAAATCACCTAAAGTTGTAGCTTTAGAAATAATAAATACTATCAAATGAAAGTAGCTGTTATTTCAGATATTCACGGTAATTTTGATGCTTTGGGCGCAGTTTTAGAGAAGGCTGAAAACGAGAATGTAACACATTTGTTGATTCTTGGCGATGTCGTTGGATATTATTATCATCCAGATAAAATAATGGATCTACTTTCTCAGTGGAATTTTGATATTATTAAAGGAAATCATGAAAAAATTCTAGAGGACTTAATCGCAGATTCTTCAATAAGTGAAACGATTAGATTAAAGTATGGAAGTGGACATCAGGAGGCTATTAATAAGTTAACTCAGGAACAATTGCGTTTTTTGATTGATTTACCTGAAACCAAAACAGTACAATTTGGTCAAACCTCTCTATTAATGTGTCATGGAAGCCCATGGTCAAATGATTTTTATATATATCCAGATTGTGAAAAGGAGATCATTAATAAATGTGATATTATAGGTTTTGATTTTGTTTTAATTGGACACTCCCATTATTCTTTTGCAATTAGAAATGAAAATACTATTTTAATAAACCCTGGCTCAGTAGGTCAATCTAGACAAACTGGAGGCAAGGCATCATGGTGTGTTATCAATACAGATAATAGCTGTTTTCAATTTTTCAGTACTGATTATAATACTAAGGATTTAGTAAAAGAGGTTTCAGAAAAAGACCCTGAAATTGAATATTTAACAAAAGTTTTAAAGAGAAAATGATTTATTATCTATGAATAAAACATTCAACATATTAGTTACAGGCTGTGGAGGAGATATTGGTCAGAGCATTGGGAAAATATTATTAAAATCGAAGTACACTAAAAATTTATTTGGAATTGACATTTCAAATAAAAATGCTGCACAATTTATATACCCAAATTTTTCTATTGGTGTCCCTTTTACACATCCAGACTATCTGCAAAGATTAGAGATATTTATAGATAAGTATGACATTGATTTAATTATCCCAATTGCAGAGCCAGAATTGAGATTTTTTTCTGAACAAAACATTTTAAAGATAATTGGTAAGGCAAAAATGATTACAGCTTCAGCATTGGCTTTAGAAATTGGTTTTGATAAGTTTAAAACAGCTGAATTTTTAAAAAGAGAAAATTTACCTTTTCCAGAAACATTTTTAGCAAAATCATTAAAAAGAATCGATAATTTTCCAGTTATTTTAAAATCTAATACAGGATCAGGAAGCAAAGATATTCATAAGATTAATTCAATAGAAGAGTTTTTATTTCACACCAAAAATACTATAGATGACTATGTAGTTCAAGAATTCATAAGTGATGAAAAGGGTGAGTTTACTTGTGGTGTTTTTAGAAGTAGTTCAAAAGAAATACGAACTCAAATTTTCAAAAGAGAACTTACAAGTGGTTATAGTGGTTATGGAGAAGTGATTGAAAATATTAATATTTCGAATCTACTAGAAAAAATAGCAGTGAAGTTGGATTTAGTAGGAAGTATTAATGTCCAGTTAAGAATAAAAGAAAACCAACCAAAGGTATTTGAAATCAATCCAAGGTTCTCAAGTACCGTTCTTTTTAGACATCTATTAGGTTTTGAAGATTTAATATGGTCTATTGAAGATTTAATGGGGTATACCTTGTCCGATAATAGATCAAATGTTGTTGGCAGGAAGTTTTATAAAGGTTTTGAGGAGTATATTAAATAAAAAATTACATGAAAATAGCAAACTTTATAATTGATCAAAACTCTCCAGTATTTATTATTGCTGAGCTCTCTGCAAATCATAACGGGAGCATAAAAACAGCTATTGAGACAGTCAGAGCCGCCAAACGAGCTGGTGCAGATTGTATTAAACTGCAGACATTTACCGCCGACACCATAACTCTTGATTCAAATAAAGAAGATTTTAAAATCAATCAAGGAACTTTGTGGGATGGTCAGTATTTATATGACTTATATAAATCGACACATTTACCATGGGAATGGCACAAAGAACTTATGGAAGTAGCAAAAGAAGAAGGCCTTATTTGTTTTTCATCCCCATTTGATCCAACATCTGTTGAGTTCTTGGAAACATTAAATGTTCCTGCATATAAAATAGCATCCTTTGAAATTACAGATATTCCTTTAATAGAATTAGTAGCGTCAAAAGGAAAGCCAGTTATTATTTCTACAGGTATAGCTGAAGAAAAAGATATTGAATTGGCATTAGATGCATGTAAAAGAATGGGTAATAATAATATTGCATTATTAAAGTGTACTTCCAGTTATCCAGCACCAATAGATGAAGCTAATATGTGTATGGTAAAAGATTTAGCAAATCGTTTTAATGTAATTAGTGGGCTCTCCGATCACACTTTAGGGGCTACGGTTCCTGTTGTAGCAACCGTTTTTGGAGCTAAGATTATTGAAAAACATTTTATTCTAGATAGGTCTATAGGTGGTGCAGATGCTTCTTTCTCCATGAATGAGTCAGAATTCACTGAAATGGTGAAAGCTGTAAGAGAGGCCGAAAGTGCTATCGGTTTTGTAGATTATTCTTTGACAGAAAAACAAAAAAAAGGAAAAGACTTTTGTCGATCTCTTTATGTTGTTAAAGATGTTAAAGTTGGAGAAATTTTAACAAAAAAAAATATACGATCAATAAGACCTGGGTTTGGGATGCATCCAAAATTTTACAATGAGGTTTTAGGAAAAAAAGTTACATGTTCAATAGAAAAAGGAACCCCTTTAGATTCGAAGTATTTTGAAGAAAGGTAAATTAATAGCATTATTTAAATCGAATAAAAAAATTGTAAAGAATTTTTCTTTTTTAAGTATTCTTCAGTTTTTTCAATTAATAATTGGTTTTCTTTTATTTCCATATCTAATAAAAGTATTAGGAGTTAAAAATTATGGGATAGTAATTTTTGCACAAGCAATAATTGGTTATTTTTTGTTAATTTTAAATTATGGGTTTAATATTACTGCAACCAAGCAAATCGCATTGCATAAAAATGACAAAAATAAATTACATGAAATTATATCTTCAACCTATATTTCTAAATTTATTATCTTCATTTTTATTTCTATATTGTTTACAAGTATGCTTATATTTGTTCCTTTCTTTAGTAATCATAAAGAAATTTATGGGTTAACTTTTTTTAGCCTTATAGGTTGGTTGCTTTACCCTGAATGGTACTTCCAAGGAGTTGAAAAGATGGAAAATATAACTTATATTATTTTAACTTCTAAATTGATTTCATTGGTGGCAATTATAATTGTCGTAAAAGAGGCAAATGATTACTATTATGTTCCAATTATTAATTCTATATCAATGATTATTTCTGGAATTATAAGCGTTATTCTATTAATCAATTCTTTAGGTAGAAAAAACATCACTTTTACCTATTCTGTTTGTAAAATCAAAGAACAACTAGTTGATGGCTCTTCTATATTTCTATCTAATATAGTTGCGAACACAAAAGATTATTTTAACACATTTATAATTGGTGTTTTTTTAAATTTTGAGATGGTTGCTGTTTATGATTTTGCAAATAAAATAATTAGAATATTAATTATTCCAAGTTCTATTTTATATAGAGTAGTTTTTCCTAAAATATCTATAAAAAAATCTTTTACTATGGTGCGTAAACTTGAGTTATTATCTCTAACGTATTCATTTTTAGTGATTTTAATTATTGTTTGTATACCCGATAGCGTTCTTCAATATTTTTTTAAAAATGATATTGAGGTTTTTAAAAATACACTCTATATTTTATCAATAACATTACCATTACTATCTTTAAGTGGTTCTAGAGGAGTTCTTGGTTTAATAGCATTTAACTTTGACCGTTACTTTACCAAAGGAATAATAACTTCTATGCTTTTTTATTGTCTTATTGTTGTTGTTTTATACTTCTTTGATCAGATTTCCTTAATTTCAATGTCAATTACTTTGGTTTTTAGTTTATTTGTTGAAGTAGTCTCTCATAGTTATTATATTCAAAAAAAAAGAATTAATCATGCATAAGATAGGATTACTTTTTTATGGGGCATTAAAAGCTCCTACAGGAGCTTCAACAGTTTTAAGAAATATTGCTCTAGGATTTGATACAGTAAATGAGTTTGATCTTAAAATTTATGCACTCGATGCTAATGGTACTTTTATCAAAAGTGAAAACAAATTGAGTTCAAAGTTTAGATTGAAAGAATATTTAAAAAAAACAGGGCATAAAGTATTAAAAAAAGGTTCTAAATATTCTTTACTCTTAACAAAAATTTATGTTTGGATGCAGTATCATAGAAACGTGAAATTTGTAATTCGAAAATATAAGCATAAGATATTAGATGTTGATATTCTGTTTTTTCACGATATATTGACTCCTTATCATTTGAGAAAAAATGATAAGGAATTATGGAATCGAAAGAAAAAAACAATTGTTCTTCATTCTAATGGAGAAGTATTTAAAATGTTGTTTTCGTATTTCCCAAAGTTAAAGGAAAATAAAAAAACATTTTTTTATTATGAAAATCAAATTGCAATTTCTGTTTTGTCAGATGTGGATAAAATAATATTATTAAGTGATTTTGCAAAAGATAATTTTTTAAAGGTATACCCACAGTTTGGACACAAAGTTAGTGTTGTTCCAAATGGTATTAAATCTGAAAATGAACAAATATCTACTATACGCAAAATATTTACGATAACTACTGTAGGAACAGTATGTGAGAGAAAAGGGCATGATCTTTTGATTGAAGCTTTATCATTAATGACACAAACACAAAGAAAAAAGTTTATAGTAAACATAATTGGGGATGGAGGTATAGTCAAAGATTTAAAAAACAGATGTTTGAAAGAAAATATTGAAAATATTTTCTTTTTAGGAACAAAAAAGAATGTTAAAAAATATTTACTAGAATCGGATTGTTTTTTGCTAGCGAGCAGAGATGAAGGTTTGCCAATGGCAATTATAGAGGCAATGTCATTAGGTCTTCCAATAATTTCTGCCTCTGTTGGAGGAGTCCCAGATTTAGTAATAGATAATTATAATGGGATATTAATAAAACCAAATAATTCAGTTCTGTTAAAAGAAGCTATAATTAAGATGGTCAATGAAACCTCGATAGAAAAAATACGATTAGGTCAAAATTCGAAAGTACTTTTTACCCAAAAGTATACACAAGAAAAAATGATTGATGCTTATAAATCTATTTTTGATAATTTAATATGAATGATAATCTAAGAAGGTTCCTTTTTGCTAATAAATTTGCGATTACCCTTGTGAACAAAGTCATCAGGTTTAAAAATAAAAATAAATATTTTTTAGAAGTTAATAAACGATCTACAATGAATATTTTAGAGGATTATTTTGAGATATCTAAAGACTTAGTATATTATCCATACGATTTAATCGCTGATAATAATCTGTATGGTATATCGTATGCTATTAAAAAACACATAAATGAGCCAATAAATAAAAATCTAAATGTTCATTTTGAACATGGAATATATTTAGGTAATTATATATCTAAGGACTCTCTAATTTCTTTTCCAAAAAAAATAATAACTTTTGGAGAAGAACGAAAGAAGCATTTAAGTGTAGTTAGTGAAAAAAAAGTTATAGCAATAGGGCCTTATATATTGTATGCTAAATCGCTTTTAGATGACATTGAAATTAATAAAATAAAAAGTGAAATTGGAAGAATTTTATTGGTCTTTCCTTCTCATTCCGTAAAAGACTTAGATGTCGAATACAATTATACGATGTTTAATAATAAAATTTTAGAAGAGAAAGTTAATTATGATACTGTTTTAGTATGTCTTTATCATCTTGATGCTCAAAATGAAAAAATAGTCTCAAACTATCAAGAATTGGGCTGTACAATTGTTTGTGCAGGTCATAAATATGATCAAAATTTTTTATCTAGATTGAGGAGCATCATTGAAATGTCTGATTTTACAATCTCAAATAGTATAGGTACACATATCAGTTACTGTTATGCTCTAGGGAAAAATCATAGAATTTTTAATCAAAATATTTATTATGAGGGTAAGAATTTAAAAGAAAAAAATAAACGGATTTCAACTCAATTAAAAACTTTTAATTTGGATAAGAAAAAGATTGAAGATGTTTTTACTTTACCTTTCGAGGATCAGCCAAAAAAACGTAAAGATGAAATTGTCAACAATTTGTTTGGTATTTCGGCACATTTACCAGATTCAAATACACTTCGAGAGATTATTATTTCATAAAACTGATTTTTACAATAATTTTAAAAAAATAGAATGTACTTTTGTTTTGTAGGTTTAATTATATTTTCTTATTTCATTTGGAATAAAATGAACAGAAAATTAGTTTTGCTATTCTTTTCGATAACTATAGGTATAATATACTCTTTAAGGTCTATTGAAACAGGAAATGACACAGAACAATACTATTATTATTATATCACTGTAATCAATAAAAGTCTCACCAATCCATTTATAGTTTATTTTGAACCTTTATATCACTTTATAATATCTAGATCTCCTTCGTTTCAGTTTTATTTATTTATAGTTACGTTTTTAACAATGTTATTAATTTCTTTAACATTTAGGTTTAAAAAAACATGGTTGAGCGGATTTTTATTACTTATACTCTTTGGTTTTTTCAACGTTGCAACAGATCAAAGTAGACAATTATTAGGATTAAGTTTGTTTATTTATTTGATTGATAAGTTAGGTAGTCGAAGAGTATTCATATCTGGACTAATTGCAGGTTTGGTTCACGTTAGTAATATTATTATAAGTCCGTTTATATATTTCTTTGTTTTTCTTGAACGAAAGAAGAAAAACATTCCCAACATACTCTATTTTCTTCTCTTATTATTTTCTATAATCTTAGCAATAAAAAAATACTTTGAGTATATAGTTTTTTATTTTTTGAGTATTTATATTCCGAGTTCAGCATACTTAAGGAAACAATTTTATTCTAGTGATGATATTGGTTTAGGACTAATGATATATAGGAGCTTTTTTGTGTTTATACTGATATCCTTCTTTTATCACAAAAAAAAATCAATTGGATTTAATATTTTATTTATTGGATTACTTCTTCAAATTGCAAGTGTAGGCTTTATGCCAATTGAGAGGATTGGTAATTCACTTTTTTATTTAGGCTTATTACTTTCATCAAAAAAAGAATTAATATTAAATTCTAGAAATTGGAAGGTAATTATTGTTTATTTATATGCTTTATTATATTTTATTCAAACAAATATTATGGACATAGAAAAAAACGGAAGTGTTCCTTGGGTTTAATTGACTTTAATGGATCTGTTCTAAATCCTAAGCTATACATATTTGTTAATTATTTTTAATAAAATTAATATTATTTAATGATGAAATTTTCAGTTTTGATATCAGTTTATAAAAATGATAATCATATATTTTTTGATAAAGCTCTAAAAAGTATCCATAACGAGCAAGATTTAAAGCCTAATCAAATAGTTATAATTAAAGATGGTCCGTTGAATTTAAAATTAGAAAACGTATTAGAAAACTTTAGTGAAAGTTGTAAATGTAGATTGGATATAATTTCTCTTACAAAAAATGTAGGACTTGGAAATGCTTTAAATATAGGTTTGGAAAAATGTGTTCATGAAATTATTGCAAGAATGGATTCAGATGATATTTCAAAACCAAATCGATTTAAAGTTCAACTAGATTTTATTAAAAATAATCCAAATATTGATGTAGTAAGTTCTTTTGTAGATGAGTTCGAGGGGGAAGTGGAAAATGTAATATCTACAAAAAGTTTACCTGATGACCATAGCAAATGTATAAATAGGCTTAAATATGGTTCTCCTTTTAATCATCCCGTAACTGTTTTTAAAAAAAGTAAAGTTATAGAAGCTGGTGGTTATAAGGATATTTATCTAAAAGAAGATACTTTTTTATGGTTGAGAATGGCAGCCAAGAATAATATTTTTGGAAATATTCAAGAATCGTTACTTTTTTTTAGAGTCAATAAAAACATGTACAAAAGAAGAAGAGGGTTTAAATATGTAAAATCTGAAATAAAACTTTTTATTTTTAGATACAACAATAAAATGATTAGCTTTAAAGAGTTAATTCTATTTGGTTTGCCTACCGTTTTTATAAGACTTTTACCTTCATTAATTTTAAAATATATATATATATATACAAGAAATAAACAAAAATTTAACACATAGTAAATATGCCATTAAAAAATAAAACAATATTATTAGGCTTAAACGAACTTAATTTTGATTACATAAAATTTTATATAAATCAGGGTCTTCTTACCAATTTTAAAAAAATACTTGAAATACAACCTACCATAGAAACAATTTCAGAAAATGAGTATAAACTTCTAGAGCCATGGGTGCAATGGGTAACCATACATTCTGGGAAAAGTTATCAAGAACATACTATTTTTCGTTTAGGAGATATTGTTAATAAACCTGAGCTTTCTCAAATATTTGAGGAGTTGGAAGCTGAAGGGCTTTCTGTTGGTGCGGTTTCTCCTTTTAATGCTGAAAATCGTTTAAAATATCCTTCTTTTTTTGTTCCAGACCCTTGGACTAAAACGAACCCTTCTGGGAATTGGATTGTAAAAGCATTGTATCAGGCCGTTCATCAATCAGTAAATGATAATGCTAAATCAAAATTAAATTTGAAATCAATGATTTCATTAGGTCTTGGACTTTTATTGTATGTTCCCATCTCAAGATGGTTTCATTATGTAAAAACTATTCTCAAAGCAAAAAATCCTGGAGCTAAAGCGTTAATTCTTGATAGTTTATTAGCAGATGTTCATCTGACCCTTTGGAAAAAACATAAACCCGACTTTTCAAATTTATTTTTAAATTCAGGTGCACATATACAGCATCATTATTTATTTAATTCAAAAGCATATCAAGGAAATTTAAAAAACCCAGATTGGTATTGTCCTAATGGCTATGATCCATTAATTCAAATTCTTTCAGAATATGACTATCAGATAGGTGAACTATTGAAGTTAAGAGATATTAAACTAATTATCACTACTGGTCTCCATCAACAACCTCACGAGTATTTAACTTTCTACTGGCGTCTTAAAGAACATGTGAAGTTTGCAGATATGATTGGTATTAAAAATTTCTTAGAAATTTTACCAAGAATGTCAAGAGATTTTCTAGTGAAATTTAAGAATGAAACTGATACCTTAAATGCAGAAAATTTATTAAATAGTTTTTATGCTTCTAAAGATGATATTAAAATATTTGAGGTAGATAATAGAGGTACAAGTCTATTTGTGGAGTTAGTATATCCAAATGATATCAATGAAAATGATTCAATTTATTCGAAAGAGTCAAAATTCAAATTGGATAGCTTTAAATCTTATTTAGCCTTTGTAGCTATCAAAAATGGCGAGCATAATGGAATTGGTTATTTAACGTCTAATTTTAATTTAGAAGTTGATAATCAAATTAAATTAACAAAATTAAAATCAATAATTAAGAAAGTTGCATTATCTGAAGATTAAATATTAATAAATTATCAAAGTCATTGTTTAACATATCGTAATTAATGTGCAATTTTTTGGTGAATAAATAAAAATCATACAGAAAAAAAATAATGTGATATTTATCACTTTTTTTTTTAAAAAAACTATATATATTTGAACTCAAATAAATTAAAAATGAACCAATCAAAAATACTGTTTATACTCTTCATACTTTTTTCACAATTTTTATTTTCACAAACCGTTTCAGTGGGTAATGGAAGTTTTACAAATAACTTTCCAGGTACAGATTCCGCAGGTAGAAACGGATATCCATCGGGTACTCCACAACTAAGTGGAAATGCCATAGGAAAACCTGTTCCTACTAATGATTGGTGGTCTAAATTGATTAAAGAAAATCATGCAGATAATTTATTTAATTATCCGATGACTTTAAAAACTACTAATGAAGGCTTAATTGTTACTCATATACCCTGGGGTGTTATTGGAGACTCATCTCCTATAGAGGTTGGTCTTGCTGGGCTAAACGTAACTAAAACAACTGTATCAGATTATTCGGATTGGACAGTTACAATGAATTGGGATGATGGGTCTCATAATTTAGACGCTACCTCTGGAATAGGGATGCCTTTTTTATACTTTTCAAAAGGATCATCTGATGTGGTAGAAATAAAAGTTAACTCTGGAACCACAACAATATCAAATGAAGTGCTTATCATCGAAAATGCTTCAAATACAAAAGATTTTGTTTTTTACGCTCCTGCAGGAAGTACCTGGTCTCAAAATGGTGCTATTTTCACATCATCATTAAATGGAAAAAATTATTGGTCTATGGCCATGTTACCTGAAAGTTCTTCAACATTAACCACATTAGTTGATGAATATAAACAATACGCATATGTTTTTCCCACAAACACTTTAACTTCATGGGCTTATAACGAAACCAATTCAAAGGTTACAACAACATTCTCTGTGATTACAGAAGTAAAAGAAGGAACAAATACAAATATGTTATTAGGATTATTACCTCATCAATGGAATAACTTAACCTCAGTATCTACATCACCAAATGAATACAGTTATTATTTAGCAAGAGGAAAATTAAAAACACTAAAAGGCAATAGTTTCTCGGTAGAAAACACTTTTAAAGGAATTTTACCAACACTTCCATATTTAGCAAATTACAGTGAAGGTTTTAGTCCATCTGAATTGGATCAAAAGATTTCACAAATTGAAAATGATGGCTTAGCAACGTGGACAGATTCTTATAATGAAGGTCAAGTGATGAATAGATTGATTCAAACTGCAAGGATTGCTGATCAAACTGGAGATTATGAAGCTAGAGACAATATGATCGCCACCATTAAAGAACGACTAGAAGATTGGTTAAAAGCTGAATCTGGAGAAGTTGCTTTTTTATTTTATTACAATAATGATTGGTCTACCATGATAGGATACCCTGCTGGTCATGGGCAAGATAATAATATTAACGACCATCATTTTCATTGGGGATATTTTATACATGCTGCATCTTTTATGGAACAATTTGAGCCTGGTTGGTCAGATGATTGGGGAGAGATGATTAATTTATTAATTCGTGATGCTGCCTCTTATGATAGAAATGATCAGGACTTTCCTTTTTTAAGAAACTTTAGCCCCTATGCAGGTCATAGTTGGGCAAATGGATTTGCAACTTTCCCGCAAGGAAATGATCAGGAATCAACTTCAGAAAGTATGCAATTTGCCTCTTCGTTAATTCATTGGGGATCTATAACAGAAAACGACGAAATAAGAGATTTAGGTATTTATATCTACACAACAGAACAAACTGCAGTTGAAGAATATTGGTTTGATACTAATAATCAAAATTTTGCTGCTTCTACAGCACCATTTTCACAAGAATATAGTTTAATTTCTAGAGTTTGGGGAAACTCTTTTGATAATGGAACTTTTTGGACTTCAGACATCGCAGCATCTTATGGAATAGAATTATATCCTATTCATGGAGGATCACTTTATTTAGGTCATAATCAGGATTATGCATCATCTTTATGGAATGAAATGTCAGCCAATACTGGGATATTAACCAATGAAGAAAATCCAAACTTATGGCATGATACCTATTGGAAATATCTTTCGTTGACGGATGCACAATCAGCAATAGACTTGTACAATTCAAATCCAAATCGCTCAATAAAATTTGGAATTTCAGATGCACAAACATATCACTGGTTGCATTCTATGAATGCTTTAGGTAATATAGATGCTTCTATTACAGCTGACAATCCCATATCTGCTGCGTTTACTAATAATGGTGAATATACCTATGTTTCTCATAATTATTCTGATGTTGCAATTACAGTAACATTTTCGGATGGTTTTACACTTGATGTCCCTGCAAATCAAATGGCCACAAGTAGAGATATTAATGCAACAGGGGTTCTTTCTTCTAATTTTAATCAGGCCTTTCCTGGAGGAAGTGTAAACCTCTCTTTAGAGGTTGAAGGAACAGGAATTACCAACGTAGAATTTTTTGATGGCACTACTTCAATCGGTCAAGATACATCAGCTCCTTATGAAATAGAAGTAGCTGATTTAACATTGGGTGTTCACGGAATGTATGCTAAAGTATATATTAACCAAGAATTCAATGTTTCTAATATTGTAACTATTCAAGTGGGTGAACAAGTCCCATATACTGGAATACCTTTTGCTATTCCTGGAACTATCGAAGCAGGGTTTTATGACAAATTTGAAGGAGGAGTTGGTCAAAATATTTCCTATTTAGATATGTCTCAAATAAATGAAGGTGACTTTAGAGAAACAGAATACATAGATGCCGCATTAGTTACCAATGAAGGAGCTACAGTAGGTTGGAATAGTAGTGGAGAATGGTTAGAGTACACAATTAATGTAGAAACAGCAGGAACCTATGATTTGAGTTTTCGATATGCCTCAGGAAACACAAGTGGGGGTGGTCCTTTTCATTTTGAAATTGATGGAAATACAATTAGTCCTTCCATAGAGGTATCAACAACAAATGACTGGGATACTTGGTCTACAAAAAATGTTACAGATATAGAATTAACAGAAGGTGAACAGATTTTAAGATTATTTATCGATAATGGAGAATTAAATATTGGTAAAATGACATTCTCTTACTCAGGGCCTCTACCTTATACTCCACCAATTGCCAATGCAGGAACTAATGTTACAGTTATTATACCAGATACAACAGCAACTCTTAATGGAACTTTAAGTAACGATCCAGAAGGTGAATCATTAACATATAATTGGGAACAAGTATACGGTCCGTCAATTATAAGCTTTTCAGATAATTTAATAGCTTCGCCAGAAATTAGTAATTTACTTGATGGGGTATATAAAATTAAATTAACTGTAAGTAATGGATCATATACTGATACTGATGAAGTGTTTGTAATTGTATCTGAAACAGGGAATTTAGCACCATCTATATCAATAACCTCTCCTAATGAAGGTGATTCTTTTGAAGATGGTTCAGCAATTGACATCACAACCTCTCTTACAGATTTAGATGGATCAATAACTTTGGTTGAATTTTTTGATGGTACAGAATTAATAGGTGGTGTTACCTCAGAGCCTTTTAGTCTCCTTTGGGAAAATGCAGCAATAGGTGAACACCAAATTACTGCAGTTGCAACAGATGATGCTTCTGGTCAGGGAACCTCTCAAATTGTCACTATAACCGTTGATGAGTTGTATTCTTGTTCTGAAGTGTCAAATGAAGCACAACAAGGATCTTTTTCTACAGGCTATGAAGCGGTCTTTGAGACAGTAGGTTCTAATGTTACTGTATCATTTACATTATTAGATACTGATAGAAACGGGGTTGTAGCTTACCTATGGCAAGAAAGTCCTTTTACTGAATTTGAAATGGAACAAGTCTCTGGATTAACATTTTCAAAAACGATCAATGGTCTATCACCGGGTGAAACTATTAGTTATGCGTGTAAATTTGCCTTTGCAGGAGGTTTAGCAGTCACTAAATATTTTTCTTACGAGGTGGGGAGTAGTTGTGGTTCTTTAAGTATTTCAGATGAACCTCTAGAAAATTCTATTTTAATATATCCAAATCCAGTAGGAAATCAACTCTTTATCAAATCACAATCTGAGACCATAACCAAGGTTCAAATCTATACAATACTCGGGCGTTTGGTAAAAACAACAACAATCAATTTAGAAAAAGTGTCTGTTGAAGAATTGTCTAGTGGCTTGTACATGGTTCAAATAACAACTTCAAAAGGTGTTATCTCTAAAAAACTTACGAAACAGTGAGTGTTACAATTTTAATAACCTATTAAAAAGCAGAATTTCCGTATAGAAATATAAAATAAGTTGAAAAATAAATTATTAAAAATATCTGTACAATTGACTTTTTTGTATATTTAAGATTATATAATTTCAATTAAATATGCCATTCGATCCAAATTCAGCAAAAAAAAGCTGGTAAAAAGTCCAAAAAAGGTCCTGCAAAAAAAGAAGGCCCATCCATTAAGAAAAATATGGATGGCCTTTATGAAAAATGTTCTAGATGATTTGCTTATGAACCAAGAAAAACTCACTAAAACAGAACGGGTAAAACTCTTTGGTTCACTTTCCAATTATATCTTTCCAAAAACAAAGTCAGTCCGAGATCAATTTACTATTAAACAATTAAAAGAAATAGAGAAGCATGGTTTTATAGTTAGAGACTCAGACCTACGAAATAACATCTTTAGAGTAAAAAAAATAATCAATTGAATTATAAAGAAACCTTTTTTTTTATTGCCAAATGTTTGACTATTTCTTTGGAAGAAAAAAACAGAGACGAAATAGAGTTGTTGCTTAAAACAACGGATGTAGACTGGGATAATATTGTAAAAGTAAGTACCAGCCATTATGCCTTTCCTGCGATCTACTGTAATTTCAAAAGAGCTGATTTTTTAAAATACCTCCCAAGTGATTTGGTTGAGTACATGATACACATAACCAACTTAAATAGAGATAGAAATATACAAATCCTTCAACAAGCACAAGAACTAAATAGTCTATTATTAGCGAATAATATTAGACCAGTCTTTTTAAAAGGCACAGGGAATCTTTTAGAGGGTTTATACGAAGATATCGGCGAACGTATGGTAGGAGATATTGATTTTTTGCTTTCTAAAAAAGATTTCTTTAAAGCAATTGATATTTTAAAAAAGGATAGTTATAGTATAGAAGAAAATCAATTAGGTTTTTTACCAGGGTCTAGGCATTATCCAAAATTAGTTAAACAAGAGAATATAGCTGCAGTTGAAATTCATAAAGAGGTTACCATAGAAAAATATAGAGGGGAATTTAATTGTAAAACAATCATTGCAGATGCTCAACTAATAAATAATTTTTCAGTATTGAGTTTTGAAAATCAATTATTACTTTCTATTATTGCCAGCCAAATAAATGATTATGGGTTTAATATTAAAAACTGCTCATTAAGAAATGCTTATGACGTTTTTCTATTATCAAAAAAAGTTGATACAAAAAAGACTATTTCAAAGTTTACTATATTAAAGAAACCATTAAATTGTTTTTTAGCAAATTGTAATCTTATTTTTGGAGATTTAGAATCTTTAGACTATTTCAAAACAAAAGAATCAGAATATTATCTAAAAGTATTTAATAAATCTCTTTATAATAGAAAATCAAATCTAAAAATTAATTTTAAATTGATTATGATTAATTTAAACAGAAGATTTGCTATCGTTTGTAAATCCGTTTTTAATAGAGAAATTAGAAAGTGGTTATTAAACACAATAAAAAGAAAAATCAGGATTTAAAATTATTTTTTCTAAAGAAATTCTTATTACCAAATTATCTTTGCCTGTTGCATAAATAAATCTGCCACACCAACCGTCACAGTCTTCATTGTTTTCTGTTGCAGGATATCTATATACAACCCAGTGGGTGCTTTTCTATGATGAATTGGACTTAATTTCAATAAATCTGAGACTCGCTGCTCAATACACAATCCAATCAATAACCAATTGTAACTATCTGTTTAATCTTCAGGGATATACTGTAATTCTTTTAATGCTTTTGATTTCTTTAGGACTTAGAATATACAATATTATTTCAAGACCTTTAATTTTTTACTTAATATTAACCTAAAAAGTACCTTTAAAGCCAAAGAAAAATCATTCCTAAAGATTTCAAGCCCTTCAATTATAATTTAATTGCCGAACTACAACGATTGAAGTTTTTATCCCCTTGTGTATCCTGAAAACTTACAATATATTTGATTTCAAATTACTTTTCGAATGATACTTATAGCAGATGGAGGCTCTACAAAAGCAGATTGGATTGCTTTGGATAATGATAAAAACGAAGTGTTTAGGGTTCGGACTTTAGGTTTGAATCCGGCGGTTGTTAATCAAAATGAATTAAGGAATCGAATTGTAAACATGTTTCAGTTGATGGACGTTAAAGAGGAGGTCACAGAAATTCATTTTTATGGAGCAGGATGTGGAACTCCAAAACCCTCCGCCATTTTAAAAAGCGTTTTAGAAACAGTCTTTATCCATGCAAAAGTGAACATTGAAGAGGACATGCTAGCGGCAGTATATGCGGCTTCAGGAAATAAGCCAGCAATTGTGTGTATTCTTGGAACAGGATCTAACAGCTGTTATTTCGATGGTACTTCGGTGCATATGAAAACGGTTTCTTTAGGATATTCCGTGATGGACGAGGCAAGTGGGAATTACTTTGGGAAATTACTGTTAAGAGAATACTTTTATGGGAAAATGCCCAAAAGAATCGCAAATAAGTTTGAAGAAGAATATAACCTAGATGCAGATGTTATTAAATATCATTTATACAAACAACCCAATCCAAATAGGTATTTAGCTTCATTCGCGAAATTCATGTTTGAATTTAAAGAAGATAAATACATTAAAAAAATCATTAAAAGAGGTTTTAATGAGTTCTTTAAATACAGAATTCTACCCTTTGGAAAAACAACCGATACCCCGATCTACTTTATTGGGTCTATTGCTTTTTACTTCAGCGAAATTTTAGAAAAAGTAGCTAAAAAGAACCATTTAAGTATCGCTGGGATTTTACAGAGACCTATTGATAATTTACTCGATTTTCATAAAAACAACCCTAATTAAGGAGTTCTAAAACGCGTTCCAATTGCATGCCCCGGGATCCTTTTATGAGGATGGTACAGTTTGAAAGATTTTGTGTTTTAAGATGATTTTTAAAATCACTAAATTCTTTGAATTGCAAAGAGTCCGTCGTTATTTTATGGAATAACTCTCCAATTAAATAGACCTTTTTAAAAGTTGCTGACTTTAGGAGAGTTGCAATTTTTTGATGTTCTTCAAGCTCATATTTTCCAAGCTCAAACATGTCGCCCAAGATGAGCACTTTGTTTTCACCTTCCATGGTTTTAAAACTTTCAATAGCCGCTTTCATACTTGTAGGGTTGGCATTGTAAGCATCTAAAACAATCGTATGTGTTCCTTTTTTTATGATTTGAGATCGGTTGTTCGAAGGAACATAGGATTCCAAGGCCTCTTTAATCGCTGCCGGCGCAATACCGAAGTGTTGCCCCATTGTAATTGCTGCACAGATATTGGTGAAATTATAAGCGCCAATCAACTTGCTTTTAATGCTGGTTCCGCTATGCGCTACTGTGAGAAAAGGGGTCGTTTTTTTAAGGATGAGTTCTTTTTCAAAAAAGATGCGGTTCATCTCTTTTGTCTTTTCAAGTTGAATGTTATCATGGGGATTTACTAAGGCAATACCGCCTTCTTTTTTAAGATAGGTATACAACTCTGATTTTCCTTTGACAACACCTTCAATACCTCCAAATCCTTCCAAATGTGCTTTTCCAAAGTTAGTTATGTATCCAAAATTAGGGGCACATAGGTGAGACAGCAATTCAATTTCTTTTTGATGATTTGCACCCATTTCAACAATACCAATTTCGGTCTCGGCATTCATGGATAAAAGCGTGAGTGGCACTCCAATGTGATTGTTTAAATTTCCTACTGTTGTCACCGTTTTATACTTTTTTGACAATACAGTTTGAAGCAACTCTTTTGTTGTTGTCTTTCCATTACTACCTGTAAGGCCAATAATTGGAATATTCAATTGTTTTCGGTGATAGTTAGCTAGCTTTTGCAAAGTTTCTAATACATTTTCAACCAGCAAAATAGCAGGTTTTGTTGCATAGACAGCTTCATCTACGATACTGAAGGCAGCACCGGCCTCTAGCGCCTTCTCAGCAAAAGTGTTTCCATTAAAATTGGGACCCTTTAAAGCAAAGAAAATAGTGCTTTTTCGAATACTTCTTGAATCGGTATCTACCAAACAATATTGTTTGTAATATTTATAAAGTTCCTCGATTTTCATTATTTAAAGATAAAAAAACCTCATTGATTTTAAGCAATGAGGTTCTATATTGTTATAATTTTGAAAAGGATTACCTCGCTGAGTTTCTAGCTCTTCGTTTTTGTGAACTCATTGGACCCAATTTATCGGATACACATCTAAATCCGATATAATTTGTTGCCATGTATTCAGGTAAGTACCTTCGCATTGCTGGATCTAACCAATATTCTCTGTCAGACCAAGCCCCTCCTTTATATACTCTTGTATTGTCACTGATTAAAGTTGTTCTTTTCTCGGTGTCGTATGCCACTTTTGTGATACCTGTTATCGAGTCTCTAATAAACTCTGGCTTCTCCGGGGAATTGTACATGCTTTGCTCCATTTTTTCATTTCCGAAATCTCGTGATGAATTGATGTCTCCATCATTAATGTCTGCATTCATTGATTTGGTGAAATTTCTTCGAAGTGCAACATCCTCCGATGTGATGGGAACATATTTGATAGTTCCTGGTAGATTCTTAGGAATGATTTTTCCATTTTCTAAAGTATCATACTTAATGGCATCTCCTTTTGACCCAATGAAGACAACCTTTCCTTCTTTATTGATTTTTTTCTTATTGAAAACGTTTCCTCTATAGTAGTTGAAGTCATTTGCATCCGAATCTATAATCGGTCTGTAAACATCTGAAACCCATTCTGCAACGTTTCCGGACATGTCATAAATACCAAAAGCATTTGGTGGATATGATTTTATTTTGATTGGAATGTCAGATCCGTCCGAACTCCAGCCAGATAAACCACTATAATTTCCTTTACCTTGTTTGAAATTAGCAAGTTGATCTCCTCTATATTTTTTTGATTTTGATCGTGAATATTTCCCATTCCAAGCATATTTTTTTCTACCTCTTATGGTATTGTATTCGCGATTTTCAACATTTGCTTTTGCAGCAAATTCCCACTCAGCTTCTGTTGGTAGTCTAAATTTAGTTTGTAAAATACCGTCAGCTTTCATGATTTTCCTACCTTGAAAAGCGTCTTTTCCGGGTTTTGCTTGTCCTTTTGCTCTTCGTTGTTTTACACCTCTCTTGTAGATTGTGGTATCGCCTGCAAACATTTTGGTAGCATCGGTTAAAAATACATCCGTGTCAAAAAAGTTTCTTGTCGTATCTGCTTCAAAAATATTTTTGATGTGTCCTTTGTCTATTAATGTCTTTAAATTAACAACATTGGTTCTCCATTTACAGTATTCAGTAGCTTGTAACCAACTCACACCTACAACAGGATAATCTGCATAAGCGGGATGACGGAAGTAGTTTTCAGTTAATAATTCTGTATTTCCCAAGCTTTTTCTCCAAACTAAGGTATCCGGTAATACAGAGTTGTATATGTGTTTGTATTTTTTTTCCGATGGAGGAAAAACATCTTTGGTATACTGTACATATAAAAAATATTCAGAATTTGAAACTTCTGCTTCATCCATAAAAAATGAACGTACATGTATTTTATTTGGTGTTGTATTCCAATCAAACATTACATCATCTTGAACTTGTCCCATTGTAAAAGAACCTCCTTCAACACCAACCATCCCTAAAGGGGGCGTCTGGCCTTTATAAGACTCGGCACGAATATAGTTTCCGTTTTTTGGATCATTAAAGCTTAAACCTGTTAGTGAGGATTTTCCTGAGGAAGATCTATTACAACTAATAAAGAATATTGTTGCTGCTAAAACAAAAGTTATTTTTAAAAAATTTTTCATTTCCTAATTAAAATTGATGAGGTTTTCATTTCGTTTGCTAATTTACAATAATTATACTTTCACACAAGAAAAATAATAAATATAACGCTTCAATTCATTGAACTTATAATCAAAACGAACCCTTTTTTATTTTAGTATAATTTATCTTTGATTCTATTAAAATATATTTGAAATATTTGCGTTCTTTGATTACAATTTTATGAAAAAAATAGTTGCATTTATTTTTCTTGTTTTTTTTGCCAATATAGTAGCTGGGCAAATCTTGAATTCCGTCTTGTCTCAAGGAGAATGGTATAAATTTTCTATCGATACCACAGGTGTTTTTAAAATAGATAAACGTTTGTTGCAACAAATAGGAATTTCTACGAGCAACTTAAACCCCCAGAAAATACACATTTATGGGAATGGAGGTAATTTATTATCGGTTTTAAATTCTGATTTTAGAATTGAAGACCTACAAGAAAATGCCATTTATATAGCAGGAGAGAGTGATGGTGTCTTTAATGACAATGATTATATTTTGTTTTATGGACAAGGACCACATAGTTGGACTGCAGACCCAGATAACCAAACAGCAACCCACCATCAAAACATTTTTTCTGATGAAGCCTATTACTTTATAACAATATCAGACACTAATGGAAAAAGAGTTCAACAAAAACCTCCAGTTACATCTGTAGTCACACAACAAATCACCACTTTTGATGAGTTTGTCTTCTATGAAAATGAACTGACAAACATTTTTGCAGTAGGAGACCAGTGGTTTGGTGAAGATTTGAGTTTCGAGAATACCCTAAAAGTTGTGCTGCCTTTTTCGAAAGCGCTCCCCAACACTCCTTTATCTCTTAAAGTGGGTGGCGCAACTGTCTCTTCCTCAGCCTCTAGTATTGGAGTGCAATTAAACACTCAAGACCCATTTACCATTAATTTCGCAGCGGTAAATTCAAGTTCATTAACCAAAGGATATGCAAATCATCGATCACAAGCATTTGTAAACTCAGCTACTTCATTAGAGGTGACCGTTACTTTTAATAATAATGGAAACCCTTCAGCAAGAGGTTTCCTTGATTATATTGAAGTGGTTGGAAAAAAACAATTAATCGCAGACGGAAATCAATTTTCATTTAGAAGTTTTGAGCAAGCAAATGCTACTGGCAACGTTGAGTTTCGGATATCAAATGCAGCAAATAGTTTTCAATTATGGGATGTTTCCAATCCATCAGAACCCCAATTTATTCTTAACGAAAGTACTGGAGATACGTTTACTTTTAAAGCCGAGAACGGCTCTTTATCAGAATATATTGTCTTAGGACAAACCGATTTTTATACTCCAAAAACTATCGAAAACTCCAAAGTAGAAAACCAAAATTTGCACGCAATAGCAGATATTAATTATCTCATTATTACCAATAATGAACTCATAAATCAGGCACAAAGATTGGCCGACTATCATCAAAATAATTCAAATTTTACTACAAAAGTGGTACTTTTAAATCAGATATATAATGAATTCTCTTCTGGATCTAAAGATATAACTGGAATTCGAGACTTTATAAAGCACCTATATAACAACAATTCTGCTCCAGAGAAGAAGTTAAAATACGTAACTTTCTTTGGAGATGCTTCCTACGACTATAAAGACCGAATTGCTGGAAACAACAATATTGTTCCCGTAAAATTATCAACCAACAGCTTTAATTTAGCGGAATCCTATGTTACAGACGATTTTTTTGTCATGTTAGAGCCTCACGAAGGGGGAATGGTTAGAACACATACTGTAGATGTTGCTTCAGGAAGGATTCCTGTTTCAACGATTTCGGAAGCAAAGATAGCCGTAGACAAAATTTTAAGTTATTATGACAAAGAAGCTCTTGGAGATTGGCGAAATACCATTACACTTTTGGCCGATGATATTGATCAAACTGCAGACATTCAAATACAAAGTGGAGTAGAATCTATTGCCGATGATATAAAAAATAACAAACCCATTTTTAATGTCAACAAAATATATGTCGATTCTTATGTTCAAGAAAATTCATCAGGTGGAGAACGCTATCCACAAATAAAAACAACCATTACCAATGCTATTGAAAAAGGAACCTTAGTTTTTAATTATTTTGGACATGGAGGAGAAGATGGTTTCGCATCCGAAAGAATTTTAGAAAAACCTCAAATTCAAGATTTCAATAACCCGAACACCTTACCATTGTTAATTACTGTTACTTGTGATTTTTCTAGATTTGACAACCCAAAAAGATTCACAGCAGGAGAGCTTACATTTCTCAATCCAACCGGAGGCGCTGCTGCGATGGTAACCACAACTCGTGAAGTTTATATTTCTGTTGGTCAGAATTTCAACCAAAAATTAATGCGTTTTATTCTCGAGTACAATCAAGAAGATCTCACCATTTCTGAAGCATTGGCAAAAACAAAAAACGAGTTTTCTGATGCTCAAAAGTTCTTTATTTATTTCTTTGGAGATCCTGCCATGAAATTGGCAGTACCTAAACCAAATGTGCGGATTACAAAAATGAACGGCATCGACCTTAGCCAATCGATTGATACCTTAAAAGCTCTTTCTAGAGTAAATTTTGAAGGTGTTATAACCGACAATTCAAATACTACCCTAACTGATTTTAATGGATCCTTGTCGACGACCGTCTTCGATAAAGCCATTGATAAAAACACCTTAGACAATGATAATTTCGGAATAGTTCTCACTTTTGATACACAAGATAGTAAACTTTTTAGAGGAAATTCTACCGTTCAAAATGGTACCTTTAACTTCGAATTTATAGTGCCAAAAGATATAAAAATTTCTTACGGAAAAGGAAAAATGAGCTTCTATGCAGAAAATGGATTGGAAGATAAAGCAGGGTATAATTTTGATGTGGTTGTAGGTGGAATTAATGAAAATGCTCCAGAAGATACAATAGGTCCAGAAATTCAGCTATTTATGAATGATGAATCTTTTATTGATGGAGGCAATACAAATGCTTCACCAAACTTAATTGTATTGTTATCAGATATTAGTGGAATCAATACTTCAATCACAGCCGTTGATCACGATATTGTTGGGGTGCTAGATGGTGATGATTCAAATCCAATTATTCTAAATGATTTTTATCAAACAGCTTTGGACGATTTTACCAATGGAAAAGTAAATTACAAATTTAGAAATTTAGAAGTAGGACCCCACACTCTAAAAATAAAAGCTTGGGATACGTATAATAATTCATCAGAAGCTACGTTATATTTTGTGGTTCTTAGTGATACTACTTTAAACCTAGAGAATGTTTTAAACTACCCAAATCCTTTTGTCAATTATACAGAATTTTGGTTCCAGCACAATAAGCCAAACGAACTGTTAGAGGTCCAAATTCAAGTTTTTACAATTTCAGGAAAATTGATCAAAACCATTCATCAAAATGTGCAAACTTCAGGGAGTTTGTCAAGAACGATTTCTTGGAATGGGTTGGACGATTTCGGGAACAGAATTGGAAAAGGAGTGTATGTATATAAACTCAGAGTAAAGTCAATATTGAGTAACTTAGTTTCAGAGAAGTATGAAAAATTAGTTATACTTCAATAAAAAGTAGATATTTGTAGAATAATGAAAAAAAATTATCTAATATGAAGAAAATTGTATTGTGCCTTCTTGTTTGTTTTTCATTTGTATATAAAGCAAATGCACAGGCAACAGAAATAGACACGAGAAAGATCGGAGGAATTACAACAGCAGCACCTTTTTTGTTAATCATACCCGATGCAAGATCTGGCGCAATGGGAGATATTGGGGTCGCTACGAGTGCAGATGCTTTTTCTTTGTTTCACAATCCCGCAAAAATGGCCTTTAGCAATCGACAGGTCAGAGCTGGTATTACCTATTCTCCTTGGCTTAGAAATTTAACAGATGATATTTTTACAGGAACTGTTTCTTATATGAATCGTTTTAGCGAAAATGCAGCCTGGGGAGCAGATTTTAAATATTTTTCTTTAGGACAGATAGACTTAACAGATAGTGGCGGGAATCCTACAGGAATTATAAATCCTAACGAATTTGTTTTCACAGGGTCGTATGCTTTAAAGTTAAGTGAAACTTTCTCAATGGGAGTTTCCTTAAAATACCTTCGATCTAACCTCGCCTTTACAGGAACTACATCTACTTTACAGCCTATTAACTCTTTTGGTGTTGATGTTTCAGGATATTATCAATCAGAAGAAGAAAACTATGGTACTTTTAATGGACGTTATCGATTCGGTTTTAACGTTGCCAATATAGGACCCAAAGTTTCTTATGTTCCAGGGGAAGAAGATTTCATTCCAACAAACTTGAAAATAGGAGGTGGATTCGATTTTATTTTAGACGATTACAACACCATTTCTACCACCTTAGAATTTACAAAATTATTAGTTCCATCTCCGCAAACAGACGGTTCTGATGAAGATATTTCTTGGGTTTCTGGTATTTTCTCCTCATTTGGAGATGCCGAAGACGGATTTAGTGAAGAACTGCAAGAATTTACCTATGCCTTTGGTACAGAATACTTGTATAACAACGCATTTGCACTCAGAGCGGGTTACTTTCACGAAAACGAAAACAAAGGGAATAGACAATTTTTTACCATGGGAGCCGGTTTTAAGACCAATGCATTGAACGTAGATTTGTCCTATTTGGCCAATGCGTCCGATGTAAATAACCCCCTTGAAAACTCTTTACGATTCTCTATTTCATTCGATTTGGGAGAGATTTATGATGATTATTAAGAAAGTGCTTTTTTTTTAGTAAATTCGTAGCATAAAAGCAGTCAGAAAAGGCTGCTTTTTTTGACCAATTTATGCTGTATGAAAGAAATAGAAATTACAACAACGGCACTGCTATATAACGACATCTCAGAACTTTCTTTAGAGGATAAGATGCTGATGCATAAAGCAATTGAAGCAAGAAAAACAGCCTATGCACCCTATTCAAAGTTTCGAGTTGGTGCAGCACTATTTTTAGAAAACAATCAAATTGTTTTAGGAAATAATCAAGAAAATGCAGCATATCCTTCTGGAATGTGTGCAGAAAGAGTGGCTATTTGGAAAGCAGGTTCTGATTTTCCTGGTGTTAAAATTAAGAAATTAGCAATATCTGCAAGTTCATCTATTGCGAGAGTTGACAAACCAATAGGCCCTTGTGGAGCGTGTAGACAAACATTGTCTGAATACGAGATCAACCAAAAAGAACCCATGCAAGTACTTTTTATGGGTGAATTTGGAGAGGTTGTAAAAACAAGTTCATTACTTTCTTTATTGCCTTTCTCATTTGATAGCACATATCTTTAGGTTTCGTTTTTTGAGGAAATTCTTATCAAGCATCAAATAGACGCGTTCCACTAATCCACAGTTTTTGACAAGCTATTTTATTTGATATTACACTTTATCTAAATAAATGAACCGCAGATTCAGATAGCACTTTTTTATGAACTTTACAAAAGTCCATTTTGCCTGTTGGATATCGTATTTATTTGAGGTTTTGGACAGTCAGTTTAAATGTTTGATTGCGTCTTAGATGAAAAACAGAGCAACCTCTATTGCAATGGTCATGAAGGTTAAGATGAATCGGTATTAAAAGTAGTTTTTGTTTTTGTTAGTAGTTGTTGTTGTTCAATTCTTTAGTTTGAACTTACCATTAATACCTAGAATGTCAATTTTATAAATCTATTTTTCTGTATTTTTGGTTGATAAATTCCCAATAGATGATTTTTTCTAAGATTACAGGAACAGGTTCCTACATTCCAACCATAAAAAAAGAGAATCACAATTTTATAGACAGCCATTTCTTACATCCAGACGGTAGTGATTTTTCCAATGGGAATCAAGTCATTATCGAGAAGTTTAAAATGATTACGGGGATTGAAGAAAGAAGGTACGCAGCGCCTCATTTTACGACATCTGATTTGGGCTTTTTCGCAGCAACAAAAGCAATTGAAGATGCTAAAATAGATGCTGAATCGTTAGATTACATTATTGTTGCCCATAATTTTGGAGATGTAAAAAGTGGTGCAATTCAAAGTGATATTTTACCAAGTTTGGCAACTAGAGTAAAACACTTGTTAAGAATTAATAACCCCAATTGTGTCGCCTATGATATTCTATTTGGTTGTCCGGGGTGGATAGAAGGTGTTATTCAAGCCCAGGCATTTATAAAAGCAGGAATTGCAAAAAAATGTTTAGTCATTGGAGCAGAAACCCTCTCAAGAGTAGTAGATAAGGTAGATCGAGATTCGATGATTTACAGTGATGGTGCTGGTGCATGTATTGTTGAAGCATCCGAAAATCAAGATTCGGGAATTTTAAGCCACGCAACCCAAACATTCTCTAAAGACGAAGCGTATCATTTATTCTTCGGAGAATCAAACGATAAAAATGCAGACAAAAATGTACGTTATATTAAA
This sequence comes from uncultured Polaribacter sp., assembly GCA_943846595.1. GTDB lineage: Bacteria > Bacteroidota > Bacteroidia > Flavobacteriales > Flavobacteriaceae > Polaribacter. Next base: position 1,367,673 of record OX044355.1, read on the forward strand.
ATGCATGGAAGAAAAATTTATGAATTCGCTCTAACAAAAGTTCCTACTGCAATGAAAACCGCTTTGGATAAAAGTGGTGTTTCAATAGATGCAGTAAAAAAAATCTTCATACATCAAGCCAATGAAAAAATGGACGAAGCCATTATCAAACGTTTCTATCGATTGTACAACCAACCAGTACCTGAAGGGGTAATGCCAATGAGCATTCATACATTAGGGAACAGTTCTGTAGCTACCGTTCCTACATTATTAGACTTAGTATTAAAAGGAAATGTAGCCCATCAAGAAGTAAAAAAAGGCGATGTCATTATTTTAGCATCCGTAGGAGCAGGAATGAATATAAATGCGGTTGTCTATCGAAACTAATACTAAAAGAATACACGTTATTTTTAAAAAATATTAAAATCCTATAAAAAATACCTTTTTTCAGTATCAGAATTTAAACTGAAATAGTATTTTTGCGCATGCAACAACACAACGTACTTATATTAGATTTCGGTTCGCAATACACACAACTAATTGCGAGACGCGTAAGAGAATTAAACATTTACTGTGAAATTCACCCTTTCAATAAACCTCCTAAAAATTTAGTAGATTTTAAAGCAGTTATTTTATCAGGAAGTCCAAATTCTGTACGTTCAGAGGCTGTACTACATCCAGATCTCTCAGAAATTAGAGGTAAAAAACCTTTATTAGCGGTTTGTTATGGAGCGCAATACTTAGCTCATTTTTCGGGAGGAAAAGTGGCCCCTTCCAACACACGAGAATATGGTCGAGCAAATTTATCCTACATCAAAAATGAAGAAACTTTCTTTGAAAATATTTCGGAAGGAAGTCAGGTTTGGATGAGTCATTCAGATACCATTAAAGAATTACCAGACAATGCTGTCTTATTGGCAAGCACAAAAGATGTTGAAAACGCAGCATATAAAATCGATAGCGAAGCTACTTTTGCAATTCAATTTCACCCAGAAGTGTACCACTCTTCCGATGGGAAACAATTATTAGAAAATTTCTTAGTAAAAATAGCGCAGGTAGCACAAACCTGGACGCCAGATTCTTTTGTAGATAGTGCTGTTCAATCAATCCAAAATAAAGTAGGCAATGATAAAGTGGTTTTAGGACTTTCTGGTGGAGTAGATTCTACCGTTGCCGCAGTGCTTTTGCACAAAGCCATTGGAGAAAACTTGTATTGTATTTTCGTAAATAACGGACTTTTACGTAAAAACGAATTTGAAAGTGTACTTACACAATACGAAGGAATGGGGTTGAACGTTAAAGGGGTAGACGCTTCCGAACGTTTTTTAACAGCTTTAGCTGGACTCTCCGATCCTGAGAAGAAAAGAAAAGCAATTGGAAATGCATTTATCGAAGTTTTTGATGATGAGGCAAATCAAATAAAAGACGTAAAATGGTTGGCACAAGGAACGATATATCCAGATGTTATTGAATCCGTTTCAGCAAACGGAGGACCTTCTGCAACCATTAAAAGTCATCATAATGTCGGAGGATTACCAGATTTCATGAAACTGAAAATTGTTGAGCCTTTGCGAATGATTTTTAAAGATGAGGTAAGAAGAGTAGGAGCCTCTATGGGAATTGATAAAGAATTACTAGGTCGTCATCCTTTTCCAGGACCAGGACTCGCAATCCGTATCTTAGGAGATGTAACTCCAGAGAAAGTACGTATTTTACAAGAAGTAGATGCTATTTTTATTAATGGATTAAAAGCGCACGGTCTTTATGATAAAGTTTGGCAAGCAGGTGCAATGTTATTACCTGTGAATTCAGTTGGAGTCATGGGAGATGAAAGAACCTATGAAAAAGTAGTAGCCCTAAGAGCTGTAGAAAGCACGGATGGTATGACTGCAGATTGGGTAAATTTACCTTATGAATTTTTACAAAAAACTTCAAATAATATTATTAATAAAGTGAAAGGTGTGAACCGAGTTGTTTATGATATAAGTTCAAAACCACCTGCAACGATAGAATGGGAATAAAAAAAACATTGTTTATAATGAGAGAATTGAAACTAATTTTGTTTTTGTGCTTACTAACTTTTGCTGTTTCTTGTGGCCAGCAAAAAAAATACGTGGAGTATAAAGTTGCTGAAGGTGAAACAATGCGCTCCATAGCCCGTAAGCTAGACATGAAGACCAAAGATTTACGACGTTTAAATCCTGATGTTAGAAGAAGACCCGCTCCAAACACCATCATTATCGTTCCGAATACCAAATCACTAGCAACTGCTAATGCTCAGAAAAAAGCACTCAACGCAAAGGCATTAGATAGTATAGTTGTATTGGTTGAAACGGATTCTATAGCCCTGGCTGCAGCTAATGATGCCAAAAACTTTTTGATTCATGAGGTGAAAAAAGGTGATACTTTTTACAATTTAACCCGTTTTTACAATGTTTCTCAAGAGGCATTGATTTCTTTGAATCCTGAACTTTCAGAAGGATTGAAATTATTCCAAAAAATTAAAGTTAAAAGCCTCAAAGATAATGTCAACGAAGCGGTTGTTTACAGCGATGAAATTGGAGAAAATGTTTCATTAAAAGTTGCCTTATTACTTCCTTTTCGTGTTTCAGAATATGATACGGTTGCTGCAGATGATATTTTTGACAATAGTAGATTGGCTACCTATGTGACCGACTTTTACATGGGTGCAGAATTGGCAGTCGATTCTTTAAGGTTACAAGGAGTTGGTATCGAGTTAAACGTCTATGATACAGAACGAAATAGCAGTAAAATAAGAGCTATTTTAGAAGAAAATAATTTAAATCAAAATGATGTAATCATTGGTCCTTTGTATTCAGAAGAAGCAGTAATTGTGGCGAATCAAATTGAGACTCCACTTGTTTTTCCGGTATATTCTAAAAATCAATCTAAGTTTAAATCTCCCAGAATTATAAAAACAGCACCCAACAAAGCAGTTTTCAGTGATGCGATTGCTACCCACATTAAAGAAGTATATACAGAAGGTACAATTACTGTGGTAAGTGATGGCAATCCTGAATCAGATTTTCATGCTTTAAAAATGAGTGAAATATTACAAGATGTAGATTCTATAAATGAAGTACAGCATCTAAAAGCAATAGACGGTTATATCGAGAAAGAACGGTTTTTAGAGGTTTTTAAGCAATTAACCAATAATTGGGTTGTACTAGCAACTTCAGACAATGTGGTTGTATCTGACGCTATTAATAGCCTTATCAGTTTGCCAGATTCCATTACTGCAAAAGTGTTCTCAATGGATAAAGGAAAAGCTTTTGATAATATTGACGATAATAAATTGGCGAAAATAGGTTTTACCTATGTGAATGATCGTTTTGTAGATGAAAACTTGGAACCAACAAAAATATTTAACAAGCAGTATGTCGCTAAAAACAATACGTTGCCTTCTTTTTATGCAACTAAAGGTTTTGATATTACCTATGATATTTTAGTGCGTTTGGCTTCGGGAGAACCTTTAAAAGAAACTTTCAAAAAGGGAGCTTCCTATCGCGTAGAAAGTAAATTTAATTATAGCAAACAGCTCTTTGAGACAACAGAAAATAAAGGGTTATTTATTTTACAATACAATGATGATTTAACCTTAACCCGATTAAAGTGATCCGATCATTTTAATCAAAGTATAAAAAGAATAAAGGTCCTGAGACCAAAAGCCTCAAACAAAAAAAAACCGCTTAAGCGGTTTTTTTGGATTTAAAGAAGAAGATTAAATTTTCTTCATTTGTTGTTTCATCATGGTCATCTGTTCTTTCAACATTCCATGCTTATCTAATTTCTTTGCTTCCGCCATTAAAAGTGTTGCTTCACGTTTGCGCCTCTTTGTCATTGCAATTCCTGCCAATTGTAATTTCGCCATCGCCAAATCATGTTTCATTGCCAAGCCTAGTCTTACTGCTTTTCTCAAATACTTTTCAGCTTGTGTCATATTTGTTTGTGACAACATAATACCGTGTAAATAATTGTAGTATCCTTCTTGTTTTGTAGTTAATGCTGAAGACGGATTTTTAATATACCCCAACCATTTTTGAGCTCCAGGAAAATTTTGTTTTCGTAATTGTAAGAAAGACAATAAGATAAATTCATTTTTAAAGTATAATAAAACGAAAATACCCGCTAAGAACAAAATCGAAATTCCGTTCATAATATTGAATAAGCTAAATTGATAGATGGCCCAAATAGTAATTAAGGCAGCTAATACGATTTTTATATTTTTATTGAACATGTTTTAATTTTATTGAATAGCAAAAATACATTTTTAAATGAAAAAAATGACGACTTACTTTTTATAATATTTTTTGTACTTAAAAGCTGCAAAGGCGAAAAGGATCAGTAGAAAACCAATATAGATATAAGCTTCTCTTGGTGTTACTTGTTTATCTCCACTTGCATAGGAATGCAATCCTGATAGGTAAAAATTAACACCAAAATAGGTCATCATGATCGATAGATATACAAAGGCAGCGGCAAAATTAAATGCCAATCTTCCTCTTAAACCAGGAATTAAACGCATGTGCAGTACAAATGCATAGAGCATGATAGAAATCAATGCCCAAGTTTCTTTTGGATCCCAACCCCAATAGCGACCCCAACTTTCGTTGGCCCACATACCGCCTAAAAAGTTACCAATGGTTAACATGACCAATCCAACAGTCATTGCCATTTCATTAATAACAGTCAATTCTTTAATGTTGATATCCATTCTTTTTCGGTTCTTCTTTGTGGTAAACACCATTAAAAAGAGCGCGAAAATCCCTAAAATCATCGAGAGTGAAAAAGGACCGTAACTGGCAACAATAATAGATACATGAACCAACAGCCACCACGAATTTAGAACCGGCATTAAGTTTGCAATTTCAGGATCCAACCAGTTTTGGTGCGCAAAAGCCAATGTTATTGCTGTCAAAAAAGTGGCAGCAGTCAATGCCAGGGAAGATTTTCTCCCCATGGTTAATCCAAAGAGCATCACAGCCCAAGCTACATAAATTATTGATTCGTAGGCATTACTCCAAGGCGCATTTCCACTAATAAACCAGCGAGAAATCAACCCTAAAGTATGCAGTAGGAACAGTGCAGCTGCAACTCCAAGTAAAACGTTAACAAGTAGGTTAATCCACTTTTTTGTGTAGAATATTTGTAAGATTACAAAGATGATTAAGAACAAGCTCAAAACCCCATACAATTTTGAAAGAGTTAAAAAAGGCTGGTAATTATTGTAAAGAATTTCTAATTCTATTTTGTTCTCAGATGGATATACAGCGCTCCCTTTCTCTTTTTGAAAACTTTTGATACGAGACAATATTTTATTTGCGAAAGTGTAATCTTGGGTCTTTTTTGCTTCTTGTAAAACCTGCACATAGGCGGGTAGTGATTGTCGCACAAAAATAGAATCGAGGGTTTTAAAGTTGACTCTTGATGCTTCTGGTTGCGAAACCCATTTGTTGTTTTCATCCCCAGGAATCGGATATATTTTTAATACACTTCCCATTAATGCAGAATTAAATAACCACAGGCGTCTTCCAATTTTTATCACATCTTTCTCAAATTTATTCTGAATGTTTTTTTTCTGTGCCTCTTGGATATAACGGTCTATTTTGGAATTTCCTTTGGCATCATAAAAATCGGATAAACGCGCATATTTCGCTTTTTCTTCCAGTCCTAAAATGTCTCTTATTTGTGTGTTTCCTTTCTCTAAATAAATAAATGGAACTTCAAACCACAAGAGACGATTCTCAATAATTGACATTAAAACCTGACTTGGTTTCATGCCATTAAAATTGTTTGTCTGACTTACTTTTCGGACCAATTCAGAGGCAAAGGTATGGGCGGGTTTCATTCGCCCACCTGCATCCTGTATGATCAATTTATTGAACGATTCAGCATGTGATTCTGCTACCAGATTCGCTTTTAAAATCGAATCAATTTGTTGATCTGTAATTCTTCTTTGCTGTTGATTTATAGATTGTTGTGCATTTGAAACATTGACAAATAATAAAAAAGCGATGACTGCCATTGTTGATTTTTTTCGTTGCAATTTCTTTAGCGATTTCTTTAAATCGTCAAAACGAGTATGCTTTGCAAAAAAGATGCTTATCATTCCAAAGTACAACATCGAGTATCCAAGGTAGGTTACAAAAGTCCCCCAAAAGTCATGATTGACTGAAAGTCGTGTTTGTTCTACTTCACCAGACAAGTCATAACTGGCTTGAAAGAATTTATACCCTTTATAGTCGAGTATGTTGTTCATAAAGATTCTGTAGTCAAAGGTTTCATTGGGGTCAATTACGGTTACTTCACTTGCAAAAGAAGCAGCATTTTCAGATCCAGGATACTTTTCTAGTTGAAAATCATTTAATTTAATTTTAAAAGGCGTTTCTAAAAACTTGGAACCATATAACATTCTGAAGTTTAAGTTTGCAACTGTAACTTCTTTGGCGCCCTGTGTGTTGTATTGTCCTCCTGTTAATGTTACTCTCTCCGTTACGTTGTTTGTTGTGATGTCAAAAATTACCACATCCAATTTTGTATCGTCTTTAGGACCCCTTACCATTTGTAAGGTGCCTTTTTCAGCGGGTTTTGGAATAACAAATTGAAGTCCAGCAACATTATGAAGTGTTAAGTACTGAAAGTTTTGGACAGAATCTTTCACAACAAGCCCTCTTTTTTGGTCTGCCATACGAAACCAATCACCGCTTTCTTTGGTGACCATTTTAAGATTGCCGTTTTCTTTAAAGAAATTGACACTTGCATTTTGACTCGGGGCATTGAAGCCTACCAAAATTCCGTGAATATTTTGTATGGTACCTTTTTTGATGTAGTGTTCGTGTCTTGTACCTTCAGAAGATTCTACAAAGAAAAGATGCTCCTCTCCATTTTCATCAAGGACTAGCTTTTTTTCTGCCCATGGAATATAATCTACTAATTTGAAGTTAATTTCTTGTTGCTCATTGCTGTTTCTTCCAAAAGAAGTATCAAATTCAAAATTGTTTTTTCCCCAAGCAGAGAGCAACATTTTTTTATGAATTTTTGGTGCTTGATCTTTATTATCATCAATTACAACATTTAAATAGGTTGTTTCTGATAGGAATGAATTGGTGGTTTCTCCTTCGTCAATGGGCATTACTCCTTCATATCCCACATATCGTGTGATTCCTGCACCAATTAAAATCAATAAAAAAGATACGTGAAACAACAATACGGGCCATTTTTCTTTTCTAAGTAAACGGTATCTGAAAATATTTCCAAAAAAGTTAATTACGAAAAAAACCATGATCAACTCAAACCACCAAGCATTATAAATTAATGCTTTAGAAGTTTGTGTGCCAAAGTCATTTTCTATAAATGTAGCAAGGCCCATTGCGGTGGCATAAAGCACGAATAAAATAGCCATTAAACGTGTTGAATACAAAAAACTGATTATTTTTTTCATCTGAAATGATGCTTTTTTTAATTCTACAAATTTAGGGATAAAACGATTAAAAAGAGTACAACTATTCTTGTTTTTTAGTATTTAGAATTGTTAAAAATGAGCCTGTTTTTTTGGGACTTTTATCTTTCGATAAAATCTTGATAAGCATCCTGTGTAATTGCTTTCCCTAAAGAATCTAGCGTAAGAAATGAAGTTCCTTTTTGAAGGATGGGTTTGTTGCTTACAAAGTCATAGGCGAAAACCCCATTTTTATCCAAAGTCCCAAATCCGTTGTTAAATATATAGTGAGCATACTGACTTTCATCGCTGTTGAAAATATGCTTACTCCATTTAAAATCAGTATTATCAATATTCAAAAGGTCTAAAAGCGTATATGAGAAATCTACTTGTGATGCAATGGTATTGATTTGAACATTCTTTTTTTGCAATGCACCTCCAAGCCATAGCATTGGTATCTTAAACTTTTTGGGAGAATTAAAGACGCCCTCGTGTTTTGGAGAACGATGTCCATGATCTGCCATAATCACGATGAGTGTATGGTCCCACCAAGCTTGTTTTTTTGCGTTTTCAATAAACTTACCAATCGTTTTATCTGTGTAGGCATGCGAGCTTCGAAATCTGTTCTCTTCAGTATCTTTGCCAAATTTATAGGTATCTGGAAACTCAAAAGGCTCATGGCTGGTCAATGTCAAAGCAATTTTAAAAAAGGGAGCGGTTTGTGTTTGGTTGAGGTCCGCTGCAAATTTTTCCATAAAAACATGGTCATGGGCACCCCATTTTGAATTCCAATCTTTTTTATCAAATGAACTGCCATCTATAAATTCAGTGACTCCAGCATTTCTTAAATAGGTGTTCATATTTCCGAAATTCAAGTCACCACCATAATAAAAAGAGGTGTCATAACCCGCAGCAATCATGCTTTTGGTAAGCATGGGTAAGCTGCTGTTTTTATTTGGAATCTTAATGATACTTTTATTGGTTTGCGGATAGTAGCCACTTAAAATTGCAATCAAACCCTTGTCAGTTCTGTCACCATTCGCATAAAAATTGGTAAACAAAATTCCTTCTTTGGATAATCTATTTAAGTTTGCTGTTACATCGGGTTCTCCGCCAATGGAACCTACCAGTTTGGCCGTTAAACTTTCCCAAATAATTAAAATAACATTTGGTTTTTTGATCTTTAAAATGGAGTCATTACTACTTTTAAATAATTTTTTTTGTCTTGAATTTATAATTTGGTTGGCTATAGAAGTGTCAAATTTTTTATAGGGGTTTTTTGTAGAAACTTCACTCGAAATAGCATGTGTGAAGTTCCACATAAAATTAACGGCTGCATGATTTCCAAACATATTGTTTGAAAAATACACATTACTTTGGTTAATTGGGATGGTTTGAAGCCCTCCTCTAATTGGAAGAAGTAATGCAGCGATTAGGATGAAAAGAAATGGGATTGCGAGATAATTACCTGTAGACAATTTTTTAATTTCTTTATTGATTCGTTTTTTAAATAATTGGATGAAACTCAAGGAAAATAACAGCCAAATGAATGTTCCAGAAATGATTTGAAATTTAGATGCTGTGGCCCACATGATTTCTGGAGTATTTATGTAGTTGAGCAATGTATTGTCGATTCGTATTCCCCAAGATTGATATAGCGAGGCATCAATAACCATGAACAAATTGATGAGGATAATGGCTGAATAGGTGAAAAATTTGATTAAAAATGAGATCACTTTCTTAGGGATAAAAAGCGACATTAAAATAAAGAAAAAAGGAAGTACAGACAGATAGCCGGTAAAAGAAGCATCCAATCTAAACCCATAAGCAAATGTTTTTAAAACTTCATAAAATCCCAGTTGATAACTATCATTATAATGAAAGAGCAAGAAAAAGATGCGCGCAAAGAAAAAGAAGACAATCCATAAAAAGTAATACTGAAAAAAAAATTGAATTCTATGTTTAAAAGCGTTCATATATATTAGGGTTCAAAAAAATTATTCAGTTACCTTTAAGCGTGCTTTCGCACTGATATTTTCGTCTGCATACTCTTTATTTAAATACTTAAGATAGCCTGTAATAGCAATCATTGCTGCATTGTCTGTGGTATATTCAAATTTAGGAATGTAAGTCGTCCAGCCAAAATGTTTGTCTGCTGTTGACAACATTTTTCTAATTTCTGAGTTGGCAGATACGCCACCCGCAATAGCGATGTGTTGGATACCGGTGTATTTGACTGCATTTTTAAGTTTATCCATTAATATTTCAACAATTGTATGTTGAATGGATGCACAAATATCATTTAAGTTCTCTGCGATAAAATTGGGATTGATTCTTTGCTGTTTTTGAATAAAATAAAGAATTCCAGTTTTTAAACCACTAAAACTAAAATCCATGTCACTAACTTTTGGTTTGGTAAACGGATAGGCTTTCTGATTCCCTAGTTGTGCATATTTGTCTATATAGGGGCCACCAGGATAAGGAAGTCCCAATATTTTTGCAGATTTATCAAAGGCTTCTCCAACGGCATCATCTATGGTTTCTCCTAATATTTCCATATTAAAATGGTCTGTAACTTTTACAATTTGAGTATGTCCACCACTAATGGTTAGGCAAATAAAAGGAAACGGTGGAATACGACTTCCTTCTTCCACTATAAAATGGGCTAAAATATGCGCTTGCATATGGTTTACATCAATCAATGGAACGTTAAGGCCTAGTGCCAAGGATTTTGCAAAAGAAGTCCCAACCAATAATGAACCCATTAAACCAGGACCTTTTGTAAAGGCTACGGCTGATAAATCTTCCTTTTTAATTCCTGCTTTTTCGATTGCTTGTTGAACAACGGGTACAATATTTTGTTGATGGGCTCTTGAAGCCAATTCTGGAACAACTCCACCGTATTTTGAATGTACTTCTTGATTTGCAACAACATTACTCAATACTTTTCCGTTACAAATAACAGCAGCACTTGTGTCGTCACAAGAAGATTCAATCCCTAAAATATAGTCGTTTTGCATTAAATAGTACTTTTAAGTTACAAAATTAACGATAATTTTTTATGATGTAACCGTTTTTTAAGAATAGAAATTTAATAGTTTGTTATATTTGGGCGTTCTTTGTATAACTGGCAATATTTTTGATAAGATTTGCTAAAAACGCCAATAATTTAATAATAGAACCTATCAAAAAATATCAGAAAATACTATTAAAGCTGTTAAAGTACATTGTACTTTTTCTTTTGTTGATAATAATTTTATTATCAACTTCTTATGTGCAGACAAAACTAGCAAAATACGCAACGATTGCGATAAATGAAGATTTTGGAACCGATTTGTTGATTCAAAAAGTAGATTTATCTTTTTTGGGAACTGTGCAATTAAAAGGTATCGAAATCCGAGATCATCATAAAGATACCTTAATTTTTGTCAATAAACTCTCTACATCATTGCTGAACGCAAAAAAAATATTGGATCGAGAGGTAAAGCTGAAAAGTATTTCGATAGAGGATGCCCATTTTCATATGAAAACATATAAAGATGAGCAAGATGATAATTTAACCGTTTTTATCGACAGTTTTGATACAGATATTCCCAAAGATTCTTTGCGAAAACGCTTTATTTTAGAAACATCCAATATCTATTTTAGCAATTTAAATTATAAGTTGACAAATGAGAATGATCAAAAACCTTTAAAATATAAGGCCATAAAAATTGGGGGTAATTTGCAAGATTTTTCGATTATTGGTCCCGATGTAAAAGCGAATATCAGAGGATTGTATTTCACAGAATCTAACGGTTTAAATGTAACGAATCTTACAACAAACTTTTTGTATTCATTGAGCGCAATGCACTTCAGGGAGACAACCTTACAAACTCGAAATTCTAAAATTGTGGGAAATATTTTTTTCACTTATGATAGAGCAGATTTAAAAGACTTTAATAACAAGGTGGAAATTAAAGCAAATTTCAAAAAAAGCACTTTTTCTGTTCATGATTTTAAGAAGTTGTATTCGGAAATTAGTGGAAATGATGTTTTAAATTTTAGTGGAAATCTCTCAGGAAAACTCAATGATTTAAATATTCAAAATTTACAACTAGAGTCTAAAAAAGGTATAAAAGTATCTGGAGATTTTACGATTCTAAATTCAATCAATACCGACAAACCCTTTCTTTTTAAAGGTGATTTAGAGCATGTTTCAGCAACCTTTTTAGAACTAAAAAGACTACTCCCAAATATTTTTGGAAATATGCTACCTCCAGAACTATCTCGTTTAGGGAGGTTTGATGTAAATGGATTGGTTCGGGTTACTTCAGAGGAAGTAAGTGCAAACGTTAATTTGAATTCTGAAATTGGAGCCATGCAATCTGATTTTAAAATTGAAAATAGGAGCAATCAGGATTTTGCTACTTACAAAGGCGATGTTGCTTTTAGTGATTTTGATCTTGGAGTGTTTATAGACAACCCTATGTTAGGAAGATTTACTTTAGCAGGAAATGTGAATGGACGTGGGTTTCAATCTGCATCATTAAACACTTCTTTTGTTGGTACCGTTGCCGCATTCGAATTTAAAAATTATACCTATTCCAATATGGAAGTAGATGGTGTATATCAAAAGAATAAGTTCAACGGAAACTTGTTGATAGACGATGACAACTTTAAGATGAATTTTAAAGGCTCAGCAGATCTTTCTTCATCAATGCATAAATTTGATTTTGACGCAACGATAGCTTCTTTAAATTTAAAAGAAACGAATTTGTTTACAAGAGATTCCATTGCAATTTTAAAAGGAAAAATAACCTCAGATGTTGCTGGAAATACCTTTAATGATATTCTTGGAAACGCTAGCTTTAAGGATGTTTATTATACGAATCATGAGAAAGAATTTCACTTTGAAGAGTTTCGTGTTTCTTCTTCGTTGAAAGAAGATGTAAAGCGAATTGAAATAACCTCTAAAGATATCGCAAATGGGTTCTTATCGGGTAATTTTGCTTTTTCAGAATTGTTGCCCGTTGCCCAAAACGCATTGGGAAGTATTTATACAAATTACAAACCCTATAAGGTCGCTAAAAATCAGTTTTTAGATTTTAATTTTACGGTATATAACCAAATTGTAAATGTGTTTTTCCCAGAAATCTATATTCATGATAATACAAAGGTCAAAGGAAAAATAGTTTCTAATAAAAGCCTATTAAAATTAAACATCACTTCACCGAGAATCCAAGTTTATGGCAACGAAATTAAAGATGTCAAACTACTTACGGACAATCAGAATCCGCTATTTAATACCAGTTTAACAGCTTCTGAACTGAACACAAAGTATTATAAGCTCTCCAAGTTGAATTTTTTAAATAGAACCGATAATGATACCTTGTATTTTAAATCTGTTTTTGAAGGCGGAAATCTGAATGATGAAGAATTCAATTTAGATTTTTATTATACCATCAATCCAAAAGGGAAATCGGTTGTAGCTTTTCAAGAATCCTCCTTTAATTTTAGAGAAAACGTATGGAAAATTAACCCTAATAGTCAATATCCAGATAAAATAACATTTGATTTAAACACAAGTGAGTTCAATTTCAGTCAATTTGAAATCACCTCAAAGGAGCAAAAAATTGAATTTGCTGGAAGTCTAAAAGGGGAAAATGAAAAAGCCTTATTAGCAGATTTTACAAAAGTAGATTTAGAAAGTTTCTTGCCTGACATTGATAGTTTGGCTTTGAAAGGTGTTTTTTCTGGGAATTTAGATTTTGTTCAAAAAGAAGGTGTTTACAAGCCAGAGGCAATTGTTTTAATAAAAGATTTTGAAATCAATGATTTTAAACAGGGTGATTTGTCTTTAAATATTGTTGGCGACAATTCCTATGAAAAATACAATGTGGCAGTTTCTCTTAAAAATGAAAAAGTAAAAAGCATTGCTGCAAGTGGGGTTTTAGATTTTTCGAGTAAAAAACCACTTATTGATTTGAATGTATTCTTAGAAGACTTTAGTTTAAATGCTTTTAGTCCTCTGGGAAAAGATGTTTTGTCAGCAATAAGAGGGAAAGCAAGTGGAGAATTTCAATTGTCTGGTTTTGTTGGAAACCCAGAAATGCAAGGAGTTTTAAGATTGAAAAATGCTGGAATGCTATTTCCATATTTAAATGTAGATTATAACTTTGATGGAGAATCTCTTATTAAATTAGATGGGCAATCCTTCCTTTTAGAGAACATTAATTTATTGGATGTCAAACACCAAACCAGCGGGATGTTGCAAGGGCAAATTACACATCAAAATTTTAATCAATGGTTTTTAAATTTACAAATTGACACTAACAATTTATTGGTTTTAGATACTGAAGATAATGAAGAAGCTCAGTACTTTGGCACTGGGTTTTTAAAAGGCACAGCAACGATCAGTGGTTTAACTGACCAATTAACAATAGATGTTAATGGAAGTACGCAGCCTGGAACTGTTTTTGTTGTTCCTTTAAAAGACATTGAAACGGTAAATAGTTATAAGCTAATTCATTTTAAATCAGACACATTAAAAGTGGCAGATAGGCAAAAGGAATTAGCGAAAGATGCATTAAAGGGACTTTCTTTAAATATAAATTTAGAGGTAACCAAAGCGGCAAAAATGCAAGTTGTTATTGATGAGGTTTATGGGAGTCAGTTAACAGGGTTTGGTTCTGGGGCGATTGATATTCAAATCAACACCCGTGGAAAGTTTAACATCTTTGGAGATTATACCATTGATAATGGAGTTTATGATTTTAAATATGGAGGCTTAGTCAATAGGCCTTTTGTCATACAAAAAGGAGGCACTGTTTCTTGGAACGGGAATCCTTATGAAGCCAACTTAAATGTTGCAGCCGTTTATAAAGCGAGAGCAAACCCATCTATACTTTTACAAAACTTCAATTCAAGTAGAAATATTGAGGTAGATCTAGTGACTAAAATAACGGGTGGTTTGTTTAGTTCCAAACAAGAACTGGATATCGAGTTAGCAAATGTAGACCCCTCTATTGCAACAGAATTAGAATTTATTTTGAATGATAATAATGTCAATGAAAAAACGACACAATTTATTTCTTTATTAACTTTAGGGAGTTTTGTAAATCCTGATAAAATAAATTTTGATAGCACGTCAGCCATTACAACTACAGCTTCCAACGCAATAACAGCTGCTTTTTCGAATTTAATGAACAGTCCGGATAGTAAGTTTACGTTTGGTGTTGATTATGTTCAGGGGATCGATAATAGCGATACAGATCGGCTGGATGTAGACAACCAAGTAGATGTTTCTGTAAGTACAAACTTGAATGATAGAATTATTATTAATGGAAAAGTTGGGGTGCCTGTTGGAGCCAAAACACAATCCAGTGTAATAGGTGAAGTAAAAGTTGAAGTCTTGTTAAACAAAGAAGGTAATTTTAGAGGTGTCATTTTTAATCGACAAAATGAAATTCAATATTCAGCAGAAGAGGAGGGGTATACGCAAGGAGTCGGACTTTCTTACCAAGTTAATTTTAATACGTTCTCTGAATTTCTCGATAAAATAGGAATTCAAAAATCTAAAAAAATACCCAAAAAAGGGATTAAGAATAGTAGAGTACTTTCTAAAAACAAGCAATTAATTAACTTTTGATTCCACCTAAATTTAAGCAATTCTCTTCCAGATTTTTATCAGAATAAAAGTACAAATGATCGAGAGAATTGAGAGGGCAACCCCAATCAATGTTTCTCCATAAATCCAATTTCCTGTTGCAAACAAAAAGCTGTAAACCCCAATAATACCAGTAAAGAAAGCAACTATTTTAAATCCAATATTCTTACATTTATCTTCACCGTCAAAAATTAATTTTTCAAATGAATCTAGTGTTTCTTTAGTCGAAGGTTTTGTAAGTAATGTAACTGAAACCCATCCAATAGTTGTAATGATAACACCGATTATTAATTGCCAATATCCTGCAATTTCAATCCATGGAACTTCTTGTTTTCCGTTGATAAAAAAGAAAAGAGCCACCATAAATGAAATCGCCATTGCTGCAATTTCACTAAACGGATTGATTCGATTCCAAAACCATCTTAGAATAAACAGCAAACCAGTTCCTGCACCAATTTGTAGCAACAAATCAAAAACATCTTTGGCAGACTGCAGGTAAAAAGAAAAAGTAGCCGCACAAATCATTAAGAGTACTGTAGTAAGTTTCCCCACAATTACTTTTTGTTTTTCTGAAGCTTCTTTGTTTATAAAACGTGCGTATAAATCATTTACAACATAGGAGCTTCCCCAATTTAATTGAGTAGAAATGGTACTCATAAATGCAGCAATTAAAGAGGTTAAAACAATACCAATTAATCCTGCAGGTAAGTAGGTCATCATTGCTGAATAGGCTACATCATGTCCTTGCATCTCTGGAGGTAAATTTGGAAAAGCAGCATTGACATCAGTCAATGTTGGAAAAATTACTAAAGAGGCCAATCCGACCAAAATCCATGGCCAAGGACGTACCGCATAATGTGCAAAGTTGAAAAATAGTGTTGCCCACGTTGCGTTTTTTTCATCTTTTGCAGCAAGCATTCTCTGGGCAATATAGCCACCACCTCCAGGTTCTGCTCCAGGATACCAAGTGCTCCACCATTGAACTGCTAAGGGGATGATAAATAAGGTAACCAAAGCCTCTGTATCTGAAAAATCAGGCAACATGTTTAATTGACCGCTAACATTTTCATGCGATAATAAGTTTGTCAATCCGCCAATTTCTGGTAAATCTAAGATGTATATGGTTGCCCAAATAGAGCCAATCATAGCGATTATAAATTGTACAAAATCGGTAATAAGCACTCCTTTTAAGCCACCTAAAGAAGCGTATATGACCACAATTACTGAAGAATAGATAAGCATTTCTCCTTGGTCGATGCCCAATAATATGTTTGCAATTTTTGCGCCTGCCAAACAAACCCCTGCCATGGTTACTACATTGAAAATGATGCCCAAGTAGATGGCTCTAAATCCTCTAAGGAAGCCAGCCATTTTTCCAGAATATCGAATTTCATAAAATTCTAGATCTGTTGTAATCCCAGATTTTCGCCATAATTTTGAATAGAAAAAAACAGTCAACATTCCAGTGAGTAAAAATGCCCACCAAACCCAGTTACCAGAAACGCCTTCTTTCCGAACTAATTCGGTAACCAAACCTGGAGTGTCAGCGGCAAACGTCGTAGCCACCATAGAAACACCCAATAACCACCAAGGCATATTTCTACCAGATAAAAAATACTCAGAAGTGTTTTTTCCTGCTTTTTTAGAGACCCAAAGCCCAATAAAAAGAGAGAGCATAAAAAAACCTATAATAATACCATAATCAAGATTCGACAGATTCATTCGTATATTCGTTTTTAAAAGACGAAAATAGGCAATCCTTTTTAATAGACTACCTTCAAGAAAAAAAACATAAAAATCAGAGGAATAATTATTAAAAAACAGTCGCTAAAGTCGAAAACGATTTCGTCATTTTATTCTTTAGAATCCCTTAAATTAAGTACTTTTACACAAAATAATATGGATAAAATTAAAAAAATAGGAGTTCTAACTTCAGGAGGAGATGCCCCAGGAATGAATGCCGCAATTAGAGCGGTTGTTCGTACTTGTGCATTTCACGAAATAGCATGTGCAGGAATTTATCGTGGGTATGAGGGAATGATAGAAGGCGACTTTATTGATTTGAATGCACGTAGTGTAAAAGGAATCATTAATAAAGGAGGTACTTTTTTGAAATCGGCAAGATCCAATGGCTTTCGAACTAAAGAAGGAAGACAAAAAGCCCATAATGCTCTAAAAAAAGCAGGTATTGATGCATTGGTAACTATTGGTGGTGATGGAACGTTTACTGGTGCCATGATTTTTAATCAAGAATTTAATTTTCCAGTAATCGGAATACCGGGTACTATTGACAATGATATATTTGGAACTTCACATACTTTAGGGTATGATACTACCCTGAATACGGTTGTTGATGTAATTGATAAAATTAGAGATACGGCAAGTTCGCACAATCGATTATTTTTTGTGGAAGTAATGGGGAGAGACGTTGGTCATATCGCTTTAAACGTCGGAGTAGGTGCAGGAGCGGAAGAGATTTTAATACCAGAAGAAGACTTAGGTTTAGATCGACTGTTAGATTCTTTAAGAAGAAGTAAAGAATCTGGGAAATCATCCAGTATTGTTGTAGTAGCAGAAGGAGATAAAATAGGAAAAAACGTTTTTGAATTAAAAGACTATGTTGAAGAACATCTTCCGGAATATGAAGTGCGAGTATCTGTCCTAGGGCATATGCAAAGAGGCGGTTCCCCTTCTTGTTTTGATCGTGTTTTAGCAAGTAGAATGGGAGTAAAAGCAGTTGAAAGTTTGTTGGACGGAAAATCGAATTTTATGGTAGGGTTGTTAAGTGATAAAATACAATTAACACCCTTAGAAAAAGCAATTAAAGGACAATCAAAAATAAATAAAGAATTAATTCGTGTGTCAGATATAATGACCACATAATAAACAATTACGAAAGAATGATTAAAATAGGAATTAACGGATTTGGTAGAATAGGAAGATTGGCTTTTCGTTCAGCAGTGAAAAGAGAAAATGTACAAGTTGTTGCCATCAACGACTTATTAGAGGTTGATTATTTAGCATACATGCTAAAATACGACTCTGTTCATGGTGCATTTGATGGAACTGTTGAGGTTAAAAACGGCATGTTGGTTGTGAATGGAAATGAAATTAGAATTACAGCAGAAAGAGATCCAGCAAATTTGAAGTGGAATGAAGTTGGTGCCGAATATGTAATCGAATCTACAGGTTTTTTCTTAACCGAAGAGACCGCAGGAAAACACCTAGAAGCTGGTGCAAAAAAAGTTGTTTTGTCAGCTCCATCCAAAGATCATACACCAATGTTTGTCATGGGTGTGAACAACACAGAATTAACTGCAGATCAAAAGATTTTCTCAAACGCATCCTGTACAACAAACTGTTTAGCGCCAATTACCAAGGTATTAAATGACAATTTTGGAATTGTTGAAGGTTTAATGACAACTGTTCATGCTGCAACTGCAACTCAAAAAACAGTAGATGGTCCTTCCATGAAAGACTGGAGAGGTGGACGTTCTGCAATTCATAACATCATTCCTTCTTCTACAGGGGCTGCAAAAGCTGTAGGAAAAGTAATACCTGCAATGAATGGTAAATTAACAGGGATGGCTTTTAGAGTTCCAACAATGGATGTATCTGTTGTAGATTTAACAGTGAAGTTAGAAAAGTCAGCTTCCTACAAAGAAATTTGTGCAGCCATGAAAGCGGCTTCAGAAAGTGGACCTATGAAAGGTGTTCTTGGGTATACAGAAGACCTAATTGTTTCACAAGATTTTGTAGGAGATACACGTACATCAATTTTTGATGCAAATGCGGGAATCGCTTTAAACGATAACTTTGTAAAAGTTGTTTCTTGGTACGATAATGAAATGGGATATTCTACAAAAATAGTAGACTTAATTGAATATGCTTCAACATTGTAGTTGAAACAAAAAGTATTAAAAAAAACCTGATAGATTTATTTCTATCAGGTTTTTTTAGTCGATTACTGAAAATTACTTTACTGCAATCATACTAATTTCCACATTTACAAACTTCGGTAAGTTGGCCACTTCTACCGTTTCTCTTGCAGGAGCAGTTTCTTCGTTAAAATAGGTAGCGTATACGGCGTTTATTTCTCCAAAATGATGCATGTTAGAGATAAAAATAGACGTTTTGATGACGTTTTCAAAAGTCATTTCGGCAGCTGCTAAGACAGCTTTCATATTTTCCATGACTTGAGTTGTTTCTGCCTGAATACTCTCTAAAACCAATGCGCCTGTAGTAGGGTGTAATGCAATTTGTCCAGAAGTATATAGCGTGTTTCCGGTTAAAACTGCTTGGTTATAAGGCCCTATGGGTGCTGGTGCTTTAGAGGTAGTAATTATTTTTTTCATTTTTTAAAATTCTCAATATTGAAATGTATATTTTTTGTCAGAATGTGACTGTCGAAGCCTATTTTTATTTAAAATAATCGTCTATCTGGCGGCTTGTTTTTATCCCATTTTAAATCTTGCAATACGGTAGATTTTACACCAATAAAAAAGGTGTAAGAGGAAATGTTACCAAATGGAACCCAATTAAAATTGAATTGCCAGCTGTCTAAGTCTCTTGTAAAATTGAATCTTGAGAAAGTAAAAGCACCATCTTTTAAATCATACCCAGAGGAATAGCCCACTTTCCATTTGGGCGACAATTCTAAGTTTCCACTAAACATGACCGAATGACTTCTTATTTCACCAGGTTCTCTTCCATTATTCGTATAGGTTGCTGCATAAGCTAAATTGATACTCCAAGGAATGTCTGCCTTGTAGAGCTCAGTTTCAACCTCTTTGTTTTGATTGTTGTTATTGTTGGCGCCCGTTTGTGAAAATCGATTGGTTGGGTTAATGTTTCCGCCAATTACATCAGGTGTATTTTGCGCCCCATTTCCACTATTTGTTTTGTTTTTATCATCTTTGTCCTTGCTAAAATCAGCACTAGACAAACTGTAGTTGGCCGATAAATTTGCCGTTTCTATTCTGAAAATATTCTTATTAAACTTATCAATAGAGAATCCTTCTTCATTTATTTGATAAGGATCTAATGAGGCGTTGAAATTTAGGGCCATTTTATCATTAAATAAGCGAGTCCCTGCATTGACGTTTAAATTACTCCAACCCAAACTGTCTGCAGCGATATTGTAGGCGGTACTGAAGTTTAAGTTATTTAAGATGGTTATTTTTTTATCTTCTTCATCACTATCTGGATCTTTAGGTGCCATTTTAGCCTCCACAACATTGTTTATAGATATACCAACAGAATTACTTAATCCAGAATTTGGTGCACCATAAATACCTACATTATTATCAAAAGGAGTGTAAGTTTCAATATCGAGTGGATCTGCAGTTCGTTGCACCCGTTCTTCATATTTACGTGCAAAATCGGGGGTGTAATTATAAGAGATAGAAGGTCTAATAGTGTGTCTTATTGCTTTTAAGCGTCCTTTCTTAAATTTAAATGTCCCATAAATATTGGTAGATAAGCTAACCCCGGTATTGTATTCTCTGAAAGATTTAAAACCACGGATCGTATCTGTAATTACCTCTTGATCGGTTTCGTTATAGGTTTTTTTGAGATAGTTGAAATTCCAAATTTCCTGATAAGAGACGCTTGGAGAAAGTGTAAAATATCGAAAAGCTTTTACATTGGTACTCGTTCCAGTTCTGTGTTTGATTCCCGATTTGGCCGAACGAAACATTGCTGAAGTTAAAAATTCGTCTTCCGTTGTGTTAATTCGATATTCCCCTTGCATTGCATAGTCAAAACCCATTTTCTGAAGCGGATTTTTCTTAACGCCTCCTTTCCCTTCAAAAGGAAAAATCTTTGATATGGTAAGGTTTACAGAAGGAAAGGTCATGTTGATAGACTGGTTATTCGTATTTTGAGTATGCGTTGCTGCAACCGAAAGATTAAAAGGAGTTCCCACAAATCTTTTTGAATAACTTACAGAAGAATTAAAGGTATTTGTTAAAAACTGATTGGTATTGAATTCGTTTAAACTCTCTCTAAAAAAACGACTACTTCCTAGATTAACAGAGGCCGTAAATCTAGAATTCGGATTTGCTTTAGAATCTTGAGAATGACTCCATCGAACATTAAAATTAGTTGATTTGTTGTAAGTTGAAAACCCTCGGATTCCCTGAACAATATTCTCGAAACTTATATTGAAACTCCCACTGTAACGATATCTTAAATTGTAATTTGAAAATCCTCTTAAACTCCAACTTCCGTTAGAATAAGCATCACCTCTTACCGCCAAATCTACATAATCACTTATGGCAAAATAATAGCCGCCGTTTTGAAAACCAATTCCTCTACTCGAACTCCCTGTGTCAAAAGCAGGGATTAAAAATCCAGAAACACTTTTTTCACCCAATGGGAAATAGGCAAAAGGCAATACCAAAGGAGTTGGAATATCGGCAATGACCAAGTTGCTAGCTCCAACAATTATTTTCTTTCCTGGAACTAATTTTGCTTTATTTGTGGTGATATAATAGTCGGGATTCTTCTCATTGTCTGAAGTTGTAAAACGTATTTTTCGTACATAAATCGTAGAATCATTAACACGCTTTGTTTTTTTACCATAGGTAAACATTTCACCCTGCTTGGTTTTTAAACCGTAGATTAAGGCTCTTTTACTTTTAAAATTGTAAAGCAAAGAATCTTGTTCTGTTTCCTCATTCCCTTGTTTAAAATAAGGTCGTTGCGTGTATCCAGTGCTGTCTATAATTCCTTTTGCGAATAAAGTTTCTTTCTTATAATCAACGACAATAATTCCAGCTTTTAAATCAATTTCTCCATAGATTAAAACAGCTTCATTGTATAAAGTCAATGTTTCTTCTTTTGCATTTTGGATGGTATAATCTTTGGCATCATGGATAATAATATCCTGAATAGACTCTTTTGGTTTGATAGAGTCCAAGCCCATTGTGTCTACTTTTTTTATAAAAAGACTATCTTTTTTCTTTTCTGGAATTGTTTTTGATTGCCTTGGTTTCAAACTATCAAATCGCATACTCGGTAGGGAAAGTGATTTCGTTTTTTCGATATCTTGAGAATACCCTTTTTGAAACACAAAAAGAGCGAAAAATAAAAGAATGTATGATCGGTTTGATTGCAATGCTATAAATGCTATTTTTGTACAATGGTAAAAGTAGGGTTCAATGTTTGAAGCACCAAACTTACATTTGCCAAAATTAGTTAAATTTTATTGATGAATTTTCTACGAAACCATAAAATTAAGTCCAAAACTAAAAATATATTTTTTTTAGCATTTTTTTGTTTTTTTATGACAGTTAGTCTGGAGTTAGCGGCTCAAAAAAAGTATGTAGTTGTTTTAGACGCAGGGCATGGAGGTAAAGATCCTGGTAATACTGGAAATGGATACAAAGAAAAGAACATAGCACTTAAGGTTGCTGTAGCTGTTGGAAAACAGCTGCAAAAGGAAGATGATATTAAAGTCGTCTTTACTAGAGATGAAGATGTTTTTATCGATTTATGGAAAAGAGGGGATATAGCAAATCAAGCAAAAGCGGATTTATTTGTTTCCATTCACTGTGATTCTCATACATCAAATGCTTATGGAGCAGGAACTTTTGTTCTAGGAATTCGAGGAAATAAGAAGAATTTAGAAATTGCAAAAAGAGAAAATGCTGTAATTCTTTTAGAAGATAATTACAAACGATACGAGGGATTTGATCCCAATTCAGCCGAATCAATGATTGGTTTATCCCTTTTACAAGAAGAAAATTTAGATAAAAGTTTAACAATTGCTAGTTACATTCAGTCAAATTTCACAAAAAAATTAAAAAGATTAGATCGAAAAGTAAAACAAGATAATTTTCAAGTGCTCAGAGAAACAATCATGCCAAGTGTTTTAATAGAATTGGGTTTTTTAACCAATAGAAATGAAGGCCGTTATTTAAACTCGAAAAAAGGACAAAAAGCATTGTCAAATTCTATAGCTCTTGCCATCAAGAAATACATTAATCAATTAAAGTTAAATACCATTTCAATGGTAGATGAAGTAGTCATTGAAAAAAGTATGACTGAAATTCAATACAAAATCCAAATTGCCTCAGGTAAAAATAAAATAGCCACTAAATCATATAATTTTAGAGGTCTTAGGAATGTAGAAAGAGTTGATGTTGGATCCTTTTTTAAATACTATTATAGCAATTCTAAGGTGTTAGAAAAGGCAAAAAAAGCGTTAAAATTAGTAAAGAGAAAAGGATATAAAACAGCCTATATAGTCGCTTTTAAAAATGGCGAAAGAATCCCGTTAAAAGAAGCTCAGAATATGCAATAATTTAACACTTTTCCATAAAAATAGTATTAATTTTGTTAAAAGAACAAGAATAAAAAATATGTCAAAAGAATTAAAAACAGGAATTGTTGCTCTTGTAGTGCTTGCAATGACTTTCTGGGGGTATTCTTTCCTGAAAGGGGAAAATATTTTTCAACCCAATAACCGTCAATTTAAAGTAGCATACTCAAATATTGGTGGCTTAAGCAAATCAAGCTTGGTAACTATTAATGGTTTAAAAGTAGGAAAGGTTGATGAGATTTTATTCAACCCAGATTCAACAAAAAGAGGCAGTTTAATTGTCTTGTTTTCAATGGATGACCCGTTTGAGTTTTCAAAAAAAAGTATTGTCAAAATTTATTCACCAAGTCCACTAGGTGGTTCTAACTTGGCTATTATCCCAGATTATACGGGCGAGAATGCCGTTTCTGGAGATATTTTACAAGGAGAAATAGAGTCGAGTTTGTTTACTTCTATTGGTGAGCGTTTAGATCCTATTCAAACCAAATTAGAACATGTAATCGTAAGTGCAGATACGTTGTTTAAAAACATCAATGATATTTTAGACCAACGAACAATTCAAAGTGTAAAAAATTCAGTAAAAACGCTAGAACAATCTTTGGTAGATGTACGAACAACCATACAAGCAGTAAATGGTATTATGGATGCTACATCTTCAGATCTAAAAGAAACAATGCAATATTCAAGGAATTTTGCAGAAAACTTATCGAAAGTTTCAGACACACTTGTCAATGCAGACTTAGGGAAAATTATGCGAGAAGCAGAAGTTACCTTGTTGACTGTTAATTCTTTATTAAAAGGAATTGATGAAGGGAAAGGATCTCTAGGGAAGTTTGTAAACGACAATGAGATGTATGACAATTTAACGAATGTATCTAAAGAACTCGAACAGTTGCTTAGAGAAATGAAATTAAATCCAAAGCGTTTTGTGCATTTTTCTTTATTTGGAAAGCGTGCAACCCCTTTCAATCAACAGAACAACAATAATAATAAAACCAATCAATAATATTTCAGTATGAATTATATTTCAAATGTACTTTTTGGAGTTTTATTAATTATCGGAATTGGTTTTTTTGTGAATAATATTCAGAAGCTTTTTCGAAATATAAAACTGGGAAAAAGTATCAATAGAAATGATAACAAGCTTCAACGTTTCAAAAACATGGCGATGATTGCTCTAGGACAGTCTAAAATGGTGAAGAGACCTTTTTCAGGATTTTTGCATATTATTGTTTATATAGGTTTTGTAATTATAAATATCGAAGTTTTAGAAATTGTTGTAGATGGATTGTTAGGCACTCACCGTGTTTTTCAACCCTATTTAGGAGACGCATTCTATGGTTTTTTAATTGGTGTTTTTGAGGTGTTAGCCGCACTTGTTTTTATTGCTGTAGTTTTATTTTGGTTGCGTAGAAATGTGGCTAACATTAAAAGATTTTTAAGCAAAGAAATGACCGGTTGGCCAAAAAGAGATGGGAATTTAATTCTCTATTTTGAGATGGTGTTAATGTCATTATTTATCATCATGAATGCTACTGATACTGCTTTTCAGGAAGCAGGAGTTGGAAATATTGTCAGTCAATTTGTAGCACCATTTTTTGAGGGTTATGCACCAGAAACCATTCATACAATAGAAAGAGCAGCCTGGTGGATTCATATTATCGGAATTTTAGTTTTCTTAAATTATCTGTTTTATTCAAAGCATTTACACATTCTTTTAGCCTTCCCAAATACTTATTTTGGAAATTTAAAGCCCAAAGGGCAATTCCCAAATTCAGAAGCAGTTTCAAAAGAAGTACAATTGGTGATGGATCCTTCTGCAGATCCTTATGCAATACCAGATGAAAGTGCAGAAGAGGAAGTTTCAGAAAAATTTGGTGCCTCGGATGTTGCCGATTTAAGTTGGGTTCAATTGCTAAATGCATATACCTGTACGGAATGTGGTCGTTGTACATCTGCTTGCCCAGCGAGTCTTACTGGAAAAGAATTGTCTCCAAGAAGCATTATGATGAAAACAAGGGATCGTTTGGAAGAAGTTGGTAGAAATATCGATCAAAACAAGGGTACATTCAAAGACGACGGGAAACAATTATTAAATGATTATATCAGTCCAGAAGAGTTGTGGGCGTGCACAAGTTGTAATGCCTGTGTTGAAGAATGTCCCGTAAGTATCGATCCATTGTCTATAATCATGGATATGAGAAAATATTTGGTCATGGAGCAAAGTGCTGCACCCCAAGAATTGAATATGATGATGACCAATATTGAAAATAACGGTGCGCCATGGCAATACAACCAACAAGACAGATTGAATTGGGCAAAAGAAGCTTAAAATAATTTTTTACATTAACAATTTAAACGATTAAAGAATAAACTATGAACGTACCTACAATGGCAGATATGATGGCACAAGGAAAGCAGCCAGAAGTTTTATTTTGGGTAGGTGCAGCCGGAAGCTATGACGATCGAGCAAAAAAGATTTCAAGAGCGTTTGTCAAAATACTGCATGCAGCTAATGTAGACTTCGCCGTCCTAGGAACCGAAGAATCCTCTTCAGGAGATGCAGCAAAAAGAGCCGGAAATGAATTCTTATTTCAAATGCAAGCGTTCATGAATATAGAGGTTTTAAATGGGTATCAAATAAAAAAAATCGTGACTTGCGATCCGCATTCATTCAATACCTTAAAAAATGAATACCCGAGTTTGGGGGGTAAATATGAAGTTTTTCATCACACGCAGTTCATTCAAAATTTAATTTCAGAAGGACGTTTAGAAATAGACAATACATCACTGAAAGGTAAAAGAGTTACTTTTCATGATCCATGCTATTTAGGGAGAGCCAATGAAGTCTATGAATCTCCTAGAGACTTAATACGCAGATTAGGTGTTAACTTAACAGAAATGAAACGTCATAAGGGAACGGCTTTATGTTGTGGAGCTGGTGGAGCGCAAATGTTTAAAGATGCAGAAAGAGGGAACAAGGAAATCAATATTTTAAGGACGGAAGATGCTTTAGAAACCAAACCTCAAATTATTGCAACAGGTTGCCCATATTGCAATACAATGATGACAGATGGAATTAAGTTCAAAGAAAAAGAATCAGAAGTAGTTGTAAAAGACATCGCAGAATTAATCTCAGAAGCAAATGGTTTGTAAAGTAAAAAATTGTTTGTTACTTCTTACTGGACTTCTTTTCATTACTTGTAATAATAATGAAGTAAAGAAAACGACAGCTTCAGAAGTAATAAAAGCAAAAGATACGATACAGGTGGTTCAAGCAGAGTTTATCAAAAAAGAACCTCTTGTTTTTAAAGTGCAAATTGCAGCTTTGAAACAGCCAAATGAAACTCTTTCCAAATTAGAAGACGTCGCTATATTTCAGGAAAATGGACTTATAAAATACAGATCGGGGAGTTTTAATAGCTATTCCGAAGCACGAAAATTAGAAACAGGATTCGTAACACATACAGAGATGCGTTTGTTCAAGCTTTAAAAAATGAAGTTCCAGTGTCTATTTTAGAGGCAATAGCAGATTAATTTTTATGAAATTTACATCTCAAAACAATGCTATTATCATATTTCCAAACGACATAATAGTCGCTTTTAAAAAAGTTGATTGCTCTTTATTAGAAGTACAAAAAAAATTAAAATCATGGATCTAAAAAGTTTTATAAAAGCAGCACGATTACGCACACTTCCGCTATCCATATCGGGAATTATAGTTGGAAGTATCTTAGGTAATGCCAATGTTGATACAAATCTTACTTCAGAAGTTACTGTTCCATTTTGGGCAACTTCTATCTTTTGGTTAGCAATTTTAACTACAATTGGATTTCAAGTACTGTCAAACTTTGCCAATGATTATGGAGATGGCATTAAAGGAACTGATGACAATCGCAAAGGAGAAGCTAGAATGGTTTCTACAGGAGCCATCTCACCCAAGCAAATGAAACATGCAATGATCTTCACCACAATCTGTACATTGTGTATTGCTGCTCTCCTAATTTATGTGGCTTTCGGAAGCGAGAATTTTGAATACTCAATAGCCTTTTTTATCCTAGGACTTGCGTCGGTTGCAGCTGCAATTAAATATACGGTAGGAGAATCTGCATATGGTTACAGTGGTTTGGGAGATATTTTCGTTTTCTTATTCTTTGGATTTCTTAGTGTTGTTGGAAGTTATATTTTATTCACACACCAAATAAACGCACTTTTATTTTTACCGGCAACTTCCATTGGTTTGCTAAGTGCTGCCGTTTTGAATTTAAACAATATGAGAGATCAAATCGAAGACAAGCAACATCACAAAAACACCTTGGTTGTAAGTTTGGGAAGTCAAAAAGCAAAAACATATCATTATGTTTTAATTTTAGGCGCTTTACTTACCGCTGTTTTATATGTACAATTACATTATCAATCGCCTATTCAATACTTATTCTTAATTGCTTTTATCCCTTTGTTTTTAAATATAAAAGTAGTTGCACAAAACATCCTTTTCTCAGAGCTAGATAGTGAGTTAAAGAAAGTAGCGCTGAGTACTTTTTTATTCGCAATTCTTTTTGGAATTGGACAAATACTCTAATTGATTACAATGAAAACAATAAAAATAATACTGGGAGTCATCACTTTTTTTGTCCTTGCTTTTTTTCTAACCGGTTTGTTTGTAAAAGAAACCACCTATCAAGCATCCATAACCCTCAATAAGCCCATTTCAGAAGTTTTTAAAGATTTTAGTACCTCTGAGAACATAAAAAAATGGATTCCTGAAATAAAATCATTGAAAGTGATCAACGAAAATCCAGGGAAGGTTGGAAGTACCTATGAGATTGTTATCAATAATAGTGGGCAAGACATTACAATGACTCAAAAAGTCCTCGCTTTCGTACCCAACGAAAAGCTAACTTTCTATTTTGATGCTGAGAATATGTTAAAAACAGATGACTATATTTTTACGGAAAAAGAAGGCATCACTACTATTCAATTAAACGCAATTTGTGTTAGCGACTCCTACATCATGGCTTGTATGTTTCCCTATTTTAAAGGAACCTTTCAGGCTCAAGATCAAGGATATTTGAATAGCTTTAAAGCGTTTGCAGAAAAATAAGTTTATTTTGATAAAAGCGACCTACAAAAAATACATCCTTAATTTTAAAAATCCAAGTGGAACCTCACGTGGGATTTTAAGAACCAAAGAAACTTGGTTTCTGATTTTAGAGAAAAATGGAAAAAAAGGGTATGGAGAAACCGGTCTTTTTAGAGGTTTGAGTATTGATGATGTTCCAGAATATGAGGAAAAACTTACGTGGGTCTGCAATCATATCAATTTAGGAATCGAAAAATTATTGATTGAATTGTCTCACTTTCCTTCCATTCAATTTGGCTTAGAACAGGCATTTTTATCGCTACAGAGTGATTCTCCTTTTCAGCTGTTTCCGTCTAAGTTTACAGAAGAAAAAGCGCCAATTCCAATCAATGGCTTAATTTGGATGGGTGATGAAACGTTTATGAAAAACCAAATAAAAGAGAAATTAAATCAAGGATTTTCTTGTTTAAAAATGAAAATTGGGGCGATCAATTTTGATGCAGAAATCAACTTGCTAAAATCCATTAGAAAAGAATTTTCACCATCAGAAATTGAATTGAGGGTGGATGCGAACGGTGCATTTTCTCCAGAAGAAGCTTTGGAGAAATTAGACAGGTTGTCGGCATTAAAAATACACTCTATAGAACAACCAATTCAACGAGGGCAAGTGCAAGAAATGACTCGATTATGTGCCAATACATCGCTACCAATTGCATTGGATGAAGAACTTATTGGGGTATTTTCTGCTTCAGAGAAGAAAGCACTCATAGATACCATAAAACCGCAATATATTATTTTAAAACCAAGTTTGGTGGGTGGGTTTTCAGGAACTAAGGAATGGATATCTATAGCAGAAAAAAACAATTCAGCTTGGTGGATTACATCAGCATTAGAAAGTAATGTGGGATTGAATGCAATATCACAATTTACATACACTTTAAAAAGTAGATTGCCCCAAGGTTTAGGAACGGGGAGTTTGTTTACCAATAATATTCAAAGCCCTTTAGAAGTGAATCAAGGAGCGTTACATTATAATAATTTAGTAAATTGGGATTTTAAATTATAATTATGGGATTTATAGAAACAGGTTACAAAGGAAAGAATGACTGGTGGATGTATATTTTAGGCAGTACAATTATTTTCTTTGGAACTCAACTAGGATCCATTCCTTTAGGATTGGTTGCTTTTTGGCAAGCAGGAGGTGATAGGGCGGTCTATATAGAAGCAGCCAATGATAATTTTATGAAAATGGGGATCAACGCCAATTTATTTCTATCCTTAATGATTTTTACCTTTGTGTCCGGGCTTTTTGCCTTGTTTCTCTCCGTAAAATATATTCATAAAAAGAAATTTAAATGGATTGTAACTTCTCGAGTGTCTATTGATTGGAAACGGGTTTCATTTGGCTTTTTCTCTTGGGGAATTCTCTCTACCCTAATCATTCTAGTAGGCATTTACTTTGAACCTGAATTGTATGATTGGAATTTTAAACCGATTCCATTTTTTACTTTACTGGCAATTTCATTGTTCTTTCTCCCTTTGCAAACAAGTACAGAAGAAGTTTTGTTTAGAGGATATTTTATGCAAGGATTGGGATTGTTAGTTAACAATCGATGGTTTCCTTTACTGATGACTTCAGTGATTTTCGGATTGCTGCATATGGCAAACCCAGAGATTGACAAAATAGGCAATATTGCTTTGGTTTTTTATATTGGAACGGGACTATTTTTTGGAATCGCAACCTTAATGGATGATGGACTAGAACTAGCCCTAGGCTTGCACGCATCAAACAATATTGTTGCCGCTTTTTTGGTAACTACAGATTGGACTGTTTTTCAAACAGACGCCTTGTTTATTGATAAATCTGAACCTTCGGTATCCTTATTAATGTTTTTGCCTGTTTTTGTTTTATACCCAGTCATGTTGTTTTGGTTCTCCAAAAAATACAATTGGAAAAATTGGAAAGAAAAACTTTTTGGAGCTGTTGAAAAACCGAATCTAATTGATGAAAATGAATTTTCATAAAAGCTTTCAATTAAACAGAAAAACATTTGCTAACCCAAATGAAATCATTGATTTTTCCAAGGAAATTTCTTTAGAAATTTCTCTTTTTCTAAAAGATTGGTTTTCTGATAAACGGAATCTTGAAGTCAATACTTCAGGTTCTACAGGAGTGCCCAAAACAATTGCAATCAAAAAAGAATTTTTTGTCAACTCGGCCCTGTCAACCGCTGATTTTCTTGATTTAAAAGAAGGTACAACTGCTTTAATGTGTTTGCCACCAAAATACATAGCAGGAAAAATGATGTTGGTAAGAGCCCTTGTTTTAGGGTGGCATTTAGATGTTATTTCACCGAAGGTAAATCCCTTAGAAAACTGGGATAAAACCTATGATTTTTCTGCAATGGTTCCCTTACAATTAGAACATTCTTTAGTAAAAATCAATCAGATTAAAAAAGTAATCGTTGGAGGCGGTGTCGTTTCATCACAACTTCAAGAAAAATTACAAGGAATTCAAAGTGTTGTCTATGCAACCTATGGAATGACAGAAACCGTTACACATATTGCACTTAAAAAATTAAATCATTTTTTACCATCAGCAGGATTGGAGTCATTGGCTTCTTTTTACCAATTATTACCCAATGTAAGCATCTATAAAGACACTCGAA
Source organism: uncultured Polaribacter sp. (assembly GCA_943846595.1). Classification (GTDB taxonomy): domain Bacteria; phylum Bacteroidota; class Bacteroidia; order Flavobacteriales; family Flavobacteriaceae; genus Polaribacter. Next base: position 1,398,837 of record OX044355.1, read on the forward strand.
ATTGTTTGGTAATAGATGCACCAAAAGTTGCCAAAGAAATCATATTTACAAACGATGTTGTCGATGTAGTTTCAGACAAGCATTTTGAGTGGTTAGGGCGTTTTGATAATGTAATTAATTCTGGAGGTATCAAGCTACACCCAGAAAGAATAGAGGAGAAGCTCTCTAAAATTATTGATCAACGTTTTTTTGTTGCTGGAATTCCTGATACACAATTGGGCGAAAAATTATTCTTAATTATAGAACATGAAAGTATAAATCTTTTAAAGTTACAGCAGTTTTTTTCTGAAAAAATTCAAAAGTTAGACAGCCTCTCTAAATATGAAAAACCAAAAGAAATTCGTTTTGTTACTACTTTTGTAACAACGGAAACAAAAAAAATCCAACGTAATAAAACATTGGATCTGTTAGGACTATAAAGGAATAATTTTACATTTCCATTGAGTGGTAGACATTCTGCACATCATCATCATCTTCTAATTTCTCTAAAAGCTTTTCAACATCTGCTTGTTGTTCTTCAGAAAGCTTATTTGTTGTCGTTGGAATTCTTTCAAAACCAGATGATACAATTTCTATATTTTCTTTTTCAAAGAAAGACTGTATCGCACCAAATTGTTCAAACGGTGCATAAATGATGATTCCTTCTTCATCATCAAAAACTTCTTCTACTTCAAAATCAATGAGTTCTAATTCCAAATCTTCTAAATCGGTAGTAATATCCTCTTTTTTAAGGGTGAATGTACAAGTATGATCAAACATAAAAATGACAGACCCTGAGTTTCCTAAATTTCCATCACATTTATTGAAAGCGGCTCTTACATTTGCAACCGTTCTATTGTTATTATCAGTTGCAGTTTCTACAACAACAGCAATTCCATGAGGGGCATATCCTTCAAAGAGTGCTTCTTTATAGTTTGCAGTATCTTTATCTGTCGCTTTTTTTATGGCGCGTTCAACATTTTCTTTTGGCATGTTTGCAGCTTTTGCATTCTGCATGACTGCTCTTAATCGGGAATTGGCATCTGGGTTTGGTCCTCCTTCTTTGATCGCCATTACAATGTCTTTACCAATTCTGGTAAAGGTTTTTGCCATTGCTGACCAACGTTTCATTTTTCGACCCTTTCTTAATTCGAATGCTCTTCCCATTTCTAATTTTATTTTTTTAGTATTGTAATAGTAAGCAAATGTAAAAATTTGCAAACTGTTGCACAATTGTTTGTTGAATGTTTTCCCTAAACTCCTGTCTAGGTGCCTTCGGTTATACTTGTAAAAGGCCTAGATTAAATTTCTTTTCAATGGGTGCATGATTCGCAGCTTCGATTCCCATAGAAATCCAAGTTCTAGTTTCTAATGGATTGATAACTCCATCTGTCCAAATTCTTGCTGCTGCATAATAAGGGGAAATCTGATTGTCATATCGAGATTTTATTTTGTCATACAATGCAGCTTCTTTTTCTGGTGTGATTTCTTCTCCTTGTTTTTTTAAAGAAGCGGTTTCTATTTGTAGCAAAACTTTCGCAGCAGCATCTCCACTCATTACCGCCAATTGCGCTGACGGCCATGCTACTATTAGTCTGGGGTCATAAGCTTTGCCACACATGGCATAATTTCCTGCACCGTATGAGTTTCCGACGATAATCGTAAATTTTGGTACAACAGAATTGCTCACTGCATTCACCATTTTTGCTCCGTCTTTAATGATCCCTCCATGCTCAGACTTACTTCCGACCATAAATCCTGTTACGTCTTGTAAGAAAACCAAGGGTATTTTTTTCTGATTACAGTTCGCTATAAAACGGGTTGCTTTGTCTGCAGAATCGTTATAAATCACCCCTCCAAATTGCATTTCTCCTTTTTTTGTTTTTACTAATTTTCGTTGATTTGCCACAATACCAACCGCCCAACCGTCGATGCGCGCGTAGCCCGTCAAAATGGTTTGTCCGTATCCTTCTTTGTATTGATCAAATTCTGATTTGTCAACCAATCGTTTGATGATTTCCAACATGTCATATTGGGCATTTCTTTCTTTGGGAAGTATCCCGAAAATATCTTCTTGATTTTCTTTTGGTGCTTTACTTTTGATTTTGCTAAATCCTGCTTTTTCAAAATCACCAATTTTATCTACAATACCTTTAATTTTATCCAATGCATCTTTATCATCCAATGCTTTGTAGTCTGTAACTCCTGAAATCTCGCAATGAGTGGTTGCGCCACCCAATGTTTCATTGTCAATACTTTCTCCAATGGCTGCTTTTACCAAATAACTCCCGGCCAAGAAAATACTACCTGTTTTGTCAACAATAATTGCTTCATCACTCATAATAGGTAAATAGGCTCCACCTGCAACACAACTTCCCATTACTGCAGAAATTTGGGTAATTCCCATACTACTCATAATGGCATTGTTTCTGAAAATACGTCCAAAATGGTCTTTATCAGGAAAAATTTCATCTTGCATGGGTAAATATACACCCGCAGAATCTACTAAATAAATGATTGGAATTTTGTTTTCGATGGCTATTTCTTGTGCTCGTAAGTTCTTTTTTCCCGTAATTGGAAACCAAGCTCCTGCTTTTACGGTTGCATCATTGGCGACAACAATACATTGTTTTCCTTTGACATAACCTATTTTTACAACAACACCACCAGAAGGACACCCTCCGTGTTCTTTGTACATATCATCACCGGCAAAGGCAGCGATTTCTATAGACTTTGTTTTGTTATCTAACAGGTAGTCTACCCTTTCACGAGCAGTCATTTTCCCTTTTTCGTGATGCTTGTCGATACGTTTTTGTCCTCCACCCAGCTTTACTTTGGCAAAGCGTTTGCGTAAATCTGAAACTAAAAGTTTATTAAAATCTTCGTTTTTGTTGAAGTTTATATCCATGGGGATGTATTTATTAGACAGTAAAAATAATCATTTTTTATGGTCTAAAATAGTTCATTCCTTTAAAATAGAATTACTTCTTTACTTCCTAAGCAACGAAAAGTTCCCAGTCTTAAAGATTGTTTTTTTGTTGGTATCAAAGGGCACCAATTTAATAGATACCCAATAATCGTCCGAAGGCAATCTTTTTCCGTTATAGGTTCCGTCCCAGCCCTGTTCCGATAAATCCACCTTAGCGACCACCTTTCCAAAACGGTTGTAGATGTAAATTTCGCTAGAAGGGAAGTAGTTGCTATTGGTCCCCTTAATATTCCAAGTATCATTAATACCATCACCATTCGGTGTGAAGAAGTCAGGGAATTCCACCACAGGGACCACCAAAGAAGCCGGAATGCCATTCTCATCACAGCCATTCTTATCCCGAACTAATACCTTATAAAACCCCCCCGATAATTGCTCAAAAACAAAAGTGTCCTGGTAACCATAGACAAAATTACCCAGTTCATCCAACAAGGCATACTCATAGTCGCCAATCCCCAAGATTCCCGGAGTACTGTCAATCGTAATGGAGAAGTTATTTTCAAAAATCTCCGCAGTTTCATCAATGACCATCACAAGCTCACTCGTAATGGTGGCCGCCTCCGATTCGATCACATCAAAGATTTCTATTCTGTTACACAACGTTACCCTGTCAGTTACCGTTAAAGTATAAGTACCCCCCGGCCCGAATGTCCACCGACTGTGCCGTACTAATTTCATCCCCAGAGAGATTCTCCACCCAGCTATAAGTATAGCCCGTTAAAGGATTGTCAACCTGCAATGTCAAAGGTAAATTGTTCAAACAAGCCACCTGAGAGAGATCCAACGGATCAAAAGAAGGCAAAGGATTCACAATAATATCAAACGACAAATCATCCGCGACACAGCCCGTTTGATTGTTCAACACCCGCACAAAAATAGTTTGATTGTTCGCCGTATTCATATAAGCATTCGTATCCAAAGCCCCATTACCCGTTTGCGCATCAGCCAAACTTTCGTGAAAAGAGACCGTAAAATTAGACTGTTCCGCAGTAGTATAATTGGCCAGTACCTCCGTTATTTTAGAAGAAAAAGCAATGTTTTCAAGAATTCCATCCGTGTCATTCCCAAGCCCATTATTATCCGTATCACAATCCGTATAATTGTTGATGTTAACAGGAATATTAGGTTCCGGATAAATGCGAATGTCCAGCGTAAAGGGTTCCGAAGGACATCCAGAAAGGACATCCGTTATCGTAAAGAACAACGTCTCAACCCCTGGGTCATCACTATTTACATTCGCAGGGAAGAAAGTATTTGCAGGATCATTCTCATAATCCAATAGATTTGCAACCGTTAAGCTGTTCAAATCATTCACAGCCTCCGTTTGCGATTTGTAATACGTAACAACAAACAAACTCGGATCCCTTCCATTTAAAATATCGGCATTCCTAATCGTCGCATCAATGTTTTGAGCAACCCTATTTCTAGGATCACTATCGGTAGCCGTAGGCACATCACAAACCTCAATAGCAGCAATCGTATTCTCTAAAGCAGGTAAAGGTTTAATTTCAATATCAAAAGAAAGATGATCATTAAAACATGCAGGAACTTTATTTCGATCTTCTACCCGCACATAAATTGTTTGGCGACTTACCGTTCCAGGTACAAAGGCAGTTGGAGCCGTGTTTCTAAAGTTGGTATCGTTCAAAATAGGTGCATTCCCTGAAGATGCATCCGCTTGCGAAGTATGATAGGTCACAATAAAATCAGTTTCCGATTGTGTAGTTCCTAAGATCTCGTTGACCGTTTGTCTTAAATTGATGTTGATGTTCTCCCCATCCTCAGAAGAACCCGAATCAAAATCATCACACAAAGAAAGCGGTTGTGCTAAGTTGTTTGCAGTAGGAACTCGGTCTACATTTAAGGTGATAAAAGGCCCAAAGCCAAGACAGTCGTTATCCAAATCACTGTCAACCCGAATGTATATTTGTTGGGTGTTCGGATAGCCAATGTTTCGATAATTCGCAATATCAGCAATGGCATTTATTTCCGCCAAAGCATCGGCACTATTTCTATAATAAGTGACAGTAAGTTGTTGCGTGTTTGGGAATATTGCAACTACTTCAGGGGTTACAGTGCTAAAGTCAAAAGTAGCAATCCCATCAGTATCATCATTGTTAGCGTTGTCATTTCCATCGATATCTAGGAAATCATCACAAGTAGTAAAACTGCGTTGAAAAGAAGCAGGCAATCCAGTGGTGGAAACCACTAATTTCACTTCTGCAATTCGATAACAATCAAAATTGGAGATGGCTCTCGCCCAAACAGAATCATAAGTCTGGGTTCGGTTTCTAAAAACAATCGCTTCAGCAGCAGTAAAGGCATTACGATCATTTTCCGCATCCAATAAGGTAGGATAGAAAACAAAGGTTTCATTATTAAAATTGGCAGAAATATCCGAAGCAGCTTCGTTTAAATTAAAGTCAGAAAACCCATCGATATCATCATCACATTGTTTGAGTTCTACAGAAAAGAGGATGTTAGGTAATGGGTCTACTTTTAATTCAAAAGAAGTAAATGTACTGCCCATACTGTCATCGGCAGCGATAAAACAATCTGGATTGTTTCTATTTTCAATACGAACAAATACATTTTGGCTGTCTGTTACTGTATAGGGAACTGTTTTATCAATCACATCAGTAGTTGCACTTGTTTGAGCCCCAATAGAAGTTGTATGGTAAGAAATCAAAAAATCTAAATTCGAATTTGTTAGACCCAATATTTCGTTGTCTTTGGTATTTAATAAAAAACTAGTCGTTGTTAAGTCTGAGTTAGAACCACTTAATTCATCATCACAAAGGCGATAAATTGTGGGTTGATTTGGATTAGGAACATCATTTACATTGATGGTAAAGTCTACAATAGCACCACAATTTGTATTGATACGATTCTGAATTCTTGCAAAAATGGTTTCCAATGTAAAAGCGGTTGTATTTGTATAATTGGAGCCATCTATATTTGTGCCTGCAATATTGTTTTGGGCAGCACTAAGACTAGAGAAATAAAGCACTTCAAAGTCAGTGTCAGATTGCCCATCCAATACTTGAGGTGTGATCTCCGCATCAAAATTAAAGTTGTAGAAGCCATCTCGATCTGCGTCACAGATTTCGATATCTTGAGGGTCATTTGCCACTGGTAGCGCGTCTACAGTTAATGTGATTGGAGTAGAAATTAGCCCACAAGTATTTCCAGACCTCCCTAGAACTACTCGATATTGATTGTTGTGAAATGAAAGTGGCGTAGCAGTGATTTCCAACACAGTAGTTGTTGCATTGTTGTAAATCGCGTCATTGACAATAGCTGTCCAGTTTGTTCCTCCATTGTTACTCACTTGCCATTGAAAACTCTCTGCATTGGTGTCAATTGTTAGTGTATTGGATTCCAATTCACAAAAGGTTTGATTTGTAAATGGGGAATTTATTAGGATAGGGGCAGCAGTAACATAAGCTATATCGGGAGGTGTATATCCATCTGTTCCACTAGTAACCTTTCCGTATTCGTTAACAGTAAGTGGGGTTCCTCCTAAGAGTCCATCATTGTTACTGTCAGTAAAACCTGCTTCGACAACGTCAAAACAAGTATCGGCATCGGCATCCAAATCTAAAAAATTGGGAGTTCCATCTGCATCTGTATCTGCTGTGGTTAATGCTTCAAAATCATCGTGAAGTCCATTGTTATTACTATCCACCAATGTGTCAATCACTCCATCATTATCGGTATCCAATGCCGCTACTTGTGCAAGGGTTAACCCAAATTCTGATAGGTCATAGATACCGTCATTATCTGCATCGATATCTAAAAAGTTTAAAACACCATCAAAATCCGAATCCAAATTGGTCGTGAGGGTATCAAATAAATCATCTAATCCATCTAAATTGGTATCATTGTTGGTTAATACTGCGTTAAAACCTGTTGCTTCATAAAGATCTCGTATGCCGTCATTGTTTGCATCTAGGTCAAAAGCATCTTCAATTCCGTCACCATCCGAATCTCTGGAAAAACAAGTCAATGAAATATTTCCATTGAATGTAGACGCAGTATTGATTCCAGAATTCAAGTGTTTGAATTCCATTTTAGTAATTCTACTCGCTAGAAATTGAAAAGTACTATTTGCTCCTGTTGTGTTTGCAGCATATCTAAAATGAATTTCTGATGAAGAGATGTTTGTAATACCTGCTTCAAAAACGCCATCATAGTTGCTGTCTACAAGAAGTTGATCATCTGGATCTAAAAGAGTAATATTTTTATTGTTTGGCCCGACTTTTAGGATAAAAAATTCTCCACTAGTAACGGTGTGATCTAAGGTCGTATTTTGGGTGAATTTTAAATTTACTTTTTCGGTGAAATTTAATTCATATAGAAGATCAGATCCTATGGTTGGGTTGATTACCGTTTGAAAGTTCCCAGTATTTGTGCCCGAAATAGTTCCTGAATTTACATTCACAACACTGGAGATTAATGAAGATGATGTTGTCGTATCTAGAAACAAAATACTTGGGTTACTAAGGTCTGAAAGCTCTAAAATAGCGTCTCCATTCGATTCGTCACAGTTTAAAATACCATCATTATCAATATCAATGTCTAAATTATCGATGACTAAATCTCCGTCTGCATCGTCTGGACAAACACTAACAGGCACTACGATCGATCGATATTCGGATCCCGAACAATCTAGAAAACCAACCAATTGATAATTCCCAGGTAGTGTAGGTGTAATTGTAGGGTCTAGCACCACTCCTGTAGCAACAAATCCAGTACCATCGTCATAAAGCCATTCAAAACTGTCAAATGCGCCTATGTTCCCTGCAGTTAAGGTGATATTTGGAATACAATTTCCCAAACTGCCAACTGTAGTTTGAAAATCGATTTCAGGTTTTGCGGTAAATCCTGAATAAAAACTACCTGAGGTAGCAGCACCATTTTGATTGAAATAGGCACAATACAATTCCCCAGATCCTTGGATGGCAACATCGCCTGTTAAATCTAGTACTTTGTAGGTTTCATAACCTGTTCCAATCACTTCAAAAGGTCCTGAGGTATTTAAAGATGCATCTGTTATAGCGACACCATTGATGTTTACGGTAGCTCCTTTGTTTGTAACTACAGTAATTCCTCCTGTAAATGTTGTTGTCCCTATTTTTTCAATCATAGGAATATTGTCTACCTCTCCACGGTTTTCACAACTCAAAGGAGGAACAAAAAATAAACCTTGATTTGCTTCACTTGTATTCGCTCCAATTCCTTGATAAGCAAAAACTTTTTTATTGGTTTCTACATATAAATTTCCATTGGTGTCAAAACGATCTCCTTCTATTAAATAGTACTCTCCTGCGTTTAAAACTGTTGCAAGACTTGTTCCATTAATAAGCATATTGGTATTGTCTTCGTGAGCGACAATTAATATATTTTCCCAGTTATCGGTTCCGCCTCCTCTTACGAAGATGTATTCGGAACCTACTTTGTCTAATCCTACAATTTGATCGATTCCATAGTCTCTTCCTCCACCATTATGAAAACTTCCGTTTGCCGAGCCTGCATTAACTACAATGGGTAAATCAGAGGTGATAAGTGTTCCTATTAAGCCGTCCCTATTTACGGTGTTTACCGCTGAATTTGTTGCAACGATATAGCTTTCTCCTTCGTTTAAAATAACATTAATGGGGGTTGTTCCTGTGTAATTTTCTATTGAAATTCCTGCAGGTAAGTCGGAAAAATTAACGGTCGTGTTATTTTCTGTTGCCATTACCGAAATAAAATTAAGGTAATTTGTCTGTGGACTTTCATTGGTAAACATCCCTGCTCTAAAGGTGGTTCCTAATGCCGAATTTCCTTTACTAACGAGTGCTCCTGCTTGAGCTCCTCCACCTGCTAAAACACGAATTGAGACATAAATGGCTGCATCTGATTCTATAATATAGCCTTTATTCGATGTTACCGTACTTGTTTGAGGTGATTCTTGGAAAAGTTGCGTGGCTCCAGTTCCAATAAATATTTCTTGTGGATTTGTATTGTTTACCGTTCCATTAATATCACTAGCTGCTGGAAGTCCTATCTGTTTAATGGTATAGTTTACATTCTGAACATTGGGTGTTGATATATAAAAATATTGATTTTCTGGATTTGCATTTCCAAATTCGGCGTTGGTTAAAGGGGGAATAAAATGTCTTGTACTTAATTGCGCTTGTATTTTATTAAAATAACCAAATAACACAAGAAAGATAATAAGTAACGGGGTAGTTCTTTTCATCATATCTATTCATCAGAATTCAATGGCTAAAAATACTACTTTAATTTCTTACTTCCTAAGCAACGAAAAGTTCCCAGTCTTAAAGATTGTTTTTTTGTTGGTATCAAAGGGCACCAATTTAATAGACACCCAATAATCGTCCGAAGGCAATCTTTTTCCGTTATAGGTTCCGTCCCAGCCCTGTTCCGATAAATCCACCTTAGCGACCACCTTTCCAAAACGGTTGTAGATGTAAATTTCGCTAGAAGGGAAGTAGTTGCTATTGGTCCCCTTAATATTCCAAGTATCATTAATACCATCACCATTCGGTGTGAAGAAGTCAGGGAATTCCACCACAGGGACCACCAAAGAAGCCGGAATGCCATTCTCATCACAGCCATTCTTATCCCGAACTAATACCTTATAAAACCCCCCCGATAATTGCTCAAAAACAAAAGTGTCCTGGTAACCATAGACAAAATTACCCAGTTCATCCAACAAGGCATACTCATAGTCGCCAATCCCCAAGATTCCCGGAGTACTGTCAATCGTAATGGAGAAGTTATTTTCAAAAATCTCCGCAGTTTCATCAATGACCATCACAAGCTCACTCGTAATGGTGGCCGCCTCCGATTCGATCACATCAAAGATTTCTATTCTGTTACACAACGTTACCCTGTCAGTTACCGTTAAAGTATAAGTACCCCCGGCCCGAATGTCCACCGACTGTGCCGTACTAATTTCATCCCCAGAGAGATTCTCCACCCAGCTATAAGTATAGCCCGTTAAAGGATTGTCAACCTGCAATGTCAAAGGTAAATTGTTCAAACAAGCCACCTGAGAGAGATCCAACGGATCAAAAGAAGGCAAAGGATTCACAATAATATCAAACGACAAATCATCCGCGACACAGCCCGTTTGATTGTTCAACACCCGCACAAAAATAGTTTGATTGTTCGCCGTATTCATATAAGCATTCGTATCCAAAGCCCCATTACCCGTTTGCGCATCAGCCAAACTTTCGTGAAAAGAGACCGTAAAATTAGACTGTTCCGCAGTAGTATAATTGGCCAGTACCTCCGTTATTTTAGAAGAAAAAGCAATGTTTTCAAGAATTCCATCCGTGTCATTCCCAAGCCCATTATTATCCGTATCACAATCCGTATAATTGTTGATGTTAACAGGAATATTAGGTTCCGGATAAATGCGAATGTCCAGCGTAAAGGGTTCCGAAGGACATCCAGAAAGGACATCCGTTATCGTAAAGAACAACGTCTCAACCCCTGGGTCATCACTATTTACATTCGCAGGGAAGAAAGTATTTGCAGGATCATTCTCATAATCCAATAGATTTGCAACCGTTAAGCTGTTCAAATCATTCACAGCCTCCGTTTGCGATTTGTAATACGTAACAACAAACAAACTCGGATCCCTTCCATTTAAAATATCGGCATTCCTAATCGTCGCATCAATGTTTTGAGCAACCCTATTTCTAGGATCACTATCGGTAGCCGTAGGCACATCACAAACCTCAATAGCAGCAATCGTATTCTCTAAAGCAGGTAAAGGTTTAATTTCAATATCAAAAGAAAGATGATCATTAAAACATGCAGGAACTTTATTTCGATCTTCTACCCGCACATAAATTGTTTGGCGACTTACCGTTCCAGGTACAAAGGCAGTTGGAGCCGTGTTTCTAAAGTTGGTATCGTTCAAAATAGGTGCATTCCCTGAAGATGCATCCGCTTGCGAAGTATGATAGGTCACAATAAAATCAGTTTCCGATTGTGTAGTTCCTAAGATCTCGTTGACCGTTTGTCTTAAATTGATGTTGATGTTCTCCCCATCCTCAGAAGAACCCGAATCAAAATCATCACACAAAGAAAGCGGTTGTGCTAAGTTGTTTGCAGTAGGAACTCGGTCTACATTTAAGGTGATAAAAGGCCCAAAGCCAAGACAGTCGTTATCCAAATCACTGTCAACCCGAATGTATATTTGTTGGGTGTTCGGATAGCCAATGTTTCGATAATTCGCAATATCAGCAATGGCATTTATTTCCGCCAAAGCATCGGCACTATTTCTATAATAAGTGACAGTAAGTTGTTGCGTGTTTGGGAATATTGCAACTACTTCAGGGGTTACAGTGCTAAAGTCAAAAGTAGCAATCCCATCAGTATCATCATTGTTAGCGTTGTCATTTCCATCGATATCTAGGAAATCATCACAAGTAGTAAAACTGCGTTGAAAAGAAGCAGGCAATCCAGTGGTGGAAACCACTAATTTCACTTCTGCAATTCGATAACAATCAAAATTGGAGATGGCTCTCGCCCAAACAGAATCATAAGTCTGGGTTCGGTTTCTAAAAACAATCGCTTCAGCAGCAGTAAAGGCATTACGATCATTTTCCGCATCCAATAAGGTAGGATAGAAAACAAAGGTTTCATTATTAAAATTGGCAGAAATATCCGAAGCAGCTTCGTTTAAATTAAAGTCAGAAAATCCATCGGTATTATCATCACATTGTTTGAGTTCTACAACTGCCGCTGAATTTGGTAATGGGTTTACAATTAAATCAAAACTAAATTGACCATTCAAACAACCTGTTGTTTTGTTGATGACTCTGATAAATATCGTTTGTAGATTTGCAGTTGTATTGGTATACGGTGAGCTCAAAGGATTTGCCCCAGAAGTAACTTCAGAAGCAAACTCATGATAGGTTACAGTAAAGTTATTTGGGTCTTGACTTCCAAGAATTATGGATGTCTGATTCTCTAAATTGAAATACTGAACAACTCCATTGGTATCATCTCCGTCAATAAAATCATCACAAAGCGCTAGGTTACCAATTGGATTGACAATTGGTACTGGGTTTACTGTAAGTGTAATATGGGTTCCAACATACAAACAAGTATTATTTTCAGTGTTTTCTACTCGAATAAAAATTTGCTGTGTATTTGGTGAATTAATATTTCGATATGCGCTAGTATTTAAAATTTGATTTTGGATGTTGTTGGCATCAGCTAGGGTTTCAAAATAACGAATATCAAAGGTTTGGCCGGTTGGAAATAATGCAATAATATCATTTGTTACCGAACTAAAATCAAAAGTAGCAATCCCATCGGTATCATTATTGTTTATTGTATCGTTTCCATTAATGTCAAGGAAATCATCACACTCAACAAATTCTTTTTCAAAAGATACAGGAATTACTGTATTTCGAATTTCTATATTTATTTTGGAAATTTGGTAACAATTACTTGAGCTAATGGTTCTTACCCAAACGGCATCATCGCTATTTGTGGTATTGATATAATTTGTTGGATCTGGAATTTCTGGAGTACCCGCAGTTGCATCCGCATTACTTTTGTAAAATTTAAAAGTTTCATTTGCAAAATTAGTAGAGATATCCGAATTTACAGAAGTTAAATTCATTGAAACAAAGCCATCTTGATCGTCATCACAAATTGAGAATGTTATTGGGTCATTTACTGTAGGTAATTGATTGATAATTGCTGTTACTGCAACTCTATTTGTGTTGGTGCATCCTTCTGGAGAGGCTGTTGCGTAATAGTTGGTAGAACTACTTAATAAAGGTGTTGTAAAGGTGGTTCCTGTACCAACAAGGTTTCCGCCAGTTGGTGCATCGTACCAATAAATTGCTCCTTCTGATACGGTTGCTGTTAATGAAACACTATTGTTAAAACAGGATTCATCATTATCAGTAGTGAGTATTTGTGGAATATAAATACTAGTACTTGCTGAAATATTTAAAACGGGGTCTCCTGGCATTCCGCCATATTCTACAATATAACCTTTTGCTTGATATGCGCCTCCACCTCCTGTATTTGGTAGATCATTCCAGGATCCAGCTATTCCAATAGAATCGTCAGTGATGTGAGCATAATCTTCGTCTCCTGCATTATTGGGTTCTTGTGTATTCCAGTTTGAATACATTCCTGCTACAGCAGCCCCTGTAAAATTACCGTTCCAAAAATTAGTTCCAGCTTCTGGGCCGGTAACCCAATTCCAAACACCTTCTGTGTCTTCATCACTCGCACCAATCCATCCAGTTCCTGTTGTTTGTTCTGCGGATATTTGACTTTCCTCTTGGGAGAGAATAGTAGCTAAATATCCTTGAAGACCATAAAAATTAGATGCTTCTGCTAAGAGTTTCGCTTCAGACCATTGTACATCAAGATCTTCAACGAAAACATAAAAATGCTCTGTTGAGGGAAGGTAGTTGGCACTTCCAATGGTAAATGAAAAAAAGCGATCTGTATTAATAGCTGGGTCAGTGCTTTCAAAAACAATGTCTCTAACCGCTGCTTCTAAGTCTGTATATAAAATTTGAGTTCCACCTATGGGGCTTAGCGTTAATTTCCCTTCAACTGAAGTCCATGTGGCGTTTATTGTTGGGTGGGTTCCTGTTAATATTAATTGATCATTTGCTACTGAATATCCTGCGGAAATTTGAACATAAAAAGCATCAATTCCTGAATCATCTGAATCTGTGATAGAGAAGTTAGGCGCAATGTTAACTTGACTTAAAGGGCAGTAGGCTACTCTGTTATTAGCAGTAAGTTCTGGTGGTTGATTTGCGATTAAGCTAATCGTAAATGAACCGTCCGAATAACAACTTACATTGTTTTGATTCACTACTCTAAAATAGACTGTTTCTAAAGATGCGTTGCCTATATAGTTTATAGGATCTGGAATGACAGAATTAAAAGTTGCATCTGTGCTATAAATCACTTCAAATTCTGCGAGATTTTGGGCCCCTAATATATCTGAATTTTGAACTGTCAAGTCAACAATTTCAACACCATCATTATCAATATCATCAATAGTTAAGTTTCCAGGTTGTAACGCGACTTGTGGCACTGTAAACACATTTATTTTAAAATCAGTAACAGAAAAACAAAGTGTAGTTGTGTTTGTAAGTCTTACAAATATATCCTGTGATGTTGATTCATAATCTAGAGGGTTTGGAATCGGATTGTTGTTTGTAATTGCATCATTATTACTTGTATGATAACTTACTGAAATGCCTGTTTGTACATCTAAAATGGAGGTTTCATTTAGAGTTAAATCAAATTTAGTACTGTTGTCATCTACGCCATCTGAATCGCATAATAAGATGTCATAAGAGGCTCCTGCAACTGGAGGATTTGCATCTGGGGGATCGTTAAAAGTAGCGGTACCGGTCCAATCAATTTTAAAATTACTTGTACCTATTGGCCGATCAATAACAACGAAGTAAGACTCCCCTGCGATCACGTCTAACTCACGCACAAAATTATTACCAGTATTTCCAGGACCTTCAGCTGTATCTGTTTCTGTGCTGTTCATTCCTGTTAAATTACTGGTAGTCCCTGCTGCTTGTGGGTTTGTGGTTGAACAACGAATCGCTTGACCAATGGCTCCACAATTGACATCAGGGCCAAAAATAAAAAAATCAAAATCGATCGCTAAATCGGTGTTTGTTGTTCCGTCAGAAAAAGTGGGGGTAAGGACAAAACCTAATTTACCTCCTGTGTTGATATTTACTTGAAACCACAGACTATTGTTTTCTTGACTACCACAGGTATTAGAACCGCTTAATTCTTGAACTCCTACACCTGTAGCATTCAAATCTTGATAGCCACTGTTTCCACAAACAATTAATGCATCGGAACAATCGTTTTGTGAAGAAAGATAAAAGGAATTTATTAAAAGTAACAGTACAAGAATTTTCCTCATTTTATTTTTTATTCGCGAATATAAAAAAATAAAATGCTATTTTCTAAGCAACGATAAATTTCCTGTCTTAAAGATTGTTTTTTTGTTGGTATCAAAGGGCACCAATTTAATAGACACCCAATAATCGTCCGAAGGCAATCTTTTTCCGTTATAGGTTCCGTCCCAGCCCTGTTCCGATAAATCCACCTTAGCGACCACCTTTCCAAAACGGTTGTAGATGTAAATTTCGCTAGAAGGGAAGTAGTTGCTATTGGTCCCCTTAATATTCCAAGTATCATTAATACCATCACCATTCGGTGTGAAGAAGTCAGGGAATTCCACCACAGGGACCACCAAAGAAGCCGGAATGCCATTCTCATCACAGCCATTCTTATCCCGAACTAATACCTTATAAAACCCCCCCGATAATTGCTCAAAAACAAAAGTGTCCTGGTAACCATAGACAAAATTACCCAGTTCATCCAACAAGGCATACTCATAGTCGCCAATCCCCAAGATTCCCGGAGTACTGTCAATCGTAATGGAGAAGTTATTTTCAAAAATCTCCGCAGTTTCATCAATGACCATCACAAGCTCACTCGTAATGGTGGCCGCCTCCGATTCGATCACATCAAAGATTTCTATTCTGTTACACAACGTTACCCTGTCAGTTACCGTTAAAGTATAAGTACCCCCGGCCCGAATGTCCACCGACTGTGCCGTACTAATTTCATCCCCAGAGAGATTCTCCACCCAGCTATAAGTATAGCCCGTTAAAGGATTGTCAACCTGCAATGTCAAAGGTAAATTGTTCAAACAAGCCACCTGAGAGAGATCCAACGGATCAAAAGAAGGCAAAGGATTCACAATAATATCAAACGACAAATCATCCGCGACACAGCCCGTTTGATTGTTCAACACCCGCACAAAAATAGTTTGATTGTTCGCCGTATTCATATAAGCATTCGTATCCAAAGCCCCATTACCCGTTTGCGCATCAGCCAAACTTTCGTGAAAAGAGACCGTAAAATTAGACTGTTCCGCAGTAGTATAATTGGCCAGTACCTCCGTTATTTTAGAAGAAAAAGCAATGTTTTCAAGAATTCCATCCGTGTCATTCCCAAGCCCATTATTATCCGTATCACAATCCGTATAATTGTTGATGTTAACAGGAATATTAGGTTCCGGATAAATGCGAATGTCCAGCGTAAAAGGTTCCGAAGCACAACCCGTCTCCGCACTGTAAATGACAAAGAAGAGAGTTTCAATCCCCGGAGCATCACTATTTACATTCAAAGGAAACGATGTGTTCGCAGGATCATTCTCATAATCCAATAAGTTTGCGATGTCAATTCTGTCCACATCCGCCAAAGCATTGGTTTGCGATTTGTAATAGCGCACCGAAAAGATACTCGGATCCCTTCCATTTAAAATATCGGCATTCCTAATCGTAGCATCAATGTTTTGAGCAACCCTATTTCTAGGATCACTATCGGTAGCCGTAGGCACATCACAAATCTCAATAGCAGCAATCGTATTCTCTAAAGCAGGTAAAGGTTTAATTTCAATATCAAAAGAAAGATGATCATTAAAACAGGCCGGAACTTTATTTCGATCCTCCACCCGCACATAAATTGTTTGTCGGCTTACCGTTCCAAGCACAAAGCCCGCCGGAGCCGTATTTCTAAAGTTGGTATCATT
The DNA here is from genome assembly GCA_943846595.1 of uncultured Polaribacter sp. Lineage (GTDB taxonomy): Bacteria > Bacteroidota > Bacteroidia > Flavobacteriales > Flavobacteriaceae > Polaribacter. Next base: position 1,415,450 of record OX044355.1, read on the forward strand.
CAAAATAGGGGCATTCCCCGAAGACGCATCCGCTTGCGAAGTATGGTAAGTCACGATAAAATCAGCTTCCGCTTGCGAAGGTCCTAAGATCTCGTTGACCGTTTGTCTTAAATTGATGTTGATGTTCTCCCCATCCTCAGAAGAACCCGAATCAAAATCATCACACAAAGAAAGCGGTTGTGCTAAGTTGTTTGCAGTAGGAACTCGGTCTACTTGTAAAAAGATATTTGCGGTTCCAGTACATCCATTATTTGTATTGTTGATTATTTTAACATAAATGGTTTGGTTGTTTGCAAAACTTGGATCGTTGTTATTTCTATGATTTGCGATTTCGCTATTGATGTCATTTGCATTACTCGCTCTGTCTAGTTCTGATTCATAATATGAGACGCTTAAATTGGGTCTGGTTGCTACAGGGTAGAAACTCTTTATTTCATCCGTAGCAGCGCTAAAGTCAAAAGTAGCAATTCCATCCGTATCATCATTATTTGCGTTGTCATTTCCATCGATATCTAGGAAATCATCACAGGCAGTATATGAACGATCATAAGGGATGTCTGCACTAAAATTAATGGTAATATTAATTTTTCCAATGCGATAGCATCCTTGATCAGAAAAGACTCGAACCCAAGCTTCTCCTGTTCCTGTAACAGGATAGGTTTGTAAATCTGACCCTGTAATTTCAGAAGTTCCAGCATTGGCATCAGATTCTGTGGCATAAAATTCAAAAACTTCACCATTTGCAATGTAATTCGGAGAAAGTATTGGAATGGCGTCTGTTAAAATAACAGTAGTACTAAGGTCTATTTCATTGTGACATTGAATAAATTCAGCCGGATTTGTTAAGGTTGGTAATGGGTCTACTTTTAATTCAAAAGAAGTAAATGTACTGCCCATACTGTCATCGGCAGCGATAAAACAATCTGGATTATTTCTATTTTCAATACGAACAAATACATTTTGGCTATCTGTTACTGTATAGGGAACTGTTTTATCAATCACATCAGTAGTTGCACTTGTTTGAGCCCCAACAGAAGTTGTATGGTAAGAAATCAAAAAATCTAAATTCGAATTTGTTAGACCCAATATTTCGTTGTCTTTGGTATCTAATAAAAAACTAGTCGTAGTTAAGTCTGAGTTAGAACCACTTAATTCATCATCACAGAGGCGATACATTGTGGGTTGATTTGGACTTGCAACATCATTTACATTGATGGTAAATGCGACGATAGCACTACATGCTGTATTTGCGTTGTTTTGAATTCGTGCATAGATTGTTTCTTGAGTGAAAGCAGTTGTATTGGTGTAACTTGAACTGCTAATATTTGTGCCTGCTATATTATTTTGAGCATCAGTAAGGCTCGTGAAATATGAGACATCAAAGTTAGAAGTATTTTGTCCATTTAATATTTGAGGAGTAGTCGTTGCATCAAAATTGAAGTCATGAAATCCATCTCTGTCTGTATCACAAATTTCGATATTTATTGGAGCATTTGCAACAGGGTTGTCAAAAACCTGAATGGTGAATTCTTCAATATCGCTACAAGAGTTGTTTGCATTATTTTGAATTCTAACAAAGATCGATTCAATTCCAAATGGGGTTGTGTTTGTATAACTTGTACCGTCTAAATTTGTACCTGCAATATTATCTTGTGCAGCACTAAGGCTTGAGAAATAAGTCACTGTAAAATCTGATATAGCTTGTCCTGCGAGCACTTGTGGAGTAATATCTGCATCAAAATTAAAAGTATGAAACCCATCACTATCGGTATCACAAATTTCAACATCTAAGGGATCATTTGCTATTGGATTGTCAAACACCTGAATGGTAAAATCTACAATATCTCCACAGGTTGTATTATTGATGTTTTGAATTCTAGCGAAGATGGTTTCAATAGAAAAAGCAGCGGCATTTGTGTAGCTACTTCCATTAATATTGGTTCCTGTTATATTTGCTTCGGCATCGGCAAGGCTTGTAAAGTAGCGCACTTCGTATTCAGTATCCGATTGAGACCCTAATATTTGAGGAGTACTAACTGTGTCAAAATCAAAAGCATAGAATCCATCTCCATCCGTGTCGCAGATTTCAATATTTGTTGGCGTATTTGCAACAGGTTCATTAATCACATCAATGGTAAATTCGATAATATTGAAACAGCTTGTTTTGGCGTTATTTTGAACTCTAGCAAAGATAGATTCAATTGTAAATGCCGTTGTATTTGTGTAACCCGTCCCATCAATATTTGTACCTGTAATATTGTCCTGAGCCGCAACCAAACTATTGAAATAAAGTACTTCAAAGTCTGTGTTAGATTGCCCGTTTAAAATAACAGGTGTTGTATCTGTATCAAAGATGAATGTATGAAATCCGTCCCCGTTGTCGTCACAGAAAACAAGATTTCCAGGGTCATTGGCCGTTGGTTCATCAAACACCTGAATGGTAAAGTCGATAATTTGATTACAGCTTGAAATGGCATCATTCTGTATTCTAGCATAAATTGTTTCCAATGTAAATGCAGCAGTGTTTGTGTAGCTACTTCCATTAATATTGCTTCCTGCTACATTTGCTTGCGCATCGGCAAGGCTTGTAAAATAGAGCACTTCGTAATCAGTATCCGATTGGGTGCCTAGCACTTGCGGAGTAATATCGGTATCAAAATCAAAAGCATAGAATCCATCTCGATCTGCGTCACAGATTTCGATATTTGTTGGCGTATTTGCAACGGGTTCATCAATTACGTCAATGGTAAATTCGATGATATTGAAACAGCTTGTATTGGTGTTGTTTTGAATTCTAGCAAAGATAGATTCAACAGAAAATGCAGTTGTGTTTGTGTAGTTGGTATCGTCCAAATTTGTGCCTGCGATATTGTCCTGAGCCGCAATCAAACTGTTAAAATAAAGCACCTCATAGTCCGTGTCAGATTGTCCATTTAAAATCAGTGGTGTGGTATCTGCCTTGAAATTGAATGTATGAAATCCGTCCCCATTGTCGTCACAGAAAACAAGAGGTCCAGGATTGTTGGCAGTTGGTTCATCAAATACTTGAATGGTGAATTCGACAATATCACCACAGGCTTCTACACCGATGTTTTGGATTCTAGCAAAAATAGTTTCCAATGTAAAAGCAGTTGCATTTGTATAACTACTCCCACTAATATTGGTTCCTGCTACATTTGCTTCCGCATCGGCAAAACTTGTAAAATATAAAACTTCAAAATCGGTTGTAGACTGGCCGTTTAATATTTGTGGAGTAACATCAGTATCAAAGTCAAAAGCATGAAATCCATCTCGATCTGCATCACAGATTTCTACATTGTCCGGAGTGGTTGCGGTTGGAACGTCAAAAAAGGTGATTTCTACTTCATCTTGTCCAATATTTCCTTCAGTATCCGTAACAATTGCTTTGTAAATTCCAGAAACATTATTTGTGATATTTAGAGTAGCACTTATTTCTCCAGCAAGTGTATTGAATCCAGCCCCAGTATCTAACTGCCATTCGTAAGTATCTACAGTTCCAGTAGTTGGAGTTGCGTCTAATTCAACATCGGTTCCAACACATACATCTTGATCCAGCCCCAATTCACCTACTACAATAGTACAATCTGTGACACCAGCACCTGCCTCTCCAAAGTTAGTTTGAACTAGTTTGATAAAACCATCAGCGTTCGAAAAGTTAGTTACCAACAATACATAGTAATCACCGGCATTTGCATTTGGAATTCTAAAGGTTTCAATAAATCGACTGGAATAACTACAATCGATAACATTTGACATGTCTTGATTATCAATATAGTAGTTGTTAAGAACCCCAGATTCAGAGGTGTTGCTTTGACCAATTCCTGCATTGTACTCTAAGCTAGAACAGTTATTTTCAGCAGTTCGAAAGGGCCCCCATGCAATAAAATCAACATCCAAGTCGGTGCCGTTTGGATTTCCATCTACATCGAATGAGCTATTTTGAATGATATCAAATTCTAAAGAGCCTGTTTGATCAATTTTTATGAAAAACCAAGCCTGATTTGGTGTTTGTCCCAAACATCCAATGGTTCCACCATCTGGGGATCCAGTTACATTTGGAAATATTTTAACACCGTTTTCATCGGAACAGGATGGTTCAGCACCTTCACAGTTGGAAGCACCATTCTGGGAGAAGATAGAAACAAAAGATAATAAGATTATTAATGATAGGATTTTTTTCATGATAAAAAGAACAAATTCTGCATGCTAAAATAAGAATATTATAATATCAAAATCAATTATTATTAGAAGTGTTGCAAAACAAATTAATTGCATTTAAAATAGATTCCTTGGGAAATAAATACAAATAGTGTATTTTTGACACAGATTAAAAAAAACAAGAATGAGAATACGCCTATAGGCCAAGCAAGGTCATGCACATGCAGTTGCTTTTAAAATTTTTTTAAGAATTGGAGAAATTTCTTTTGAATATAAAGACCTTTTAAAAGACGAAACTGCAAAAATGCATTCCAAATAATTGTATGATGGGCATGTAAAAGTGCCAACTCTTTTTGTCGATGATAAAATTTATCGAGTACCATCCTCAGATGAATTCAATAAAATTATGTAAAGTTTAATGTTAAAAGGATAGTTATGGGAGATATTGGTAAAGACATACAGTCTCAATTTGTGTCTGAAAAAATAAAAGCACTTATCAACATAAGGTATACTGCAAATTGGTTGAATAGCAAAGAGAATGATTTTTTCAAACCTTATGGAATCTCTCCCCAGCAGTACAATATTCTTAGAATTTTAAGAGGTGCAAAAAAAGAAATCAAGGTACAACTCATTAAAAATAGAATGATAGAGCGTGCACCAAATGCCACCCGTTTGATGGATAAGCTGTGTGAAAAAGGATTGATTGAAAGAATGCGCTGTAAAGAAGACCGAAGAGTTGTTTATGTTACAATTACAAAAGCTGGCCTATCCCTATTAACTTCGATTGATTTAAATGGAAATATTACTTTTTTAGATAAATTATCCGAGGAAGATGCAGCCGTTTTAAGTAATTTATTAGATAAAATTAGATAAAAAAACATCCATTCCTAAAAAACAATTTATAAAATGAAAGTACTCAAATCGATCCAACACAATATAGCAAGCCCATTTGTAAATATGGGGCCCATACGATTGCGTCAACCATTACCCTCAGAAGGAGTCGAAAATGTAGATCCGTTCATTTTACTTCACCATTATGGTCCTTATGCAATCTCAGAATTTAACAATCCTTTCGATTTAGGACCTCACCCTCACAGAGGTTTTGAGCCAATTACATTGCTTTTTAAAGGTGAGCAATTTCATAGAGATTCACTTGGAAATGAGATGGTTGTGAAAGCAGGAGATGTTCAGTGGACTACTGCAGGGCACGGAATTGTTCATGCAGAAGCTCCTACCAAAGAATTTGTAAAAAAAGGAGGTACCCTGGAAGGAATTCAGTTGTGGCTAAATTTGCCTGCAAAAGATAAGTTGATGCCTCCAAATTATCAACATTTAGAAGCAACTCAAATTCCTAAAATATTCTCAGAGAATCAAAAAGTACAATTAAATATAATTGCAGGAAGTCAAAAAGAGCAAATCGGATTGATTAAAACCCAAACAGCTGTTAATGTTTTTACAGTAGTAGCAAAAGAAAATGGAATGCTTGAAGTTGATATTCCACAAAATCACCAGTCTTTGATATATGTATTAGAGGGCAGCATTTTAGTAAATGATACTGCAGTTTTACAAAAAGGTGAAAATCAAATGATTGTTTTCAATCAAGATGGAAATTCAATCAAATTCGAAGTAAAAACAACCAGTACAATTTTAATCTTATCCGGGGAGCCTATTCAAGAAAAAGTGACTCAATATGGTCCCTATGTTATGAATACCCAAACTGAAATATTAGAAGCAATGCGTGATTATCAACAAGGTAAAATGGGCTATTTATATTGATCTTTACAAATATATTTGCTACTTTTTTCTGAAGTTTTCTTTCCAAAATTATTATTAATGAAGACCTTCCAAGGAGTTTTTTAGTTAGATTCAATTTCATTCGTTTTTTCATTCAATAAATAAAAGGTATCTTGCTAGATGTTATGCATGCATAGTAAATTTAACTTGAATAGAAATGAAATACAAACATATTTTTGAGCCTTTAGATTTAGGGTTTACAATCTTAAAAAATAGAATTCTGATGGGTTCTATGCATACAGGATTAGAAGAAGAAAAAAACGGAATTGATAAAATAGCTGCCTATTATGCAGAACGTGCTAAAGGAGGAGTAGGGCTTATTGTTACTGGTGGGATTTCGCCAAATATTCAAGGTTGGACCGGTCCCTTTGCAGCGAGAATGTCTACCAAGAAACACGCCAAAGAACACCAAAAAATAACCAATGCAGTTCATAAAGAAGGAGGTAAAATTTGTATGCAAATTTTACATTCTGGGCGTTATGGATACCATCCCTTTAATGTTGCTCCTTCTAAAATAAAATCACCAATAACCCCTTTCAAACCCTTTAAGTTGACTCAGTCGGGAATTCAAAGAACTATTCGCGATTTTGTAAACTGTGCTAAATTATCAAAAACAGCAGGATATGATGGTGTAGAGATTATGGGGTCTGAAGGGTATTTAATCAATCAGTTTATTGCAAAGAGAACCAATAAAAGAACTGATGGTTGGGGAGGTGATTATGAAAATAGAATGCGCTTGCCCATTGCATTGGTTACCCAAACAAGAGAAGCTGTTGGTCCAGATTTTATCATAATTTATCGATTATCGATGTTAGATTTAGTAGAAAATGGAAGTTCTTGGGAAGAAGTTGTACAATTAGGAAAAGCAATAGAAAAAGCGGGCGCTACCATTATTAATACGGGTATCGGTTGGCATGAATCACGAATTCCAACGATTGCGACCTCAGTTCCGAGAGCAGCATTTACTTGGGTCACCAAAAAAATGAAAGCAGAAATTAAAATTCCATTAGTAACCACAAATAGAATTAATATGCCAGCAACTGCAGAGAAAGTGCTGGCAGATGGAGATGCAGATATTATTTCCATGGCAAGACCTTTTTTAGCAGATCCAGAATGGGTGAATAAAGCAGCAGCAGAAAAGGCAGATGAAATAAATACATGTATTGGTTGTAACCAAGCGTGTTTAGATCATGTTTTTGAGCAAAAAGTGGCAAGTTGCTTGGTGAATCCAAGAGCATGTCATGAAACAGAATTGAACTATCTTCCAACCAAAAATAAAAAGAAAATTGCCGTTATTGGCGCTGGACCCGCAGGTTTAGCAGCAGCAACAATTTCTGCCCAAAGAGGTCATAATATAACATTATTCGACGCTGATAAAGAAATAGGAGGACAATTTAATCTTGCAAAACAGATTCCCGGAAAAGAAGAATTTTATGAAACGTTGCGTTATTTTAACAAACAAATAGCATTGCAAGGGGTTGAACTCAAATTAAATACCCGTGTTACTAATGAAGACTTAATAAATTCAGATTTTGATGAAATAATTTTAGCAACTGGAATTCAACCAAGAGTTTTAAAAATTGAAGGAATTGAACATCAAAAAGTGTTGAGTTATCTAGACGTTTTAAAATTTAAAAAACCAGTAGGTAAAAGAGTTGCAGTTATTGGTGCTGGCGGAATTGGTTTTGATGTTTCCGAATATTTGTCGCATGACGGAGCTGCTGCCTCACAAAATATAGATACTTGGTTAAAAGAATGGGGAATCGATAAATCCCTAGAAGCTCGAAGTGGTATCGAGAACGTAAAAACTGAATTTCATCCCTCACCAAGAGAAATTTTTATGTTCAAGAGAAGTAAAGGAAAGTTTGGAGGGAATTTAGGTAAAACTACAGGTTGGATTCACAGATCTACTTTAAAGAAGAAAAAAGTTCAATTTATTGGAGATGTTAGGTATTCGAAAATAGACGATAAAGGACTGCATTACATTCAAAATGAAGAAACCAAAATTTTAGAGGTGGATACCATTGTAATTTGTGCAGGTCAAACTCCATTTAAAGAACTACATCAACCGCTAATAAATGCTGGGAAAACGGTGCATGTTATTGGTGGAGCTGACTTTGCATCTGAATTGGATGCAAAAAGAGCCATCAATCAAGGGGCAAGATTAGCTGCTCGTTTATAGATTTTTAATTACTTTTACGGAACAAAATATTTTTTAAAAAAATACAGTACTTTAGATCTCATTTCTATGAAAAAAACAGTCCTCCTACTTTTAGTGTTTCAAAGTTTTTTACTGAATGCTCAGGAACCCCCTAAAATGTTAAAATATAATGCTAAAAATGCTGCAAATATTTTTTATTATAATATAGATGAAATACCCAAAAAAATTAAAGTAAAAAGTGAAGCGTTAAAAAAAATCACCACGAAAGAACTCCGAAATTACAATAGTAAAATCAAAAACATTTCTTTTTTAAACTTTCAAGAGTTACGCGAATTGGAAGTCTTGGTCAATACAATTGGAGAACAATCTAGAACCAATCCAGACCTCAGAAGGAAGCTTCGTAAAAATATAGAAATGGTGATTTTGCCTATCAGAGATTCTGTTGCAAAATTTGAAGAAACCATTAATAGTGCTTTCAAAACTGTCTTGTCAAAAAAACAATACAAGAAGTGGATAAAGTATCAGAAAAATGTGAAAAGAGAATTATTGCCAAAACGTCCCAGAAACACTAGTGCAAGACCACCTAGCAATGGCATGGGGAGAGGTGGTAGAGGAAGAAATAGAAGATTTTAAACATAGAAAGATTCAATTTTTTATTTTTGCAATTAAAAATAAACAATATTTTACCCTAAATAATAAAGAAAATGATGAACAAAAATACAGTCCTTTCGTGGGCAACTCTTATAATGATAATTGTAGGATTGGGTTTAATTGCCTTAGGGCTTATTAAGTATAGAGAAGTGTCAGCTTGGGGCTTCGGTGCTGTTGGTGGCGGTTTTTTTGCCATTGCATGGGTTTTTAATGCATTGAAAGGAAGAGTATAATTATTTAAGATTAAATTTTACATTAATATAAAAATGTCAGACGATAAAAAAGTAATTTTCTCGATGAATAAGGTTTCTAAAACCTATCAATCTACAGGGAAACAAGTATTAAAAGATATCTATTTAAGTTTCTTTTACGGAGCAAAAATTGGAATTCTTGGTTTAAACGGATCCGGTAAATCAACCCTATTGAAAATTATAGCTGGGGTAGAGAAAAATTTTCAAGGAGATGTTACTTTTTCTCCTGGGTATCATGTGGGCTATTTAGAACAAGAGCCTCAGTTAGATCCAGAAAAAACAGTTCTAGAAATTGTAAAAGAAGGGGTTGCTGAAACTGTTGCAATATTAGAAGAATACAACAAAATTAATGACATGTTTGGCTTGGAAGAAGTCTATTCTGATGCAGATAAGATGGAGAAACTAATGCACCAACAAGCAGAGTTGCAAGACAAAATTGATGCAGCAAATGCTTGGGAATTAGATACCAAACTAGAAATTGCGATGGACGCTTTAAGAACTCCCGATTCGGATAAGAAAATTGGTGTTTTATCTGGCGGAGAAAAAAGACGTGTTGCCCTTTGTAGATTGTTGTTGCAAGAGCCAGAAATTCTATTATTAGATGAACCCACCAATCATTTAGATGCAGAATCGGTACATTGGTTAGAGCATCATTTGGCACAATACAAAGGAACTGTAATAGCGGTAACTCATGATCGATATTTCTTAGACAATGTAGCAGGATGGATTTTAGAATTGGATCGAGGAGAAGGGATTCCTTGGAAAGGAAATTATTCTTCCTGGTTGGATCAAAAATCGCAAAGAATGGCAAAAGAAAGCAAAACAGCTTCTAAACGTCAAAAAACATTGGAAAGAGAATTAGAATGGGTTCGTCAAGGAGCAAAAGGACGTCAAACAAAGCAAAAAGCACGTTTGAAGAATTATGACAAATTGATGAGTCAAGATCAAAAGCAAGTAGATGAAAAGTTGGAAATATACATTCCTAACGGTCCTCGTTTGGGAACCAATGTTATTGAAGCAGCTGGAGTTTCTAAAGCCTATGGAGATAAATTACTGTATGAAAATCTAGAATTTAATCTCCCACAAGCAGGAATTGTAGGGATCATTGGTCCGAACGGAGCCGGTAAAACAACCATCTTTAGGATGATTATGGGAGAAGAGAATCCAGATGGAGGAACATTTAAGGTGGGAGAAACCGCAAAATTGGCCTATGTAGATCAAGCGCATAGCAATATTGATGCTGAAAAATCTATTTGGCAAAACTTTTCCGATGGACAAGACTTAGTTATGATGGGAGGGAAGCAAGTAAATTCTCGTGCCTATTTAAGCCGTTTTAATTTTTCCGGAAGTGAGCAAAACAAAAAGGTTTCAACACTTTCTGGAGGAGAACGTAACCGTTTGCATTTGGCAATGACTCTCAAAGAAGAAGGAAATGTATTGCTTCTAGATGAACCAACAAACGACTTGGATGTAAATACACTAAGAGCCTTAGAAGAAGGATTAGAAAACTTTGCAGGTTGTGCAGTTGTAATTAGTCATGATAGATGGTTTTTAGATAGAGTTTGTACTCATATTTTGGCCTTTGAAGGAGATAGTCAAGTCTACTTTTTCGAAGGGTCTTTTTCAGATTATGAAGAAAATAAGAAAAAACGTTTGGGTGGTGATTTAATGCCAAAACGAATAAAATACAAGAAATTAATACGTTAATGTATTTTGTTTTTATAAATTAGAGCCCCCACATAATAAAATGGGGGTTTTTTTATTTTATAAAAAAGCCATGCATACTGAGATTATGCATTCAATTTAGAACTTATGACAAGTAAAAAGTAAAGAATATTTTTATGATAAGAGCAATAGTAGAAAACTTAGAACGTGGCATTCAGTTGTTGAATTCAATTACAGATAGTGAGTACAGTAACGCTACAGTTCCTCCCTATTTTTCTAGTATTGGGTGCAATATAAGACATGTTTTAGATGCTTTTACTTCTATTATTAAGGGGTTCGAAAGTGGTCATGTAGATTTTTCAGATCGAAAGAGAAATACAATCTGTGAAGCGCAAACAGAAGAAGGGATTCGCTACATTAAAGAAACGATTCAACAGTTAAATGATTTTAAAAATGAAGACTTTACAAAAATAATTTCGGTGACCGATAATCTAGGAAACGGAGATATTACCATTAATTATACCCTGGAAAATGCTTTAGCCTATGCACACTCTCATGCAATTCATCATTTTGCAAGTATTGGATTTTTGGTCAATCAATTAGGTATAGAATTGCAAGATGCCGATTTTGGATACAATCCGACCACACCAAAAATTAATATTTAGTTTCTTATTCTTCTCAAAGTAAACTTTTTTTCCTTCTGAATAATAAAGGCTTCCAGGCAATTTGTAGGATGTGTAAATTGATACTCTAAATTCATGTCAAAACCATTTTCAGAAATCTTAAAAACCCCTTCAAAATCTTTAATGCCAGCATAGGTATATCTTGCCACTTTGTAGGTAGTTGTATTTATTTTTTTTTCAATTGTAAACCAAGCACCACTTCCACATCCAGTGAGCCAAGTTCCATTTTTTAAAGAAAATAGCCATTTATTTTGAATTTCAGCTTCTATTAAAGAGGGTGTTCTATCAAATTTATTAAAAAAACAAGATGTATATTCTTTAAGAATAGACCTGTTCGTATAAAGAGATACTTTTGTATTATATATTTGATAAATATTACTTATCGTTCTTCCCTTTAAAACATTTCTAATAGGACTTGGTGTACATAAGTATGAAATGGTAAGTTTTGTTTTAATTTTTTTTTGAAGCGTGGAAGTTCTCAATGTGTCGGTAACAAATCGTGCACAGTTAGTTCCATTTCTAATAAATGCACCGTACGGAATTTCTTTTTGATTGATACAACTATTTATAAAGTTCATAGCCTTTTCATAATCAATTTCTTCATTTACACTTGCAATCATTCTTCCAAAACCATGTGTTTTTTCAGGATGACTTTCAATCCATACTAAGATCTCCTCTAAATTAGATAACGATCCCTTTTCAAATTTTGCTGAAATTGGAATGTGGAGTTCAAAATCTGTTTCTTTTGAGCGGACTCGCCCATTTTTAAAAGTTGTGATGTACCTTCCAAAGTCGAAATAATTAATCTCAGAAACGCCTTTTTTAATTAACAATAAAGCAGCATGCCCAGCTTGAATTCCGTTTTTAGTTCCAATGCCTAAGTAGGGCAAAAAAGTACTTATTACATCCCTTTTAGAGGGTTTAACGACCGTATCTGGATAGGCTAATATGATTATAATTCCGTTAGATGTAAACATTTTACAATGAAAAAAAGGGATTATTTATTGAAAATAGCTTCAGAAATTTTAAGAAATGTTTTAAAAGCAAAATAGATCGTAAAAACAAGTAAAATTCCAGCCAAGATTAGGCTAAGAGTAGCCAGTCCATGAGCAAGACCATCAGGATATCGTTTGATTGCTTTAAAAGCGATTGTTAACGAAATCGGAGATATAATGAATAAGAGAATCAAGATGGCTAATCTGATGAGTGCTTTTCCAAGAAGGTTTACATCGGTGCTCATAAGTTGAAATTTTTAATAGCATTTCTAACACTACCATGTTTTTTTAATAAAGTACTTGCAGTCTTTTGATTGATCTCTAATTCTAGCATTAGCATCCGAATACCTCGTTCTACTAATTTATTGTTAGAAAGCTGCATATCAATCATTTTATTTCCTTTTATCTTTCCTAACTGCACCATGGTCGTTGTAGAAATCATGTTTAAAACCATTTTCTGTGCAGTACCCGCTTTCATTCTAGAGCTTCCTGTCACAAATTCAGGACCCACAACTACCTCAATTGGAAATTTTGATACAGCAGCCAAAGGACTGTTTTTGTTACATGAAATACATCCTGTGATAATGTCTTCTTGATTGCATTTCTCTAATGTTGCAATAACATATGGAGTTGTTCCAGATGCAGCAATTCCAATAACGACATCTCTATTTGTAATCCCATGTTTTTTTAAGTCTTTCCATCCTTGATCTGTTGCATCTTCGGCAAACTCAACCGCATCTCGTATTGCAGCATCACCACCCGCGATCAAACCAAGAACTAGATCTGGTGAAACACCAAATGTTGGCGGGCATTCAGAAGCATCTAAAATCCCCAATCGACCACTTGTACCAGCACCAATATAAAACAAACGTCCGCCTTTTTTAAGTTGATGAACAATCGCTTTGGTGAGTTGTTCTATTTTGGGAATTACTTTCTCGATAGCAAAAGCTACCGTTTTATCTTCCTTGTTGATATTTGTCAGCACCTCTGTGATTGACATTTTCTCCAAATGATTGTAATTCGAATCTTGTTCGGTTGTTTTTATAAATGGCATGCCTCAAAAATACACTTTTTAAGGCAATTTTTGAGGCATGTATTGAATGTTCTCAGTATTGTTTATTCTGTTAAGCTCAATGTATAGGTTGCCGTTTCTGAGATGTTAAAATAGCCCAAAGGGAAGTTATCAGCATTGGATGTGTTTACAATATTGCCTAACAATGAACTTGGAATTGTTTGGAAAGGACCACCACCACTTTGACCACTCTGATTGGTTAATACTCTAAAATACGTGTAATAATCTTGAGAAACCCCTGCCATTTTTATCAAAACGTCTGAAGGAATTTCTACTTCTTCCTCTTGATAGAAAAAGGAAAAATTATAATCAGAACCATTAAAAAAACGGTCTTCTATCGATAAATACAAGTTATTTGAAAAGTCAAATAGATAAAAGTTATCCTCCAATGCATCATCCGAAAATTCTACAATGACTTCGGTTTCATTGCCCGAAAAGAGTGTTTTACTACCTTGTTCAACATTGATAAATAAAGGAGTTTTTGTCTTGCTTGCTTTTCCTTTATAAACTTCAGTATTATAGGTTACAGACAACTCATACTCGACATCATCTTCTGGGATAAAAGCATTTGTTGGGATGTAATTTCCATCAAAATCAACATCCTCAAAAGAAATTATGCTATTGGTTGATAGATCTTCTAAAGTCACAATTGCATTGGTTACTACAGGAAGCTCTTCGTCAAAATAACCCGCAGATAAGCGGAGTTTTACAATGGTATTTGTAGATACAGGGATTTCCTCGAAATAGACTTCAAAGAGAGCTTCGATTACTAGTTTTGGTGTTCCAGTTGGAACATCAATTTCAACAACTTCTTCACAGTTAAAAAGGAAGATTGAGCAACATATAAAAAGGGCTAATTTTTTCATTTGTCTTAGAATTTAAAGTTATACGTTACAGAAGGTACCAACCCAAAAATGGATGTTTTTATAGCTTCATTTCTATAGGTTTCTTGGTTTTGCTTGAATGAAATAGAGGCCGCGTTTTTACGATTGTATAGATTGTACAAACCAAAAACCCATTCTCCTTTCCAGCTGCTATTTTTATTTTTGCTAGGTGTTAAAGTAGCAGAAATATCCAATCGGTGGTAGGCGGGTAATCTGTCCGAATTTCTACGATTGTCATCGTAGATTGGAACATTCAAGCCTTGAAATTGGAATTGGCCCACTGGATAATTAGTAGGTTGTCCTGTTTGCAGAAGAAAGTTGCTACTAAATTTCCATTTTTCATTCAGCTCATAACTTGCATTTATTGATATGTCATGTGTTTTGTCAAAGGGTGTGTTGTACCATTTACTATTATTAATTCCAGGTTCATTTTCGTTCCTTCCTGCCGTTAATTGTTCAGATTTAGAGAGTGTATAAGCAATCCATCCTTTAACAGTTCCCTCATTTTTTTTGAGTAAAAATTCGAGCCCGTACGCTCTTGCTTTTCCATTTAAAATAACAGTTTCAATTTCATTATTGGCTACTAAGTTGGCGCCATTAATATAATCTATCCGATTTTGAATGTCTTTATAAAAGATTTCAGTTTCCAATGAATACGCTCCTTCTTTTATATTTTTGAAATATCCAATAGCGAATTGATCTAGTAATTGTGGTTTGATAAAACTTCCACTTGGTGCCCAAATATCTAATGGAGTAGGAGAGGCGGTATTGGAGAGTAAATGTAAATACTGCGCCATTCTGTTATAACTTGCTTTGACAGCACTGTCATCATTCAGTAAATATGAAAAAGAAACTCTTGGTTCAAAATTTCCGAAATTGGCAAGAACATCACTTCGTTTATAGTTTACAACTCCCGATGCAACAGCAGATTCATATTTTTGTAATTCTTGGTTATAAAGTACAGGCGTGTCATTTGTATAGGTGTTCAATTCATCTTGCCCCAATCGTTTGAAGTTGCTGTAACGAAGCCCATATTTGAATGTAAAATTGCTATTGATCTTGTGATTAGCTTCTATATAGGCTGCAAATTCATTGGCATACTTATTCGTTAATTTTTCTGGCAAAATTCCTGAATCCTCTCTATTTGGAATAATTTTTCCCGGATTAAATTGTGTGTAGATGTCATTTACACCAAAACTCAATTTAAAATTGTCCTTTATAAAATAATCGAAATCGTATTTTATATTGTAGTTCGTAATCCCCGAATCCCATTCAAAACCTACAAAATCGAGTGTGAGCCCGTAGAAGTAATCTGAGTAAATCAACGATAAATTAGAGAACAGTTTGTCAGAAAATAAGTGATTCCAACGTAGGTTTGCAACCGTATTTCCATAGGTATTTACGAAACTTTCGTTGATGCCAAATAGATCTTTTCCAAAATAAGTAGAAAAGAAAAGATTGTTATTTCTGTTAAATCGATAATTTATTTTGCTATTTAGGTCATAAAAATAGGCTTTGTTATCATTGTCTACAAGTGGTAGAAAAAGGTGCGCATAAGAAGCCCTTCCACCTACCAAAAAAGAGCTTCTTCCTTTTTTGAGAGGCCCTTCAGCCAATAGTCTACTTGAGACCAATCCCACACCACCTGTCAATTTAAATACTTTATTATTTCCTTCTTTTTGGTAAATGTCTAATACCGAAGACAGTCGCCCTCCATACCTTGCAGGGATTCCACCTTTGTATAGCTGTACATCTTTAATAACATCTGGATTGAACACCGAGAAGAAACCAAAAACATGAGAAGAATTAAAAACGATTGCTTCATCCAATAGAATTAAATTTTGATCAGCAGACCCACCCCTTACATTAAAGCCGGAAGCTCCTTCGCCAGCACTTGTTACTCCAGGCAATAGAATAATAGATTTTATAATGTCTGCTTCTCCTAATACTACAGGAATCTGCTTAATTGTTTTGGTCGACAATTTATTGACACTCATTTGAGCGGTTTTAATATTTGTCTTTTCAATATTACTTTCTATAATGATCTCATCTAAATTTTCAGCATCTTCAAAAAGATAGAAATTTTTTGTGTTCTTTTTTGTTAAATCGATCGTTTCAGTTATCGTTTTATACCCCAAGTAACTTATATAAACTTCGTGTTTTCCTGCGGGAATGGTAATCGAGTAAAAACCATATTCATTCGTACTCGTTCCTGATTTTAAGTTTGGAAAGTAAACGGAGACCCCAATGAGTGTTTCATTACTACTTTGATCATAAACAGTTCCACTAAGGGTGTAATTTTCTTGACCAAATATTGTGATGGATAGTAAAAATGTAAAAAGGAATAGAATGTTATTTTGATATTTCATGTACACTTCTTTTGTAAAGCAAAAATAGGGAAACGTTAAACGAATCAGTGATAATTACCACCTATTTTATAACCATTTTACTGTTTTTAATCCAAAAAATTACTTATGATAATAAAAAAAGAGCACCAATGGGTACTCTTTTTTAGAAATACAATCGCATTAGATGGTTGCTAAAATTGATTTTAAGATTTTGCTTATACGCATTTCTGAAATAACCATATCTTCGTTAGGAAGGTAGTACCCTTGGAGGTTTACAGGGGTTCCTTGTACTGATTTTAGTTCGTTTATAATGCGGTTTTCATTTTCCATCAAGCTTTTTGCTACTGGAGTAAATTGAATCTTTAATTCAGTATTTTTGTTTTGTGAAGCCAATTCTTTTGCCCAGTACATTGCTAAATAAAAGTGACTCCCTCTGTTGTCCAATTCACCCACTTTTCTTGAGGGCGATTTTTTATTGTCTAAGAATTTATCGGTTGCATCGTCTAAAGTTTCCGATAATACGATTGCTTTCGGGTTGTTTGTAGTTGATCCTAAATGCTCCAAAGAAACTGCTAGGGCTAAAAATTCACCTAAAGAATCCCATCGTAAATGATTTTCTTTTTCAAATTGTTGAACATGTTTTGGAGCAGAACCTCCTGCACCGGTTTCAAACAATCCTCCACCATTCATTAATGGAACAATCGATAACATTTTCGCGGATGTTCCTAATTCTAAAATTGGAAATAAATCGGTTAAGTAATCACGCAATACATTCCCAGAAACAGAAATTGTATCCTTCCCGTCTTTGATTCTTTCTAGCGTAAATTCGGTTGCTTTTATGGGTGATAATATACGAATGTCCAAGCCTGTTGTATCATGGTTTGGTAAATAAGTAGTTACCTTTTTAATGATTTCAATATCGTGTGCCCTGTTTTCATCCAACCAAAAAACAGTAGGAGTTTGAGAAGCTTTTGCTCTTGTAACGGCAAGCTTTACCCAATCTTGAATTGGTGCGTCTTTTACTTGACACATTCTCCAAATATCACCTGCTTCAACAGCATGCTCAATTATTGTAGTTCCTTGCGCATCAATCACACAAACTTTACCATCGGTTGCAATTTCAAATGTTTTGTCGTGCGAACCGTATTCTTCCGCTTTTTGCGCCATCAAACCAACATTGGGAACCGTTCCCATTGTTGTTGGGTCAAATGCCCCGTGTTTCTTACAAAAGTCAATTGTTGCAGTATAAATTCCTGCATAGGAACTATCAGGAATCACTGCTTTGGTGTCTTGAAGTTCGCCAGCGGCATTCCACATTTGACCAGAAGTACGAATCATTGCAGGCATGGAAGCATCAATAATGACATCAGAGGGAACGTGTAGGTTGGTAATTCCTTTGTCAGAATCTACCATAGCTACTGCTGGATTGTTAGAGAATATTGTTTCAATATCCGCTAAAATTTCATTTTTCTTATCCGTGGGTAAGTTTTCTAGGCTGCTTATCAAATGGCCAAAACCATTGTTTACATTGACTCCGATTTCATCGAAAACATCTTGGTGCTTTGCAAACAAGTCTTTAAAGAAAACTTTGACTGCATGTCCAAAAATAATTGGATCAGAAACTTTCATCATTGTAGCTTTCATGTGTAATGAAAACAATACGTTTTGTTTTTTTGCATCGGCAATTGCTGCTTCTAAGAAAGCCAATAAAGCCTTTTTGCTCAAGGTGGTTGCATCAATGATTTCTCCTGCTAAAAGAGGAATATTTTCTTTTAAAACAGTTGATTCACCGTTTGATGCGATATGTTGAATGCGAACTGTTGTCGCATTAACTAATGTTAAAGATTTTTCATTGTGTGCAAAATCACCTTCAGTCATTGTTGCTACATGAGTTTTTGAATCTGCAGTCCAAACGCCCATAGAATGTGGGTTCTTTTTAGCGTAATTCTTAACGGCTTTTGGAGCTCTCCTGTCAGAGTTTCCCTCTCTTAAAACTGGGTTTACTGCTGAACCTTTCACTTTGTTATAACGCGCTAAAATCGCTCTATCTTCCTCGGTTTTTATATCTTCAGGAAAGTTTGGCAATGCATAGCCCAACGCTTGTAGCTCAGCAATTGCTGATTTTAATTGTGGCACTGAAGCACTAATGTTAGGGAGTTTAATAATGTTTGCTTCAGGTTTTTTTGCTAACTCTCCCAGTTGAGTCAATGCATCCTCTACTTTTTGACTGTCTTTTAAATATTCTGGGAAATTTGCTAAAATTCTTGCTGCTAAAGAAATGTCTTTTGTTTCAATTTCTATGTCAGATGAATTTGTAAACGCCTTTACAATAGGTAAAAAAGAACGTGTTGCCAAAGCGGGTGCTTCGTCTGTTTTAGTGTAAAAAATTTTAGCCATTATTTGATATATTTTTTAAAAAGCCTGTTAGCTCGAAATCGATTGAATTTAGCTTAAAATAAGCTGCGCAAATTTAAGAATTAAGACTGATATTTATACTGTTAAATCCTTATTTATTAAAAGGTTTAATTGCGATAAATACAAAAAGAAGTGTGAAAATTGGTTTATTGGTATAAGATAAAAGCCATATTCAATAATTTCTTATAGAATATGGCTTTTTTGAAATAGGATTTAGCAAGTTTATATTACTAATGAGCTGATAAATATCTAGATCTTATCATTCTTTTGTAGCAGAAACAATAAATACTATTTCATTTTGAATCCTACTTACAAATTGTGTTCACAATGTTTGTTAGGAGTGATTCAATTGTTTTAATTTCGTTCGATACTTAATTTACTAATTATACATTTTCAGTATTGCTCATTACCTTCATAATTATTGCAACGACCTACTCAGAATTTTCATTTTAGCAAAGAATTCAAATAAAACAAGGTATAAAGAACGTTACTTTATGAAGTTTATCAGCGCTTTCTTAAAATATCAGGTGACCGTTATTTTATAAATACTAATAAACTACACTTCAAATATAAGACAGCTTTTTGTTTTTTTAAAATTTTTAAGGAATTAGAAATCAACACTTTATTAACTGTCGTTATTCACAATTGTTCATAAAAAAAGCGTTGTGAAATATCACAACGCTTTTCAATGCTTTTATGTTAAAGAGATTATCTTCTTTTTTCAGTAATCCTTGCTTTTTTACCTGTAAGGCCTCTAAAGTAAAAAATACGAGCTCTACGTACTTTACCTCTTTTGTTCACTTCAATTTTTTGAATCGAAGGTAAGTTCACTGGGAAAATTCTTTCAACACCAACCGTTCCAGACATTTTTCTGATGGTAAAAGTTTCAGAAAGACCAGTACCTCTTCTTTGAATTACAACTCCTCTAAAAAACTGAGTTCTTACTTTTTCTCCTTCTTTAATTTCGTAGTATACAGTGATTGTATCACCAGCAGCAAATTCTGCAAATTCTTTTTTTGTTACAAATTCGTCTTGAACAAATTTTATTAAAGCTTCCATATTTTAATTTAATAGTTTTTGTAAAACAACATTCACGATTTCTTCGTCAGAGGTTAATTTAGCGAGTGCAAAAATAGGATTTTTTTTTGATTACTAAAATTAATAAAGATTATTTTTTTGGTTGATAATCTGTACAAAAGAAAACCCAAAATTTTCTACGCTCTCGCTCATTTATTTTAATAATAATAGGGGCTAATTGTGTGACTGTTGCAAAGTAATTACTCAAAAGCGGATTTGCTTTCTCTAAAAGAAATTCATTTTTAAAACGTTCGTCAGAATCTATAAAGAGGGCGTTTTTTCCTCTTAATGCACTTAAATCATCTCCCAAATAATCAAAGTGTAAAGCAGGCAAACCGATAATGTTTTGCGCATATACCTTTTCATTCATAAAGAAATTTAACGCTGCAGAGGTTTTGTAATTGTCGTTAGAGAATACAAACGTACTTGCTTTTTTTTCTTTTAGGGCACTTATTTCTTCCCCCAATTCTTTCCAGCCAACCCAAGTATCATCACTCTTAATTGGAACTACGAAGAAGAGAATTTGAAGACTTACTAGCAGATGGAAAACAATAGAAAAGTATATTTGAACTTTCAATAATTTCTTGCTGACAAACATTCCCGCTAAGATGATTCCAGTGATATAGGAAGGCATCATCCAATTTAATTTCACCCAATAAATTGGAGTCAACGCGAAAAAGCCTACAAAAGTTGGTATAAAAAACGCCAACAAAAATAGTGTTTTCGCTTGTGGTAGTTTAAAGTGTAGGAGTACTCGTTTGCAATATTTAAAAGTAAAGCTCACAAAAATGAAAAACAATACAGGGAGTAATAGCAATATTTGATGACCAATAGTCCCTAAAAAGTATTTGGGCGAAATGTTAAATTCAGAAATCGATTGGGTTCTTTTTGAAGATTGAAATCTAAATGAAGCAAAATCATGCTGATAGTTCCAATACCAAACTGGAAAAGTTACTGCAATGGTTACTAAGATAGCACCCCAAAGCCAAGGAGAAATTAATAGTTTTCTGTGTTTTTTTGAGAATAGAAGGAATGAGAGCAATCCTATTAGTAATAATAAAGCAGTGTATTTGCTATTAAATGCCAATCCCATTGCGATGCCTCCCAAAATGAAAAACCATTTTTTGTTTTCAAAAATAGCCTTATAAAGACAGATTAAACTGAGTGTCCAAAACAACAAAAGCGGGACGTCTGGTGTGGAGTTGAAAGATAAGATGGAAATAAAAATTGTCGAAGAAATGAGTACTAGTGCTCGTGCCAGTTTATGTGCTGATAAGAAATAAGAAGCTAATTTATAGAAACATAATAGGGTGAGGGAAGTGATGAAAAAATCCGTAAACTTTACAACGAAAACGGAAGTCCCAAAAAGTTCTGTAAAAAACCGAAGGAGGTAGCCAATCATTCCAGGATGATCAAAATAGGAAAGCGATAAATTTTGTCCGTATAAATAATAGTAGGCATCTTGTGGCATTAAACCCATAAAAGGCAACAACACCAGCCGAAAAAGTTGGAATCCGATTAACCAAATTAATATTTTATAATTGTGTATTGACAATTTTTTTTTAAAATAAATATTATTTTTTTTATCAATGAAAATGCTATGGATTTTTATCTAATAAATCAGGTCTTATTTGTGCTGTTCTTTCAAAGGCTTTGTCACTTCTCCAATCCTCAATTTTTGGGAAATTACCCGATAATAAGATCTCTGGAACTTTCATGCCTTCAAAGTTCGATGGTCTTGTATACACAGGGGGAGATAATAAATTGTCTTGAAATGAATCTGTTAATGCAGATTGTTCATCGCCAATGACACCTGGGATTAAACGTACAACAGCATCAACTAAAACCGCGGCTGCCAACTCTCCACCCGTCAATACATAATCTCCAATAGAAATTTCTTTCGTGATGTATAGGTCTCTAATTCGCTGGTCAACCCCTTTGTAATGTCCTGTTAAAATTAGTATATTCTCCTTCATTGAAAGCGCATTTGCGGTAGATTGGTTCAATGTTTTGGCATCTGGTGTCATGTAAATGATTTCATCATAAACACGTTCTTCTTGTAATTTTTTGATACAATTTGCAATGGGTTCTATCATTAAAACCATTCCTGCACCGCCCCCAAACTGTGTATCATCTATTTGTCTGTAGTTTCCCAAACCAAAATCTCGAAGATCATGTAAATGGATTTCAGCCAAGCCTTTTTCTTGGGCTCTTTTAATGATTGAATGATTAAAAGGACTTTCTAATAATCCGGGTGAAACAGTAATGATATCTATTCGCATGCTGCAAATGTACTATTTTTGTTAAGGAATAAAACGCTAGTTATTTAAAAAAAGTAAAAAAGCTCAGTTTGAAATAACTGAGCTTTTATAATCGTTCGTTTGAGCGTGTATTTTTATTTTACACCCATCAATTCTACGTCAAAAATTAAGGTAGCATTTGGTGGAATAACTCCTCCGGCACCTGTTGCTCCATAAGCTAAATTCGAAGGGATGACAAAACGTGCTTTGTCACCTACTTTTAACAACTGGATCCCTTCATCCCAACCTGCAATTACTTGTCCAATTCCAACATTAAAGTCGATTGGTTCTTTTCTTTTGTAGGAAGAATCGAATACCGTTCCATCCAACAACTGCCCTTTATAATGCACAGAAACACCTGCTCCTTTTGTGGCTTGTTTTCCAGTTCCTTTTTGTAAGATTTGGTAGCGCAATCCGCTTGCAGTTTCTTCATAGCCAGCTGCAACGCTATCTAACAATGCTTTTTGAGCTGCTTTTTCTGCTGCCTCACGTATTTCTCTAGCACCTTCAAAAGTTCTAAATGCTTCCACTGCATTAAATTTTTCAGCCGCTTCTCCAACTCGAATAATTTCTACTGATGTAAGGGTATCTCCTTGCACAACAGTATCTACAATATTTTGACCTTCTACAACACTACCAAAAACAGTATGTTTGTTGTCTAGCCATGGAGTAGGGACGTGGGTAATGTAAAACTGACTCCCGTTTGTCGCGGGACCTGAATTAGCCATGGCTAATTTTCCAGGGGCATCATGCTTTAAATCTGGATGAAATTCATCATCAAATTTATATCCGGGATTTCCAGTTCCAGTTCCTTGTGGACATCCTCCTTGGATCATAAAATCTGGAATTACCCGATGGAATTTTAAACCATCATAATATGGGGTTCCTTGAGCTTTTACTTGGTTTTCTAAATTTCCTTCAGACAAAGCAACAAAGTTACCAACGGTTCCGGGTGTTTTTTCGTCTTCTAATCGTACCAAAATCTCACCTTTTGAGGTTGTAAATTTTGCGTATATTCCGTTATTCATAATTAATTGTTTTAGTGTTTAAATTCGCTTGTGAAATGTAATTTTACGGTGGGGTATTTGCTTTGTGTCATTTGAATGGTAAAAGCAGAATCTGCTAAAAACACCAATTGACCTTCTTTGTCTTTTGCCAAAAATCGTTGTTTGACCCTCTTGAAATCAAGAAATTCTGCATTTTTACTGTTTTCGGGCTCTACCCAACATGCTTTATGAACTTGTAGGTTTTCGTAGCTACATTTTGCACCATATTCATGTTCAAGTCGATATTGAATTACTTCGTATTGAAGGGCTCCAACCGTTCCGATTACTTTTCTTCCATTGGTGTCTAAGGTAAATAGCTGCGCAACTCCCTCGTCCATTAATTGATCCAAACCTTTGAATAGTTGTTTGGATTTCATCGGGTCGGCATTGTTTACATAACGGAAGTGCTCTGGAGAGAAACTTGGTATTCCTTTAAAATTTAATTGCTCACCCTCTGTCAAGGTATCTCCAATTTTAAAGTTTCCAGTATCGTGGATTCCTACAATATCACCCGGGTATGAGATTTCTACAATTTCTTTCTTTTCAGCAAAGAAAGCATTCGGACTTGAGAACTTCACCTTTTTACCATTTCGAACATGGAGGTAGGGAGCATTTCTTTTAAAAGTTCCTGAAACTATTTTTATAAAAGCAAGTCTGTCTCTGTGTTTAGGATCCATGTTGGCATGAATTTTAAACACAAAACCGGTCATTTTTTCTTCTTTTGAATCTACCAGACGTTCTTCTGCTTTTTTAGGCAATGGTGGGGGTGCAATTTCTATAAATGCATCTAATAATTCTTTGACACCAAAATTATTCAAAGCCGAACCGAAGAAAACAGGTTGGAGTTCTCCTGCTAAGTAGGCTTCTTGATTAAATGCTGGATATACTTCATCTACTAATTCTACTTCTTCACGCAATGTTTCAGCAGCAGTTTCTCCAACAATCGCATCGAGTTTAGGATTTGATAAATCATCAAATTCAATCCCTTCAGAAATGGAAGTTTTATTATCACCAGAAAATAGATTTAATTTCTTTTCCCAAATATTATAAATTCCTTTAAAATCATATCCCATTCCAATAGGGAAGCTCATTGGGGTTACACGCAATCCTAATTTTTGTTCAACTTCATCCAATAAGTCAAACGCGTCTTTCCCTTCTCTATCCAATTTATTAATAAAAACCAACATGGGAATGCTTCGCATTCTACAGACTTCTACTAATTTTTCCGTTTGTGGTTCTACTCCTTTTGCTACATCAATCACAACAATAACACTGTCTACAGCTGTTAATGTTCTAAAGGTATCTTCGGCAAAATCTTTGTGACCGGGGGTGTCTAAAATATTGATTTTTTTATCATTGTAAATAAACGCTAAAACAGAGGTCGCAACAGAAATCCCTCGCTGACGCTCTATTTCCATAAAATCGGAAGTTGCCCCTTTTTTTATTTTATTATTTTTTACAGCACCTGCTTCTTGTATGGCACCTCCAAAAAGTAATAATTTTTCTGTCAAGGTTGTCTTTCCTGCATCTGGATGAGAAATAATTCCAAATGTTCTTCTACGTTTAATTTCTTCTAAAAAACTCATTAATGAAAATTAGGCTGCAAAGATACGTTTTACAACGGCAAATATCAATCTAAAATTTCAACTTTCATATGTACGTCTTCTTCTGGCCATTCGTCTTCCCCGACTTTTATTTTCGCAATTTTATCCATGGTGTCAAAACCAGAAATTACTTCCCCAAAAACGGTGTGTTCGTTGTTTAGATGATGTGCCCCTTTTCGGTTTTGAACAATGTAAAATTCGAAAGGACTTGATAATTTTTGAGGGTTATTTTTCCAATCCCGAGCTGCTGCCAATGCTCCATAATTATGTTTTCTTTTTTTTCTGAATTCTTTAGGTAACTTGTAATTACCATATTTATACCGATCTTTTACAGTCTGGAAATTATCAGAATTCCCTCCTTGTAATACGAAGTTTTTAGCGACTCTGTAAAAAACAGTGGTGTCGAAATACTTAATTTTCGTTAAAAAAATAAAATTAGCTCTGTGCAGCGGAGTATCTTTAAATAATCGGATTTTAATGTTTCCGTAAGCTGTTTTTATAAGGATTTTTGTTTCCTTATTCTTTTCACCATAGGCATTTAGAAAAGCAGTAACATTTTGCTTGTTTAAACTATCCCAAGCTTTTTCGATCTGTTTTTCTTTTTTCTCCAACGTTAAAGGCGTTTTTTTAAATGCCTCTTTTTTTTCTTTTTCACATTGATAAAAAACAACGAAAAATAGCAGCAATAATATTTTGAATCTGATTTTCATGAATAAGAATTATTTCCCCCAAAGATAGCCCTTCGTCGGTAACGTGAAAAATGATTTTACTTTTCTGAATTGACACCTCAAAACAACATGATTTACTGCTTCGACTCTAATTATAATTCAAAAAAACGATGAGAAAAATTCGTTTTTATTTTGTCAATGTAATGTATATATCTGTATTGACAGTCAAGCTATCTACAGGTAGGTTTAAAACACTATTTAACTGTTGAATTTGTAAAGCATCTAATTGCTCTAAAATATTTTCGTTAATTGCACTTTTTAGACGCAAGGTATCGTTATTAAAATAAACAATACTAGATAAAATAGTTTCACCTTCCTTTGAAAATGTAAGAGTGTTATCCAGCAGTGACCAGGATGCTGGAGATAGAATACTAGGAATATTGTCTAGGACTTGTTGGGTTGTAAATTGTTCATTTAAAAATGAAATAGTACCGTTAAAAGTAAAACTTCCTGAAGTGTAAAAGTTATTTGGGTTTCCTTCGAATAAAGCAGTCATATCAAAATCGCTACCAACTCCATGATAAGTTCCTGTAATACTCTGTCCGTTAAAGTATACTCCTGTAGTACCGTTTTCAGTGTAAAGTTCAGAAACTTCCCATGCGCCCAATAAATCTTCTTCTGTAATACTTGGATCTACGACATCGTTGCCCGTACAAGAACTAAAATTGGCAACAAATAGTAAAATTATAAAATGATATGTTTTTTTCATACGATTGGTCTTATCCATTTTGGTGTCTAAATTAATCAAAAAATCATATTTGGCTAAAAAAACAGCTTAAATTTAATAATTGCGATCGATTAAAAAGTTAGTGTCAGTTGATTTTACTATTTTTGTAAGTATGGAAGAACAAGTTATTTTGGTAGATGAAAACGACAATCAAATTGGATTGATGCCAAAAATGGAAGCACATGAAAAAGCTGTTTTACATAGAGCATTTTCTGTATTTATTTTTAATAAAAAAGGAGATTTAATGCTGCAACAAAGAGCAGCACACAAATATCATTCTCCCTTACTTTGGACAAATACTTGCTGTTCGCATCAAAGAGATGGCGAAACCAATATCGAAGCTGGCACTAGAAGACTTCACGAAGAAATGGGATTTACAACCGATCTCAAGGAAGTGTTTTCTTTTGTATATAAAGCTCCTTTTGACAATGGGCTTACAGAGCATGAACTGGATCATGTAATGGTGGGCGCTTTTGAAGAGGAGCCAGAAATCAACACCGAAGAAGTACAAAGTTATAAATGGATGCCATTAGAAGCCGTAAAGAACGATATTGAAAAGTCTCCAGAAATTTACACTGAGTGGTTTAAAATTATTTTTAAAGAATCCTATCAAAAACTAAAAAATGCCTAAAGTTACCGTACATAGAAAAGCACATTTTAACAGTGCACACCGTTTATATAGAAAAGATTGGTCTGATGCAAAAAACTTTGAAGTTTTTAATAAATGTAGCAATCCTAATTTTCACGGACATAACTATGAATTAATTGTTTCCTTAACCGGTGAAATTGATCCTGAAACAGGTTATGTTTATGATTTAGGTATTTTAAAGAATTACATAAAATCTGAAATTGAAGAAGCTTTTGATCATAAAAATCTAAACATAGAAGTTCCAGAATTTGAAGACCTAAACCCAACAGCCGAAAATATAGCGGTTGTTATTTATGAGAAATTAAGAAAATTATTGCCGCAGCACTTAGACTTGAAAGTAACATTATATGAAACCCCTAGAAATTTTGTAACCTATTCTGGGGCATAAAATAGCACACAATCAACGCATGAGCATTTATCAATTTTTAAAGTTTGAACCCATTCTGAAAAATAAAATTTGGGGTGGAGAAAAACTCACCTCTATATTGGGTAAAAAGTCTTTGCTTAAAAATATTGGAGAAAGTTGGGAAATCTCTGGGATAAAGGAAGCAATATCCATTGTGCTTAACAAAGAATTGAAAGGGACAGCTTTAAACGAATTAATAATAAAGTACAAAAACGATTTACTAGGAGATAAAGTGTACAGGCAGTTTGGAAATGATTTTCCATTACTTATAAAATTTATAGATGCTAAAGAGGCATTGAGCATTCAGGTGCACCCAAACGACGATTTGGCAAAAAAACGCCATCAATCTTTTGGGAAAAATGAAATGTGGTATGTTTTGCAAGCAGAAAAAAATGCAAATCTAATTATTGGACATAAAAAGAACTCTTCAGTAAAGGAGTTTAATACTCATATAGAAAACAATACGCTTTTAAGCATTTTAAATACAGAATCGATTAAAGAAGGGGATGCCTTCTACATTCCAACCGGTACCATTCATGCAATAGGAGCAGGGACCTTAATTGCTGAGATTCAACAAACTTCAGACATTACCTATAGAATTTATGATTGGGAACGGAAAAATGCGGACGGTACTTTTCGAGAACTGCATACCGAAGCAGCAAAAGATGCGATTAATTATCATGCTAAAGATTCTTACAAGGCCCTCTATTCAGAAAAAGAAAATAGCACTTCAGAAATGATATCCAATCCTTACTTTACAACCAGTATACTGCCTTTATTAGGAAAGGTTGAAATCAATCACCAAAAGAAAGATAGTTTTGTTATTTATATGTGCGTTGCAGGAAATGTAACGTTCGAATCTGAAGAACAAAAAGAAAGCTTATATTTAGGAGAGACGCTTTTAGTACCAGCCTGTATGAAAGAATTCAACATAGTCGCTAGAGAAAAATCAAAATTACTAGAAGTTTATATCAAATAGCAAATTCATATGAAAATAATTGCAATGATTCCTGCGCGCTATAGTGCAACTCGCTTTCCAGGTAAATTAATGAAAGATTTAGTTGGGAAGTCAGTGATTTTAAGAACCTATGAAGCTGCGATAAGTACCTGTCTGTTTGAGGAGGTATATGTGGTCACTGATTCAAAAGTGATTGCTGAAAATATTTCTGATGCAGGAGGAAAGGTACTCATGAGTAAAAAGGAACACGAGTGTGGTTCTGATAGAATCGCTGAAGCTGTTCAGGACCTGGATGCAGATATTGTTATTAATGTGCAAGGCGATGAACCATTTATTGATACCGTTTCGTTATCAAAGTTGATTGCTGCTTTTAAAAATGATATCACAGAAGAAATAGACTTGGCTTCATTGAAAGTTGAAATAACAAACAAAAAGGCCATTGAAGATCCAAACAATGTAAAAGTAATTACAGACAATAACGGATTTGCTTTGTACTTCTCAAGAAGTGTCATTCCCTTTCAAAGAGACCAAGGTTTGCCAGTGAAATACTACAAGCATAAGGGTGTTTATGCCTTTAGAAAACAGGCATTAATTGATTTTTATCATTTAGAGGTAACTCCGCTTGAAGCTTCAGAAAAGATTGAAGCGATCCGATATTTAGAAGTTGGGAAAAAAATTAAAATGATCGAAACGGACATTGAAACTGTTGGAATAGATACTCCAGAAGATTTAGAGAACGCAAAGAAATATTTAAATCAACCATAAAATATCAAAATGTACAAAGACATAAAAGTGATTGCTTTTGATGCAGATGATACCTTATGGATCAATGAAACCTATTTTAGAGATGCAGAGCATGAATTTGCAAAACTGCTTTTAAACTACGAAACTGAAAATAAAATTGATCAAGAACTTTTTAAGAAAGAAATAGAAAACTTAAAATTCTATGGGTACGGAATTAAAGGTTTTGTTTTGTCTATGATCGAATGTGCATTAGAGCTTTCCAACAATCAAATTAGTCCAACCACTATCGGAAAAATAGTAAATATTGGAAAAGCAATGCTCGAAAAACCAATCGAACTCATAGCAGGTATTGAAGATGTCTTGCAAACGCTACAAAACGATTATAAATTAATAGTAGCAACAAAAGGAGATTTATTAGATCAAGAAAAGAAGTTAGAAAAATCAGGTTTATTAAAGTATTTCCACCACATTGAGGTGATGAGTGATAAAAAACCGAAAGACTATTTGAAGTTAATAAAGCATTTAGAGATCGAGCCCAAGGAATTGTTAATGATTGGAAACTCTTTGAAGTCTGATGTTTTGCCTTTGTTAGAAGTTGGTGCAGCTGCAATTCATGTTCCTTTCCATACCACTTGGATGCATGAAGAAGTTTCTGAAAAAGAGAAGTCAGCATCCATTTATAAAACTGTTTTAAATATAAAAGAAGTTATAACGCTCTTTTAAATAAATAAACTATTTTTGCACCAATAAATAAATAAGATTATGGCAAGCATAAAAAACTTAAAAAAAGATATTAATTACACTTTAGGAGATTTAATTGAAGAATGTTACGTTTATCAATTACTAAACCCTAAAGCAGATGTAAAAGCTTCTGAAGCTCTTATTGATGAGGCAATTGCTACTTTCGATGATTTAATTGCAAAATTAAATGCAAAAAATGTAGAAAACAAAAAAGCGCATTATAAAGGAATCAGTGTAGAATTAGAAACAAAAGCTTCCGCTTTAGTTTCTAAAATCAACGCTTTATAAAGCATACAATTTTTACTTATATTTTAACGATTCTCTAACAAGAGAATCGTTTTTTTTTTGCTTAATTTTGAGATATATTGATACCTAAACAATATTTTTAACAAGAACACGTTATCATTTAAATGATCTTAAATTTATGGCAAGAGCAATGTTTGAGTACACTAAAACCATACTGAAAAAAGTGAGCTTTAATTCAGATTTGTTTTGTAAAGAATTAGAAAAGGCATTAACGAGATTATTGCCTTATGAAGTGAAAGAACTTACCATATGGTTGAAAATTTTCACAAGTAATAAACCAGAATTATTCATTTGTATGCATTTAATTAAATAAAAAAGGAAGCTAGTCGCTTCCTTTTTTTTGTAGGTTCTTATTTTTTCTGTGTCGATATTTCCGCATTAACTTTTTGCCAAACTCTTTTTCTGCAATTTGTAATTTTAATATTTTTTTAATCGGAAGTATCGTCTTCAGCTTTGTGATGTAATTCTGTCTCTCTTCAAATTTTTTCCTTTCAAGATATTGAGTCAAATTTAATAGAATTAGTGCTTTTCTTTCATCTATGCTATCGATTTCTTTTACAACGTTTATTTCTTTTTTTATTGCATCAGCTTTTTTAGCCATAAAATCAAGAATGTTCTTATTGTGTCTATTGTAGATCGGCCAAAATTTTTCTGCTTCCGAAGCAGTTAAATCCAACTGTTCTGTTAAGTAAGAGATTTTTAATAGTTTTATTTTTTCTTTATGCCCTTTTCTTTTTTGTGCGTTTGTAGAGAAGCAAAAAACGAGAACTACAAAAAGACTGAATAGATATTTTTTCATATTAGTAAAGTTCATTTAGAGTTGTTAAATCATCATTATTAGATATATAGCGCTCTATATTGATTTCTTCAATCTCTGTAAAAGCAAAATCAATGTCCAATAAATCGTCTTCAGCAAAAATTATTCCCAGTTCTTCTATGTTGATATTGTTTGCATTGTGATCCAGCCAATTTTCCATTTCTACATCTGAAATAACATCAAATGTTGGTAGTGCTTGTACTTCAAAATTAAAAGAATTCAAACCAATGAATAAAATAACAACTGATGCTGCAATTAAAGGAACTCTTTTGAGAATGCGTTGTTTCAGTGAAATGACCTTTATCGGTTTTTTGTTTACGACCACTTTAAGTAAAATTTTGTCCTCTATGGTGTTGAAATAATTATTAGGAATTTCAAAGGTTATTTTTTTACTATTTTTTTCTTCAAACAAATGTGTAGAGAAATTATCTTCAATTTCTTCAAAATAATTCTGAGGAACAGAGAAGCCTGTTTCCTTTCCAACCACTTGATGGATAAATTTTTCGCTATTTTTTAATTCTTTATTCATTTTTTCTTAGACCTCGATAATTAAAGAAGGTTTAATTATTGTTTTGTTGAATATATTTTTCGATTTTTTTTACTGCATGAAAATAAGACGCCTTTAATGCGCCCACAGAAGTGCTTAGTATTTCAGACATTTGACTGTATTTTAATTCATCAAAATACTTCATATTGAAAACTAATTGTTGCTTTGTTGGTAATGTTGCAATTGCCTTCTGTAAGATGAGTTGAATCTCATCACCAGAGAAATAAACATCACTTTGAAGTGTTGCTGCTAGTTCTGAATGAATTTCTGAAATCGCTACCTTTCTGTCTTTTGCTCTTTTATTGATGAATGTAATGGACTCATTGGTTGCAATTCGATACATCCAAGAATACAATTTACTATCTCCTTTAAAAGTCTCAATATTTTTAAAAACTTTGATAAAGGTATTTTGCAATACATCGTCCGCATCGTCATGAGAAATTACAATTTTACGAATATGCCAATACAATCGCTCTTTGTATTGCGAAATTAATTCGCGAAAAGCTGCCTCTTTGCTTTTCGTTTCTTTTAACTGATGTATTAAAGTGACTTCGTCTGTCAATTAAATTATTTTAAGATTAGACGGCTCGTATTAGAAAAAGTTTAAAGTTGTCTTCTAGATTTTGATTTAGAGTATCCAAAAAGTTTTTTTGCTTTAATTGTTTCAGCAATTCCCTTAGGCAACATGTGCTCCCATCCATCATCACCTTTGACAATCATTTTTAAAACTGTTCTAGAAAAAATATCCAAAATTTCAGCATCAAAGTCATCAATATTTACAAGTTTCCCATTATTATTAAAGAATTTATACAATTCTTTCATTCTTGGAGGGACTTTTAAATTTTCACTATTGATATACGCTCCAGTCTCTTGATCGTGATATGGATACATATATACTTTTAAATCTCTATAGAAAAGTTTTCCAAAAGCTTCTAAAATACCCCCACTTAGGTTGCGGTAATACTTTTCGTCAAAAATCTGAATTAAGTTGTAAACGCCCATTGCGAGTCCCATTCTTTCCTTTGTAAACTCACTAAAATATTCAACCAATTTAAAATACTGTTGAAAATTGGTAATCATTACATTCTGACCTAAAGAACACAATAATTCTGCTCTATCTAAGAAATCTCGTTCGTTAATTTCTCCTTCGGCACGAAGATTACTAAGCGTAATTTCAAAAATGACTTGTGTGTTTTCTTCTTTTACTTTTTTTTCTGCTAAGAAAAGCTTTTTCGACTTTTCATACATGTCCATATTTACCTTTGTTACCGGTCTAAAACTTCCACGCAGCGCTAAAATATTTTTTTTATAAAGTACTTGTGCAGGTAGAAGATTGATTCCGTCAGGACCAAACATCACTGCATTTGTCATCCCGTTTTTAAGGAGTTGTAGACTCATTAAACGATTGTCTACATACATAAAACGAGGTCCAGAGAAATTGATCATGTCAATTTCTAATTGATCTCCATCTAAATTGTCATAGAATGATTTTACCAATTCTTTTGGGTTGTCATTTAGGTAAAATGCACCATGAATTAGATTTACTCCTAAAATACCTAAAGTTTCTTGTTGTAATCGAGCATCTGTTTCTTTAAAACGAAGGTGTAAAATAATTTCATTATAATCCTCTAAAGGATCTAGCTGGAATCGGATTCCGACCCAACCATGGCCCTTAAACTTTTTAGCAAAATCGATGGTAGCAACCGTGTTTGCGTATGAGAAAAATAATTTATCAGGATGTTTATTTCTGCTTAGACGATCCTCAATTAAGTCAATTTCATGACGTAACATTCTTTTTAATCGAGGCTCTGTTACATAGCGTTTGTCTTCCTCAATCCCATAAATAGCATCAGAAAAATCTTTATCATAGGCACTCATTGCTTTCGCAATTGTTCCAGAGGATGCTCCAGCTCTAAAAAAATTTCGAACCGTTTCTTGCCCAGCACCAATTTCTGCGAAGGTACCGTATATGTCTGTATTTAAGTTGATTCGTAAAGCTTTGCTTTTTGTAGCAGGGATTGTACTTATTTTTTGGTCTCCTTTTAAAGAAATTGCCATGTTTTATTTTTATAAAGTCTAACAAATGTACTAAAATAGAATGCTATCAGTCAATTTTTATGCTATTTTTGTTATGTGATGAAACAAGTTGTAAAAGATTTTAAAATTACTTTTTTAGGTACAGGAACTTCTACGGGAGTTCCGATGTTGGCAAACGATCATCCTGTCAGTTTATCTCAAAATGAGAAAGACAAACGCTTGCGCGCTTCGATTTTAATTTCATGGGACGAGTTTACCTATGTAATTGATTGTGGACCGGATTTTAGACAGCAAATGTTGCGAGAAAATGTACGTGCAATTCACGGAGTCCTATTTACGCATGAACATTCAGATCATACCGCTGGCATAGACGATTTAAGACCCTATTGTTTTCAAATGGGTGCTGTACCTGTTTACTTAGATGCGCAAACATTAAAAAGTTTAGAACAACGCTTCGAGTATGTGTTTAAAACTGAAAATAGATATCCTGGAGCGCCTCGAATTCAAGTCAACTTGGTAGATCAAGCTAAATTTATACTCAATAATGTAACCGTTACTCCCATAAAGGCTTTTCACGGTCCTTTGTCAATTACTTGCTATCGATTTAACAATATCGCTTATTTAACCGATGTAAAAACGATTGATAAATCCGAAAAAGAAAAGTTGAAGAATTTAGATATCTTAATCGTAAATGCATTAAGAATTGAAACGCATCCTACTCACTTTAATCTTGAAGAAGCCCTATCATTTGTAAAAGATATTCAGCCCAAAAAAACATATTTCACCCACATAAGTCATAAATTAGGGTTGCATGACATGGTGCAAAAGAAATTGCCAGCAAATGTTTTTCTAGCTTTTGATGGATTGAAAATTGAAGTTTAGAGACCTTCACATTCCTTTTTTTTGAAAAGTAATTTTTGAATCAATTCATGTTGGCATAAGAATTGAATTACTTTAGAGAGATAATTTATCAATAAGATCTATGTTGCTGATATATAATCAGTTAGTATAAATAAATAAATATTGAATTTTCAATAAAAAAAATAAATGTCAGTTTGACATACATATAGCCTATGAGTAAGCCAAAAATAACCACTTTAGACAGTTTGTCTTTACACAGTGTTTTGAATGAAGATTCCGAGTTAATTCCATTAATGACTCCAGAAGATGAAGAGATCATTAATAAGGAAAGTGTTCCAGAAACATTGTCTATTTTACCATTAAGAAATACAGTTTTATTTCCAGGTGTAGTAATTCCAATTACCGCTGGTAGGGACAAGTCGATTCAGTTAATTAAAGATGCTAATAAAGGCGATAAAGTTATTGGAGTTGTTGCGCAAAGAGACGAAGATGTAGAAGAACCAGGGTTAAAAGATATTCATACCACAGGAGTCGTCGCACAAATACTACGTGTTTTAAAAATGCCAGACGGGAATACTACCGTAATCATACAAGGGAAGAAACGTTTTAAAATTGATACAATTCTTCAAGACAAACCTTATTTAAAAGCAACAGTTACAGAAGCTGCAGACGATAAGATCGTTGAAGATAAAAAAGAATTTAAAGCAATTATTCAAGATATACAAGAACAAGCTTTAGAGGTTATAAA
Organism: uncultured Polaribacter sp.; assembly: GCA_943846595.1. Classification (GTDB taxonomy): domain Bacteria; phylum Bacteroidota; class Bacteroidia; order Flavobacteriales; family Flavobacteriaceae; genus Polaribacter. Next base: position 1,450,844 of record OX044355.1, read on the forward strand.
AGAAAATCCAATGTTACCTTCGGAAGCTTCTTTTGCAATTAAAAACATAAAATCAGATTCTTTTTTGGTGAATTTTATTTCTTCAAATATGGATTTAAGTGTATTGCAAAAACAAGTTATTTTAGAAAAAGACAACCTAAAAGAACGAGCTTTGTTGGCTTTAAAGAGCTTAAATAAAGAGCTTCAAAAACTACAATTGCGAAATGATATTCAATCTAAAACAAGAGAAGATTTAGATCAGCAACAAAGAGAATATTATCTCAATCAGCAATTAAAAACCATTCAAGAAGAATTGGGAGGTGTTTCTAACGATGAAGAGTTAGAAGAAATGCGTAAAAAAGGTAAAACAAAAAAGTGGGGAAAGGAAGTAAAAGAGACTTTCGAAAAAGAGTTGGCGCGTTTGCGAAGAATGAATCCGCAAATGGCAGATTATGGAGTGCAACGGAATTACTTAGAATTACTTTTAGATTTACCTTGGGGAGCATTTTCTGAAGATAAGTTCGATTTAAAACGCGCTGTGAAAATATTAGACAGAGATCATTTTGGATTGGAAAAAGTGAAAGAAAGAATTATCGAACACTTGGCGGTTTTAAAATTGCGGAACGATATGAAATCACCAATTATTTGTTTGTATGGGCCTCCCGGAGTTGGTAAAACTTCTTTAGGAAAGTCTGTTGCTGAAGCATTAGGACGTAAATATGTGAGAATGTCTTTGGGTGGTTTGCGAGACGAATCTGAGATTCGTGGACATCGAAAAACATACATAGGTGCAATGCCAGGGAGATTAATTCAAAACTTGAAAAAAGCAGGAACTTCAAACCCTGTTTTTGTGTTAGATGAAATTGACAAACTAGCAAAAGGACATCAAGGAGATCCTTCCTCTGCCATGTTAGAAGTTTTAGATCCTGAGCAAAATACAGCGTTTTATGACAATTATTTAGAAGTTGGTTATGACCTGTCGAAAGTGCTTTTTATAGCTACGGCAAACAATATTGGCGAAGTTCCTTGGGCGCTAAGAGATCGAATGGAATTGATAAACGTTTCTGGTTATACCATTGAAGAAAAGATTGAGATTGCCAAGAAATACTTGTTGCCAAAACAATTAAAAGAGCATGGTTTAAGTGCAGAATATTTAAAGTTAGGCAAAGCGCAAATAGAAAAAATAGTGGTGGGGTATACCCGAGAGTCTGGAGTGAGAGGATTGGAAAAACAAATTGCTAAAGTAGTTCGTTTTGCAGCAAAATCAATAGCGCTAGAAGAAGCGTATGAAATTATAATATCTACAGACAAGATTGAAGACATCCTAGGCCCACCCAGACTAGAAAGAGATAAATATGAAAACAACGGAGTAGCCGGAGTTGTTACAGGATTGGCGTGGACTGCTGTTGGAGGTGATATTTTATTCATTGAATCGATTCTCTCCAAAGGAAAAGGTGTGCTTTCTATTACGGGTAACTTAGGAAAGGTAATGAAGGAATCGGCAACCATTGCAATGGAATATATCAAAGCAAATACTGTTGATTTTGGAGTAGAACCTGAGATTTTAGAAAAATACAATGTACACATTCATGTACCTGAAGGAGCAACACCCAAAGATGGCCCAAGTGCAGGGATCACGATGTTAACCTCTTTGTTATCCTCATTTACACAACGTAAAGTAAAAAGTAAATTAGCCATGACAGGAGAAATTACTTTGCGAGGAAAGGTGTTACCCGTTGGTGGAATTAAAGAAAAAATATTAGCTGCAAAAAGAGCAAATATTAAAGAAATAATCTTGTGTGAAGACAATCGAAAAGACATTCTAGAAATAAAAGAAACCTATTTAAAAGGACTTACTTTTCATTATGTTTCTGAAATGAAAGAAGTAATTGACATTGCATTGACAAAGCAAAAAGTAAAAAACGCTAAGAAATTACGATCATAAAAAAAATAGCCTCTTTTGATTCTTTCATACAAAAGAGGTTTTTTTTAGTATTACTTAGCCTCTTTTCAATCCGTTTAAGTGTTTAATAGACTAGCTGAAGTTCGGTTAAGGTTGTTGTCCTTCTTTATCCCATCTTAGCCAAGAGGTATCTCGATTGATTTCTATTGCTTTGGTTGCAATGAAATCGGTAATCCTTTTCAAGACTTCAATCGGTTTCATTTCCATATCAGGAAATACTCGATTACTAGAACCTGTAAATGTTGGGATCTCATGACGTTGCAACCAATTGATCAAATCTTGGTTGGTAAATTCTCTAAGGATTGGGGCCATAAAACTTACCGGAGAATAGGGGTCTATCAATTCTTCAGTGGACGAATTATAAGTTAAATTCAATCCCTCTTTACCAGCAAATAAGAACTTCCTTCCTACTGTTTTTTTTCTTTTCACAAAGGTACTCGATACTTTTTTGTGTCAATTTGTGCAGCAAGCTTTAATGCAGCAGGTCCTTCTCCGATAATTGTAAATTTTTCATTTAAAAAATAAATAATTATGAATGCGGGCAACTGTAGCTTTTATGAACTTGCTCAATTATTTACTTGAAGAATTCTTTTGACTTCTCCCAATGCACATCCATTTCAGTTAAAGTCATATCAGAAAGGTTTTTTCCTTCCTTTTTGGCAGCATTCTCTAAAAATTGAAAACGATTGATGAATTTTTTGTTTGTTTTCTCTAATGCATTTTCTGGATTTACATCGATAAAACGGGCGTAGTTAATCATTGAAAATAACACGTCACCAAATTCTTTTTCAGTGTTTGCTTTATTCCCTTTTTTTATTTCTTCGTTTAGTTCTTCCAGTTCCTCCTGTACATTTTCCCAAACTTGCTCGGGTTTTTCCCAATCAAAACCAACACCAGTTACTTTTTCTTGAATTCGAGATGCTTTTACCAATGCAGGTAAGCTATTAGGCACACCCTCCAATACAGATTTTTTGCCTTCTTTGAGTTTTAGTTGTTCCCAATTTCTTTTAACATCTTCTTCGTTATCAACTTTTACATTTCCATAGATGTGAGGATGTCTACTAATTAGTTTGTCCGAAATCGAGTTGGCTACATCGCCAATGTCAAATGCTTTTTTTTCACTTCCTATTTTTGCATAAAAAACAATATGCAGCAATACATCTCCTAATTCTTTTTTTATTTCTTGTAAATCATTATCCAGAATAGCATCAGCAAGTTCATAGGTTTCTTCGATTGTAAGATGACGAAGACTTTCCAATGTTTGCTTTTTATCCCAGGGACACTTCTCGCGAAGCTCATCCATAATATCTAACAATCGATTAAAAGCAGCTAACTGTTCTTTTCTTGAATTCATTTTTTATTGAGTTTCAACGTTTCTGTAATAAAACGCGCTAACGAAAGAAACTGTAGCCTGCATCAGCGCAATACAAAGAATGCATCAGAATCTTGTTATACACAATACTACGAAAAACGGAGATTATACCTTTTCTGAATTTTCTGTAGCAGTTGCCTCTATTTTAGAGAAGTCTAAACCGGCATCCACTAAAATATTATACCATTGTATGATCTTCTTTATGTTTGAAGTATATACTCTTTCCTCATCGTATTCTGGCAATATTTCAGAAAAATAACTCTTCAGTTTATTTCCACTCTCTTTGTGAGAAATACTTTCTTTTCCAGCTTCTTTTTCAAATATTTTTTTAAAAATATTTAGCAATAAAACTTCTTCTTCATAGGTATATATGGCAATGTTTTCTAACATGCTAATATTCTGAGTTGAAGTAATCGGAAATCTCTTTTTATCGTGTAAAGAGGCGACGATAACCCCTGTCTTTGTTTGTGAAACTACTTCGAATAATCCTGGTTTACCAGTAACTGCAATAATTTTACTAAATTCCATCTGTGTCTTTTTTATCTTAATTAAAAGCTTATTTACCTTTTTTTATATTTGGAAAACGCATTCTATAGTCTGCTTTAATCTTTCCTTTTGAAATATTTTCTAATTTCTTTTTAATAATTCTTTTCTTCAATGATGAAAGTTTATCCGTAAACAAAATCCCCTCAATATGATCATATTCGTGCTGAAATACTCTCGCTGCTAAACCTTCTAAAACTTCTGTGTGTTTTTTAAAGTTTTCATCCTGATATTCAATGGTTATTTTTTCTTTTCGTAAGACATCTTCTCGAACATCTGGAATGCTCAAACAGCCTTCGTTAAAAACCCATTCTTCGCCTTCTTCCTTTATAATTTGAGGATTTATAAAAACGCGATTAAAATTTTTTAAGGCAAAACGATCTTTTTCCGATAAACCTTCATCATCCGCAAAAGGAGAAGCATCAATTAAAAAAACACGAATTGCTTTTCCAATTTGTGGAGCAGCCAAACCAACACCAGAAGCATTATACATGGTTTCTTTCATGTTAGAGATTAACTGATCTAACGCTGGGTAATCTGCGTCAATGGGAACTCCTACCTTCCTTAAAACAGGATCTCCGTAGGCAACAATAGGTAATATCATTTATTTGTTTTTAAGGCTTCAAAAGTACGATTTACAATTTCGATTCGCCAATTTTAGATTGTGAATTTATAGTTTAAAATCAATTTAAATTTCTTTTTATTGATTATAAAGGTAAGATTGTAAAATTATTGTGGCGCTAATTTCATCCACCAATGCTTTGTTTTTTCGTTGATTTTTGTTCAGACCACTATCAATCATTGTTTGAAAAGCCATTTTAGAGGTAAAACGCTCATCTACACGATGTATTGGGATTTTTGGAATTTGTTGTTCTAATTTCTTTAAAAAAGGAACAATTAGTGTTTCACTTTCACTATCCGTATTGTCCATTTGCTTTGGTTTTCCCACCAAAAAGAGATCTACTTTCTCTTTTGAAATATAGGTCTTTAAAAAGCCTAATAGCTCTTTAGTATCTACCGTTGTTAATCCAGAAGCAATAATTTTCATTTCATCTGTAACGGCAATACCTGTTCGTTTTTTTCCAAAATCAATAGCTAAAATTCTCCCCAAATTATAATATTTTACGCAAAAATACGAAATTAAACAACGATCGGTAATATGTTTAAAAAATGTATATTTGTCTAGGTATTTAACCTTAGTTTTATATTTGTAGAAACGAAACAATTTAAATGAAAGAAATTAGAGAAATTATAGAATTAGCATGGGAAAATCGTGATTTGTTGAAAGAAGAAAAGACAATTCAAACAATCCGAAAAGTTGTTGATTTATTAGATAAAGGTGCTCTTAGAGTTGCAGAACCTACAGCATCTGGTTGGCAAGTGAATGAATGGGTAAAAAAAGCAGTTGTTTTATATTTTCCAATTCAAAAAATGGAAACTTTAGAAGCAGGGATATTTGAATATCACGATAAAATACCCTTAAAAAGGAATTTTGCTGAAAGAGGAATCCGAGTAGTGCCCAATGCAGTGGCGCGTCATGGATCTTTTATAGCCTCTGGCACAATATTAATGCCAAGTTACGTTAATATAGGAGCCTATGTAGACGAAGGTACCATGGTAGATACCTGGGCAACCGTTGGATCGTGTGCTCAAATAGGTAAAAACGTTCATTTATCTGGTGGTGTTGGTATTGGAGGAGTTTTAGAACCTTTGCAAGCCGCCCCAGTGATTATAGAAGATGGTGCTTTTATCGGATCTCGATGCATTGTTGTTGAGGGGGTACGTGTAGAGAAAGAAGCTGTCTTGGGTGCAAATGTAGTATTGACAATGAGTACCAAGATTATTGATGTAACTGGTGATACACCAATAGAAATGAAAGGAATTGTACCTGCAAGATCTGTAGTCATTCCTGGAAGTTATGTGAAAAAGTTTGCAGCGGGAGAATACAATGTTCCTTGTGCATTAATTATTGGAAAAAGAAAAGAAAGTACAAATAAAAAAACATCCCTAAATGACGCCTTGAGAGAATATGATGTAGCTGTTTAAAAAAAAATTGATGAAAAAGATTACCGCAATTATTCCTACATTAAATGAAGAAATCCATATTGAAGAAGCTATCAATTCGGTCAGATTTGCCGACGAAATTATAGTGATCGATTCTTTTAGTAGTGATAAAACAGTAGAATTAGCCCAAAAGCACCATGTAAAAATCATTAAGCGAAAGTTTGATGATTTTTCTTCACAAAAAAACTTTGCGATCGATCAGGCACAACATGATTGGATTTATATTTTGGATGCAGATGAAAGAGTAACGCCTGATGTAGAAAATGAAGTGTTGGAAGCCGTTAAAAACCCTGGAAATCATGTTGGTTTCTATGTGCGAAGATCTTTTTATCTTTCTGGAAAAATTGTCAAATACGGAGGTTTTCAAAGAGATAAAGTAGTCCGTTTATTTTTAAAAGAATTCTGCAGATACAACGGAAATCACGTTCATGAAACGATCTTAGCGAATGGAAAATTAGGTTTTTTTAAGCATAAAATTGACCATTATTCATACCGGAATTATAACCACTATATCGAAAAACTAAATCATTATGCCGCTTTAAGAGCAAGACAATTGCAAGCGCAAGGTAAAACGGTAAATTTATACCATATTTTAATCAAACCTCCTGTGCGTTTTTTTGTACATTATATAGTTCGCTTAGGTTTCTTAGATGGATTTTCAGGTTTTTTAATTGCAAAAACACACGCATATGGGGTTTTGACAAGATATATTAAACTCTGGTTATTCAATCAAAAAATTTCCTAAATGAAGAAAGATGAAGTACCCGTAATAGATGCTGTAATCATGTGGGTAGATGGGAACGATCCTTTTCATAAGGCAAAAATGGAAAACTATTTAGAGTATTCTCATGCTATAAATAACAAATCTTTGAGAACTCGGTATGATCATGTAAATGAAATCGAATTCTGCGTAAAGTCAATTTTAAAATATGCAGAATTTGTTAGAAATATTTTTATCGTTACTGACAACCAGACGCCAGATTTTTTAAAAGACCAAGCCAAAGCACAACGAGAATTCCCAAATGTTTTTATTGTAGATCACAAAGTAATTTTTGAGGGCTACACACACTATTTACCAACATTTAATTCAAGATCAATAGCGACGATGATTCATAGAATACCGGGTCTTTCTTCCTCTTTTATCATTTTTAATGACGATGTATTTTTAATAAAAAAAGTATTTCCAACCGATTTTTTTATCAATGATAAGCCAGTTATTCGCGGCGTTTGGAAGCCTTTTGATGAAAATGTCTTTTTTAAAAAAGTAAAACGCGTTTTTTTACAACGATTTAATAAAGTAAAACTAGAAAGAGCAGGACACTATAAGGCACAACAACTGATTGCAAAGAAAACAGGGTTTCATCAATATTTTAAATCCCATCATGTTCCGCTCCCAATCAGAAAATCTACTATTGATACTTTTTTAAAGGAACATGAAGAAGCTCATATCAATAATATTACTCACCGATTCAGACATGCTACTCAATTTTTACCCGAATCATTATCAAATCATATCGAAATAAAAAATAATACGGCTATTTTGTTAAATGATTATAAACTATCTTACATTCAAAACTACAAGAAACCTTTTTTATGGTTAAAATATAAATTAAGAAGTGCGGATGAAAATGGAAATAAATTATTTTTATGTTTGCAAAGCTTAGACCAGTGTCCCCCCGTGAAATTGAGTTTTATTAAAAAATGGCTTCAAGAAAAGTACAATTAAGCAATGATGAGTGATTTAATAAAAGAAGCATCCCAGCACTTAACAGACGGAAATGTCCTATTGTACCCAACTGATACCGTTTGGGGAGTTGGATGTGATGCCTGCAATTTTGAGGCGGTTGCTAAAGTATTTCAGCTTAAAAAAAGAGCTGAAAGCAAGAGTCTAATTGTTTTGGTGAGTTCTATTTCTATGTTAAAAAAATATGTGACTGTTCCTCAACGTGTGATAGAACTTCTTAAAAAATCAAAGAAACCAACAACAATTATTTATGAACATCCAATAGGATTTGCAAAAAACGCAATCGCCACCGATGGTACCATTGCCATAAGAGTTGTACAAGATTCATTTTGCAGAAAATTGATCAAAAAATTCCAAAAACCAATTATTTCAACTTCTGCAAATATAAGCGGAGCAGCAACCCCAAAATCATTTCAAGAAATTAGCCAACCAATTTTGGAAGGTGTTGATTATATAGTAAATTTGCACGAGAATCGAGCCTGTACAAAACCTTCTACAATTTTAAAAGTCGTAGGCAGCGAAGTTCAGGTTTTAAGAGCATAAGAATCAATCTAAAAGAGGCGTCAATCCGTGACAAATAGCAATACAAATTTCAAAGCGGCAATTTCATCAGAAATTTTCACCGTAATTTCAAAAGCATCAAAATTATTATCCATAGACAGTTATGTGATTGGAGGTTTTGTACGTGATTTTTTCCTAAAAAGAGGTACTGCCAAAGACATCGATATTGTAGCCATTGGAAGTGGGATTGAATTGGCTGAAAAAGTAGCCCGTTTACTGCCAAATAAACCAAAAGTGCAAGTTTTTAAAACCTACGGAACTGCTATGTTGCGTTATAAAGATGTTGAAATTGAATTTGTAGGTGCTAGAAAAGAGTCCTATTCAGAAGAAAGTAGAAATCCTGAAGTTTCTGAAGGAAGTTTGGTAGACGACCAAAATAGGCGCGATTTTACAATTAACGCGTTGGCACTAAGTTTAAATGAGTTGAATTTCGGTGATTTGTTAGACCCTTTTCATGGGATGTATGATTTAGTAAATAAGAATATTAAGACCCCTCTAGATCCAGACATTACCTATTCCGATGATCCCTTGAGAATGATGCGGGCCATTCGATTTGCAACGCAATTAAATTTTACAATCGAATCGAATTCCCTACAAGCCATTGCGAAAAATTCTGAAAGATTACAGATTATTACTCGCGAACGTATTGTTGATGAATTGCATAAAATCCTATTGTCTGCAAAGCCTTCAATTGGTTTTTTACATCTAGAAGAAACAGGGTTATTGAGTCAGATATTACCCGAGTTAATCAACTTAAAAGGAGTAGAAGAGGTAGAAGGACAGAAACACAAAGATAATTTCTATCATACACTAGAAGTTGTTGATAATATTTCAAATAATACAGAAGATGTTTGGTTGCGATGGGCGGCACTATTGCATGATATTGGGAAAGCACCCACCAAAAAGTTTAGTAAAAAAGTAGGTTGGACGTTTCATTCTCATGAGTTCGTGGGCGCTAAAATGGTTTACAAACTGTTTAAGCGATTAAAAATGCCACTAAATAACAAGATGAAGTTTGTCCAGAAAATGGTCTTATTAAGCTCTCGACCAATTGTATTGGCGAGCCAAGTTACCGATGCCGCAGTGAGGCGTTTGGTATTTGATGCTGGTGATGATATTAATTCTTTAATGACGCTCTGTGAAGCCGATATTACCACCAAAAACCCAAAAAAATTTAAAAGATACCATCAAAATTTTGAATTGGTTCGTGACAAAATTAAAGAAGTTGAAGAAAGAGATCGGGTACGTAATTTTCAACCACCCGTTTCCGGTGAAGAAATTATGAAAACGTTTAATTTAAAACCGTGTAAAGAAATTGGTCAAATCAAAGAAGCAATTAAAGAAGCGATTTTAGATGGTAAAATACCAAATGAGCATCAAGCTTCTTATGCTTTTATGATTGAAAAAGGAGAGCAACTAGGACTTCAAAGACACTAATTACTTTAAAAAGACATGGTTATATTTGCAGAAATCCCAGTACTTTCTGGAACATTTCTACAGACCCCACCTATACAAATTAACCCCCCACGTTGTCTTCCGTAATTTAATGCAAATCGATGTGCCCCTACGGTATAACTTCCGCCTACATTGTAGTAATGAATTTGTTGGTCGACATCGTCATTCCCATAGTTGTAAATATCGTTTATATAAACAGCTAATTTTGACGTAGCATTGTATTCAACAGTTCCACCAGCCCAATTTTTTCGATCATCATTGGTTGCTAAAAGCTGCGCTTCAAAACGCAACGACTTTCCTTTACCCATTTTGTAGGTAGCTTCACTTACAAAGATGTTAGCATTGATTTCTCCAAAGGTTTCTTCAATATATCTTTTGTTATAGGACTGGTTTACATAATAAAATATAGTGTTCCATTGTTTGGACCATTTTTTACGAACTTCGAAACTCAGATCTGAAAAATACTTTTGGCCAAAACCAAAGAAATCCATTTCATAATCAAAACTAGCAAAGTCATAATCTGCCTTTAGCCCATGCCAAGAGGAGAAGTTTAAAGCAACTTTAGCTCCGTATTTTCCACCTAAGAAAGTCCCTTTTTTTAGCTTATAAAAAACATCAATTTGCCCTCCAATTTCACCAGATTTAATAAGAGATGGGTCTTGAAAGGAAACTTGAGGTTGTGCTTGATAAACATAGATGTTTGTTAATAGATAGTCGTGCTGTTTTGTTAAAGCGGGCAAGTAGTTTACTACACTTTCATTGTAAATGTTTCCATTGGCTTCTCTGTCAGAAAAAAGGTTCATATTTTCCATCCTTCTAAACGTTGCATTGATACCGAGTCCTTTTTTTGCATATCCAAAATTCGCTAGCACAGCTGCTCCTTTTTTTGCATTTTTGATTTGATTTTGAATGATTACTGCATCTTTTCCTTTGGCAACATACTCAAGATTGGAATAAAAATGATCTTTTGAAAACTCTATTCGGCTAGAAAATAAATCGGTTCTGTTGTTGTAATCAAAATTCGTTTCGGTCTTTTCTTGCGACCGACCTACATAACTAAACCCAGCACTCAAAGATGAAGTTTCAAAGTTTAGGGCAGATGAGATGTCAAAGTCCGAATTAAAACCAATGATATTTCCTTTAGAAATAGCAAATCCTTTTCGTTGGTTTGCATAAAAACTAGTAAAATGTAAGTATTCTTTTGGACTATATTTAAAGCGTCCACCTAGAAGGGCATTGTTAATCCCTAATTGACGATCTTCCCAAGATCTTAAAATGAGGCCACTTCCAAACTGTTCATAAAAATGCCCCAAGGTAACTTCTATTTTACCTGTATTATATCCGAGATAGTACAATCCCAGATTTGTTTTGTCTAAGTTTGGAGAATAATTTAGCATCGCTTTTGGTTCATAACTTTCTACTTGCAAACCCGCATAAAAGTTTTTATAAGAATAGTCGATTTTAAAAAAGTTATTCGATCGAAATCGGTTCGATTCCAGAAAATCACCTGTTTTTGAATCATCTAAGTAATATTGAGAATTCGATTCAAACCCGTAAGAAATATCATGGTCTTCTTGTGAAAATGAAACGAAAGAAATTAGAAGTATAATGAAGAGTATTGATTTTTTCATAGGTAGGATAATTACGATTATTTAGAATGCTTTTTTATGATTTCATACAATTCCTCTTCCGCTCCTGGAGCATATCCCGTATGTCTGTATACAATTTCATTGCCTTTTAGTACCACTACATGCGGAATCAAAGTAATATTCAGTGCTCTTTTTAATTCCTGGTTTTTATCCAATAAAATCTGATAGTCCCATCCTTTTCCGTTGATCATTGGTTTAATTCTTTTCTGGGTGCGAGAATCGTCCGTAGACATCGCAATAATCTCAACACTTGTTTCCTCTTGCCAATCTTCATAGACATCGCTAATCGCATCTAGCTCATTAATACAAGGAACACACCAAGTAGCCCAAAAAGCTAAAACGGTTACCTTATCCTTGGAAAGTTGACTTTCAATCGATACCGATTTGCCTTTTAATGTATTTACATTTATATTGGGAATGTTTTTCTGAGAGAAGCAAGTTGCCGAAAAGGCAACAAGAAAAAGGAATACTATTTTTTTTATCATTGGGAGATTTTGTGTTTAAATGAAAGAAAACTAGGAAGCATAGTGAACCTAAATTGATTTTTTATCTTGATTGCTATTTGTTTACATTAATATTTGTTAATAAAAATTTGTTTATGTATTAAAATTTACTGTTATTTACTCAGTAAATTAGAAAAATCATTTCAGTAACTAAATTCAAATATAAATAATTAACTAATGAAATCCTTCAAGTCAGCCTATTTTATTGCAGTTATCACAACTCTTTTTTTATTTTCATGTGCTTCTTCAGAAGAACCAGGAGATACAGTTACTCCTCCGCCAGTATCATCAGTAACGTCGATTGTACTTTCCTCCGACAAAACTTCTTTTGATGAAGGTGAATCGGTTGTTTTTGCTGTAAAAACAAATTTAAATACAGTAGTTACCTCAGATTCTTCTTTTAAAGTAAATGGGACTAGTATCTCTGGAAACTTCTATACACCACCTTCCCCAGGAACTTATTCGGTTGTTGCAACCCATGATACATTTACGAGTAATCAAGTTACGCTCACCGTAAATGAAGTTGCTACGGTAACCGCTATCGAAATTTCTTCAAGTGAACTCGCACTGGCAATTGGACAAGTAACTAACTTTTCGGTTGCTGCTACTTACAGTGATGGTTCTACACAAGATGTAACAGCCGACTGTCAGTACGTTGTTAATAATACGGTTTTTAATGGCAGTAGTTATTTAGCTACCGCTGCAGGATCGGTCACTGCAAAAGCAACATTTTCTTCAATAACCAGTAATGAAATCACCATTCAGGTATCGGATGTTTCCTTACCTACAACTTATACGAAAAAAGCAATTATAGAAGATTATACCGGAACCTGGTGTGGATGGTGTCCACGAGTCTCTTATGCCATTAGTTTGGTAGAAGCGGAAACGGATAAGGTTTTTGCCGTAGGAGCACATATTGGTGATGCAATGGAAAACACATATTCATCTGCATTAAAAAACGCATTTGAAGTTACAGGATATCCAACGGCCTATGTCAATAGAGCAGCAGAGTGGAACTACCCAGAACCTAGTAATGTAGCGCAGGCCGTTAATACTGCTCAAGGGTCTACAAATGTAGGTTTGGCAGTGGGGGCTTCTTTAGATGGATCTACAATGAATATTTTAGTGAGTACTGGTTTTGCTGAAAGTGTAAGTGGAACTAAAATAGTAGTTTTTGTTTTAGAAGATGGAATTCTTGCCAATCAGGCGAACTATACAAGTTATTATGGCGGAGGGAGCAACCTTTCAAACTTTGAACACAATCATGTTTTAAGGTATTCAGCAACAGCTGTATTAGGAGATGATACTGAATCAGCAGTAGGTTTAACGCACAAACCATATACTGTTAATCTTTCTTCTTACGGAGTTTCTAATGTTGAGAATACCGCTGTTCTTGCTTTGCTAGTAGACGCTACAGGGAAAGTAGTTTTAAACGCCCAGTACACAAAAGTAAATCAAAGTACCTCCTTTGATTAATTATGAGGATACCTAATTAAAATGAAACTGTCTTTTTAAGGCAGTTTTTTTTGCTTAAAATTTTGCCACTTGATAGAATGAAGATGTGTAATAATCGCTCAAAAAAGATGGCAGAAATGAAACGAGCGATTATTTCTAATTCCTCTTATCAATTTTCGATTTGATGCCTATACTGAAAGTGATTTTTAAACGGGCTACAATACTTGTTTAGTAAACATCCAGCAGAGCTGTCTTCCCAGAGGTAATTTGCTTAGAGCAGCTCATTTTGTAAAAATAAAAAGAACTTTGTTTCATTGTTTAGCTAAGCGATTGCATATTTACGAGTTTGAAGTATTCTCCTTTGTTGGCAAGTAAATCTTGGTGTTTTCCTTCTTCCACAATTTTTCCTTTTTTTAGCACCACAATTTTATCTGCTTTCTGAATGGTAGACAATCTATGTGCAATGACTAAAGAAGTTCTATTTTGCATCATTTTTTCTAAAGCAACTTGAACCAGTTGTTCCGATTCAGTGTCTAAAGCAGAAGTTGCTTCGTCTAAGATCATGATTGGTGGATTCTTTAAAACGGCTCTGGCAATTGACAACCGTTGTTTTTGACCTCCAGAAAGCGTATTTCCACTATCCCCAATGTTCGTGTCAAATTTCTTTGGTAAATGTTGAATGAACTCATTTGCATTTGCAATTTCTGAGGCTTCTAATACGGCCGAGTCTGTTGCGTTTTGAGCACCCAATTTAATATTGTTTGCAATCGTATCATTGAATAGGATGGAGTCTTGTGAAACAATACCCATTAGCGCTCGCAATGATTTTTTGGTAACCGTTTTAATGTTTATGCCATCAATAAATATTGCGCCTTCATTTACATCATAAAAACGAGTTATTAAATTGGCTAATGTAGATTTTCCACTTCCAGACTGTCCTACCAAAGCAACCGTTTCTCCTTTTTTAATGGTGAGTGAAAAGTCTTTTAAAACCTCGTCATCCTTATATTTAAAAGCGATGTTTTTGAATTCAATTTCATTTGTAAATTCATTTTTCACAAGTGCATTTTCGAGGTCTTTAATTTCATTATTAGCATTCAAAACATCCATAATTCTTTCTGCGGAAGCCTCTCCCTTTTGTATTTTGTAAAATGCCGTTGTAATTAATTTTATAGGGTTCAAAACGGTATAAAACAAGACAATGTAGCCAAAGAATTCATCGGGTTTTAAATTGCTAGTTTTTGATAAAACCTCCGAACCTCCATACCATAAAATGGCAATGATGGTTGCAGAACCTAAAAACTCACTCATTGGTGATGCCAGTGTTTGTCTGTGAAAAACACTGGTCATCAAATTTTTAAACTCTTTGGTAGATGCGTTGAACTTTGAGGCTATTATTTTTTCAGCATTAAAACCTTTTATGATTTTTAAACCGGTTAAGGTCTCTTCTATAAAGGATAAGAAATTACCGGTTTCTTTTTGGGCTTTTACGGATTTTGCCTTTAGTTTTTTACTGATTGAAGAAATGATAAATCCAGAAACTGGCAATAAAATAAACACAAAAAGTGTCAATTTTAAACTCATGAAAAACATGATGGAGATTGCAATAATTACAGTTAGTGGTTCTCTTACAATCGTTTCAATAGATGTTAAAATAGAAACTTCCACTTCTTGCACATCTGCGGTCATTCTTGCAATAATATCTCCTTTTCTTTTTTCAGAAAAATAAGCAATGGGTAAGGTTACGACTTTATGATACAGTTCATCACGCAATTCTTTTACAATTCCAGTTCTTAAAAAAGTAATGGAGTAGGAGGCTAAGTAACGAAAGAAATTTTTCAAGAAAAATAACGATAACGCTAATAAACAGATAAACAACAACGTGTTGATTGTTCCTTCCGTTTCTATTTTTATAGAGATGTAATGGTAAAAAAGATCTTTCAAATAGCCTCCAATTTGGGGAATACCCTCGTAAGTAGGCTTTGTGGTTACTTTATTTTCTGTACCAAATAAAATTCCTAAAACAGGGATAAAAGCCAATACAGACAGCACATTAAAAATGGCATATAAAATATTAAATACCACGTTCAATACGGTGTATTTTCGATATCCTTTTTCGTAATTTAAAATGTCCTTAAAATAGCTCATTATTTCAGTTGCATTTCTTTAATAATTCGTTGAATCTTTGCATCCAGTTCTACTTCAGTCTTTTCTGCATTATTAGTGGTATCTAAAGGAGTATTGACACTAAAATAAAACTTAATTTTAGGTTCCGTTCCACTTGGCCTCGCAGCAATCCTAGTTCCTTTATCTGTTTGATAAATTAACACATTTGATTTTGGTAATTCAATATTGATTTCTTTGCCTGTGATCAAGTTCTTTTCAATAGAGGCGTTGTAGTCTGAGAGCGTTACAACCCTTTCCCCATCAATTTCCGTTAAAGGATTGTTTCGCATGTCGCTCAATATTTGCTGAATTTGTGCAGCACCATCCATTCCTTCTTTGACAATCGCAATTAAATGTTCCTTATAAAAGTTGTTTTCCACATAAATCGCTAACAATTCTTTGTAAAAAGAACTACTATTTTGTTTTGCATATGCAGCAACCTCACAGGCCAATAGCGTTGCCGTAACAGCATCTTTATCTCTCACAAAATCACCAACCATATAGCCAAAACTCTCTTCACCACCTCCAATAAAGTCCATGGTTTTATAGTCTTGAATCATTTTGGCAATCCATTTAAAACCTGTTAAACCCACTTTGGTTGCTACTCCGAAATTTGCAGCAATTTTATTGACCAATTCTGTTGAAACAATCGTTGACCCAATGAATTGATTTCCATTGATACGGCCTTCCTCTTTCCATTTTTTTAATAAAAATTGTGTCATAACAACCATGGTCTGGTTCCCATTCATCAATTTCATTTTTCCATCAACATCTCTAACAGCCACCCCCAATCGGTCACAATCTGGATCAGTACCGATCACAATATCTGCACCGATTTTATTTGCCAAATCAGTAGCCATTTTTAAGGCTTCTGGTTCTTCTGGATTTGGAGATTTTACAGTAGGAAAATCGCCATCAGGAATTCTTTGTTCTTTAACAATATGCACATCCGTATATCCTGCTTTTTCCAATGCCTCTGGAACTGAAACAATAGAAGTTCCATGTAAAGAAGTAAAAACAATTTTTAAATTTTTACGATCTATGTTTTCTGACAAAGAACCATTTTTTACGGCACCTTCCACAAATGCATCATCCACAGTTTTTCCAATTTCCTCGAGAAGCGTATTGTTTGCATTGAAGTTTATTTCAGAAAAGTCAATCGCTTTTACCATGCTGATAATTCCATGATCATGAGGAGGAACAATTTGTCCGCCATCTGCCCAATATACTTTGTAACCATTATATTCAGGCGGATTGTGAGAAGCTGTTAAAACAATACCCGCATCACAAGCTAGATGACGTACTGCAAAAGACAGTTCGGGTGTTGCACGTAAATCTTCAAACAAAAACACTTTGATGTTATTTGCGGTGAATACATCGGCAACAAGTTTTGCGAATTTTTTGCTATTGTGTCTGCAATCATAGGCAATGACAACTTTCAGTTGTTCTTTCTGAACGTTTTTAATCAAATAATTAGAAAGTCCTTGTGTAGCTCTACCGAGTGTATATTTATTGATTCTGTTGGTTCCAGCACCCATGATCCCCCTCATTCCACCAGTACCAAATTCGGTGTCCTTATAAAATCGGTCTGTCAATTCTGGTGAATTGCTGTCTATGAGTTGCTGAATTTCTTGTTGTGTTTCTGCATCAAAAGTAGAAGAAAGCCATTGCTTCGCATTCTCTAAAATTTCGTTCATTTCGTTATTATTTATTACTGCAAAGATACAGTTTAGAAATTGAGTTTTTCTTTTATTCTATAGTGTTTTATAGTGTCTTTTGATTTTATGATGAGTTCCCCAATAAATCCAGATAGAAACAATAAGGTTCCCAAAATCATAGCAGTTAGGGCGATGTAAAACCATGGATTCTCGGTCACTAAAATAGTACTAGAACCCTTGTACAATTTATACAATTTTACGGCACCTATGTAAAATGCCGAGATGGTACCAAATAAAAACATAAAAGTTCCCCACAGCCCAAAAAAGTGCATGGGTCTTTTACCGAATTTTGAAAGAAAAGAAATGGTGATTAAATCTAAAAAACCATTGACAAAACGTTCCATACCAAACTTGGTAACTCCATATTTTCTTGCTTGATGCTGTACTATTTTCTCTCCAATTTTAGTAAAACCTTCGTTTTTTGCTAAAACAGGAATGTAGCGGTGCATCTCTCCGCTCACTTTTACAGTTTTAACCACAATGTTTTTATAGGCTTTTAATCCGCAATTAAAATCGTGTAATTTTAAACCAGAAGTTCTTCTGGCAGCCGCATTAAATAATTTTGAAGGGATATTTTTAGTAATAAGGTTGTCGTAGCGTTTCTTTTTCCATCCCGAAATTAAGTCGAAATCTTCTTTGATGATTAAATCGTAGAGTTCAGGAATTTCATCGGGATTGTCTTGTAAATCTGCATCCATGGTAATGACTACATCACCTTGTGCCAATTCAAAACCTGCATCCAAAGCTTGAGATTTTCCGAAGTTTTTCTGGAATCGAATGCCTTTTACGGCCTCGTTTTCTTGAGATAGTTTTTCGATCATGTTCCAAGAACGATCGGTACTCCCATCATCAATAAAAATAAGTTCGTATGTATAACGATTGGATTGCATGACTTTTGCAATCCAATCGTGTAATTCTTGTAAGGATTCGTCCTCGTTAAGAAGTGGTATGACTACCGAAATATCCATAGGTTAAAAATTAAAGCGAATTTTTGAAGAAACAAAAGTAACCCTAATTCT
Source organism: uncultured Polaribacter sp. (assembly GCA_943846595.1). Taxonomy (GTDB): domain Bacteria; phylum Bacteroidota; class Bacteroidia; order Flavobacteriales; family Flavobacteriaceae; genus Polaribacter. The sequence goes on from OX044355.1 coordinate 1,469,035, forward strand.
ACTTTTTACCTAAAAAGGAACCTTTTTAACTTGAATTTAGTAATTGTCTTCTTCTGTTCTTTTCATTATAGCCCCAGCAATAGCAGAAGATACGAAGCCTAAAAAAGCGAATAATAATAGTCCTAAAGAATCTCCAATAATCGTTCCTTGAAATTTCGATTGCATAGCTACTTGTGCTTCGGTCTGTTCCTCCGTTAATCCCCTCTCTAGGTATGCTTGTGTTTGCACTTCTGCTACTTGAGTATAAAAATCAGGCTCAATTAAGGTAGAAAATACACGAACATAAATAACATTGATTAATGTTCCCATTAATACAATACCAACACCAATTTTTACAGCTTGTCCCCATGATAAAAAACCTCCATTACTTTTTTTGAATTTTGAGTTACCAATGATCGGAAATAAAATTAAGCAAACTGCCAAGACTCCGATATTTATAAGTCCCCCAGTAGTAGTGAGATGCATCGCTGCGGCATAGAGCAATAAGTTTGTGAAAACAACAATTAATCCATAATAAAGCCCATAATTTAAAATAATATTTTTACTATTCGCTTGGTTTTCCATGATTTTAATTTTTTAGTTAAAAGTTGACAAATGTATTAAATTCCTTTTGATGTTTATAAGTATTAATTAAACAATTGATTAGTAGTCAAAATTTTAAAAAGTTACAAAATTTTGACATTTTTTTAACGGTAGAATTAAAAATAGATTGTAGATTTGCTGCGGCAAGTTCTACACAACTAGCTCCCTTTGAATCCTCCAGGGCGGGAACGCAGCAAAGGTATTAGGTTGTAGCAGTGTGATGTAGGTAGCTTGCCATTTTTTGTACCCCAAAGTTTCCTTTTAAATGGAGCATTTCTCTCCGTTCTTTTTTCTTCCATTTGTAGTGAAACCCTAAAAACTATTGTAGTAACTTTTACAATTGTTTATAAAACATAAAAAAATACTTTTATTCCAGATATAAAATTGTGTTTGAGTGCCTATCTTTGCTTTTAATAGAGAAGCGATTCTCTTTTTTGTAGCACGCTAAAGAACGCATGGTGAAAATCGCTTTGAAACTCACATAACATTGAATTCATAACTAAATACATTCATATGAAATTTTTTATCGATACAGCAAATTTAGCACAAATACAAGAAGCACAAGCTTTGGGTATTTTAGATGGAGTAACCACCAACCCTTCTTTAATGGCCAAAGAAGGAATTACTGGACAAGCAAACATCATCAATCATTACAAAGCAATTTGTGAATTGGTAGAAGGCGATGTATCAGCAGAGGTAATTGCAACCGATTTTGATGGAATGGTAAAAGAAGGAGAAGCTTTGGCGGCCTTAAATCCACAGATCGTGGTGAAGTTACCAATGATAAAAGATGGAATAAAAGCCTGTAAATATTTTTCATCAAAAGGAATTAAGACCAATGTAACCTTAGTATTTTCAGCAGGACAAGCATTGTTAGCTGCCAAGGCAGGTGCTACCTATGTGTCTCCTTTTATTGGTCGTTTGGATGATATTTCTACGGACGGATTAAATCTAATTTCAGAAATTCGTTTGATTTATGATAATTACGGGTTTGAAACTCAAATTTTAGCTGCTTCTGTGCGTCACACCATGCATATTATTGATTGTGCAAAAATAGGTTCCGATGTAATGACAGGACCTCTAAGTGCTATTGAAGGTTTGCTTAAGCACCCTTTAACCGATATTGGATTGGCAAAATTCTTAGCAGATTATAAAAAAGGAAACTAGAAAGTTTTTCGTTTTTAGTGACTCACTTCTAACTGATAACTTTTTAAATCTTTCAAAAGGTTTAAAAAAAATGTACCCAAAAAAAGAATTAGCACAATTGGTTATTGCAGCCTGTCATCAATTTGAAATTGATACGGTTGTCATTTCTCCGGGTTCGCGAAATGCGCCATTAACCGTTGGTTTTTCAAATCATAAAGATTTTAAAACAATCAGCCTAGTTGATGAACGTTCTGCTGCTTTTTTTGCATTGGGTATCGCCCAACAAACCAAAAGACCCGTTGCTGTTTTATGTACTTCAGGATCTGCATTACTAAATTATTATCCGGCCATTGCAGAAGCTTTTTACAGCAATATTCCATTGGTTGTTATTTCTGCCGATCGCCCAAAACATTTGATTGATATTGGCGACGGTCAAACAATTCGACAAGAAAATGTCTTTGAAAATCACATTTTGTTTTCGGCAAATTTAATCGAGAACCCAAGATTCAAAGCTCGGAATTCTCAGTTACTAGGAGAAGCCCTACAAGTTGCGACATCCAATCAAGGTCCAGTGCATATAAATGTTCCTTTTGATGAACCGTTGTATGAAACGGTAAAGACCTTAGAGAACTTTCATTTCCCTCATATTTCGATGAGTTCTGTGGACAATTCACACGTAAATTATTCTTTTTTTGGCGATGTTTGGAATGCTGCCAAGAAGAAAATTATATTAGTAGGCGTTAATTATCCAGATGAAAAAATAAACGAGCTGATGCATTTTTATGCCGACGATTCTTCTGTTTTAATCCTTACGGAAACCACTTCTAACTTGCATCATAAAAATGTAGTAGATGCCATCGATCAATTGATCTTTTCTTTAAGTGATGCCGAATTTAAAGCATTGCAACCAGAGGTGTTGATTACTTTCGGAGGCATGGTGATTTCCAAAAAAGTCAAGCAATTTTTACGAAAGTACCCCCCAAAACACCATTGGGATATTGATTCGAAAAAAGCGACAAATACCTTTTTTTGTCTCACAGAATTTATTCAACAAGATCCAATTGCCTTTTTTGAAACCTTTCACAAACAAGTAAATAAAGTAGCAACAGATTACCAACAGAAATGGTTGCGATTACGAGATGAGAAAAGAGCAAAACATCATGGGTATTTGTCCACCATTGAACATTCAGACTTTAAAGTTTTCGAACAGGTTTTAGAGAGTATTCCGGCACATTCGAATCTGCAAGTGAGTAACAGTGCTATTATTCGATATGCACAGTTATTCTCTATAAAAAAATCCATCAATGTTTTTTGTAATCGCGGAACTAGTGGGATTGATGGGAGTACGAGTACTGCAATTGGAGCCGCTTTTTCAAGTGAAAAGCAAACCGTTTTTATTACGGGTGATTTGAGTTTCTTTTATGATAGCAATGCTTTATGGAATGCACACATTCCTGCAAATTTTAGAATTATCATTATAAATAATTCAGGAGGGGGTATTTTTAAAATCATTCCAGGTCCATCTACCACCAATGCAACAGCTTATTTTGAAACCCCACATTGTTTAACTGCTGAAAATTTGTGTAAAATGCACGGTTTTGACTACCAAGTAGCAGCAACTACCGAAAACGTACAAAACGAATTGCAAGGGTTTTATACACCCTCAGAAAAGCCAAAGATTTTAGAAATTTTTACGCCAAGTGCAAAAAATAATTTAGTTTTAACAGCCTATTTTAAATATATACAGTAATGGATTTACAAGAAGGAGATAAAGTGCAGCTCATTATAGAGACCGAAACCAATTTAGGATATACGATTTTAATTGATGAGGAATATGACGGTTTGTTATATCGAAATGAAATTTTCCAAGATTTGGAAGAAGGCATGGAAGTTACTGGCTATATAAAAACACTCAGAGAAGATGGTAAAATAGATGTTTCATTACGACCACAAGGTTTTAGAAATGTAATCAATTCGGATGTAGACAAAGTACTTCATAAGTTAGAAGCGAGTAGAGAAGGGTTTGTTTTATTGACCGATAAAAGTTCCCCAGAAGCGATTCGATTTCAAATGCAAATGAGTAAAAAGGCATTTAAAAAAGCCGTTGGAAACTTATACAAGCAAAAACGAATCACTATTGAATCAGATCGAATTGTCTTAATAAAAGCGTAAAATATGATAAAAGCGGATTGGAAAACAGTCAAAGTATACGAGGACATTACCTATACAAAGTCGAACGGAGTTGCCAGAATAGCCTTCAATAGACCCGATGTTCGGAATGCGTTTCGACCAAAAACGACCAAAGAATTATACGATGCCTTTTACGATGCAAGCGAAGACGTAAATATAGGTGTTGTTTTATTGTCTGCAGAAGGACCAAGTACCAAAGATGGAGTGTATTCCTTTTGTTCAGGAGGTGATCAAAAAGCCCGCGGACACCAAGGTTATGTAGGAGATGATGGCTACCATCGTTTAAACATACTCGAAGTACAGCGATTGATTCGTTTTATGCCAAAAGCAGTAATTGCTGTTGTTCCAGGCTGGGCAGTAGGTGGAGGTCATAGTTTGCATGTTGTTTGCGATTTGACATTGGCTTCAAAAGAACATGCTATTTTTAAACAAACAGATGCCGATGTTACCTCATTTGACGGGGGTTATGGTTCAGCGTATTTGGCAAAAATGGTCGGTCAGAAACGAGCAAGAGAAATTTTCTTTTTAGGAAGAAATTACTCAGCACAAGAAGCCTATGAAATGGGGATGGTAAATGCTGTAATTCCGCATGAAGAGTTAGAAGATACCGCATTTCAATGGGCACAAGAAATTTTAGAAAAATCGCCAACCTCTATAAAAATGTTGAAGTTTGCCATGAATTTAACCGATGACGGTATGGTGGGACAGCAAGTTTTTGCTGGTGAAGCCACCCGATTGGCCTATATGACCGAAGAAGCAAAAGAAGGAAGAGATGCTTTTCTGGAGAAAAGAAAACCCAATTTTCCTAAAAAGTGGATCCCATAAATATTTTTTTAGCGCGCTACAATCTTTCAATGTAAGTTATCTCATGTAGTGGAAGTATAAATGTTTGAAATGTATGAAATCACAAGTAGTTACTTTTTTAATACAATGTCCAGATCAAAAAGGATTGGTTGCTAAAATTACAAATTTCTTTTACGAAAAAGGGTTCAATATTTTAAGTAGCCAACAGTATGTGAATTCCATAGAAAAAAAGTATTTCATGCGCATTCGATTGGATGCGGAGGAAGCGAGCATTTCTAAAACAGCTCTTGAAGCGTGTTTTTTAAAAATGGCCAAACCCTTACAACTAGACTGGTCTGTGAATTTTGGGGGCGAAAAACAAAATGTTGCCATTATGGTCTCTCATACAAGTCATAATCTATATGATTTGCTAGCACGTCAAAAAGAAGGGAGTTTAGAATGTAATATTAAGTTGATTATTAGTAATCATCCTAAATTGAAACCTATTGCAGAAATGTTTGGAGTTCCATATCATTATTTACCGGTGACAGCAGAGACAAAATTACAGCAAGAATCTCAAATCATAGCACTATTGGCGTCAAACGAGATCGATTTGGTGATTATGGCAAGGTACATGCAAATATTATCTTCCAATTTTATCAATCATTATCCAGAGAAAATTATTAATATTCATCATTCTTTTTTACCCGCATTTCAAGGTGCAAATCCCTATAAAAAAGCCTATGACCGGGGTGTAAAATTAATTGGAGCTACGGCACATTATGCTACAGAAGATTTAGATGAAGGGCCAATAATTGTGCAGAATGTTGAATCTGTAACACACGATAGTACCCCGAAAACGTTAAAAAAAATAGGGGCAGATATCGAAACGTTGGTTTTGTCAAGAGCAGTAAATTGTCATTTGCAAAGTCAAATTATTGTTTCTGGGAACAAAGCGATTGTTTTTCCAGAGGCAGGAGAGTGATTTAAATGAAGAAGCATACGAAAAAAAAATTCCCAGAGAGGGGATTCAGAATTCATAAATTGTACACCTATTTTGAAGATGATCTGTATTGGGCGCAATTACGCAAAACACATTGAAGAATTGGCGAATGAAAGACCTGAACATCCGGTGGTTTTTCTAAAGCCAGATTCTGCTATTTTACCGAGGAAAAACCCCTTTTTTATACCACCATTTTCAGACGATATTCATTATGAAGTGGAGGTTTTGGTGAAAATTAATAAAGTTGGCAAATACATTTCAGAAAAATTTGCGCACAAATATTATGATCAAATTGGTTTGGGAATCGATTTTACCGCTCGCGATGTGCAGGCAAAATGCAAAGAAAAAGGCTTGCCTTGGGAAAAAGCAAAAGCCTTTGACGGCAGTGCGGTAGTTGGCGAATTTTACCCAAAAGAATACTTTGATTTAGAAAATTTAAAATTTCAATTGACCAAAAACAGCCTGTTGGTTCAAGATGGAAATACCAATGAAATGCTTTGGAAAATCGATGCATTGATCAGTTATGTATCGCAATACTTTACCTTGAAAAAAGGCGATATTATTTTCACGGGAACACCAGCAGGAGTAGGGCGCGTTGTAGAAAACGACGTTTTAGTAGGAACCATAGAAGGGAAAGAAGCTTTTCATATTCGAGTAAAATAGGGTGTACATTGACCACGCTGCAAAGTAAATACAGCGAGGGTTCCTTTTAGAAATCAACATAAAATGAAAGCAGAAATTATAACAATTGGAGACGAGATTTTAATCGGTCAGATTGTAGATACAAACTCACAGTGGATTGGAACTGAATTGAATAAAATTGGCGTTTCGGTATACCAAATAACCTCTATTCAAGATGACAAGCAGCACATTTTAAACGCATTCAAAGAAGCACAAGAAAGAGCTGATATCGTATTGATTACTGGAGGATTAGGTCCTACAAAAGATGATATTACCAAACATACCATTGCAGAATACTTTAATGATACCTTGGTTTTAAACGAAGATGTTGTTGCTCATATAGAACAGTTGTTTAAAACCTACAACATTCCTTTTGGCAATCTAAATCGTTTGCAAGGAATGCTGCCTACAAAGGCCATCTACCTTAAGAATGAAGTAGGAACTGCACCGGGAATGTGGTTTCAAGAAAACAATACTGTTTTTGTTTCGATGCCTGGTGTGCCTAACGAGATGAAACATCTAATGCGGAATTATGTACTGCCGAAAATTCAGCAAGAATTTCAACTTCCCTTTATCATTCATAAGACCATAATGACCTATGGACAAGGGGAAAGCATTGTTGCCGGACGTATCGAAGATTTTGAAAACAATTTACCTTCCTATGTCAAACTAGCTTATTTGCCAAATTATGGACGTGTTCGACTGCGATTGACAGCAAAAGGGAACGACCTTCGAGTTTTAGAAGACACCTTAGCCACTTTAATTGAACATCTGTATCTACTCATACCAGACATTATTGCAGGTTTGGATGAAACAGGTACGATTGAGCAAAAAGTGGGGGATTTATTGAAAGCAAGAAATCAGACAATTTGTACCGCAGAGAGCCTCACAGGAGGAAGTATTGCCGCACATCTAGTTGCCGTTCCAGGTGCTTCCGCGTATTTTAAAGGGAGCTTAGTGGTGTACACCGCATTGTTAAAGCAAAGGCTTCTAGATATTCCAAAAGAATTCATTGAAAAACACCGTGTTGTGAGTCCCGAAGTTGCCCAGCAAATGGCCATCAATGCAAGAGCAATCATGCAAACAGATTATGCGGTTTCAGTAACTGGAAATGCAGGTCCAACCACAGACGTAAATACGGAGGGTGTTGGATTTGTGTACATTAGTATTGCTTCCCAAAAGGGGGTAATAACCCAAGACTTTAACTTTGGCCAACCCAGAGATAAAGTCATCAAAAGAACTGTAAACAAAGCCCTTGAATTATTATCGAAAGAAATTGAGAAAATTTAGCAAATTTGTTTTGTTGGAACTCAAAAAAATGTGTAAATTTGCACCTCGTTTAGAGATAATACAATAAAAACGACCCAGAAGAGATGTCTAAAGTTTGTGAATTAACAGGAAAAAAAGCCATGGTAGGAAACAATGTTTCTCATGCTTTGAATAGAACAAAAAGAAAATTTAACGCGAATCTTATGACGAAGCGTTTCTATATACCAGAAGAAGATAAATGGGTACGCCTAAAAATATCTGCATCTGCGTTAAAAAATATTAATAGATTAGGTATTTCTGCAGTTATTAAGGACGCGAAAGCGAACGGATTTTTAACGAAGTAATCGCACCTCAATAAATATATACAGAGATGGCAAAAAAAGGAAACAGAGTTCAAGTGATATTAGAGTGTACAGAACACAAAGCAACTGGTCAACCAGGAACTTCTAGATACATCACAACTAAGAATAAGAAAAATTCTCCTGATAGAATGGAAATTAAGAAATTCAATCCTATCTTAAAGAAAATGACAGTTCATAAAGAAATTAAATAATTAGGACATGGCAAAGAAATCAGTAGCATCGTTACAGACAGGAGCAAAAAGACTAACCAAAGCTATAAAAATGGTAAAGTCTCCAAAAACAGGAGCTTACATGTTTGTAGAAACAATTTTAGATCCTTCTAAAGTAAATGACTTTTTAGCAAAAAAGTAATTACTTTACACACAAAATATTTAAAGCTACTTCCTCATATAGAAAGTAGCTTTTTTTATATCTTTACATTTTTGCGAACCATTAGATACCAAAATCGCGTTTCCAATAGATTAAATAGTGGCATTCCAATGCTCTGTAGGAGCTGTGGCTATGATTTTAGAAAGTAAGAAATAGCACAAATACAAACTATGAGTTTTTTTAAAAACATATTTTCAAAAGAAAAAAAAGAATCCTTAGACAAAGGCTTGGAGAAAACAAAAACGAGTTTTTTTTCAAAACTATCGAAAGTTGTTGCTGGAAAATCGAAGGTAGACGATGATGTTTTAGATCATTTAGAAGAAGTTTTAGTAGCCTCAGACGTTGGTGTTGCTACTACCTTAAAAATTATAAACAGAATCGAAGAACGTGTTGCCAAAGACAAATATGTGGGTACCGATGCTCTCAACGAGCTGTTGCATGAAGAAATTGCCGGATTATTATCTGAAACCAACCTTGGCAACGAATCTGAATTTACAGTTCCTGCAACTAACAGCCCACACGTGATTATGGTAGTGGGTGTAAACGGAGTGGGAAAAACAACAACGATTGGTAAATTGGCCAGTCAGTTTAAAAAACAAGGCTTAAAAGTCGTCTTAGGCGCAGCAGATACTTTTAGAGCTGCCGCCATTGATCAATTACAGATTTGGGCAGACCGAACCCAGGTGCCTATTGTACGGCAAGAAATGGGTTCCGACCCAGCCTCTGTGGCTTTTGATACGCTTAGCTCGGCCCTTACACAAAACGCTGATGTGGTGATTATAGACACTGCTGGACGCTTGCACAATAAGGTAAACTTGATGAACGAACTCACAAAAATAAAACGGGTTATGCAAAAAGTTGTTGCCGCTGCACCGCATGAAGTTTTGTTAGTTTTAGACGGTTCTACAGGACAAAATGCTTTTGAACAAGCCAAACAATTTACCAAAGCCACGGAAGTTACTTCTTTGGCAGTTACAAAATTAGACGGGACTGCAAAAGGGGGCGTTGTCATTGGAATTTCTGACCAATTTCAAATTCCTGTAAAATACATTGGTGTTGGTGAAGGCATTGACGACCTGCAAGTATTTAACAAGCATGAGTTTGTAGATTCTTTTTTCAAGTAAACTGCTAAAAATAATATTTGCCTTATTTTTCGATACTAAGAACCGCCTGATGCGGTTTTTTTTGTTTCAATAATATAACAATCTCACTGTAATCACGTTGATTTTTTTTGTTAAAAAATTAAATTAACATTTGTTTATTAAAAATATTTTTTTACTTTTTTAAATTTCAGAAGAAAAAAAACAGGTAGTGTCCTAAACTGGCGCTTTTGTAGAAATTGTAAAATTTAGAACTGATAATCAAGGTTTTAAAAAAACAAAAACCCACTTTATTATGGGGGATGCACGTTCATTGAAATACTAAAAGTTTCTTAAAAGCCGTTATTACAGGGATTGTTGCTACGTCGTGTCCTAAATTGGCGCTTGGAAAAAAGGCGTTGGTTTTGTGGGCAATGCTGCTCAATTCAATACGAGTAAAACCACACGATACTATTGTGCCCTTGCTTTTTATATAGTTACTTTTTTTATTCCTTATCTTTGAGAAACAAATATTCTCATGAAAAATAGCCTCATTTTACTCGTAATCGTCCTTTTATTAGTAGCTTGTCAACAAAAAGCGCCAACACCTTTTTTTACAAAATACAATGAAACCGTTGCTTTAGAAAAACAAAAAGCACATGAAAACAAGCGCATGCAGTTTCAGCTTTTTCAATCGAAACACATCGATTTAAACGACGTTTTTAAGCCTTTCGAAAAAGAACTTTCTGCCTTCTCAGAGGCCAATTACGAGGCGTTAAAACCCTTAATTTTAGAACAAGACATTCCGTCACTCCAACAAAGTGTGAAAGCAGGAAAACTGACTTATGAAAAACTGACCTTGTTCTATTTATATCGAATTCGGAAATTTGAAAGCGATTCGACATTGTCTTTAAATAGTATTATTTCATTAAATCCGAAGGTATTAGCACAAGCAAGAGAAAAGGACAAAAACAACGTATCAGACTTGTTTTTTGATATTCGTATGTATGGGATGCCTGTTTTGTTAAAAGACAATATCAATACCAAAGACATGGCCACCACAGCGGGGGCTGTTGCCATGCAATACAACGATACCCAAAAGGATGCTTTTATTGTTGAGAAATTAAAACAAGACGGAGCATTGATTTTAGGAAAAGTAAATTTAAGCGAATGGGCCTATTTCTTCTGTTCAGGTTGTCCTTTGGGCTATTCAGCAATGGGGGGTCAGACGCTAAATCCTTATGGTCGCGCTGTTTTTGAAACTGGAGGCAGCTCAGCAGGGAGTGGAGTAGCGGTAGCAGCAAATTTTGCTGTGGCTGCTGTTGGAACCGAAACTTCAGGGTCCATAACATCACCTTCGAGTCTGAATTCTGTCGTGGGATTGAAACCAACCGTAGGCGTGTTAAGCAGAACCGGTATTGTACCCATTTCCTCCACCTTAGACACCCCCGGACCCATGACTAAGAACGTCACCGATAACTACATTCTCTTAAAGGCAATGTTAGGAAAAGACACTACAGATGCTGCTTCAATTAGCTACGAATTGGATGCGGAGCTAGAAATGGATGCCCCCTTAAAAGGAAAAAGAGTTGGGGTGTTAAAATCCTTGTTAACCGATTCAATATATGCAGAGACAATGGGCACCCTGCGAAAAGCAGGAGCCGAATTGATTACAATTAGCCCCCCAGAAGTTTCATTTGCTGGTTTCATTACCTTGTTGAATATTGAAATGAAACACGATTTGCCAACGTATTTAACTACTCACGCTAGCACATCTGTAAAAATTAACAGCATACAAAGCGTACTCGATTTTAATAGAAAAGACAGTTTGTTACGCGCACCCTACGGGCAACAACTCTTTGAAGGCATTGTAAATGATACCACTACTTTGGCAGAATTGGAAGTGATAAAGCAGCGGTTACAATTGGAAGGTGCAACGTATTTCAGTGCTTTAAACACCGAGAATTTGGAGGCAGTTTTATCCATAAACAACTATCATTCTGGCATGGCAGCAATGGCAAATCATCCCACTTTAACAGTGCCTATGGGGTATAAAGAATCTGGTGAGCCTATCAGTTTAACCTTTATTGGAAAACCTTTTACAGAATTAAAATTATTGGCATTGGGCTCTGCATTTGAGCAATTGACAAAAACAAGAAAAATGCCCAAGAAATATCAGTAATCAGTAAATAGTGCATAAAAAAAAGCGAAGTTGTACAACTCCGCTTTTTTTATAGCTGTTATGTAGGTATCTTAAATGCCCAATGAAGTAAACAATTCCGTTAATCTTGGTTCCGAAGGTCTAGGTGCATTCGCATCGACAATATTTCCCTTTGGATCAACTAAGATAAATCGTGGAATTCCATTTATTTTATAGGCTTTTTGAAAAGAAAAATCTTTTCCAGACCAAAGTTGAATTCCGCCCATTTGTTTTGCCTTTACAAAATCTCTCCATTTCTTTTCTGCAGCTTCCCAAGAACCACCATTTCTTCTGGATTCATCGGTAGAAATACTTACAAATTCAATGTTTTTATTTTTATAGCTGTCTTCTAATTTTTTCAAATAAGGAATTTGTTGAATGCAAGGTCCACACCAAGTGGCCCAAACATCAATATAAACATATTTTCCCCTAAAAGAAGCCAAGGATTTTGTGCCCCCTTTATAAGCGACATAATCGGTAAAAGCAGGGGAGGGAGTTCCAGGTGCATTTTGTAGATTTTCTGCATAGGCTTTTTGGAAGAAATTGACCATTTGTACACTTTGTTTTTTGGCATCTGCTGATAAGGTACTGTCCAAATTTTTATAAGAGCTAACAATGCTATCAAAATCTTTTTTCAAACTTGCTACTTTTTCTTCAAAGGATTGTTTGTCTAGTTTTAAAATCAATTCAGGATTTCCAATACTTTTACTCATTGCAATTTGAGCTAAGATATAATTGCTATTGTCAGCACCCTTTCCCGTATAGGTAAAACTTTCCATGAATACCTCTGCATCTCCAGTGATCTGAATATCAAATCCATTTTTAAGATACAAAGGAGCTCTTTTAGCGAAACTTGTTTGAAATGTATAAATGTCTGCTTTCTCCACTTTTAAAGTATCGTTGAAAGAACCATCGGTGTTGATTTTAATCGTTTTAAGAATGCCTGCTTGATTACTAATAGTAATTAAAGAATCTTTGTTGTTCTCTAATTTACCTGAAACTCTAGCATAGTCTTTAGGAGCTTCTTGTCCACATGATGTTAAGATAGCGATGCTAAAAAGTAATAGTCCTAATTTTTTCATTCTTTGAAATTTAAATTTGATAGCAAATATAGTACATTATAGAATATAAATAGTTAAAATAGTTGTGTATGCAGCTTCAAATTTGCACTTTTGAAAAACAATACAACCGTTATGAGTACAATACATTATATCGATTCCCAGCCGCTTGATTTAGTGAAAATCCAAGAAATTATTTCCTCGGACGCAACATTAGCACTGTCGGATGTTGCCATTCAGAAAATCGAGAAATGCAGATTTTATTTGGATGAGAAAATGAAATCGATTTCGAAACCTATTTATGGAATTAATACTGGTTTTGGAGCCTTGTACAATGTAAAAATTGCGGGCAATAATTTACAAAGACTACAAGAAAATCTTGTGATGAGTCATGCATGTGGAACAGGAGAAGAGGTATCTCCAGAGATTGTGAAATTGATGTTGCTGTTTAAAATCCAATCCCTAAGTTTTGGGCATTCGGGCGTGCAATTGGTCACGGTGAATCGCTTGATTGATTTTTATAATAATGCCATCTTTCCAGTCGTGTATTCCCAAGGTTCTTTGGGAGCCTCGGGAGATTTATCGCCTTTGGCACATATGTCGCTGCCATTAATTGGTTTGGGGGAAGTACGGTATAAAAATGAAAAAATTACTGGAGAAAAAGTATTAGAAATTTTCTCTTGGAACAAAATAAATTTACAGTCCAAGGAAGGTTTGGCATTGCTTAATGGAACCCAGTTCATGTCGGCCTTTGGAATTCATTGCTTATTGCAATCTCACAAGTTGTCCTATTTGGCGGATTTAATTGGAACCCTTTCTTTGGAAGGTTTTGATGGAAGAATAGAGCCTTTTAATGAATTGATTCATTATGCAAGACCCCACAACGGACAACTAAAAACAGCTGCAAGAATTAAAGATTTTTTACAAGATAGTGCATTGATTTTGCAAGAAAAACAGCATGTTCAAGATCCCTATTCTTTTCGATGTATGCCACAAGTGCACGGAGCAACAAAAGATACCATTCAATTTGTAACCAAGACCTTTTTAACAGAAATAAATTCAGTGACTGACAATCCCAATATTTTTGTGGAAGAAGATGCCATTATTTCTGGTGGAAATTTTCACGGTCAGCCATTAGCATTAGGGCTTGATTTTTTAGCCATAGCAATTGCGGAATTAGGGAATATTTCTGAGAGAAGAACCTATCAGTTGGTTTCTGGGCACCGTCATTTACCCCCGTTTTTAGTGTCAAATCCAGGATTAAATTCAGGATTTATGATTCCGCAGTATACGGCTGCAAGTATTGTGAGTCAGAACAAACAATATGCAACGCCGGCGAGTGTCGATTCGATTGAATCGAGCAATGGGCAGGAAGATCATGTTTCTATGGGCGCCAATGCTGCAACCAAGTGTAAAAAAATAGTGGATAACTTACAAGCTATTTTGGCAATTGAACTCTTTACGGCTTCTCAAGCATTGAGTTTTGGGAATGGCAAAACGTCTCCCTTTTTAGAATCGATGGTGGGTTTGTTTCGACAAGAAGTTTCGATTGTGCAAGAAGATAGGGTGTTGCATTATGACATTGCCAACGCCTCGAAATTTATTGCTTCTTTAGAAATTGATTCGAAAGAATTGTTTGACTAAAAAATAGCTTACAAAAAAATCCCAAAAGCTTGTTTGGGATTATAATGTTAAGATTCAGAAGTTGTTTCAGAACTTATTTCTGGGGTTGTTTCTGTTTCCGTTCTTATTTCAGGTTTTTTCTTTCCTTTCTTAATTTTGATTGTCAATGCACTTTTTGCTTCGTCTAGATCCATGGCAATGGTATCGCCTTCGGAGAGTTTAGAATTTACTATCTCTTCTGCTAATGCATCTTCAATGTACTTCTGTATGGCTCTTTTAAGCGGTCTTGCACCGTACTTCTTATCAAACCCTTTCTCTGCTATATAATCTTTTGCTTTGTCACTTAGATGCAAGGTATATCCTAAATCTGCGATGCGCTGAAGTAATTTATCCAATTCAATATCGATGATGGAGTGAATGTCTTCTTTTTCGAGCGCATTAAACACGATGACATCGTCAATTCTATTTAAAAATTCTGGAGCGAAAGACTTTTTCAATGCACCTTCAATCACCGATTTTGCATGTGCGTCTGCCTGTGCATTTTTTGATGTGGTTCCAAAACCAACACCACCACCAAAGTCTTTTAGTTGACGAGCACCAATGTTGGAGGTCATGATAATGATGGTATTTCTAAAATCAATCTTACGCCCTAAACTATCCGTAATGTGTCCGTCATCTAAAATTTGCAATAAGGTGTTGAATACATCGGGATGCGCTTTTTCGATCTCATCTAATAAAATTACAGAATAAGGCTTTCTTCTTACTTTCTCCGTTAGTTGTCCTCCTTCTTCGTAGCCCACATATCCAGGAGGCGCTCCAATTAAACGAGAGATGGCAAATTTTTCCATGTATTCGCTCATGTCAATTCGAATTAAAGAATCGTCAGAATCAAATAATTCCCGCGCCAAAACTTTAGCCAACTGTGTTTTTCCAACACCAGTTTGTCCTAAGAAAATAAAAGAACCAATCGGTTTATTAGGATCTTTTAAGCCTACTCTGTTTCTTTGAATGGCTTTTACTACTTTGGTTACTGCTTCATTTTGACCGATTACTTTTCCTTTAATAAGTTGTGGTAATTCGTGCAAACGATTGGTTTCTGCTTCTGCAACTCTGTTTACAGGAATCCCCGTCATCATAGAAACAACTTCTGCAACATTGTCTTCGGTCACCACTTCTCGATTTAGTTTCGAGTGGTCTTCCCATTGTTTTTGTGCAGAATCTAATGCCGCTTCGATATTTTTTTCATCGTCTCGTAATTTGGCAGCTTCTTCATATTTTTGCCCACTGACTGCTTTTGTTTTGCGGTCACGGATTGTTTCTAATTTTGTTTCCAGTTCTAAAACTTGTTGTGGGACAACAATGTTTGTAATGTGAATTCGAGAGCCCGCTTCATCCAAAGCATCGATTGCTTTGTCAGGTAGGTAACGATCTGTCATGTATCTGTTGGTTAACTTTACACAAGCTTCTATGGCATTGTCGGTATAGTTTACATGATGGTGTTCTTCATATTTACTCTTGATGTTTTGTAAAATTTGAATGGTTTCTTCTACCGAGGTAGGTTCTACGATTACTTTTTGAAAACGGCGTTCTAGTGCACCGTCTTTTTCAATGTTGGTTCTAAATTCATCTAAGGTTGTTGCACCAATACATTGTATTTCTCCTCTTGCTAGAGCAGGTTTCAACATGTTGGAGGCATCGAGAGATCCGGTGGCACCTCCCGCACCAACTATGGTATGAATTTCATCGATAAATAAAATGATGTCGTCGTTTTTTTCGAGTTCATTCATGAGCGCTTTCATGCGTTCTTCAAATTGACCCCGGTATTTTGTTCCCGCAACCAAACTGGCCAAATCTAAAGAAACCAAACGTTTGTCAAATAAAATTCGAGAAACTTTACGTTCTATAATTCTTAATGCCAATCCTTCTGCAATGGCAGATTTACCTACACCAGGTTCTCCAATTAGCATTGGGTTGTTTTTCTTTCGTCTGCTTAAGATTTGAGAGACCCGTTCGATTTCTTTTTGTCGACCCACTACAGGGTCTAGCTTCCCCAATTCAGCAAGAGCCGTTAAATCTCTTCCAAAGTTATCTAGTACGGGTGTTTTAGATTTTTTGGATACTTTTCCTTTTTGAGGTTGTTTTGGTTCGAATGGGTTTGATTTTTCTGATTCAAAAGCATCATCAGAGGGAGTTTCTGCAATTGGGTTCGAAGGTAAATCGTCGTTTACATGTAAATCTTTATAGATGGCTTTTGTACCATCATAATTTACATTGTATTTGTGCAATAGTTTTGTTGCTGGGTCATTTTCATTGCGCAAAATGCAGAGTAATAAATGCGCAGTATCTATGGCTTCACTTTGGTAAAGTTTTGCTTCTAAAAAAGTGGTTTTAAGTGCTTTTTCTGCTTGCCGTGTGAGGTGTAAGTTTTTAATGTTATTTTGTGTTTCAAGGGAAGGCTCTGCTGGATTCAACTGTTCTAGTTTTTTGCGCAAGAGCAGGAAGTCAACATCAAAAGCGGTTAAAATTTCAATTGCTTTTCCATTTCCCTTTTTAATCAATCCTAAAAGAAGATGTTCTGTGCCAATAAAATCGTTGCCCAAACGCAAAGCTTCATCTTTGCTGTAGGTAATTACGTCTCTAACCTTTGGTGAAAAATTTTCGTCCATATCTTTTTTCTTTATAGTGTAAATTTAATCCTTTTTTTAGAAGAAAAATACAAAAAATAGCTTGTTGGGGAGAAAAGTAAGGATTAGGGGCTTTAAAAACTGCAAAAGTACTTGAAAATCAGTAAGATAAATCAATGTTAAAAAATGCATAAAAATGTTGATAACTCTTTGCTTATAGAAACGCTAAAACCTTTGTAAATACTGAGAGAAATAGTATCTTGCCTTGTTTAAAAAATAGGACTAAAATTTAATAGGATATAAATATGGCAGACGGAGAAAAGTTAATTCCGATTAACATTGAAGAGCAGATGAAATCTGCGTACATCGATTACTCGATGTCAGTGATAGTTTCAAGAGCATTGCCCGATGTAAGAGATGGTTTAAAACCCGTTCATAGAAGAGTATTGTTTGGGATGCATGAGTTAGGAATTAAAGCAACTGGATCGTATAAAAAATCGGCAAGAATTGTTGGGGAGGTTTTAGGGAAGTATCACCCACACGGGGATACTTCAGTGTATGATTCTATGGTGCGTATGGCTCAAAACTGGAGTGTACGCTACATGATGGTGGACGGTCAAGGGAACTTTGGTTCTGTCGATGGTGATTCTCCAGCTGCAATGCGTTATACGGAAGTTCGAATGCAGAAAATATCGGAAGATATGTTGGCGGATATCGAAAAGGATACTGTTGATCATCGTTTGAATTTCGATGATACCTTGCAAGAGCCAACAGTGTTGCCAACAAGAATTCCAAATCTATTGGTCAATGGAGCATCTGGAATTGCGGTGGGTATGGCAACTAATATGGCGCCACATAATTTAACAGAAGTTATTAACGGCACCATTGCTTATATTGATGATAATGATATAGATATTGATGGATTGATGCAGCACATAACTGCGCCAGATTTTCCAACAGGAGGGACTATTTATGGGTACGATGGTGTAAGAGATGCTTTTCATACTGGCCGTGGACGGATTGTAATGCGTGCTAAAGCCGTTATTGAAGAAGTGAAGGGCAGAGAGTGTATTATTGTTACAGAGATCCCTTACCAAGTGAATAAGGCAGAAATGATTAAAAAAACTGCTGAATTGGTCAATGACAAAAAATTAGAAGGAATTGCAAACATCCGCGATGAATCTGATAGAAATGGAATGCGTATTGTATATGTCTTAAAACGAGATGCAATACCAAACATCGTTTTAAATAAATTATACAAATACACCCAATTACAAACTTCTTTTAGTGTCAATAATATTGCGCTTGTAAAAGGGCGTCCAGAACAATTAAATTTAAAGCAGCTGATTCACTATTTTGTTGAGCACCGACATGAAGTTGTTGTTCGAAGAACAGAATTTGAATTAAAGAAAGCAGAAGCAAGAGCTCATATTTTAGAAGGCTTAATTATTGCATCTGACAATATAGATGAGGTGATTAAAATTATTCGAGGATCTAACAATGCAGATGCAGCCAAAGAGGCTTTGATTGCTCGTTTTGAATTGTCTGAAATTCAGTCCAAAGCAATCGTAGAGATGCGTTTGCGCCAGTTGACAGGATTAGAGCAAGACAAATTGCGTGGAGAATATGATGCGATTATTCAAACAATTGCAGATTTAAAAGATATTTTATCAAACGAACCAAGACGTTACCAAATTATAAAAGACGAATTACTTCACATCAAAGACAAATATGGTGATGATCGTAGATCTGTCATTGAATATGCAGGTGGAGACATGCGAATTGAAGACATGATTCCAAATACCAAAGTAGTGGTTACGATTTCGAATGCCGGCTATTTAAAGCGTACAAATCTTGAAGAGTATAAGGTTCAGAACCGTGGAGGAAGAGGTCAAAAAGGAGCAACCACTCGAAATGAAGATTTCTTAGAGCATTTATTTGTTGGAACCAACCACCAATATATGATGTTCTTTACCCAAAAAGGAAAAGTGTTCTGGATGCGTGTGTATGAGATTCCAGAAGGGGGTAAAAGCACCAAAGGGAGAGCCATGCAAAACTTAATCAATATCGAACAAGATGACAAAGTAAAAGCATTCCTAGTAACACAAGACTTAAAAGACGAAGACTATATCAATAGCCACTATGTAATTATGGCTACTAAAAAAGGACAAGTTAAAAAGACTTCTTTAGAACAATATTCTCGTCCAAGAACCAACGGAATCAATGCCATTACGATTAAGGATGGAGATGAATTGTTAGAAGCAAAATTAACGACAGGTGATAGTCAAGTAATGTTAGCATTGGCCTCTGGGAAATCGATTCGTTTTGAAGAAGCTAAAACCCGTCCAATGGGAAGAACCGCTTCTGGAGTTAGAGGAATTACCTTGCAACATGAAAATGATGAGGTAATTGGTATGGTAGCGGTGAATGACATGGAAAGTAATATTTTAGTCGTTTCAGAAAAAGGATACGGAAAACGTTCTAAATTAGAAGATTATCGAATTACCAATCGGGGAGGTAAAGGTGTAAAAACTTTAAATATCTCAGAAAAGACAGGAGACTTAGTTGCCATTAAAAATGTAGATGATAACAATGATCTAATGATCATTAATAAATCTGGATTGACCATTCGTATGGCTGTAGAAGATTTAAGAGTGATGGGACGAGCAACACAAGGAGTTCGTTTAATTAATATTAAAGATTCTGATAGCATAGCAGCAGTCGCAAAAGTAGCCCATGAAGAAGATTCAGTTGAAGACCTCGAAGATGGTACTGAAAATGCAAACGAAGATGGCACGGATAATGATAGTAATTTATCAGAAAATCAAGAATAACAACCAACTAAATCCCCAATACAATGAAAAAACAACTAATAGCATTCTCTCTGGCTCTGATGTCAATGGGAGTATTTGCACAAAAAAACGAACTAAAAGCGGCAGCTAAAGCCATTAAAAAACAAAATTTTGCGGCAGCCGTTGCTTCAATTTCAGCAGCCGAAGCCTTAATGGGCAACATGGACGAAAAATTAAAAGCAAAATTTTACTTCTTAAAAGCCCAAGCTTTTGCAGGACAAAAGAAATACAGTACAGCAGCCAATGCTTTTTCGACCCTTTTTGCTTATGAGAAAGAGATTAGAAAGCAAAAGTATACCAGCAAAGCAAAACCAATGCAAGGCCAATTGACCAAAGAGGTATCAGAAAAAGCATTGAAATTATACAATGACGAAAAAGACTATAAGAACGCAGCGGAGTTGTTTTACTTAACCTATAAATTGAGTCCTAAAGACACTGCTTTTATGTACAATGCTGCGGTGAGTGCAACCCAAGCAAAAGAATTAGATCTTGCATTGACTTACTACAGAAATTTGAAAAGTCTTGGTTATACTGGAATTGTGCTAGAGTATTTTGCGACGAATAAAGAAACGGGAGAAGAAGAGCGTATTGATACAAAGGCTCAAAGAAATCTGTATGTCAAATCTGGGCAATATACCAATCCACAGGATAAGGGATCTAAATCTAAAAAAGCGACTATTGTTAAAAATATTGCTCTAATCCTAAAAGATCAAGGGAAAATAGATGAGGCGGTAACTGCAATTAAAGAAGCAAGAATAGAAAATCCAGCAGATTTAAATTTACTTTTAGCGGAAGCTGAATTGTATATTAAATTAGAAAAAATGGATCTCTTTGGTGAACTTATGGAACAAGCGACTAAAATGGATCCAACGAATCCTACCTTGTTTTTTAATTTGGGGGTTGTTAACTACAACCAAGATAAAGTTGAAGAAGCACAAGGGTACTATAAAAAAGCCATTGAGTTAGATCCAACATACAGAGATGCTTATTTAAATTTAGGTTTGTCAATCTTAAACAAAAGAGTTGCCATTGTTGAAGAAATGAATAAAAGTTTAAATGATTTTGATAAGTATGACGCATTGGAGCAGAAACAAAAAGATGTTTGTAATGAAGCCTTACCTTATTTAATCAAAGCGGATGCATTGAAAAGAACATTGGATACAGTAAAGACACTTTTAAACATCTATGATACCATAGAAAACGATGAAAAGTCTGATGAGTTTAGAGCTTTGTACAAGAGCATGAAATAAAGCTATTATTCCAAAATATAAAAAACCGAAACAATTGTTTCGGTTTTTTTATGCTTATATAATTTTTTTAATCACTCTTAATTTGTGGGTATGTTTTTGAAGGTCTACATTGTAAATGCCACTATGGTCTAGGGTGTCTATTCGTACCTTTCCATGGGCATGAATGATTTTATAATCCTTCATAATAATTCCTACATGGGTAATGTTTCCTTCGTCATTGTCAAAAAAGGCCAAATCTCCTGCTTCACTTTCTTCAATAAAACTGAGGACTTCTCCTTGAGTAGCTTGTTCTTTAGCGTCTCGTAATAGTTGAAATCCACACAGTCGGTAAACCATCTGCGTAAATCCCGAACAATCAATTCCAAAAGGCGTTCTTCCTCCCCATAAATAAGGAGCGTTTAGAAACAATATTGCTTTTTTGACAAGGGCCTCTTTGGGCAATTGTTCTTTAAAAACCGCACCATCATAAGAAAACCGTGTATCATTAATTGCAAAAGCATTGTTTTCCAAAAGAGGGAGTCGCGCTCCAAGCGGGATGGTGGTCAATCTGTTTTGAGTGTCTGTAATGAAATCGACATACTCTCCAGAATATTTTTGAGTTTCTTGGGAGAGTTTGTTGAAAAGTGTTTCTGAGATTTCTTCGTATTGTTTGTTGTCAATATATCCTTCGTAATCATCGTGATGGAGTTTTATTTTACTCCATTTCTTCTCCTTTTCCAAAACTTCAAAAGATTCACCAAATAAAACTTGGTTTACCATTTCTGAGGCATCTGTAGCTTCTCGGCGAAGCGGGACAATACTTAAATTACAAATTCCGTATACCAATTTTTTGTTGTTGTGTTTAAATATTTTCAATTATCATGGCACTAGCACCACCACCACCGTTACAAATTCCGGCAGCACCAATTTTGGCATTATTTTGTTTTAGAATGGATGTCAATGCGATGACAATTCGAGCGCCAGAAACACCTAAAGGATGCCCTAAGGAAACCGCACCACCATTCACATTTACGTTCTCATCGGTAATGCCTAAGAGTTTCATGTTGGCCAAACCAACAACTGAGAAAGCTTCATTCAATTCAAAATAATCTACGGCATCTAGGGCAATGTTTGCTTTTGCTAAGGCTTTTGGAATTGCTTTTGCCGGTGCAGTTGTAAACCATTCTGGAGCTTGGGCTGCATCTGCATAACTTCTAATTTTTGCTAGGGGTTTGATTTTTAATTCGGCAGCTTTTTCTGCGGACATTAAAACCAATGCAGCACCTCCGTCATTAATGGTGGACGCATTTGCTGCAGTAACAGTTCCGTCTTTTGTGAAAGCGGCTCGCAAAGCAGGTATTTTTTCAATTTTTACGTTTTTATATTCTTCGTCTTCCGAAAAAATAATTGGATCTCCTCGTCTTTGTTGTATGGTTACGGGCACAATTTCGTCTGCAAACTTTCCTGCTTTCCAGGCTTTTGCAGATCGCTGGTAAGACTGAATCGCGAAGGCGTCTTGTGCCTCTCTAGAAAAGGCATGTTCAATTGCGCAGGCATCTGCACAAACTCCCATGGCTACTTCTTCATAAGCATCTACAAGACCATCTTTCTGCATTCCGTCTTCTAGGGTAATGGACCCAAATTTATTGCCATTTCGGGCGTGTTGGTAATGTGGAATTCGACTCATGTTTTCCATTCCTCCTGCAACCACGATGGTGGCATCGCCAATAGCAATGGCTTGGGCGGCGAGCATGATCGATTTCATACCCGATGCACAAACTTTATTAACGGTTGTACAGGGTACATTATTTGGAATGCCAGCATAGATGGCTGCTTGTCTTGCAGGGGCTTGTCCTAAGCCTGCAGAAACAACATTTCCCATATAGACTTCGTCTACCTGTTGAGGTTGTAAATTAATTTTATCTAAAGCGCCTTTGATAGCGATGGCTCCTAATGTTGTTGCTGGTATAGAAGACAAGCTCCCCATAAAACTTCCAATTGGAGTTCTAGCAACAGATACAATTACAACTTCTTTCATAGGTTATCGATGGATTTCATTGGTTTTTCTATTGCGAAAATAACCATTTTTAATCAATTTAAGTTTTATAAGTCTCAGTGAATTTCACGCCTTGCTTTTTTTACTGTAAATTTGTAGGAGTAATCTTTTTTCTATGCGCAAAATTGTAAATAAAATTTATCAAAACAATACGATTATCTATAAGGTATTATTATTTCTAATGACCACAGTGGCGATTGTTTATTTGTTTCCTAAGGGCGGACAGTTTAAATATGAATTTAACAACGGAAAGGTTTGGGAATACGACAATTTGTATGCTACTTTTGATTTTGCGATTCAGAAAACAGCGGCCGAGATTATTCAAGAAAAGAAGTCCGTTTTCGCCAACTCGACATACTATTTCTTAAAAAATCCTGCAGTAGAACAGGAGGTTTTGGCTAATTTTAAAAAGCGTTTCACACTCTTATTAGAAAATGATTCTTTAACGGAAGCTGTCTTGAGGAACTATAAACAGAAAGGAGAGAAAATAATTCAGAAAGTATATGCCAATGGATTTATAGAAGTGACCAGTGAAGGAGTGATTCCCGAGGAGAACATGATGGTGGTTTTAAAAGACAACAATCGAATAGAAGATGTTGCCTACAAGACATTTTTAACTTCGAATCGGGTATTTTTAGAGATCAAAAAAGGATTGGAAGACATTCAAAACTACGATGTTAAGAACACCGTTCTCACTATTTTATCAGAAATTATAAAACCCAATGTTTCATTTGATGCTGATTTTACAGAGAAAATGCTAGCAGCAGATTTGAAAGCTATTTCATATACCAAAGGGAAAGTTTCTAAAGGGAAGTTGATTATTTTGAAAGGAGACATTGTAGAAGGAGAAAATTTAGCCATTTTAAACTCTCTAAAAAGTGAATTTGAATCGAAGGTTTGGACAGAGTCTTATTACAATTGGATTGTTTTTGGCTATACCATCTTAGTTGCTTTGGCTTTATTGATGTTGCTTTTGTTCTTGTACAAATACCGTATTGAAATCTTTAAGAATAATAACAAGGTTACCTTCATTTTTCTGAATGTGTTTTTAATGATTTTTATACAGACGTTGGTCATTAAATACAATTCCGACTATTTGTATGTGGTACCTCTAAGTATTTTACCCATTGTTTTAAAAGCTTTTTTTGACGCACGCTTGGGACTGTTTACCCATGTTTTAACCATTTTATTGCTTGGTTTTATTGTTCCCAATAGTCTTGAGTTTATTTACTTACACATTATTGCAGGGATCGTCACTATTCTTACGGTTTCTGAACTCTACAAGCGGGCTAATTTGTTTATTTCAGTAGGGCAAATTACGCTTATTTATATGTTAACCTATTTCGCCTTTTCAATTATTAAAGAAGGGGATGCCTCACAGATCAATGGTTTTTATTTTATGATGTTTGTGGCCAATGGAATTTTGTCATTTTTGTCCATATTTTTCATTTACATTTATGAGAAAATTTTTGGATTGGTTTCAGATGTTACCTTATTGGAACTCTCAAATACCAATAGCAAACTTTTAAGAGAATTGAATGATAAAGCACCTGGGACCTTTCAACATTCTGTGCAAGTCGCTAATTTGGCAGAAGCTGCAGCCAATGAAATTGGTGCCAACTCGATGTTGGTCAGAACCGGAGCGTTGTATCATGATATTGGAAAAATACCAAATCCGATGTATTTTACGGAAAACCAAACTACGGCGGTAAATCCACATACCGATATTTCTTTTGAAGACAGTTCTAAGATCATTACTGATCATGTAATTAAGGGGATTGAATTGGCAAAGAAGTACAATTTACCGGATCGAATTATCGATTTTATTCGAACACATCACGGTACAAGTACTACCTATTATTTTTACATGAAAGAGAAAGCGCAGAATCCAGAGGTAGATATTAAGAAGTTTCAATACAAAGGACCGATTCCTTTTTCCAAAGAAACGGCTATTTTGATGATGTGTGATGCTGCGGAAGCGGCTTCAAAAAGTATTAAAGTACCCTCGGCAATTTTAATTGATGAATTGATCAATAAAATTATAGACAAACAGATGAGTGAAGGGCAATTTTTAAATTCTAATATCACATTTAGAGAGATCGAAATCATTAAGAAGGTGATTAAGAAAAAGTTAATGAATATCTACCATTTACGGGTGGAATACCCTGAATAAAAAAAACACAAATTTATTAAAATTACCTTGCGAAAGTCTAATTGTAATACTACATTTGCACTCGCAATTTTTAATATCAAACGCGATTTTGATATCAAAAGGAGAGGTGCCAGAGTGGTAATGGAGCAGATTGCTAATCTGTCGACGGGTAACTGTCGCCAGGGTTCGAGTCCCTGTCTCTCCGCAAATAGAATATTGCACTCGGGGTGTAGCGTAGCCCGGTTATCGCGCCTCGTTTGGGACGAGGAGGTCGCAGGTTCGAATCCTGCCACCCCGACACAGTTGGTCGTAACAACTTTAAAATTACGGGCTCTTAGCTCAGCTGGATAGAGCACCTCCCTTCTAAGGAGGCGGTCGAAGGTTCGAATCCTTCAGGGCTCACATAAACCTTACTAGAAATAGTAGGGTTTTTTGTTGGGTAAAACTTAATGTTAATAAGGGTTTTCAACAATCCATACTGTTCTTGAAATTACTTACAGCACAGTTAAAGTTAAAGCAAAATTTTTAATCATTTAGTACTTTTGATAAATATTTGGCAGACATTTGGCAGACATTTTAATTCAGAGATTTTTATACCTCTTAAGTGGGTTTGACTTGTATTTCTTATATTTGAGTATGAAAAATTTACTTCTGTTATTATTTATACCTATTGTTTGTTTTGGACAGGAAGTTGAATTACCTGCACTAAGACTTAGTAATAATTTTTCAAAACCTTATAGAGTTTTAAAGACAACAATTTCAGATAAATCTTTGTTTAAACAGAATTATAATAATACTGACTTAACACTTGATTATGTTATTAGGTATCATTTTTACACCTCAATCGATTTAAATGAAGGAGAAAATCAATTAATAAGTATGGATGGTACAAAATTTAATCTTTCTTCAGAAAATGCTAAGGATTTAACTGATGAGGTCATCTCGTTAGTGGGTGGGATGTATTTTGGTAAAAAAGAATTTAATGCGTTTAAAGAACTAAATAAAAAAACGAACTAAACCATAGGCATATCCTCCTCCTTCAGTTCTACTATTTCTAAACCTCTTAAACAGGTTAGATACTTTTCTTATATTTGAAAAAAGATATTATGAAAACATTAGTAAGAAATATCATAATTTTAGTTTGTTTAATCTTATTTTTAAGTTGTTCTGTTACAAATATTAAAATCTCTGAAAATCCAAAACTTGGCTATATTCAAACTAATTATATTAGTGGTCAGCTAAAAAACAAAACGTATATGAAAATTGATACTTTAGGTAACTGGATTTATAATGGTATTTCAAAATCTTATTATAAAAATGGTCAGCTAAAGTCTGAAGGGAACTTCAAAAATAATAAACAAGATGGTCAATGGAGATCGTATTATGATAACGGTCGGTTAAAGTCCAAGGTATACTACAAAGACGGAAAAGAAGATGGTTTATCTAATTTTTATTACAAAAACGGGCAGTTAAAGCAAAAAACAAACAATAATAATGATAAGCCAGGTGGAATTCCAGCTGGATTTTGGGAAAATGGAAGTTCTAGAAGACAGATTAAACCAATAAAAAACTAATAGTTTATAGTTAAAACAAAAGAATTTTATAGACAACCACTAAACCATAGGCATATCCTCTTCTTTCAATTCAGCTATTTCTAAACCTCTTAAATAGGTTAAACTTACATTTATTTAATTTATAAACCTTTCTGTTTCTTTCATGGGCTGTTTTTGGGCTATATAAATTAATTTTTTTTTATATATTGTGCGCCTAACTTAAATTAAACAATATTATGAAGATCAAACAAATTTTAATGGCAGTTGTTTTTACAGCTGTTTTAGTAGGTTGTGGAGGTACAGATCCTAAAGAAGCTGGTGAAAAAGCAGGAAAAGAAGTATGTGAAAAAATGAAATCTGGCGACTTTACTCAGTCAGATGCGAAAAAGTTTATGGAGGAGGCAAAGGCGAGCATAGACAATGAAGAAGATGCTGCAATATGGATGAAAGCATATTTGGCAAAATTTATGGATTGTAATTAAAATTTAATTCTTAACTCAAATTTTTTTGTTTTAATAATTATGTTCAATATTTCGAAAAATTATCTACTAAAGAGTAATCAGAAATGGTTACTCTTCTTTTTTGCAGAAAACTCAAGTATATAATGGTTTTAAGAGTGTCCTAATTGAGTGTTAAACTGTTGATAATCCTTACTTCTTATTTAAAAACTAATAAATTCTATAATTAGGATTAATTTTTTCATTTAATTAATAGTCATCTCTTCCTCCTTGAATTCAGTAAATTCAAATCCTCTTAAGTAAGTCAGAGATACATTATAGAGGAATGTCCCACAGCTTTCTGTAGCTTGGTTATAGAATCTGTTTTTTAGAGATTTCTATAGCTCCAAAATACCTAAACGAACCCTTGTTTAAAATATACTTGATTGTCTCTTAAAACGATTCCAAAGGGTCTTAAAGTAATCTTGATTTAATGCTTGTTGTCTTCCAGAAAAGATATTATGATGCCGTTCTCCTTCTACAAGTAGTTCTCTAATATATGTTGGAACTGGAACGATTCTGTTTCTTCCAGATTTATTTCTATTACCAGATAAATGAGTGTATGTAAGTTAAAGGCACAACTTATATGTTTACTCTTAAAGGATTTTCTCAAGTTCTAAAAATAATTAAACTTTATAGAAATAGTACCTAAATTCGCTTGCAGAAAATATGTTTTTTTTTACAAAACAAGATCAATTTGAGATTAGAAAATAGATGGGCTGTATATGGGCTTATTAATTAGTTTTTTTTAATTAGATTGCCAACCAATAACGTCTGAACTACCCGAATAAGACTTTAAATTGAAGTAGGGATACTCTAAAATCAATATTATGAAAACTATTAAAGTACTTGGATTATTATTTGCTTTTTTTATTAGCACTACAGCTTTTACGAATATAGAAAACGCGACAAATAATCCGCTTGAAATTTCTGTTAACCCAATAGATGATTGTGCTAAATTTTTAAAAGATTACGAAAAGTTTATTGACAAATACATTGTGGTTTTAAAGAAGTACAAAGCTAACCCAACGGACATGTCCATAATGCAAGATTATACTGAACTTGCTTCGAAAGCTGGAAAATTTTCCTCCAAGAATCCAGGTAATTGTTCTGTGGACCAAACATTAAAACTTGCAAAAATTGCAGAAAAACTAACGAAGGCCATGTCAAAAATGTATTAAGACGAAGGCAAAATATAAGTTTTGTTAAACACAAAAACCTCCTTAACAGGAGGTTTTTGTTTTACTAAATAATTAGAGTAATTAAAAACAAAATTACGATTAAAAAGGATTGACCATTTAAAGATGAGATGATTTTAAAAAATAATGAATTGAAAAAATACCCTACAGTTGTGATTAAATTTAAGAAAATTTTGTCCCAAAACCTTTTAAAATAAACAATTTACTCCACGTTAATTGTATTAAAAATTTACTATTAATTCGAGTTATTTCATCACGTTTTTATCAACTAACGCTCAAGATTCTATAGATTGCAAAGAGACGATACAGGCAGGTTCAAAATTTTCCTTTGTTTCAGACGATAGGTATTTTGGCGGCCAAGTTAATGCGATGGTATTATACCGTTTCACAAATCCACCTCAGGCTGACGTTCGTGGAGGGTTAGGATTTTGTGTTAGAAAATTTGATGCTCGAATTAGCATCGCTGCTCGCTAGTTCTTAACTGAATCTTGGATTGCATACGGCGAGCATAACCGATTATCCACAGCTATAGATGGTGCAGGTTCTGGAGTTGGTTACAAAGTAATCATTTGCAATTGTGTAGAATTTAATCCAATGCCAAGCGATCGTATAGCATCTGAAGAACTTGACCTTACAATGGGTTTTCCAATTCGATTTCAATAATCAGTTTTAAATTATGGTAAGCTTCACAGAAATGTGAGCCTTTCTTATTGGGATTCGCCTAAGTTAATTGCATTTAACAACTAATTTAGCTAAATTTGATATATTAACTAAAACATATGTAACAAATGAAAAAAATAGTAGGCATATTTGCCTTGGTCGTTGTGTTGTATTCTTGCAATCAAACAACAGAAGTAATTGAAAACAAGCAAGCTGGCGAATGGGTTTCATCGGGTGCTAAATATTCAATGGGAGACGATGCCAACGTCGCCACTGTAAAAGCTTTTATAGAAGGGTATGAAAAGATGAATGTTGAAACCATCTTTAATCTTTCTCAAGATTCTGTAAGAGTATTTTTACACAATCTAGAAACACCCATGTATATGAACAGAACATTGCTCACTCAAATGTTTTCGAATTTCGACTCCATTCAAGCGACCCCAGTTTATTTTTTACCCTACCAAGTAGCAGGATGGGACCAAAGTATCGTACAAGTGGTTTCTAAAGAAAAACGATTTCTAAAAGACGGAACCATAGAAAATGTGCGTTTGTTAGAAAAATTTATAATTGACAAAGACGGAAAGGTGTCAACAATTCGCCAATTCGATGCTGCTTGGTAAACTTTTTACTCGTGTAGTCCTAAAAAACCTTACTAGAAATAGTAAGGTTTTTTGTTTTCTGTTCATAATTCAACCCACTTATTCCTCTAAAACGACCACTTATTCTTTATAAGCCCCATTTATTTATTGATACTTTTTTAAAGTGTAAATGACTTAATTATCATTTATTTTTATTGAGTATTTACGATCCAATAATACAAAGCTATCGCTACAAATAATGTTGTGAATTAATTTTAAATTGTATTTCATGTGTTGCAATAATTAACGTCGCAGTTCCTGAAAGTTGTGAATTGATTTTAAATTGTTTTTCAACACACCTTTTTTGAGAAAAGAGCCAAGTAGAGCTCATTAATCCTCTTACGCAGGTTTTTAAACTGTTTTTCCGTTTTTAATGAATTGAAAAATGAAGGTCAGGTATAATTAATCTATCCTGTCTTTTTGAAAAATTAATTTATAAATTGGCAGTCTCTTTCGCTATTGAGATGACAACTGTTTTAGAAGTAGGTGTATTGCTAATGTCAGCTTTGCTTTTAATAGGAACCAATACGTTTGTTTCAGGAAAATAGGTAGCAGTGCATTGCCTTGGAATATCGTAAGGAACTATCAAAAAGCCCAAAGCATGCCTTTCCTCACCATTAAAATGACTGGTTAAATTTACCTTATCTAATTTTTGAAGCCCATGCTGTTCCATGTCATCAGGATTCATAAAAATAATTCTACGCTCATTTAAAACTCCTCGATACCGATCATTTAAGCCGTATATCGTTGTGTTGTATTGGTCATGAGTGCGGATGGTCATCATTAAAAATTGATGATCTTTCAATGGTATAGCTGAGGGTTTATTGTTGCTAAAATTTGCTTTTCTTGAAGCTGTTGGTGTAAAGTCATTCTCCCGTGCGTTGTTGGGTAAGGCAAATCCGCCCGGAATGCGAACTCGTTGGTTGTAATTTTGAAAACCTGGAATTGTCGCTTCAATTTTCTCTCTGATGAAATCATAGTTACCAACCATTCCCGACCAATCTGTTGTTGTGTTTTGGAGTGTTGCCTTCGCTAGTCCAGCTACGATTGCTGGTTCACTTAACAATTGGTTGGAGTGCGGCATTAAATGTCCCTTTGATTGATGCACCACTCCCATGGAATTTTCTACCGTAATAAATTGTTCTCCCGAACTTTGAAAGTCTTTTTCAGAACGTCCCAAACAAGGGAGGATCAACGCTTTTTTTCCGTGAATTAAATGACTTCGATTCAATTTTGTTGATATTTGAACAGTCAGGCTGCATTGCTGGATTGCTTTGGCAGTAAACTCAGTATCGGGAGTAGCAGAAATAAAATTGCCGCCCATTCCTATAAATACCTTTGCTTTTTTCTGATCCATGGCCTCAATGGCTGAAACAACATCATAACCATGTTTCTTGGGAGCGCTGAATGAAAATACCCTTTCTAGATTCTTTAAAAAAGCTTCTTTTGGTTTTTCCCAAATACCCATGGTACGATCTCCTTGAACATTAGAATGTCCACGAACAGGACAGGTACCAGCTCCTTTTTTTCCAATACTTCCTTTTAATAATAACAAGTTCACAATTTCTCGAATATTGTCTACAGAATTTTTGTGTTGTGTCAAACCCATAGCCCAACAAACAATAATACGTTCATTTTGAATGATGAGTGTGGTTGCTTTTTCTATAGAAGAGAGAGATAAACCCGTTTGAGGTAATAATTCTTCAATCGTGTAGCTATCTAAATCTTCTAAAAAAGCGTCAAATCCTGCAGTTTTTTCTTGGATGAATTGATGATTAAAAACACTGTTCGGTTTTTCATTTTCTTTCGATTTCATCAATTTTAAAATAATCTTTAACAATGCAACATCACCATTTATTTTTACTTGTAGAAATAAATCCGTTAAATTCTGTCCCTTTCCCATCCATTTTAAAGGGTTTTGTGGGTCTTTGTAATTGCGTAAGCCAACTTCTGGAAGGGGGTTTATCGAAATTATTTTTCCCCCATTCTTTTTCGTTTGACTCAAAGCTGTTAGCATTCTAGGATGATTTGTTCCTGGGTTTTGCCCCATAACAATTACCAAATCTGCATGACTAAAATCATCCAATGTAACCGATCCTTTTCCAATTCCTAATGTTTCAGAAAGTGCAACGCCACTGGACTCATGACACATATTAGAACAATCTGGTAAGTTGTTTGTTCCAAATTCTCTTACAAAAAGCTGGTATAAAAAAGCTGCCTCATTGCTTGTTCTTCCCGAAGTATAAAAAATAGCTTCGTGAGGAGATTTTAATTCGTTTAATGTTTTGCCTATGATATTAAAAGCGGCATCCCAAGAAATTTCTTCATAGTGATTTTTTCCTTCTGGCAAATACATGGGATGTGTAATCCTTCCACTTTTTCCAATTTCATAATCAGACATTACCGAGAGCTCTTGCACTGAATGTGTGGCAAAAAATAGGGGAGAAACCTTGTTTTTTGTCGCTTCTTCCGCAACGGCTTTTGCACCATTTTCACAATACTCTGCTAAAAAAGCACGTTTGGCATCTGGATCTGGCCATGCACATCCAGGACAATCAAAGCCATTTTTTTGATTTAAATTTTTTAATAAAACAATTCCTTTAACCAGTCCAACCTCTTTTTTAATGTGCGACATTGCCGATGTAATTGCTTTTACACCCACAGCGGAGGTGGGGATTTCTGCCAATTGAATTCCCGTTAACTTCGTTGGTGGTTGTGCTTGAATTTTTTTTTCCATCCGTTGCTTTTATTTTAAATAGTTGGGATTGGCATAAATCGTCATTTTTTTAGCTCTCGTAAAGCCAATCAAACAAATACCAAACTCTTTAGAGAAATCTACAGCCAAGGACGAACACGCTGAAACCGCTACAATGATTGGTATTTTTGCGATAAAAGCTTTGGATACAATTTCATACGAAACACGTCCACTAACTAGCATAAAAGTAGCTTCGTTCAATTGCTTTTTGAGCAATAACTCACCAATAACTTTATCAACAGCATTGTGTCTTCCAATATCTTCTTGAATGCTCAACAAGGTATTATTTGCATTAAATAGCGCTGCAGCATGACTGCCCCCAGATATTTTAAACGTTTTTTGATGTGATTGCATTGTGCTAAACATTTTTTGAATATTTGTAGCTGTCATTGCATTTTTAAGGTTTATGGAATCACCAAAAACGGCAAGGTCTTTTAATTCTTGTTTGCCACAAATCCCACAAGAAGAAACCGATAACAAGGTTCGTTTATTCAAATATCCTTTTCCCAATGCTTCTTTAGCTATGGTAATGTTTACTATGGTTTCACCGCTTTTTTTTACCTCAATTACTTCAAAATGAAAAATAGCTGCTTGCTTATAGATATCTTCTGCAAACAGCAATCCTCTCACCAATTCAAGATCATTGTCGGGTGTTCTCATGACCACCGTATAAGGTTTGTTATTAATATTTATTTGAAGGGGTGCTTCAATAACCAAGGCATCCTCTGTTTTGAGTTGTGTTTTTGGAAGTATTTTTATCCCCTGGTAATTAAGTGTTTGCATTTGAATAATTTTGTTTCCTTACAAACTTACTAAAAATGTCCTTGAATAATTACACGAAAGGTCTTGAAAGTTCTTTCAATTTAAACTTTCCTGCAAAAAAGCACTATTTGCTTGTTATCCAAGTTGGTTGTAAAGAATATAAACACTTGTCCACCCTCTTTTATTTTAGTTTCTTTCCGAATTTGAGCAACACTTTTTGGGAAATTTCGAATTGTAATATTTGCTTTTTCTTGGCCAATGAATTTCTTTATTTTCTTTTTGTCGTAGGGCATTGATTGGGTGATGATAAATTGCCTGCCAGGAAAATCCATTAATTGGTCTGAAGTATACAAATGCGAATGTTGATGAAGTTTAAAGACCTTCAATTGATGACTGATTTCATGAAATCCTCCAGATTTTAAGATGGCTGCATTGGGCTCATAGAGATAAGTAAGGGGAGGCGAGTAGGTTGACTTTGCTGCTGATTGATGGTTAAATTCAATTTGTTGAAGGGAATTTTTTTGATAATTAATGGCTTCGACCCTGATAGTATTCGGCGGATTCTTTTCCAATAAAAAAAGCAGTTCTTTCACTTCATTATTGAAAGCTATTATCTGAACTTTTACAACGCTTTTTAATTCTTTGATGGTGTTGCTAATGTCTAATATTGGTGATGTTTTTATAAGTATTTGTGTTGCTTTTGTAAAAAGAAATTCAATTTTTGGAGGGATGTACGGCAAACAATCTTTCAATAAAAAAACTTTTCCTTTTGCGTCATGCCTTCTCGATGGGTCAATAAAAACACAATCAAATTTTTGAGAAGTTTTCTTTAAAAATTGTAAGCCGTCACCTGCAAAGGTTTCAATATTATCAATATTTAATTGCTTAAAATTATGGGCAACAATTTCAGAAAGTTGATCGTTAATTTCACAATGTACTACTTTCTTAAACTGTTTAGAAAAGGCATGTGCATCAATTCCAAAACCTCCAGTAATGTCGATTACAGAATCGCCAGAAATTAATGATAATTTATGTGCAGCAGCAACTTCAGAAGACGTTTGTTCGATGCTTATTTTTGTAGGATAATAAATGCTTTCTGTTGAAAACCAAGTAGGTAATTTTTTCTCTGATTTTTGTTTCGCAATAATTTGATTTGCTAATTCTTGCACAGAAACCTTTTCGAAAGGACTCCCTTTTAAGATCAGTTTTGTGATTTCAGTTTTTAAATTTGCTGAAATATATTCTTGAACTTCGGAATGTAAAATGGCTAAATTCAAAGAAAATTAGAGATCTTTGGTTAATGTCTTTACAATTTTGTTTTCGGAAAGAAACTCTTTTAAAATTACTTTCAATGCTGTATAAAGTGGGACCGCAGTAATCATTCCTATAATTCCAAATAATAAGCCACCAATAATAATGATTAAGAAAATTTCTAATGGATGCGATTTTGTTGTCTTTGAGAAAATAATTGGTTGACTTGCAAAATTATCAACGAGTTGTGCGATTAAATAACCAATCATCACATACGAAGTTGTTGGCAGAATGACCGTTTGAAAATCTTGGCCAATATTACTAGTCATCGACAAAATAAACATAATGACAGCACCAATTAATGGTCCAACATAGGGAATTAAATTTAAAAGAGCACACAAGAAGGCAATGACAACCGCATTATTGATGTCAAAGATTAAAAGAATGATGGTATACAATATAAAGAGAATCGAAATTTGAAAAATCAATCCAATAAAATATCGAGAGAGTAAGTTGTTGATTTTTTCTAAAGAATCAGTAAACCTACCTTTTGTTTTGTTTGGAACTAAAAGGAGGATGCCATTTTTTAGTATTTTACGATCCTTCATCAAGAAGAATGAAATAAATAAAACTGAAAATAATCCCACACTAAAAGAGCCAACGGTTCCAACAATTGCGTTTAAGAAGTTAGGGATTTCTTTAAATTGAGAAATCAAATCAATATTTTTTAATTCCGATAATACATCAATCCCCTTAGCGGAAAAATAAGCGTTAATTTGATTGAAAATACTTTGAATATTTTGCTGTAAGCCATCTATTTGTAAGAGCGATAAACTTTCACCTTGTTCAGTAATTAATGGGATAAACATTCCAATTAACCCAGAAACAAGGGTCAACATAAATAGCATAGTACTGATTACCGAAAGTGTGTTTGGGAACTTTAATCGCCGTCTTAAAAACAAAGTAATAGGTCCTGTAATTAACGATAATATTCCAGCAATAATCACATAAATAATGACGGATTGAATTTTATATAGAAAAAATAGAAAGCATGCAATTCCTACTAATATGCTCAGCGCTCTCAAGATGCCGTTGGAAATGATTTTTGTATTCATTATATTGTTGCTTTTACTTCGCCCATACTTAATTTTCTTCCCCCACCAAAAGAATGACTCGTTGGTAAAAGTGTACCGCTTTCTGTGGTGATCCATTGGTCCCAAGTGGCAGGAGTTCCCTCCATTTTCATCGAAGGTACAAACATTTTATAACTTTTTGGAATGAAGTCTTCATCTAAAAGCCATAAATAAGCGTCACCTGGTGTTGTTCCACCAGAGGTGTATTTTACCAGCAAAGCGTCTTTACCGGCTTCCTTTTGAATACTTCGTATAATTCCCTTTTCAAACAGTTTGTGAGGAGCCACCAACCAAAAACTGTCATTGTTAAAAAGATTGGTTGCCTTTGTAATGAGCTGTTTATTTTTTGTTATAGATAATTTATTATAATAGTAAATACTGCTTTTTTCTAAATTATTTGGGTGCAATACTACCCGAATACTATCCCATGAAACAGTAACAATATGCTGTGCTTTGTCCCATTTATAAGTACGTCTTCCACCAAAACTCCATTCGATATGATTGGTTTTTTTATAATTGTCATGTTTGATCGCTTTCAGTATTTTATGGGCAATAGCATTTGCTTTTGGATTGTATGATTTTACATTTCCCATCGGCAGTTTCATCCCAAACAATGAAAGTGTGTGTGATGTGGGTAAAAGAATTCCAGATTCTGTAGTCTTTAGAGAGCTCCAAGAAGCCTCAATACCACCAATAGGAATTATTTGTGTCCACATTTTAAATGAAATTGGCAGTCCAGATTCCCCCAAAATCCATAAATAAGAATCCCCTGGAGTCGTTCCTCCTGAAGTATAAGTTATGAGAAGAGCATCTTTCCCTTGATGTTTTACGATCCTTCTTTCTGTACCAGCATCAAAAACCTTATAGGGAGCGACCAGCCAAAATGAATCGTTGTTGAAATAGGCTGTTGCCGTGGCAATTAACGCTGGATTGTCAACTTCTTGATTGTCGATGAAAACCCTACTTTTAGAAGGTGAAATTGTATTTAATTCTACCTTGTTTTTACCCCATGAAACGCGCACTTTATTCTGGTTTTTAAACCATTTGTAATGATGTTCATTTCTGAAACTCCATTCTAATACCTCGGTGCTTTTATAGGCCTCAGAATTCATTGCTTGCAACATTTTTGTAGCCAAAGCATCTGCATCTTTTCCTTTTTTACCTATGGGCAGTGCCTCGTTCTTAGAAACAAAGAAAATAACTCCCGTTAGTATTAATAACAGGAACAACACGCCAATAATTTTGAAAAATATTTTCATTTAAATCGATGCTATTTTAAGCGAATTTAATTCTTTTTTAGAAGTTATTTTTATTTTGCTCGTAATAATCTAAGATGTGTTTTGGGATTTCCATGTTTTGTGGCTTACCTTCATCGGCTATTGGGTATTCAGCAATTTGTTTTATTGGAATTAATCCTGCCCAAACATCCAATTCGTAATCTTCTGGTTCATCTACCACGCCTAGATCTCTAATCAACCAAGGTTCGATCAAATTCTTGGTGATTCATTTTACGAATTCCATCCCATCTTCCTTTCATCATATGTTCCATAAAACACAAAAGAGCTGCGTTTTTATCTGCAATTTCTTCAATTTTTTTTGCAGTCCCAAACAAGGTTACAGACCTGTAATTTACAGAGTGATGAAATCCAGACCAAGCCATCACCAATGCATCCAAATGCGTCACAGTCATACTCATTTCTTTCACAGCTAGCAAAGAAGTTAGCATTCTGTTGGCATTCGAACCATGAAAGATAATACGATTGTCTCGACTTCCATAGGCCATTGGAATTGCAATTGCTTTGCCTTGATAGGTGTAACTTACATATCCAACAAAACCAGCATCTAAAATGGAGTTTATTTTCTCAACATCATAGGTGGCTCTATTGGCCCCTCTTTTTACGGTATTCAATTTGATTTTTCGTAGGCTTTCATTTTTATATTTTTTTTAGAAGTATTAAATTTCTGTAGGCGCTTTCTCCAACTACAAAATCAATATCTCCAGTTTTTTTGAATCCATGTTTTTGATAAAAATTAATTCCTTTCGTGTTTTTATAATATACTGCTAGCCAGATATTTTTAAAATGAAGTTGTTTTGCTGTTTTTAAAAGAATTTTCTGCAATTTTGTTCCAATTTTATAGCCAGTAAAATCATCTAAAATATAGATTTTTTCTAATTTACAGGAATTCAACTCTTGAGAATTAGGAGGGGTATTGTTCAATGAAAGCTTTGCAAAACCGATGGGTAATTCATCTGAAAATACAATCCAATATAGATTTTTAGCTTCCTTTAATTCATCCCTAATTTTAGAAACTGAATAAGCATCATTATAAAATTCAAATAACTCTTTTTTATTTTCAATATATCTCCCATGAGATTGCGTGTAAGTAACTCTTCCTAATAATGCAATCGATGTTGGGTCCGCTGAATTTGCTCTTCTAATTTCAATGTTTTCTTTCATTGCTTTTAGGAGATTGTTTTTTTTTAGTTTCGAGGTCTTTTGGTTTAAAAACTACTTTGGATGAAGCAGGATATTTTGCAATCATTTCGATGGGTCGTATTGGTCGTTCTAAAAGATTGCCAGCACAACTTGGACATACATTATTAAAAAGAGTGCTTGCACAGGTTTTACAATAGGTACATTCAAAAGAGCAAATCATTGCTTCGGTGGATGTGTTTGGTAAAGCCGAATTGCAATGTTCACAGGTCGGTCTAATTTCTAACATGATGGAATTATTTTTTTGAATTTATCTGGAAGTTCTTTTTCAATCCGCATCTGCTGCTTTGTAAAAGGGTGGGTAAATTCTAACACTCCAGCATGCAAGTACAAACCTTTTCCATGTAATATCAATCCCTCTTTTCCATATTCTTTATCGCCTAAAATAGGATTTCCAAGGGCAGCGACGTGTTTTCTAAGTTGATGCCTTCTTCCTGTTTTTGGTGATAATTTCACCCAATTTAAAAAACCAAATCGATCTGATTTTACACTTTCTAATACAGCATAATCGGTGGTTGCTATTTTTTCATCAATCGGTATACTAATGCTCCCAGAGGTTTCCATTTTCCCAATCGTAATGGCAAAATATGTTTTACGAATCTTTTTATTTTCAAACAAAGTATTCAAAGCAAGAATACTAGCACTCGTTTTTCCGACAAGTAGCAACCCCGTTGTTGGGTAGTCTAATCGATGTGTAGGCCTTGGTCTTACAGCATCCAATTGGGCGCTTTTTTGTAAATTTTGCTGTAAGGCGTTGTCGATTGTTTTAAACTTATTTCCACTCACTAAAATACCAGCGGGCTTGTTGATAATTGCCAAATAATCATCTTCGAATACCACCTCTAAATCAAATATTAATCTTTTAAAAGCAGAAGAATTCTCGGGTTGGTACAGCGTTATTTTTTCTCCTCCAAGTATAAATTGTGCCGTGGTAGCGATACAATCATTAATGTAAATGAGTTTCTTTTTGATGGCTTTTTTAATGCTAGATTTTGTCGGAATCGTTTTGAAAACACCTACCGCATATTCTTGAAAACGGATTGGGTTTTCTAGATTAGGGACGA
This sequence comes from uncultured Polaribacter sp., assembly GCA_943846595.1. Lineage (GTDB taxonomy): Bacteria > Bacteroidota > Bacteroidia > Flavobacteriales > Flavobacteriaceae > Polaribacter. The sequence goes on from OX044355.1 coordinate 1,508,300, forward strand.
GATGTGTTTCTTTTATTTCCATTATTTTGCAAACAATTGATTGAGATCTTTAAAGGCCTTGAATTCCAGAGCATTGTTTTCTGGATCGTTAAAGAAAAGCGTTGCTTGTTCGCCAACTTTCCCTTCAAAACGAATCGTAGGTTCAATGATAAAACGGGTATTATTCGCTTTTAGTCTGTTCGCCAAATCCAGCCAAACTTCCCAAGTTAAAACCACGCCAAAGTGAGGAACCGGAACATCATGACCGTCTACCACATTTGAAATTCTTTGCGGAGTAAAATCCTCTTTTTGATGAATGACTAATTGGTGTCCGAAAAAATTAAAATCGACCCAATGTGCTGCACTTCTTCCCTCTTCACACTGTAAAATATCTCGGTAAAAAGTACGGCATTTTTCTAAGTTTTTAACAGGAATAGCGATGTGAAAAGGTTGAATGCTCATATTTTTATTTTTAAAATTTCATGTTGTTCTGGTGAAAAAGGCTAAAACCCCACAGCAGCGTCATCACCCCGTTTGTCGGCACCGCCTTCTAACTGTCCGTTTTCTAAAACTAAAATGGCGGCAACTTTTCCAATAACAATTGCATTGCTTTCATCCAATTGATAGTTCAATTGTTTCAATTCAGATTTTACAGTATTTGAAAAACTGTTTGGTTCCATCTTAATTACATCCGGCATCCATTGATGATGAAATCTTGCCGCATTTACGGCATCTTGCATGCTCATGTCAAATTCATGTACATTCAAAATGGTTTGTAATACAGAGGTTATAATTGTAGATCCGCCGGGTGTTCCTACCACCATAAATAGTTTTCCATTTTTTTCTACAATGGTTGGAGTCATTGAGCTTAGCATTCTTTTTTCGGGTGCAATTTCGTTTGCTTTTGCACCTAGTAGTCCAAACATATTAGGCACGCCTGGTTTACTACTAAAATCATCCATTTCGTTGTTTAAAAAGAACCCTAATTCACTACTGTATAATTTGGATCCATAACCACCATTAATCGTTGTGGTAACCGATACAGCGTTTCCAAATTGATCTACAATAGCATAATGGGTGGTTTCATCACTTTCAATAATTTCGATGTTCCCATGTGCCACTTCTGATGATAAGGTTGCTTTCTCAAAAGAAAAATTTTTCATTCTCTTTTGAGAATACGCTTTAGAAATGAGTTCTTTTTGAGGAATGTTCACAAAATCTGGGTCGCCCAAAAAGAAACTGCGATCTGCATAGGCACGTCTTTCTGCCTCGGTGATTACCTGTATTGATTTTGTTGTGTTATGGCCAAATTCACTTAAATTAAAAGGCTCTATTGCATTCATAATCTGAGACAAGCATATACCACCACTTGAAGGAGGTGACATTGAAATAATCTTCAAATCATCATAGGTGAAAGTGATGGGGTCCCTCCATTTTGGTTCGTATTTTTCTAAATCTTCCAAAGTAATAATTCCGCCGTTCTCTTGTATAAATTTTACCAGGCGCTCTGCGGTTGCTCCCTTGTAAAACTCATCCCGACCATTTTTCTGAATTCTTGATAGGGTTGCAGCCAAAGCACTATATTTTATGGTGTCATTTTCCTTCCAGGATTTGTTGAAAAGTATTGGTTTCTTATTCGCTTTCAAAAAAGAAGCTTGAAATTTAGCAATTCTTTTTTCTTGTTTTTTTGTAACAATCACACCTCTTTTCGCCAATGCGATAACAGGCGCTAGAATTTCTTCTATGGAAAGCGTTCCAAATTTTCTATGAACTTCAAAAACACCTGCTACTGTTCCAGGAACGCCAACCGCCATTGCACCGAGGGTACTTTTTCCTTCAATAACCGCCTTGTTTTCATCTAAATACATGTCTTTAGATGCTGCCAATGGTGCTTTTTCGCGGTAATCTAAAGCACCCGTTTCTCCGGCCTTATTTCGGTAAACCATAAATCCTCCACCACCAATATTCCCAGCATAGGGATAGGCTACTGCTAAGGCCAATTCTGTAGCAACCATTGCATCAAAAGCATTTCCGCCTTTTTGTAAAATAGTAGTACCAATTATAGATGCTTCTTCTCTTGCAGAAACTACCATGGCTTTTTCTGAGGTGACCCCTCTATTTTTAATCGTTGCATTTTCTGAAGACTTACAGCTTAGAATGACTAAAGAAATGACAATAAGGAGCATACTTTTTTTCATATTTTTTCATATTTTTTCTGTTTTATAATACCTGTAAAGGTGTCCTATTTTTTTAGGTTTCTTTATTTTGAATTTCTAATTTTCCAGATTGAGTCAACAGTTGTAATTTTTGCTGAGTAAAAACTCTTAAGTCTTGAAAAAATAACTTAAAATCAGTCTCAAATTGCGCATCTAATTTTTTTAAATCTTCAATGGCTAAATGCATTTGAGACTTTCCTTTTGTTCTGCGATTCAATCCATTTAACACCTTTTCAATTCCATCGGTATATTGGTAATTAAATAAGATGTTGTATTCAATCATATAGTGAATGAATTGTTGTGATTTTTCTGGAAGTTCTGGAGCCTTTTTAGCAAAAAAAGTATTGATGGCATTGGTATAATTTTCAAATGGAATTGCTGAGTATGTGGACCAGTTTTTAGCTAAATAATGATCAAAGAAAATATCAATAATCACACCATCATAATGTCTGTAGCGTTCATGCAAACGTCTTTTACTTTTTCGAACCACTTTATGGGCGTCCGTAAAGGTGTCTATTTCTCTATGCAGTATAATACCTTGTTGAATTTCCTTAGATAAATGACTAAAATTATTCCCTCTAATATGATCCGCAATAAAATTACCAATTAGAATATTGGAATTGTTTTGAGATAAATATAAGTGAGCTAAAAAATTCATGTAAGTAAATGTAAACAAAAAACCACAACTAGAAAGTTGCGGCTTTTATATTGTACTATTTTTTGTGTTATGATAATTAACTATTCAACATCACAGGCATTACCAACATAGTTACCTGTTCACCTTCGTCTGTCCCATCGATTGGTGTTAAAATTCCTGCTCGGTTTGGTAAGGACATTTCAATCAAAATCTCATTGGAGCTTAGGTTGTTTAGCATTTCGCTTAAAAAACGAGAGTTAAAGCCAATTTGCATATCATCTCCTTGGTAATCACAATTTAAACGTTCATCCGCTTTGTTTGAAAAGTCTAAATCTTCCGCAGAAATATTCAATTCAGTTCCCGCCATTTTTAACCGAATTTGATGTGTTGTTTTGCTAGAGAAAATAGAAACACGTCTTACAGAATTTAAAAAAGAAGCTCTGTCTACAGTTAATTTATTTGGATTCTCTTTTGGAATTACTGCTTCGTAATTTGGATACTTCCCATCAATTAAACGACAGATTAAAACAACATTGTCAAAAGTAAACTTTGCATTTGCATCGTTGTATTCAATAGTCACTTCATTGTCAGAACCCCCTAAAACACTTTTTAATAAGTTTAAAGGTTTTTTGGGCATGATAAATTCTGCTGTTTGATTTGCAGCGACATCAGTTCTTGTATATTTCACCAATTTATGAGCATCTGTTGCTACAAAAGTCAATCCTTGTGTACTAAATTGAAAGAAAACACCACTCATTACTGGGCGTAAGTCATCATTTCCAGCAGCAAAAATTGTTTTCGAAATGGCAGTTGCTAGGATATTGGATGGAATGACTGTACTACTAGGGGAAGGAAGAGAAACCGCTTTTGGAAACTCATCACCACTAAAATAAGCCATGTCATATTTCCCTTGATCAGAACTAATTTCAATGGTATTGCTACCTTCAGTTTTGAATGTTAATGGCTGATCTGGAAAGGTTTTTAAAGTGTCTAACAATAAACGTGCAGAAATTGCAATTGCACCGTTAGTATCACTTTCAATATCAACAACCGAACTCATTGTGGTTTCTAAATCCGATGCAGATACTTTTAATTTATTTTCAGAAATTTCAAATAAGAAATTATCTAAAATTGGTAAGGTGTTATTACTATTTATTACGCCCCCTAAAACTTGTAATTGTTTTAGTAGTTGCGAACTGGATACAATAAATTTCATTGTTTGAATTTTCTTAATTAGTCTTACAAATATAATCTTATTATGTGATTTTAAAAATTAATTTATTAACAGGTTATAAGCATTCTTTTCAAGCATTTTTTAAATGTTATAATTTTGTTAATTACAGAAATTTACTTGATAAAAAGCTACATTTGTTTTTAGTAGTTTTTTAGGTAAGTGGGCATAGATTTTATTGATAGCTTGTCTTTAAATTGCTTAAAATTGATTTTTAGTAGTTGATTAAAGTGCGCTTTATCATTACAATGCATGAGTTGGGATGGATTGAATAATTTTATACTATGAAAAAAATAATAGTTTTTAGGGTTGCTTTTTTAATGATTTCAATATCTGTAATTGCTCAAAAACCTCAAAAGTTAAGTTCAAACCAGATTTATGAAAAAATTCAAAAGCTTAATTTTATTGGGTCGGCTATGTACATTGCCGCACATCCAGACGATGAAAATACACGATTAATTGCCTATTTATCCAACGCTATAAAAGCAAGAACAGCATATTTGTCCTTAACTAGAGGTGATGGAGGGCAGAATTTAATTGGACCCGAAATTAGAGAATTGTTAGGAGTCATTAGAACCCAAGAACTATTGGCAGCAAGAAATATTGATGGCGGTTCACAATTTTTTACAAGAGCCAATGATTTTGGGTATTCCAAGCATCCCGATGAAACGTTGAAGATTTGGAACAAAGAAAAAGTACTGAGTGATGTTGTATGGGCAATTAGAACCTATAAGCCCGATATAATAATCAATCGATTTGATCACAGAACACCTGGAACAACCCATGGACATCATACTAGTTCTGCCATGTTGAGTTTTGAGGCTTTTGATCTTGCTGCGGATGCATCTAAGTATGCAAACCAATTAAAGGCGACCACTGTTTGGCAGCCCCAAAGGTTGTTTTTTAATACCTCCTCTTGGTTTTATAGAAATCAAGCCGATTTTAAAAAAGCCACAGAAGGAAAATTGACTTCTTTTGACGTTGGCGTTTATTATCCCCTAAAAGGTCTTTCCAATAATGAATTGGCTTCCATGGCAAGCAGTCAGCATTTGTGTCAAGGATTTGGAAGGTTGTCTACCCGTGGTGGTCAAAAGGAGTATGTAGAATTTTTAAAAGGCACTCCATTAAAAGATACTGAAGATTTATTTTCAGGGATAAACACTACTTGGAACCGTTTGAAAAATGGGGGTGAGATTGGAGAGGTTTTATACGAAGTGGAAGCGAATTTCAATTTTGAAAATCCTTCCAATCACTTACCTGCATTGCTTCAATCGTACCGTAAAATACAACAGTTAGAAAACAAACACTGGGCAAAAATCAAAGAAAAAGAAATTTTAGAAATCATTGAGGCCTCTGTAGGATTGTATCTAGAGGCTTCTGCAGCGAGTTCATCTGCGGTACCCAATGCTGAAATTCAGGTGCAATTTGAAGCCCTAAACAGAAGTGAATTTACAATTGATCTTGTTTCCTTAAAAATAATCCCTTCTGGTAAAGTGATCGAAAAAGATCAAAATTTAGCTTTCAATGAGAAATTAAATTTTAAAGAAGTTATTTCCACAGAAAACACCACATATTCGGCGCCCTATTGGTTAAAGAAAGAAGCTTCTTTGGGCATGTATTCTGTTGATGAACAGCAATTAATTGGATTGCCAGAAACCCCTCGACCCCTTCAAGTGCAGTTCAATCTTTTAATTGACAATGCAGAAATTTCTATTGTAAAAAACGTTGTCAGACGATATGCAGAAAGGGCCCTCGGAGAAATTTATGCCCCTTTTGAAATTTTACCAAAAGTGACCACAAAATTGGAAGACAAAGTCATTCTTTTTTCTGACAATGCTCCGCAAGAAGTTTCGGTAGAAATTCTTGCAGGTGCTGCCAATACCTCAGGAAAGGTTTTCTTGGAAGTGCCAAATAATTGGACGGTTTCTCCTGAAGAAATCGAATTTTCAATTGCTCAAAAAAAGGACAAACAAACCGTCGTGTTTTATGTAGCTCCGCCTAAAAATGAGTCTGAAGGCGTTTTAAAAGTGGTGGCGGTTTCTGAAGCAAAAGAATTTAGAAACGAATTGATAGCGATTGATTACAATCATATTCCAAAGCAATCAGTTTTAATGAAGTCGGAAGCAAAAGTGGTTCGATTGAATATCCAAAAAGCAGGAAGTTATATCGCCTACATTAAAGGTGCAGGAGATACCGTTCCAGACAATCTACGGCAAATAGGGTATACCGTTGTGACGGTGAACCCTGAAGATATTTCTTTTGAAAACTTAAAAAAATACGATGCAGTTGTTCTGGGGATTAGAGCTTATAATGTAGTGAAAGTACTAAAGTTTAAACAAAAGTACCTTTTAGAATATGTTGAAAACGGTGGCAATATGATTGTACAATACAATACCAGCAGAAACGTTGATGTTGGTGCACCATTTTCGCTAAACTTATCCAGAGATCGTGTGACTGACGAGTTTTCCGAAGTTCAAATTTTAGACAAGAGTCATTCGTTGTTAAACTTCCCAAATAAGATTACCAATAAAGATTTTGAGGGTTGGGTACAAGAAAGAGGATTGTATTTTCCCGGATCTTGGAGCAAAGAATACACCCCTATTTTATCTATGAATGATAAAAATGAAACCCCTAAGAATGGAAGTTTACTGATTGCGAAATATGGAAAAGGAAATTACATATACACAGGGTTAAGTTTTTTTAGAGAGCTTCCAGCAGGTGTCTCTGGTGCTTACAAGTTGTTTGCAAATATGTTGTCAGTAGGGAAGAATAAGATCACTATTAAAAAAGAAATTAAAAAGTAAAATTTGAATTGCCGAATGAACAGGGGTAAGGATGAAGTCGTTTCAAAAAAGCATGCAGCATGAAAAAAAATAAATACACTTGGAAAAAAGCATACACATGGGTTTTAGTAGCAAATGTGGTGTACATCTTAATTTTCATATTCATTGCTAATTATTTTACCGTTTAGACTATGGAAATTGCAAGTAAATTACACCTCGTAGATTGGATTGTATTATCGATTACGCTTTCTTTTATAGTTATTTATGGGACCTATGTTACCCGAAAAAACAAGAATGTTACCGATTATATCAAAGGAGGTAGTGATAGCAAATGGTGGACCATCGGGTTGTCTGTAATGGCAACACAAGCCAGTGCAATTACTTTTTTATCAACACCAGGACAAGCATTTCACAGTGGGATGGGATTTGTTCAATTCTATTTTGGTTTGCCCATTGCAATGGTGATTATTTGTGTCGTTTTTATACCCATTTATCACAAACTGAAAGTCTACACAGCCTATGAATTCTTAGAAGGGCGATTCGACTTAAAAACGAGGAGTTTGGCCGCAATATTATTCTTAATTCAACGAGGATTGGCTGCCGGAATTACCATTTATGCTCCCGCAATTATATTATCAGCAGTCTTAGGTTGGGATTTGTTATCACTCAATATTCTTATCGGCTTTTTAGTCATTATTTATACTGTTTCTGGAGGAACGAAGGCCGTAAATGTTACGCAAAAGCAACAAATGGTAATTATATTTATTGGAATGGTCATTGCTTTTTATATGATTTTGAGTCAGTTACCAGTTGATATTACATTTACCAAAGCCCTTGAAATTGCAGGCGCAAGTAATAAAATGGAGGTCATTGATTTCTCCTATGATTTAAGCAATCGATATACCATTTGGACCGGAATTTTAGGTGGAACTTTTTTAATGTTGTCCTATTTTGGAACAGATCAAAGTCAGGTACAACGATATTTGTCAGGAAAATCGATTCGAGAAAGTCAAATGGGATTGATTTTCAATGGACTATTAAAGGTGCCGATGCAATTTTTTATCTTGCTGATTGGGGTGATGGTTTTTGTTTTTTATCAGTTCAATCCCTCTCCGTTAAATTTCAATCCGGGTGCAAATGAAGCCGTTTCAAAATCAAAGTACACAACAGTATATCGCGCGTTAACGGAAGCACATATCGCGATAGAAAATAAGAAGAAAGCCATTTTTTCTGATGGATTTCAAGCAGACGAAAAAGAACAAATTCAAGAATTAAATACCCAAGATTTAGTGCTAAAAAAAAGGTCTAAAGTAATTATTGATGCAATTGACAAAACGAATACCTTGGAAAAGATAGAATCGAATGACAAAGATTATGTATTCATACATTTTATTCTTAACAACCTTCCTCGGGGTTTAATCGGCTTGTTGTTGGCCGTTATCTTATCGGCAGCAATGTCTTCCACAGCCTCTGAATTGAATGCGTTGGCAAGTACGACTACCATGGATTTGTATCGAAGAAATTTACCAGCTGAAAAGAACGAAGCGCATTTTGTAAAGGCCTCAAAATGGTTCACCTTAATTTGGGGACTCGTAGCGATATCTATTGCTTGTGTGGCAAATTTGTTTGAAAACTTAATCGAATTGGTCAATATTATCGGTTCTATTTTCTATGGAAATGTGCTGGGGATCTTTTTGCTCGCCTTTTTCTTTAAAAAAGTAAATGGAAATGCTGTTTTTAAAGCTGCGATTATCACGCAAGTACTTGTTTGTTTGATTTTCTATTTTGGAATTTATGCTTTAAAATCGGAAGGGTTGGAGCCTATAATAAGTTACTTATGGTTGAATTTTATTGGTTGTATTCTCGTATTATTCTTCGCTTTATTATTTGTTTATAAACTGATAAATAAACAAAGCAGAATCATTTTACTGATTACTTTTTTGACCATTTTAAAAATCACTTATGATCTCTTAAGGGATGTTTCCTTAAATATTACCCATGTAATTTCCTTAATTGTCTTGTTTTTCTTTTTAGGTTTTTTTAATATTAAAAAAGAGTAATAAATATCAAGGAGATTCATTCAGTTCCGAGATGCAGTAAGTGCGATGATTCGTTTTATATGCTACTAATACCAACGTTTCTTTTTCTTTTTTGAAGCTTCCGATTTTCGACCTTTTTTGTGCTTGCTAATCGTGTTGGGCTGTTTCTTTTGTTTCTTAGGTTGTACTCGTGGATAAGGGTGGTCTGTAATGACTTTAATTGGTCTTTGCAGTAATTCTTCAATGGTTTTGATGTACGCATCTTCATCTGGGCTACAGAAAGAAAACGCAATTCCAGATTTCCCAGCTCTTCCGGTTCTTCCAATTCTGTGAATATAGGTTTCAGGAATGTTGGGAATGTCAAAGTTGATAATCGCATCTACATTGTTAATGTCAATTCCACGAGCTGCAACATCAGTTGCAATCAAAATGGTTGCTTTTTTATTTTTAAAATCTTCAATGGCTTTGTTTCGAATAATTTGTGTTTTTTCGCCATGAATACTGGTCACTTTATACCCGTTTTTAGACAGTGTTTCCTCTAATTTATCAACACCAATTCGAGTTCTTCTGAAAATAATAATTTTTCCATTAATAGTGTTTCTTAATAAATACAAACATAAGTCTGTTTTATTTTTTTTAGGGGAATAGTAGAGTAATTGCCCAATTGTTTTTGCAGTTGTTTCTGCGGGGTTGATTTTTATTATTATCGGGTTCTTTATCATTGTCTCAGACAATGCAACTATTTTATCTGGTATGGTTGCAGAAAACAATAAGCTTTGTTTCTTTCGAGGACACAAACTTTCTATGGTGGTTACATCATTGATAAAACCCATGTCTAACATTAAATCAGCTTCATCTAAAACAAAAATCTCGATGGCACGTAAATCGATGGCGCCTTGTTTATGCAAGTCAATCAATCGGCCAGGAGTTGCAATTAAAATATCAACTCCTTCCTTCAAAATTTCCTTTTGAGGGGCTAAAGAAACACCCCCATAGACAGCCGTTGTTGTTAAATCGGTATGTTTTGCATAGCTTTTAAAATTGGCTTCAATTTGCAAGCACAACTCACGTGTTGGTGTTACGATTAACGATTTTATTCTTTTTGGTTTTTTCTCAGGAGCTAGTCTGTCCAATAATAATTGAAGAATTGGCAAGGCAAAAGCGGCTGTTTTTCCAGTACCCGTTTGTGCAGATACAATTACATTTTTCTTTGCTAAAATTGGCGGAATTGCTTGTTCTTGGACCTGTGTAGGTGTTTGGAAACGTTCTTCGGCAATTGCTTTTAATAGAGAAGCATTAAGCTGTAATTCTGTAAACTGCATTTGGGTATTTTTTTTGCAAAGGTAGTTTAAAAGATCTCATCGTTTTTGTAGAAATAGATTTTTAAAAGAATGTAATTTAAAATAGGAGCAATCCCATTTTTACAAATAATTTTAATTTACCTATCGAATCAAGAATCTTTTAATTCGTTTTCGGTCATTTGTCACATAGTTTTTTATATCTAAGTGATTGGTAATCAGTATTTATTAATTCTTTATAATCAGCTTAGTCACATGACAGTCACATAAACAAAAGTATACTAAAAACACCAAAAAATGCTTGTAATCAATAAAAATAATTAACATGAGATAATAATAATTAGTGCTTTGGAAAGATTATGTCCTACAAATGCTCTTCAATCCAAGCTTTAAAACTGTAGAAATTTTGCGGAGCAACTCCATGACCAACAGGGTATTCACTATATGTGTTTTCGAGTTGTAAGTTGTCTAAAATAGGAGATGCCTTTCTTGCCCAGTCTACAGGTAGTACTTGGTCAACCGTTCCATGAGAAATGTAGTAAGAGGTCTTTATCTGTAAGTCAGTAAGATTGGATGGGAGTAATTCTTCGTTAATATATCCGCTTAAAGCAATGATATGATTGACTTTGTTGGGGTGCAAAAAGCTAAAAGCATAACTTAAAATTGCACCTTGACTAAAACCGAGTAGAAAAGTTTTGTCAGCCCTGGTATTGTATTTTTGTTTGATTTCGTCAATAAATAAATCAATTTTCCCAAGCGATGCTCTTGCTTGTTCTAAATCAGAATATTTCCCATTGTTATTATCGAAGTTAATCGCATACCAAGCATGTCCGCCTTGTCCCATTTCATAAGGAGCTCTAGCACTTACAATCAGTAATTCTTCAGGCAATTCTTCAGCAAATGAAAATAAATCCTGTTCATTGCTTCCGTAACCGTGCAGTAATATCAATAAGGGTGGATTTGTAGCGCTCTTTTTGGGTTGCCTAACAAGGTGTTCTAGCGTATTCAAAATGATTATTGATTCAGTATTAATTGGTTGTTTGCAAAAATTCCATAGGCTTTTCCTTTGAGATTTTTATCAATAAAAATGCTATTTTTTGAAGTAGATAAAATATCTGATGAAGAGAAAATGTGATTTCCTTCTGGGTTGAAAAGAGTAATATCTGCTTGACAACCTTCTGCTATTTTGGGTAGGCTGATGTTGAATTTTTTTCGAGGATTGCATGTAATCGCTTCGATAAAACTTGTCGGATCTAAAACGGAATTCACAGCACCAAACAGTGTCTCTAAGCCAAGGGTTCCATCTTTTGCCTCACTAAACTCAACTTTTTTGTTTTCAATGTCTATTGGGTTGTGATCGGAAGTAATGATATCAATGATACCTGAGGTGACTCCTTTTCTCAATGCTTTCGTATCTTCTTTTGTTCTTAGTGGTGGGTTTACTTTGTATTTACTATCAAAGCTGGGTAATTCATCATCTGTTAAAACTAAGTGGTGGACTGCAACGCTACATGAAATGTCTAATCCCTTCTTTTTGGCTTCTTGAATGAGTGAGACCGATTTTTTAGTTGAAATTGTTGGAATGTGTAATTTTCCTCCAGTGTATTCTAATAAAAATAAATCCCGTGCAATTTGAAGATGCTCAGCCAATGCAGGAATTCCTTTCAAGCCCAATCGGGTGCTATTGATTCCTTCGTTGACAATCCCTTCACCAGCAATCGAGTTGTTTTTAGGAAAGCTCAAGATGAGTCCATCAAAATTTTGTGCATATTGTAAAGCCACTTTTAATAAGTTGTCATTCACAATAGGGGTGTTGTAATCGGCAAAAGCTATTGCGCCAGACTGACGCATGTCGTACAGTTCTGCCATATCAATCCCTTTGCTTTCCTTTGTTAGCGCGCCAATAGGGTAAAGCTTGGTTGCGAAACCTGTGGATTTATTAATTAAGAATTCTACAGCAGATTTACTGTCAATCACAGGATGTGTGTTTGCATTTATAGCTACTGCTGTAAATCCACTTTTTGCAGCAACATTCAATCCATTTTTGATCGTTTCTCTTTCTTCGAATCCAGGTTCACCAAAAGAAACACTGGTATCAAACCAACCCATAGAAACATGCAGGTTTTTTAAAGCGACAACAGAATCTTTATTGTTGGGAGTAATCTTATCAGCGATTTTTGTGATTTTCCCATCAATAATTAAAATGTCTTTTTGTTGTCGATGGTAAGCGCTTGAGGGATCAATAATCGTTGCCGATTTTAGAAGTGTATTCATGATTTGAAGAATTTTAAAATCAAAATTTCTAACAGCAAAGATACAATTGCTAATGCTAAAAACCATTTCCAAAGCCAATGAACTTCACTTTTTTCGTTAATTTCTTGAAAGAGTTCTTTTATTGAGTTTGAAGTCGAAATATTTTTATTGTTTTTTGCAAGGCTTTCTGTATTTAAAAAAGTCAAGCTGCTTTCCGCTTTCGGGATGTTGTAAGCAAGTGTTTCTAAGGTGTCTTTTTTCTTTGTAACAGCATAGAATCCTACCATTTCTGGATTTTCTAATGTGGTCAGTGTCACTTTGTTTTGAGTGTGATACTGTCGTGGGATAAAAGTGTTTTTTCGGTTGTTAAGCGATAATATTTCATCTTTTTGCAAGGAGGTTTTGATATCGATTTTGTTTTCTACGCCAAGGGAGTAATACAGCTTTGATGGTTGCAAACTCAATTGGGCGAAATTGTAAAAAACAGGAACCACCATGGGAGAATTTATGAAATTACTGTTTTTCGAATCCAAATCAGCGGCAATCCAAAATAGGTTTCCGTTGTTCGTGGTTACTTTTTTAATAAAACCTTCATCGTTTTCATAAAAAATAAGATTACTGCTATTCACAAATGAAGTAGGGAAGTAGTTCTGAGAACTTGGATATTGAAAATTTTGAACCTGTTTGTAAAAAACACTCTTAAAAAAGGGGTGGTCAAAATTGATGTCGGTAATCTTTAGTAATTTTTTTGTTTTTGAGTCAAGACGCCCCTTTGTTATTTTTTTTAAAAAAGAACGATAAGAATTGATGGCTAAATTGTTGTCTGGAATGATGACAATACTCCCTCCTTTTTTTGAGAATGCTACCAAACTACTTTGTAGGGAAGGAGAGATGTTTTTTAGTGAATTTAAAATGATTAGTTGTTGCTTCTGAATTGCATTGAAATTTATTTTTTCAGGGGTATAATGTGTGTAAATAAACTCTTTTTTTGTGTAAATTTTTGAAAGAAAATTCGCCTTTTTTCCAATTGATAAAACATTAATTTTTTCAGCTAAATTTAATGTAAAATTAAATATGTTGTCAAATGCAAAAGTATCGTTAAGTGCAATTTGTATTTTTCCTAGGAATTGCGTTCCTTTATCAATGTTAAAATCAATCGTGAAGGTTCCGTTTTTTTCAATAGAAAATGTTTGCTTGCTAATGAGTTTCTGATCGTTATAAAGCGTAACTGGGAGGTTGTTTTTTTTAGCACCTTGATTTTTAATGACTACTTTTAGGTTTATTTTGTCCATTGAAGTACTGGCAACATAAACACTATCTATTGAGACATTGTTTTGAGTATTCGTTGCTAGTTTTATGAGTGAAATAGGCTGTTTTACATTTGTAAATTCATTTTCATAAATATCTTGAAAATCAGATATTAATATGTTTTTATCTAAAGTATTACTTTTGTTTTTATGTAACTTACTTATTTTGAGTAAAACGGTACTTATTTCTAGTTTTTTAGAGGTGTATTTTACCTTTTGTAAAATATTCTTTAATTCAGATTTTGGTATATTTGGGTAATAATCTGAATTCGTTTGTAAAGTGTAACTGTTCTTGTCAGATGTATATTCTATAATTTCTTGTATTGCTACTTTGAGTAAATCGCCATTTTCACCTTTTGAATTTAAACTCAATGAAGTGTCTAAGTAGATGAAACTCTCTTGCTTTACATCCGCTTCATTTTCTTGAATATAAGGTTGTGAAAATGCAAAAAGTATCGCTGAAAACAATAGCAGTCTGACCCCTAATAATAACCATTTTTTAATGCGTGAACTCTTGCGATTTTGCTGAATTATTTTTTGTAAAAAAGCAACATTTGTAAAAGAGACTTTTGTGAATTTTTGTAACTGAAAAAGATGTACTAAAATTGGAATGATTAGCAGCACTAAGAAGTATAAAATGTCAGGGTTTTTAAATTGCATTAATCGTTTTATTTTGCGCTTTCATTCTTCTAAATTAAAGTAAATAAAAGGATAAAAAAATCCTTGTTAATTTCTATTTAAAACTTTTCAAATACACCCAAACCAAACAATGCAAAATCATACTTTACAGGATCTTTTTTGTCTAGTAATCGTAGGTTTTTGTCCAATTCCGAAACCGCTTTCCAATCGTTTTGTTTTCTTAAAAGAAGCGAAAGTTTCCTAGCAACATTTCCAGAATGTACATCCAATGGGCATGATAAATTCGCCGAAGTATGCGATTTCCAGAGACCAAAATCAACACCTGATTTTCCATCCCGAACCATCCAGCGTAAAAACATATTGATTCTTTTTGCTGCAGAGTTCTTCAGCGGATCCGAAATGTGCTTCTCCGTCCTCTGTGGGTGTGCTATTTCAAAAAATATATTTTTGAAACGATGGATAGCTGTTTGATAGGTGAGGGTATTGTCTTTAATTTCTAATGCCTTTTCAAGGCCTCCATGATTTTTGTAAATATGTTGTAAAGAGTTAATGAACTGTTGTAAATCAATGCTGTTAAAGGTTCTATGTACAAATCTGTCTAAACGTTTTACGTCTTTTTTTTGATGATTTACGATGTAATCATATGGAGCGTTGTCTAAAAGTTCCATCATTTTGGATGCGTTCTTAATAATCATCGTCCGATTTCCCCAAGATATAATTGAAGTTAAAAAAGCTGCAATTTCAATATCTTCTTTAAGTGAAAATAGATGTGGAATCTGTATTGGATCTGATGCAATGAATTTTGGGTTTTCATATAAAAGTACTTTTTCATCTAGAAATTCTTTTAATTCACTAATTTCCATGCATCAAATAATTTTACCATCCTTCATTACTAATTTTCTGTCAGCCATTGCTGCAAATTCTTCATTATGAGTAACTATTACAAATGTTTGCTCAAATCTATCTCGAAGTTGAAAAAACATTTCATGTAAGTTTTTTGCTGACTCACTGTCTAAATTTCCACTAGGTTCATCCGCCAATATTACCGATGGTTTGTTTATTAGGGCTCTTGCAACGGCTACACGTTGTTGTTCTCCCCCAGAAAGTTCATTTGGTTTGTGATGCAGGCGATGCGACAAATCAAGAAATTCTAAAATTTCTTTTGCCTTTTTTGTCGTTTCTTGTTTAGACTTATTTCCAATAAAAGCTGGAATACAAACATTCTCTAGTGCTGTAAACTCAGGCAATAATTGATGGAATTGAAAAATAAAACCAATATGCTCGTTTCTAAATGAGGAGATCTCTTTGTCAGAGAGATTTTTTAATGAAACTCCGTTCAAAGACAATTCAAAACTCTTTTCTTTTAATGGCATGTCTAAGGTTCCAATAATCTGAAGCAATGTTGTTTTTCCTGCACCAGATGGTCCAACAATTGCAACAATTTCACCTTTTTTTATGTGAAAATTAACCCCCTTTAATACTTCTACCTCCCCATAATATTTATGGATGTTCTTTGCAATTATCATAGTTTTAAATCTGAGTAACGAAAGTATTAAAAAAAATTGGATACACTTTTTAAGTGCATTCATTTTTTTTATGAAGCAGCATCTAGTATTTTTTTGATTTTATTATAATCTATAAAGTAAACAATTCTAACTGATAAGGTATGTTTTTGGGATTGATCAAATAAGTTCTTTAAATTCTTGAAGAATGGAAGGTTTGCATTGGTATCGTTATTGAAAATTGAATTTCTGTAGAATGCAATTAGTTGACTCCCAGGAGCGAATTGCCAAATGTAATTTAAGTCTAAATTCCAGTTATTAAAATTTACATTTTCACTTGTATAGTTTGTGTTTGGATCTAATTTACCGACCGTATTTAGGTTGTAAAAATTGGTATAGTTAACAGCTCCCCAATAATGTCTAAAACTTAATGATAGCGAAGAATTTGTGCTAAAACTATATTTTCCTGAAATCGTGTTTGTGTAATTTTTTCGATCTCTTATTACAAAAATAATATTATTGTCCACTTCGTCTACATACCCTTGATCATTTTTGGTTTTATTAAAATTAAGTTGATATCTTAAAGATAATTGATTATTAAATCGATAACGGGGTGCAATACTAAAACCATAGCCTGTTTTTGGGTTGTTAGAAAATGTAGTATGGTATCCGTTCGCGTTTAACTGAAATAATTTTTGTGAATTGGTAGAAATCCACCCATTTACATTCAATCTTTGTGGTCGCAAAAAATAAATACCACTTGTTGTACCTTGGCTCGGTTCAAAAAAATCTTTATTTTCAGATCCATAATTTAAATTGGAACCAAAAGAAAAACGTGCTTTGGTTTGTGCGCTGAAGTTTAATCCTGCATTATTGACGGTATAGCTCCCAGAGTAATGTTGAAAACGGGCTTGATTATAAAATCCAAAACGATATCTGTTAAAATTTTTCGTGGGTTGTAAAGTTCTCCAGCCAATATTTCCATAGATAGATTGCTGGTTGTTTGAAAATAAGATCCCTAAATCATTGGGATTGAAGTCTTTGTTTTCAAAGTTGTACCCAACTTTCCAATTCCAGTGTCCAGCATTTTTGCCAAAGCTATTGTCAAAAGTATACCCAGTATTTGGATAATTTATATCATCATAAATATTACTCAGTTTAAAGGAACCGTCTGCATTGTACTTACTGTCTTTTGTCTCTAAATGCCAGGTTAGGGCTGTTACATTTGCATCCCTAAACCTTCCATCACGCGTCACGTTGGTGTTGATCAATGCAATACTAGAATTTTGATTAAACTGTTGGTCTAACACCATAATATTATAATTTGTAAAAGGGTTTGTGACTGATTTTCTAATTGTTCCGTTTGTATTATTTTTAATTGTAGCCTCTGTTTTCTCAGTGATAGCATTAAAAAAAACCAATTCCCAATCCTTTTTTTGTTCTTCCAGAAACTTTTATGGCATTCAACATCGTTACTTTTCCAGGAGAATTAATAAGTTTCTCATCTGGAGAAAGAGTACCAATAACATTGAATTGATCTATTGGAGCTGCTCCAATTCTTCTGGAATAAAATAAACGCCCTTTATTAAAGAGTTCAGTTCCTTCGGTAAAAAATTGTCTTTGTTCAGAAAATTGCTGTTCAAAAGGACCAAGATTTAGAACAACGTCATCAAAACCAACCTGACTAAAATCTGGAATTAAAGTAGCGTCCAGTGTAAAATTTTCAGTCAACCCATACTTGACATCCATTCCAGCACTCCAATCAAAATCGGTATTACTTTCAAATGTTGTCGTAGTCGCCGAGGCATAGGGATATAGGTTTAATCTTGTTGGCGGTTTTATGTTTTCAAAACCTTCAATTAACCCTTCATGCTGCGTCCATCTGCCAATTGAATTGTCAATAAAAGCCCAGGTGTGTTGTTCGTTTAAATTCTCTAACCTTCTATGAAAATTAAAACCCCAAGATTGTACTGGACTGTTTGCAAAACGAATTGCTCGATAGGGGATTTCCATTTCTACTTGCCATCCCTCTGGAGTGATTGCAACAGCACTTTTCCAAACGGCACTCCAGTTAAAATCTTCATTTCCGTTTGAAATCTTAGCATCCGCTTGATTTCCAGTACTCTGAACAATAAATTCAAAAGGGTTTTGTCCATCGTCATTTGGGTTGATCGTGACTAGAAAAAAATCAGCCTGACTAAAATTATCCCTATTTGCAAATTCTTGTGGAATATTTGCAGCATCTGGATCCAACATTGTTGCCGAAATATAAATGGCAGCATCATCGTAAATTACTTTCACAGTTGTCTGATATGCTGCTGTAACTCTTTTACCATTGACAGGTCTAAAAGTGATAAAGTCGCTTAAAAATGCCACATCTTTCCATGCCGTATCATTTAAGATACCATCAATTACTGGAGCCTCTGAAACTCTTGCTGTTGTGCTCTTTTTCCTTTCTTTTTTTATTTCTTGAGCATTAAAAAAACCAATAAAACCGATTCCAAGTACTAGTAGTAATTCTTTTTTTAACATTTTTTTGCTGATTTATGAAAAAACTAGTTTCGAACAGATTCTCTCTTTTAATGTCCGTGCGTTAAATCTATGTTAATAACTTATAAGACGATATAAAATTGGTTGAGTTACAGGGTGGCGTGTTAAATAATTCTTAAATCCTCTCTAAAAAAAAATGAATCGTTCCCATTTTTTTTTTGTGAAAACTATGCAGCAATTTACTTCTGAATGTGTATTTTTGTGGCCGTTATAAACATTACACAGCATGAATTTACACGAATATCAAGGAAAACAAATATTAAATAGTTTTGGAGTTAGAATTCAAAGAGGAATTGTAGCAAGTACTCCTGCAGAAGCAGTGGAGGCAGCCAAAAAATTGACGGAAGAAACCGGAACGGGTTGGTACGTTGTAAAAGCGCAAGTTCACGCTGGTGGTCGTGGTAAAGGAGGTGGTGTAAAATTGGCTAAAAATTTAGACGAAGTAAAAAGTATTTCGGATGATATTTTAGGAATGATGTTAATTACACCTCAAACATCTGCTGAAGGAAAATTGGTTAATCAAGTTTTAATTTGTGAGGATGTTTATTATCCTGGTGAATCAGAAACAGAAGAATATTATATTTCAGTTCTTTTAAATAGAGCTACTGGTAAAAACATGATTATGTATTCTACTGAGGGTGGAATGGATATTGAAACGGTTGCCGAAGAAACACCCCACTTAATTTTTACAGAGGAAGTTGATCCTTTATTAGGTTTAATGCCTTTTCAAGCAAGAAAAGTTGCTTTTAACTTAGGCTTATCGGGTGTTGCTTTTAAGGAAATGACAAAATTTATATCTGCTTTATACACAGCATACATCAAGTCAGATTCTGCAATGTTTGAAATTAACCCTGTGTTAAAAACGTCTGACAGTAAAATAATGGCAGTAGATGCAAAGGTAACTTTGGATGAAAACGCATTGTATCGCCATAAAGATTATGCAGCAATGCGTGATCTACGTGAAGAAAATCCCATCGAAGTGGAGGCGAAAGCTGCAGGCTTAAATTATGTAGATTTAGACGGAAATGTTGGATGTATGGTAAACGGAGCTGGTTTGGCAATGGGAACAATGGATTTAATTAAAGAGTCTGGTGGTGAGCCAGCCAACTTTTTAGATGTTGGAGGAACTGCAGATGCTCAGAGAGTAGAAACTGCTTTTGGGATCATTCTAAAAGATCCAAATGTAAAAGCAATTTTAGTGAATATTTTTGGAGGGATTGTTCGATGTGACAGAGTTGCGCAAGGAGTTGTAGATGCTTATAAGAATATGGGAGATAAGATTACAGTGCCTATCATCTGTCGTTTACAAGGAACAAACGCAAAGGAAGCAAAGCAATTAATTGACAATTCTGGAATGAAAATTATTTCTGCTACAGAATTTCAAGAAGCAGCAGATAAAGTTCAAGAAGTTTTAGAAGCTTAGGTTTCTTTTCAATAAATACGATCAAAAATGCCTCATAAAAATGAGGCATTTTTTGTTGAAATAATTTGAAAGTTAAGTTTTTTTAAAAATTAAATTCAAGGTTTTTATATTATTGCTGTAAAACATCTCGCTTTTCTGCCTTTAATTTTTTACCAATAATCCCAGAATATTTTTTTGCGCCAAGTTTGTTTAAGTGATTCGCATCGGACATAAAACGGTCGGCGATGTCTTCTTCTATAAAGTTCAAATGGCGACGATGTTTTAATTTTTTTAGTGATTCTAAAAAAAAGTCGAAATATTTCCGGTCAATTTGTTTTTTGTAATCAAAATGATATGGCGTGGATACTAATATTAAGGCAATATTATTGTCTGTGCAAAGTCGATCTATTTTGTACAAATAGTCTCTTTGAGAATCGCTAAATTTCGCTTCCTCTTGTTTTATAGAGAAATGCATGTTAAATGCTTTATTGATAATTGCTTTCTTGGGATTTGAATTTGTAGATTCATAAAATCCCCCAAAGTCTGGAGTCGAATAAATTCCTAAAATTGCTGGTTTTAGTACCTTGTCAAAAGTGGTTAAGAAACCTGAATCGTCAAACATTCGAATGAAATAAAGGTATTTTTTTAAACTCTTTTCCCCTTCTGGAAAGTCAAGACTGAAAAGTCTATTGTATACAGGAGCAAAATTATGAATTGAGACCCCTAAAATTAGAGTATCTATGCGATGATTTTTGTTATGGACTAAGGTTTGTAATTTTTGATAGGTAAAATAATAATGCTCACCAGAACTTGCCAAGTTTTTTGCTCCTTGAGAAATGGATTCACCACGAAGACGCTGAATTTGAGAATCTCCCATTAATAGGAAAGAATGCGCTGAGAATGTTGATAGTTTGGTTTCAACCTTTGTTTTAGAATGCCGATAGTAGGTAAAAGTAATCAATAAAAATAACAAAGCAGGGATGCTGAATTTTAGGATCCTTAATACAAATTTTTTCATAATTTAAAATTGAAAATAAATAAATTGCTGCTCTTTTCCGTTGAACCAAAATAATGCAATTATGATTGTATAATACATTGCATGTCTAAGGGGACGCTTCCATTTTAGTCCCAAATGTTCAAGTGCATATTGACTTTCTCTTCCAAGCCATTCTATAAAAATGAAAATGAAAACAAGTAGCATTGTTATCATGGCGCCTTTAGGATTTGAGAGCTTAGGAACTTCTAAAAGTGATGCGGAGAAAATTCCTGAAATATAATTGAAAGCATGCGTTATATCCTTCGCTCTAAAAATGATCCAAGCAAATACCGTAAGCGTAAAAGTAAAGAGCATTTGTAGGAATTCTTTCACAGTTGGTAGGAAGTTTCCCTGAGCTACTATTTCTAAATTCTTTCTATTTTTATTGGTGAGTAATAGCGGTAAAAAGTAAATAGCATGCAGTGTTCCCCAAACAATAAACGTCCAATTAGCACCGTGCCAAAAACCGCTTACAATGAAGATTGCAAATGTGTTCCTAACTTTCATCCAAGTACCACCCCGACTCCCTCCAAGAGGTATGTATAGGTAGTCTCTAAACCAGGTTGATAACGATATATGCCAACGTCTCCAAAACGCTGCAATATCTCTAGAAAAATAGGGAAATTTGAAGTTTTGCATCAAGTTAAAGCCGAAAAGACGAGAAGTCCCAATGGCAATATCTGAGTATCCTGAGAAGTCACCATATATTTGAAATGTAAAAAATAAGGCACCTAAAACCAACGAACTCCCATTCATATCTGCCGAATTATTAAAAATGTGGTTCGCAAGCTCTGCACAACTATCAGCAATCACCATTTTTTTAAACAAACCCCAAAGTATTTGGCGCATTCCATCAACAGCTTTTGAAAGATTAAATGTCCGTTTTTTGTAAAACTGAGGTAAAAGATTCGTTGCTCTTTCGATGGGGCCGGCAACCAACTGTGGGAAAAAGCTTACAAATGCCGAAAAGACAATAAAGTCCTTGGTAGGCTCTAGTTTTTGTTTGTAAACATCTATGGTGTAGCTTAATGTTTGAAACGTATAAAAGCTAATTCCTACGGGCAATATAATAGAAAGTGAATTTGTTGCTATTTCTGAGCCAAAAAATGAAAAAGCACTTTTAAAATTGTCTAGGAAAAAATTAGCATACTTAAAGAAACCAAGAAAACCTAAATTTACAAGTATGCTTGTCCAAAGTAAAATTTTTCTTTTGGTCTTATTTTCTTGACTTTTTAATTTTCGCCCTATCGTATAATCGACAAGGGTACTAAAGAGAATCAAGGATAAAAAACGCCAATCCCACCAACCATAGAATACATAACTTGCTAAAACAATTAACGCATTTTGTAACCTAAGATTTTTATTCGCTAGCAACCAGTAGAGAAGAAATACAGTCGGTAAAAATACTGCGAAATCAATTGAATTAAAAAGCATTCTTGTTGTCTATTTATCCATTTTTTTTTCACTTCTATATAAGTCTGAATGCAATTTTCTTATTACAACAGCATCTCAAGAAGCAACAGATTAAGAATAAATCTGTTTCGTGGTAAATATATCACTTTAAAATAGTTTTCAATATAAAAACTCACAACCTAATCGAATAAATATTTGGGGACTTTTAATGATAAGAATCGCAAGTACGAGGATCGGTTTTTTATTGTTACAACCTCATTGTTCTATAATAAAAAAGAAAATAATATTCCTCATCTCTACAGTATATTTGTTGCAAAACCGAGCTTTTATAGGGTTTAAATTCAAGAATAAGCTCTTTGGAATATTGTCCTTAAAAGCGATTACATCCAAATCATTATTTTAAAAAGAATCTAAATTCAGGAATTTTTCTGGCTATTTTAACGGCTATTCCTCCTAATTCTTTAATGTCCTCGATTAATTGAGCTTTAGATGTATTTTCTCTTGAGGCTTTTTCTACCACTTTAATAAGTGTTGAATATACTCTTAAGTCTTCCGCTCCAGGAGTTACTGCATCTATTTCATCTTTAGATAACCCAGAAAGTTTGCCAAGTTCTTTTTTGTATTTTCCATCAAAAGCAGCATCTGCCTCTGTAAATAATTCACTAAATCTTCCCATTCTTAATTTATTTTTTTGGTTATTGTTTTAATTTGATTTGATATTTCATTTATTTTAGAAAATGCGGCATCACTTTTTATGTCAATTTCCTTGCCTTTGGTAATGGCAGATTTAACGATTTCAGATGTTTTCAGTAAGACCTTATTAAGTTCTTCATCTTTTCCTTCGAGACCGATTATTTCCAATGCCTTTTGTTGACTTTCTTTGACTTTTCGGGCAGAAACTAAATATCCTGTTATTGTTGTATTTGCATACAAGCTATTTTGGTATGATTTGTCTATGCTTCGAATCATTTCCCTTTTTTGCCTTCTTATTGGATCTAATAGTTCTTTTTTCTTTTTATTAATTTGATTATTTGCATCTTCAAGAAATTCGGTCAATACATTGAGCGCTTCATCTGTTGCAGCTTTTTCATCTGTTGCTCCTGCAGCCTCTATTATTCCATAAATAGATTTTTTGTGGTTTTTATGTTTTTTTAATTCTGACTTTAGCACATAATTAATTATGAAAGGTGCATATATTTCATCCATGAAAAGAGTAATATCATCTATGATTTTACTGTAATGCAATTCAATCATTGATTTGTGTGAGTTGTGAAGAATTTTTAAGTCTTTGCCTAGTATTTTGGATAACTCTACAGTCTCTTTTGGTAGAGAAACACAGGAGTTTATGACTATCAATAGTAAGATAAGCGATTTAATACGTGTGTTAATCATCTCCATTTCCATTTAATGGTTATACTTATTGAGTTTTTCAACGATGTCAACTAACTCTTGGTCGGTGCTCTTTATTTGGTGTTAAATATGCCAAAGTTATTATACCTCCGATATTTGTGACTGCTATAAAATCAAACATATTGTAGAGTCTTAGTTTTGATTCCCTTTTTTGGTCTTGTAAATTTTTTTCTATTTGAGTTAAAACAGTCCCAGGTAATATTTTCTCGTATCCCTCTTCCGTCTATAGATAGTATGATTACTTTTGATATTAGCGTTTATTTCATTTAAAAATAATACCCTAATAATCAGTAGTTAATTTGTTAAAGTTAAAAAAATAAAAATAATTTACAAGCGCAAATAAATAAGTGGTCGATTTAAGGAATAAGTGGTAATTTAGAGGAATAACTGTTTTTTATATCGAGAAAAGAAGGCAATATTTACAGTTCCTTTTTCAAAACAGCAATCTCATCACGCAGCTGTGCCGCAACAATAAAATCTAAAGCTTTTGCGGCCGCTTCCATATGCTTGCGTTTTTCTCGAATGCGTTTTTCAATTTCCTCTTTGGGCAAGTATTGTAAATCCTGTTCGGCAGCTTTCTGTTTTGCATTATCATAATGATAGCTAGATACATCAGATTTGGTCAAGGTATCTTCAATCTTTTTATTAATTTGAGTAGGTCTAATGTTATTTTTTGTATTGTAAGCAATTTGTTTTTCTCTTCTGCGGTCAGTTTCATCAATAGTTTTCTGCATACTCTTGGTCATTTTGTCCGCATATAAAATAGCAAGACCATTCACGTTACGAGCAGCTCTACCAATGGTTTGAGTCAAGGAACGATGACTTCTTAAAAATCCTTCCTTATCCGCATCTAAAATAGCTACTAATGAAACTTCCGGTAAGTCCAATCCCTCTCTTAACAAATTAACACCAATTAATACATCAAACAATCCTTTTCGGAGGTCTTGCATGATTTCTACCCGCTCTAGTGTATCTACATCAGAGTGAATATAGCGACATCGTATGTCTACTCTAGCTAAATATTTTGTGAGCTCTTCGGCCATTCTTTTGGTTAGGGTAGTCACCAACGTACGTTCATCTTTTTCAACTCGAATTTGAATTTCTTCAATCAAATCATCAATTTGATTCAAACTGGGTCTTATCTCTATAATAGGATCTAACAATCCAGTGGGTCTTATCACCTGTTCTACAAATACACCTTCTGTTTTTTGCAATTCATAATCCGCAGGGGTAGCGCTGACAAAAATGGTCTGATTTTGAATCGCTTCAAATTCATTAAATTTTAAGGGACGATTGTCCATGGCTGCCGTTAAACGGAACCCATATTCGACCAAATTTTCTTTTCGACTTCGATCGCCACCATACATTGCATGGGTTTGTGGAATGGTAACGTGACTTTCATCAATCACCATTAAATAATCTTCTGGAAAATAATCCAATAGACAAAAAGGTCGGGTACCCGGTGCGCGTCCGTCCAAATAACGAGAATAGTTTTCGATTCCAGAACAATATCCCAATTCGCGAATCATTTCTAAATCAAATTCAGTGCGCTCTTTCAAACGTTTTGCTTCTAGATGTTTTCCAATTTCCTTGAAATAAGCGACCTGTTTCACCATATCTTCTTGAATCTGATGAATGGCATTTTGCAATACATCTGGAGAGGTTACAAATAAGTTAGCTGGATAAATAGTGAGTTCATCAAAATTCTCAAGCACCCTATTGTTTTCTAAATCGAAGGCTTCAATTTCTTCAATTTCATCGCCAAAAAAATGAATTCGATATCCGTGATCACCGTAAGAGGGATAGATGGTTACAACGTCTCCTTTTACTTTAAAAGTACCGCTTTTTATTTCAACTTCAGTACGAGAATAGAGGCTGGTTACCAATTGGTGTAAGAATTTAGTACGCGCTATTTGCTGGCCTACAGCTACAGGAATTACATTTTTCTTAAATTCGTTTGGATTCCCAATTCCATACAGACATGAAACAGATGCCACCACCAATACATCACGCCTTCCCGAAAGTAGAGAAGAAGAGGTGCTTAGTCGCAAGCGTTCAATGTCTTCATTAATGGATAAATCTTTTTCGATGTAAGTACCCGTTACAGGAATGTATGCTTCTGGTTGATAATAATCGTAATAGGAAACAAAATATTCCACCGCATTTTCTGGAAAAAAATGTTTGAATTCTGAATATAATTGCGCAGCAAGTGTTTTATTGTGTGCTAAAACTAACGTAGGTTTGTTAACGTTTTTGATAACATTGGCAACAGAAAATGTTTTTCCAGAACCTGTAACCCCTAATAATGTTTGAAACTTCTCTCCAGCATTGATACTTGCTGTAAGTTGTTTTATTGCTTCCGGTTGATCTCCAGTTGGGGAAAACTCTGATACCAATTTAAATTTCATACCGTAAAAATACGGATAGTTTTCAAAGATTTTAAGGTCTTAGTAAAGAAAAATTTCCTGTTTTACGAATTGTTTTTTCGTTGAAATCAATCAAGTTTGCTGTGAACCAATATTCTCCAGAGGGTACTGTTTTTCCTTTGTATTCTCCATCCCATCCTTCAGGGTTTTCAGAGGTAATTACATGCATCACAGTTCCATATCGATTAAAGATAACAATGTCAATTTTTGTAAAAAATGTGGGAGTTGCTCCTTTGACACTCCAACGATCATTGCTGCCATCATTATTTGGCGAAAAGAACTTTGGAAATCCAATTATGGAAACATCCTTTTGTATTGGAGGTTCACAATTTTCAACGTCTTTTACATAAACGGTTACAATTCCCGGGCTTACATTGTTGAACTGATAATTCGTTCCATTCCCAAAAAAGTTACTGTTATCTATTGAATAAAGATAACTACTATTCCCAGTAATTTCGATATCTAAAGTGATGTTTGGCGTTGCTGTGTCTACGATGATTTCTCTAAAAGTAGGACTTTTCTTTACGTTTACTTCAAATTCTTTGGAGGTGGAGCAGGTAATGCCATTTTGAGTTTTATAGGCAATATGTGTATAAAATCCTGGCTCTTTAAGTATAAAGTTTTGTTCTGTAGAAATAATGGAGTTTGAAGCATTTCGCCATTCATAACGATTGTTTGTACTGCCTCCATATGCAATTATAGGTGGATTGCTATTGGTATCAAAGCAAATTGTATAGCTTTCTTGTAAATTGATTTCTACGGCATCATTCACAACTAAATCAAAAGATTGAATTCCGTTGCATCCTAAAAGACGATCATCAACACGCACCCAAATAGGCCTAGAACTCGAATTTATAATTCCTGAAAAAGCATTGGTTTTTAGCTTCGCATCTTGAAATGTTGGAAAAAAACTGAAGAGCGAAGTATCGGGTAAGTCGAGTTCAATTTTTATGTCTGTTTCTTTTGTTCGAAGATTAAACCATCCTTCGGCGTTTCCATCAATGTCGTCAGAATTTTCACAGGTATACATGGAACTTATCGTATTTAATTGTACAAATTGTGCTTTTAAGAAAAAAGAGCTGCTGTTTTCACAATTATTTTCATTGATGACTTTTGTAAATATTTTTTGATTTGGAATGGTATTTATAAAATCGGTCGGATTACTGATCTGAATATCTAAATCCAAATCATTTTGTGTTTTGTAAAAAAAGAATGTTTCACTTTGATAATTTGCTGAAATTTTTTCACCAATATTCAATAAGTTGAAATTAGAAATCCCATCATTATCTTCGTCACACTGAGTCAATTCTTGATTTGCAAGTAAATCGGGTAGCGGATATACAGTAATGCTTTTGTATATAACAACGGATGTTCCTCCGATACCCAACGTGGCTTTAATTGTAAATGTACCTGGTGAAGTGTACATGTGATTCGCTGTTAATCCTGCTGATGTATTTCCATCCCCAAAATCCCAAGCAATAGTATCAATATTTGCATAAGATACGGCTGTCAATGTAAAGGAAGTACCTACACATTTATTTTCTGTAAGTATTCTCGAAGCAAAATAGGATTGAATAAAATTGGGCAATCCTTTGTTAGATCCACCACTAGAAAGGTCTAAAGCATTGTGTGTGTATTGTGCATTAAAACCATTTTCTTCAGGAAAATTGATGGTTCCCAACTTTTGTAAAGCTGAAATTCCATTCGTTTCTTGTTCAAACAATGCCACGTATATTTTACTGTCATTTGCGAGTTGAATGCTTCCGAATCGAGTGCCTGAACTTGAAAATAGTTCTTTCTTTGGTGAGTACAATGGATCGTTTGGAAAAGGGTTTTCTATGGAATATTGATTTATAGAGCCTGTGTTTCCAACCAATCCAGTATAATAGAGCATTTTAGAATTTCTTGAAAAGGCAATTCCGTATGGTGATTTTGGAGCGGCTAACCCTGTGTCAGCGAAAATTTTAGTATTCGCTGTAATTGCTCCCGTTTCATTGTCAAAATTATAAAGATATACATATCGATCCTCCTGATCTGCGATTGCGATGAATTGCCCATTTGGTGATGCTTTCATGGCTCCGCTTGCGGAGACGGTTTCTTCTTGAACTGAATGCAAAGGAGGGTTGAGTCCATTTTCGTCAATTTTATAGCTACTAAAAGTATTTTTAACTTCATTCGTAGCTCCTCCTGCTTCCCCAAAAGTAATTAGCCAAATAGCTTTACCATCCTTGTGGTGAACTGCGGTTATTCGCTCTGTTGATGCGCCTCGTAGTGGTTGAAAACGCGTTAGTACCTTTCCTAATGGATATGTACTTGATATTTCTATCTCTGCCAGATAAACGCCTTTCCCTAATAAGGGGGTGGAAGTAGTTCCATTTACCCGAGTACAAAAGATGTAGTACTTTTCATCTGTCCCAGGTTTGGGTATTATTATAGATGTTTGTGTATTGATGATTTCTCCAGCTAACCCTTCTCCGTTTTCCATGATTGTATGGTTTTTATTCCAAACAGTCTGTCCATTGGTGTAGAATAAGAGATTTCCAAGTTTGTCCGAAATAGAAGCCGAACCAGCGGGCGTATCCATCTCACTATCGTTCAATACATTGACAGTTCCATTATTGAAGTTGAGTGCTGCTTTATTTCCAAAATTCCAATGATTGGTTTGACTTTGGGAATATATAAAACCGTGAAAAACTAGAAACAATAGAAAATTATATTTTTTCATGGTTTTTGTAAACGAATTACTTCCTAAGCAACGAAAAGTTCCCTGTCCTAAAGATTGTTTTTTTGTTGGTATCAAAGGGCACCAATTTAATAGACACCCAATAATCGTCCGAAGGCAATCTTTTTCCGTTATAGGTTCCGTCCCAGCCCTGTTCCGATAAATCCACCTTAGCGACCACCTTTCCAAAACGGTTGTAGATGTAAATTTCGCTAGAAGGGAAGTAGTTGCTATTGGTCCCCTTAATATTCCAAGTATCATTAATACCATCACCATTCGGTGTGAAGAAGTCAGGGAATTCCACCACAGGGACCACCAAAGAAGCCGGAATGCCATTCTCATCACAGCCATTCTTATCCCGAACTAATACCTTATAAAACCCCCCCGATAATTGCTCAAAAACAAAAGTGTCCTGGTAACCATAGACAAAATTACCCAGTTCATCCAACAAGGCATACTCATAGTCGCCAATCCCCAAGATTCCCGGAGTACTGTCAATCGTAATGGAGAAGTTATTTTCAAAAATCTCCGCAGTTTCATCAATGACCATCACAAGCTCACTCGTAATGGTGGCCGCCTCCGATTCGATCACATCAAAGATTTCTATTCTGTTACACAACGTTACCCTGTCAGTTACCGTTAAAGTATAAGTACCCCCGGCCCGAATGTCCACCGACTGTGCCGTACTAATTTCATCCCCAGAGAGATTCTCCACCCAGCTATAAGTATAGCCCGTTAAAGGATTGTCAACCTGCAATGTCAAAGGTAAATTGTTCAAACAAGCCACCTGAGAGAGATCCAACGGATCAAAAGAAGGCAAAGGATTCACAATAATATCAAACGACAAATCATCCGCGACACAGCCCGTTTGATTGTTCAACACCCGCACAAAAATAGTTTGATTGTTCGCCGTATTCATATAAGCATTCGTATCCAAAGCCCCATTACCCGTTTGCGCATCAGCCAAACTTTCGTGAAAAGAGACCGTAAAATTAGACTGTTCCGCAGTAGTATAATTGGCCAGTACCTCCGTTATTTTAGAAGAAAAAGCAATGTTTTCAAGAATTCCATCCGTGTCATTCCCAAGCCCATTATTATCCGTATCACAATCCGTATAATTGTTGATGTTAACAGGAATATTAGGTTCCGGATAAATGCGAATGTCCAGCGTAAAAGGTTCCGAAGCACAACCCGTCTCCGCACTGTAAATGACAAAGAAGAGAGTTTCAATCCCCGGAGCATCACTATTTACATTCAAAGGAAACGATGTGTTCGCAGGATCATTCTCATAATCCAATAAGTTTGCGATGTCAATTCTGTCCACATCCGCCAAAGCATTGGTTTGCGATTTGTAATAGCGCACCGAAAAGATACTCGGATCCCTTCCATTTAAAATATCGGCATTCCTAATCGTAGCATCAATGTTTTGAGCAACCCTATTTCTAGGATCACTATCGGTAGCCGTAGGCACATCACAAATCTCAATAGCAGCAATCGTATTCTCTAAAGCAGGTAAAGGTTTAATTTCAATATCAAAAGAAAGATGATCATTAAAACAGGCCGGAACTTTATTTCGATCCTCCACCCGCACATAAATTGTTTGTCGGCTTACCGTTCCAAGCACAAAGCCCGCCGGAGCCGTATTTCTAAAGTTGGTATCATTCAAAATAGGGGCATTCCCCGAAGACGCATCCGCTTGCGAAGTATGGTAAGTCACGATAAAATCAGCTTCCGCTTGCGAAGGTCCTAAGATCTCGTTGACCGTTTGTCTTAAATTGATGTTGATGTTCTCCCCATCCTCAGAAGAACCCGAATCAAAATCATCACACAAAGAAAGCGGTTGTGCTAAGTTGTTTGCAGTAGGAACTCGGTCTACTTGTAAAAAGATATTTGCGGTTCCAGTACATCCATTATTTGTATTGTTGATTATTTTAACATAAATGGTTTGGTTGTTTGCAAAACTTGGATCGTTGTTATTTCTATGATTTGCGATTTGACTGTTGATGTCATTTACGGAAGAAGCTCTGTCACTTTCAGTTTCGTAATAAAAAACATCCAAATCAGGTCTAGATGCAGCCGGAAAGAAAGCTTTTATTTCATTTTCGGTTTCACTAAAGTCAAATGTGGCAATCCCATCCGTATCGTCATTATTTGCATTGTCATTCCCATCAATATCTAAGAAATCATCACAGACGGTATAAGTTTTGTCATAAGCTAAATCGGCACTAAAATTAACGGTAATATCGATTTTTCCAATGCGATAGCAGTTTTGGTCAGAAATAACCCGAACCCATGCTTCCCCAGTTCCTGTAACAGGATAGGATTCAATAGCTGTTCCAGTTATTTGAGGTGTTCCGGCAATAGCGTCTGTTTCAGAAGCATAATATTCAAAAACTTCGTTTTCATAATTTGTAGAAATATTTATCCGTGCCAGTTTTAAATTGACTGTTGTATTTAGGTCTGGATTGTTGTGACATTGAATCAATTCTGCAGGATTGGTCACGACGGGCAATGCATCTACGACTAATTGAAAAGATGTAAACGTGCTTCCTGTAGTGTCGTCTGAAATAACGGAACAATTTGAATTATTAACATTTTCTACTCGTACAAATATGGTTTGAGATCCTGTAACAGTGTAGTCTATTGTTTTGTCAATAACATCAGTTGTTGCACTTGTTTGGGCTCCTGATAGTGAAGCGTGGTAGGATACATTAAAATCGGTGGCCGAAATGGCACCTAATATTTCACTGTCTTTGGTATCGAGTCGAAACAAACTTCTATTATCTGTATCGCTTCCGCTAGCAGTATCGTCACACAAACGGTATACGGTGGGTTGGGTTGGTGTTGGAATATCGGTTACAATAATTGAAAAATTGATAATATCATAACATGCAAAAGGTGCATTTATGTTGTGAACCCTTGCATAAATATCATTTGTGGTTCCTGTAATGGCTACAAAAGTATTGGGTAAGTCTGTATCACGCACATTGTCGTTTGCTGCTACAAAACTATCAAAGTACAGAACTTCAAAAATAGTAGGATCTAGGCTTCCCAGTATCAAAGGAGTTGTATCTACTAAAAAATCATATGAATTTGAACCACTTCGATCGTCGTCACACTCAATAATATCAGTAAGTGGTGTCGCTATTGCAGCCTCAAAAACATTCAAATCAAATTCTCCATTGTATTGTGTTACATCTCCACAAGGATCAACCAATTCAATTTTTAAAGCGTAGGTTCCGCTATCTGCCAGCTGAAGGTCGGTTAAATTTAATAAACGATCTGATGAGATGACATCGTTGGTGGTTCCATTGTCAAATCGCCATTCAAAAACCACATTATTTCCTAAAACAGGTTCAGGTCCTATTGTTTTATCTTGCCCAACGCACAATTGTAAGTTTTCATTATTAATGACTTCATTGTTTTCTGAATCAATGATTTCTATTGGCAGTAATAAAGAGGATATAAATGGCGGCAATCCTTGGGTAGAAAAAGTACCTGCAACCAATCGAATTGCATTTTTTGTAAAAACAATGTCTGCAGCATCTGCGGTTGGGTTTTCAATAATATCTATAAACGGAGCATCTGCTCCAGCATCTTCGTAGGCAGTTGGAATGGTAACATAGATTCTGCCATCAGGCCCTACTTGAAGTGCACCTCTAAATCCGCCTTCAGGGAATTCTACACTTCCCGCGTCTTGTCTGTGAACTATTGTTTTGGAACCTACGATATCTGGATTTGTTAAATCAAATTGAAAGAGTTTATAGGTCACGGCGTTTTCACTCATATTACGTCTAAATCCGCTCGAAGTAGAGATGTATAGTTTTTTCGAATCTAAGGAAAACTCAACACCATAAGGCTGTCCATCTTGGTTTAAATTGCTTATTAGAAACGTAGGATTGTCAGTAACTTCTCCTGTTGCGTTATTAAAATCATATAGGATTGCATCTTCTCCTTGTGTTGCTATCGCCAATTTACTTCCGTCTGGTGAAAGTTTTAAATACCCTCTTTGATCATTGACATTATTGGCTACTCTAGATACAACAGGAGTAGATCTTACGCCCAATTCACTTACTAGAAAAGAATGAAATTCATTATTAACCACAGATACTACCCAAAACTCGTTACATTCTGCACCTCTAACAGCGGTCACTTTTTCAGTCCAACTATTGGCTAGCCCACTAGACAGATCTTCAAAAAAAACACCATCTCCATCTTCATCTATTAATTTTCCGATTCCATCCGT
Source organism: uncultured Polaribacter sp. (assembly GCA_943846595.1). GTDB lineage: Bacteria > Bacteroidota > Bacteroidia > Flavobacteriales > Flavobacteriaceae > Polaribacter. The sequence goes on from OX044355.1 coordinate 1,541,389, forward strand.
CATATCAACAGTATAATAGTTGAAACCATTATTACCATTGTTGTGGTCTACGGTAAAAAGATAAAAAATAGTGGATGATTTTGGTTTAGGAACAATCATTCCCGACTGTGTACTGGACGAGTTTCCTCTTAAATCATTTGCCAATCGACCATCTGAATAAGTCATGATGTTATGATTCTTATCGTATACCGTGGTACCATCTGAATAAAACAACAGCTCACCATTTGCATCTGAGAAAGAAGAACAACCCTCTCTAGTACTTAATTGACCATCTGCAAGAGCTTGGGGTGGGCTGGTATTAAAATTCAACCCGGCATTTTCTCCAAAATACCAAATATTGGCTTCTTTTTGAGCATATACATTTAGTGTTAAAAAGATAAAAAGGATTAGGGGTAAATTCTTCATGTAAATAAGCGTGATTTTAGAAAACCAAATATATTTAAAATCTACTATAAATCCCGCTTTTTTAACAATGCATATGCACCATAAATGAAGATAAATGTCCAAACAGAGACGATTGCAACATCTTTGAACGCTACAGCGTAACTTTTTGTGAATCCCCCCATTTGATTAGCGATGGTTTTTACAACTCCTAATCGAGATCCTGGTTCTTTAATTAAATTGCTCATTGCTTCTAAAGGAAACCACGCTGTAACTTTTGAAGCTGCTTCCATTGCCTCTTTAGAAGCTCTAAAAAACCAAAGACCAATGAGCCAGATTATTTTTTCTCCAATCCACCAAACCACCATTGCTCCAATTGCAAAAGCAGATCTTTTTACTAAAATACCTAGAAATAATCCAAAAGAGAAAAACCCAACTAGCTTTATAAAAAAAGCAAAAAGATACTCTAAATCGGAAGTTATAATTGTGAATTCATTATAGTCTGAATAAAAGAGACCTAAGAGTAAAGAAATAATAAAGACAAAGAGGGTTGAAATAAGTGCAAAGGCAATTACAGTATAAAATTTGGATAGGATAAATTCCTTTTTACTCAGCCCATCGATTAAATTTTGTTTTAAAGTTTTATTGCTGTACTCATTAGACATCATGGAAACGATGACTAATAACAAAAAAAACTTTAGTAAAGCCGCTACATAGGTGTTAAAATGCCAAATATATGGGAAGTTGAAAATACCTTGTTCGGCTAAATGGATGGTTTTTCCAAAAAACGGAATCTTAATCGCCGCGGTTAATGCAATAGAAGTTAAAAGTCCAAAATAGATGATAATTAGTACTTTACTTGCTTTGCTGTGCCTTAATTTATGAAACTCTATAGAAAGAAGTCTAAACATAACGTCGTTTTTTGGTGATTAGTTGTTGCTTGTTAAATCTAAGAATTGCTGTTCTAAACTTGGCTTTCGTTTCACTAAATGGGAAACGGTAAAACCATTTTCAAACAAATAGCGATTCATCTCAGTAGCACTCATCTCTTCGCTAAGCGTTGCAATATAGGTTTCGTGATCTAGATGTACTTTATTGATGGATGGATGTTTTTCTAGTAGTGTTAAAAACTCAGTTTCGTTAGTTTCTACTTTTAATTCAAATAAACCTTTAGATGCGGTCATTTCATCAACTCTTCCAGCGTATAATTTTATTCCTTTTCGAATTACAATTACATGACTACATACTTTTTCAACTTCATCCAGTAAGTGGGAAGCAAGTAAAATGGTGGTTCCGTTTTTTGCAATTTCTTTGATAATCATTCGAATTTCATGAATTCCTTGAGGGTCTAATCCATTTGTAGGTTCGTCTAGAATTAAGATTTCTGGATCATTTAGCAATGCTGAAGCTATTGCCAATCGTTGCTTCATTCCTAAAGAGAAAGTGCTAAACTTACTGTCTTTTCTATCATAAAGGGCTACTTTTCTTAATTTCTCATCTATTTTATCTGTAGCGATTTCTTTAATTTTACAAATCAGTTTCAAATTCTGAGTTGCTGTCATATAAGGATAGAAGTTTGGGCGTTCGATAATGGCGCCTACTTTTTTCAAAGCTTCGTTGGTAGAGAATTTACCATCAAACCAAGAATAATCACCAGAAGTTTTGTTTACAACATTCAGAATAACACCTAAAGTAGTTGATTTTCCACTTCCATTTGGTCCCAAGATTCCATATACATTCCCTTTTTCGATGTCAAAGGAAAGGTTGTTTACTGCATGTAGGTGGCCAAATTTTTTGTCGAGATTTTTAAGGGAGAGTATTTTTTTCAAAGAAATAAATTTAATTGATTATCAATATGACGGTTGACTTACAAATTTGTTACCAAAAAAAAGAATTATTAAATTACTGATAGTGATGTTATAAAGTATCTTTATCTCGAAAAAAAAGAGGAATTGTTTTAGTATTCATTGAAGTCATAATCATCAAAATGCCCATACTCATCATCCATATCATCCATTCCTTCGGGGTTTTCTGAAATGAATTCTTTTTCGGGAGCTTCTGCCGGAATTTCTCCAACCGTTAAAATGATTAAGGGGAGTCCTGGTTTTTCTTCGGAAGAGATTTCAATAACTTCAACATAAAAAGTCCACATTTTTAGAAAATCATAGACATAAATAAGCTTGTCGTTTTCCTTGGGCAACGTAGTGTTTAAGGTACAGGTTTGCATCGAAATTACTTCGCTTATTTCTTCCATGTTAAATAACGGAATTTCTTCGCCTTGGATCCATTCTTCATCCGTTCTGTAGAACGAAGCCATTTCTTGCCCCTTAAAGCCAAAAGACTTTGCGATTGTTAAATGAAGTTTTTCTAAATTAATAGTGCTGTCAACTAAAAGAGTTCTTATAACATCTTCTTTAGTATCTAAAATTACGCGGACCTTGTACATGAAATAGTTTAACAATCAAGTACAAAAATACAAATTTTTATGTGTAATTTTACATTAGATTTACATCATATGGATAAAAATAAAATTTTAGCTGTTTTCAATAAAAAGTGTAAAAACACTTTAATGGAAACACTTGATATCGAGTTTATTGACCTTGGAGTTGATTTCTTAACAGCAAAAATGCCTGTAGGCCCTAAAGTGCATCAGCCTTACGGACAATTACACGGGGGTGCAACGGCAGCGTTAGCAGAAAGCGTTGGAAGTGCAGCTTCTAATTTTTTTATTGATAATGAACAGCAATTTATAAATGGAATTCAACTCTCTATCAATCATATAAAAAGCATGCGTGAAGGGGTTGTTTTTGCGACTGCAAAAAACATTCATAAAGGCAGAAGCACCCATCTTTGGGAGGTGATTATAACAGATGAAGATCAGCAATTAATTGCGATTGCTAAAATGACCAATATTGTTTTAGAGAAAAGAAAATAACCTTAAATAAGTAATAATCTTGACGATTTTTGATAGGATTGCATCTCAATATAAATTACAAAAACCCTTTGTTGTATATAGGAAACCCAATGAAAATGTGATCTCAGGTTTTTTTCAAAAGACAAAAGATGTTTTTTTTGTGGACGATTTTACCGAAGTTGGTTTTGTTTTTTCTCCTTTTGACAATTCAGAGAAAGCAATACTAATTCCCGCAAAGGAATCCGTTTATTATCAAGAAGCACTCATTTTAGAAACGTCGCTTTCATGCGCAAAGAACAAAGCATTCATTCCGGATGAATCTGCTAAGGCATATCATTTGGAACTCGTCAATAAAGCGATTGAACAAATTACAAAGAAACAGTTTCAGAAGGTAGTAGTGTCGAGACGTGAAGCAGTTCCTCTTTCCAACTTTGCACTACTAGAGAGTTTTAAAAAATTGTTACAAATTTATCCCAATGCCTTTGGATATATTTGGTTTCATCCTGAAATTGGTTTGTGGATGGGTGCCACTCCTGAAACCTTGTTGTCCCTCTCCGAAGATCGTTTTAAGACCATGTCATTGGCAGGAACACAAGTTTATAATGGCTCAACAGTAGTGAGCTGGCAATCGAAAGAATTGGAAGAACAAGCTTTGGTAACTCGCTTTATCGCATCCCAAATAAAAGAGATCGCAGTTCATCTAAAAACGAGTGAAAAAGAAACAATAAAAGCAGGGAATTTACTTCATTTAAAAACTCAGATTTCAGGGAAATTATTAAGTGGGAGATCGAATTTAAAAATACTGCTTAATGCCTTGCACCCAACACCTGCAGTCTGTGGTTTTCCTAGGTTACAAACAAAAAAATTCATCCTACAAAATGAAAATTACCAGCGCACTTTCTATACTGGTTTTTTGGGAGAATTGAATGTAAGAAGGGGAAGTATTGATTCTGAAGACTCCTCACTTTTTGTAAATTTACGATGTATGGAGATAAAAAACAATAAAGCACTTCTTTACGTTGGTGGTGGAATTACAAAAGATAGTGATGCTGAAAAGGAATGGGATGAGACGGTTTCTAAGAGTGCTGTGATGAAAGCAATTTTATAAGCAAAAAAAAAGCCACAAAATTATAATTAGTGACTTTCTCATAGGTGTAAATAATTTGCTATGTGTTTTTAAAATTTAACTCACAAACATAGGATGTAAAAATAAATCATACTACTATATATCGTCAAAAGATATGTCTGTAAAATTATCAGTAGCTTTTGTTTCCGAGGATGTTTCCTCTGTTTTCTTAAAATCTTTTTGATGACGATCGCTAATTACTTCGTCTCCTTTTTCTTCTAAAATGTAGTCTGTCGCTTTGGCTAACATTTCATGAAAATCTTTAAAATCTTCTTTGTAAAGATAAATTTTATGTTTTTGATATCGAAAAGAACCATCATCATGTGTGAATTTTTTACTCTCCGTAACGGTTAAGTAATAGTCGTCTGCTTTTGTTGCTCTCACGTCAAAGAAATAAGTTCTTCTACCAGCTCTCAAAACTTGTGAAAAAATTTCTTCTTGTTCAACCCTTTCTGCCATAATTTTTTTAATAGTATTTATAAATCGTGTTTAATTCAAAAACAAATCTAATAAAATAAAGCATGTATATATGTTAAAGATTATAAATCTTTTTCTAAAAGTTGTTGTGCATACAATTCTTTGTAGTATCCTTCTTTTTCCAATAGCTTGCTATGAGCGCCTTGTTGTGTTATTTTACCATCATCTAACACGAGTATTTTATCAGCATTTTTAGCAGATGATACTCGGTGACTGATAATAAATGTGGTTTTATTTTTAGAAACCTGCTCTAAATTAGAAAGTATAGTTTCTTCGGTTTCTGTATCAACTGCCGAAAGACAATCATCAAAAATTAAGATACTTGGGTTTTTAATAATAGCTCTTGCAATCGATACCCTTTGTTTTTGACCGCCAGAAAGTGTAACACCTCTTTCGCCTAAAATAGTCTGATATCCATTTTTAAACTCCATGATATTTTCATGAACCACTGCATTTTTTGCAGCTTTTATTATTTCTTCATTCGTGGCATTTTCTTCCCCAAATTTTATGTTATTTTCAATAGTATCGGAAAACAAAAAAGGATCTTGAGGGACAAAACCAATCTGATTTCTTAGCGCATCTAAATTCGTTTCTTTAATGGGTTTTTTATCAATTAAAATGCTTCCTGTTGTTGCATCATACAAACGAGAAATAAGGTTGATGATCGACGTTTTTCCTGAGCCAGTTTTCCCTAAAATAGCAATGGTTTCTCCTGGTTTTACCGTGAAAGAAATGTTTTTAAGTGCTGTTATGCCTGTGTCGTCATAAGTTAAAGTTACCCCTTTAAAAGTAACTTCACCCTTTAAATCAAAAGAGTGATCGTTGGTGTTCTTAATTTCGGGGACTTGTTGCAAGAATTCATTGATTCTCAATTGAGAAGCTTCCGCTTGCTGCACCATCGAAGTTACCCATCCAACAATGGCTACCGGCCAAGTTAAAATATTAACATACAAAATGAATTCAACAATAATTCCGATTTGAACTTCTCCATTGATATATTGTTTTCCTCCAATATAGATGACAATTAAATTGCTGATTCCAATCAACAAAACCATTAATGGAAAGAAAAGCGCATTTGCTTTGTTTAGATGGATGTTTTTTTCTTTGCTCAAATCGGAAATCCTATCAAAATCTTTAATAATAGAGGACTCGATTCCGTAAGATTTTACAACATTAATTCCAGAGAAAAACTCTTGGTTAAAAGAGGTTAGTTTTGATAAGTATTGCTGAACAATGGCGCTTCGATTGTGAATTACTTTACTTAAAAAAAAGACGGAAACGGCTAAAATTGGAAACGGCAAAAGAGTATATAAAGTGAGTGTTCCGTCGACTCTTGCCATTTGTGTAAATCCAACAATAAAAAGCACTACCATATTGATACTATACATAACAGCAGGGCCCACATAGGTTCTTACTTTTGTGACATCTTCGCTAATGCGATTCATTAAATCTCCAGTTCTATTTTTTTTATAAAAATTAAGAGATAATCGTTGGTATTGATTATAGATTTCGTTTTTTAAATCAAATTCAATTAAACGTGATGTAACAATGATTTTTTGGCGCATTAAAAAGGTTAAAAAACCAGCTATAATTGTAACAGCAATAATGATTAAAATATTGAATAAGAGAGTTTCTTTAACGGTGTCTAATTCGATGATTTTTCCACTCTGATAATCTTCTACTGCGTTCAAAGAACCTCCAATAATTCGAGGAACTTGCAAGGCTAAAAGTTTCGATAAGACGGTGATGAATAGCCCAGCTAAAAAGCGCCATTTATATTTTAAAAAGTACTTATTTATGTATTTTAAAGCTTTCAATTTTATAGATGATTTTTAAAAATTTGAAGCATAATAGCTCCACTTGTTAAGGTTTGAATATTAAATTATCTATAATTTTCTGCTTTTTTTTTGATTCAAATTATCAATATCCTATTTTTGTGTCTTTAATTTTAGGAATTACTTAATAATAATAATAATAATAATAAAATGACATCAGAAATAATAGATACAAAATCATTAAAAAACGATCCTGTTTTTGGGCAGTTATCGTTTGATAGTCATGAGCAAATTGTTTTTTGCAACGACGAAGATACAGGTTTAAAAGCAATTATAGGTATTCATAATACAGTTTTAGGACCTGCTTTAGGAGGTACTAGGATGAAGACTTATGAAAGTGAATGGCATGCCTTAAACGATGTCTTGCGTTTGTCTCGTGGAATGACCTATAAAGCGGCCATTACTGGGTTGAATTTAGGGGGTGGAAAGGCAGTGATTATTGGAAATGCTAGAACACAAAAAAATGATGCCTTAATGCGTCGATTTGGAAAGTTTGTTCATTCCTTAAGTGGACATTATATCACTGCGGAAGATATGGGTATGGACACCAGAGATATGGATATCGTTAGAGAAGTTACTCCATTCGTTACAGGAATTTCAGAAAGTAAAGGAGGCGCTGGAAATCCCTCGCCAATTACCGCTTATGGTGTGTATATGGGAATGAAAGCAGCTGCTAAATTTCAATTTGGCACAGAAAGTTTAGCGGGAAAAAAAGTATTAGTTCAAGGCGTTGGACATGTTGGAGAAACATTAGTAAAGCATATAACTGAAGAAGGAGGTCAGGTCATTATCAATGATATCAATGAAGAACGCTTAGAAAATTTAAGTAAAAAATACAATGCAAGTGTTGTTTTAGGGAAAGCTATTTATGGTTTGGATGTTGATATTTATGCGCCTTGTGCATTAGGAGCAACGATAAATGATACTACCATTCATCAATTAAAAGCAAAAGTAATTGCTGGTGCAGCCAACAATCAATTAGCAGATGAAATAAAACACGGACGCATCTTGAAAGAAAAAGGAATTTCATATGCACCAGATTTTTTAATTAACGCTGGAGGAATTATCAATGTATATGCAGAGTTAGAGGGGTATGGGAAGGAAGAGATAAGAAGTAAAACAGCGAATATTTACAACACAACTCTTGCTATTTTTGAGCTTTCAAAAAAAGAAAACATCCCTACACACAGGGCTGCGTTTAACATTGCACAGCAAAGAATTGAAGATCGAAAAAAAGCTTCAAATTCATAGAACAAAAAAATAAATAATACTACTTTTGCTGGGCGATAGAAATAAATCTACCCCGCTTTTTTAAATACGTTCTTTCAATGATCAACAGAAGACATATTCGCGTAAAAGTAATGCAGTCTGTGTATGCTATGCAACAATCCTTAAATGACGATGTCATTAAAGAAGAAAAATTCTTAAAACATAGCATCCTTAAAATGTTTGACTTGTATGTTTTAAATATTCAATTGATTGTTGAAGTTAAAAAACTAGCAGCAAAAAAAATTGAATTATCAAAAAAGAAAATTCTCGCAACAAAAGAAGAATTAAAACCCAATACCAAATTTATCAATAACCAACTCATTCATGCTTTAGAACAAAGCGTTAGTTTGGATGGTTATGTTGAATTGAATAAAATAGATCATTGGTCACTAGATACAGAGTATATCAAAATTGTCTTTGACGAATTACAAAAAAGTGCCCTTTACAAAGCGTATTTGAGCTCCGAAACTACTTCTTTTCAAGCAGACAAAAGTTTTGTGATCGATTTCTTCAAAGAAATAATTGCTCCAAATGAAAAGTTAGCAGATTATTTTGAAGACAAAATGATTTCATGGGTAGATGATATTCCTTTTGTAAACACATGGATTGTAAAATCATTATCCAAACAAAAAGAGGGTAAAATATTTGTTTTAGACAGCCTCTATAAAGACAATGATGACAAGCAGTTTGTATCAGATTTGTTCAGAAAAACAGTATTAAAACACCAGAATTACGATCAAGATATTGCAGATCAAACACCCAATTGGGAAGCTGATCGAATTGCAGATATTGATATGATTTTGATCAAAATGGCCATCACAGAGTTTTTAAATTTCCCATCCATACCGACGAAAGTTACGATTAATGAGTTTATAGAAATTGCCAAAGATTATTCTACAGGAAAAAGCAGTTATTTTATCAATGGAGTTTTGGATAAGCTTTCAAAAGAATATACAAAAGAAAAGAAAATAAATAAAATAGGAAGAGGATTAATATAATCTCCTTTTTTCTTAAATTTACAGAAATATATATATAAAATGAAAAAAACAATAACATTATTCGCTTTAATTATTACCGCTCCTCTTTTTAATTCATGTGATAATTCCAAAGCTGCATCAAAAATAGATGTAACGAATTTAGAGGTTGCAAAGAAAAGAGATGCAGAAATTAATAAAGGAGCAGCAAGTATTCGCTTCGATAAAACTGAATTTGATTTCGGAACTGTAAATGAAGGAGATATTGTTTCAACGACTTATAAGGTAACAAATTCTGGAAAAACAGATTTGATTATTACCAATGCAGAAGCATCTTGTGGTTGTACCGTTCCGGTTTGGCCAAAAGAAGCAATTAAACCCGGTGAAACGGCAGATATTGCAGTTAAATTTAATACAAAAGGAAAACCAAACAGACAATCAAAAAACATCACTTTATCAACAAATACAGCTTTGGGTAAAGAAGTATTAAAGTTATCTGGAATGGTAATACCTACAACTAAAAAATAAATATATGTTTCAAGTGATTTTTTTACAAGCAGGTAGTGGATTAGATTTAAATATGTTCATGTTACCATTAGCATTAGTAGTGCTTTATTTCTTTATGATTCGTCCACAAATGAAACGTCAGAAAAAAGAGAAAGCCTTTCAACAAGAAATGGGTAAAGGAACAAAAGTGATTACTTCAAGTGGTATTCATGGGAAGGTTGTGGATGTAAATGATGCCGATAATACGGTAACGATAGAAACTGGAGCAGGAAAAATTAAATTTGAACGTTCTGCAATTTCTTTGGAGTTGAGCAAGAAATATTTGCCAAAAGAAAAAAAATAACTTTTTTTTACAGCATTTAAAAGTGAGCAATTTGCTCACTTTTTTTTTGTACCTACTTTTTGTGTAAATTGCATTCAAAATAAATCCTATTGAAATTCACTAAAAACATCCCTAAAACCTTTTTTGTATTTCTGACATTGTCTTTGCTAATTTGGTTGCTGATTTCGCTATCAAAGGAATACGTAGCGCAGGTTTCTCTAAATGTTTCTTATGAAGCACTTCCTCAAAACCAATTGCTACAAGCAGCCCCCAAAGAAGAAATTCAAATCATTGCAAGAGGAACAGGTTTTAAAATACTCTCTACACGGTTTTTTAATCATAGTGTTCAATTTAAAACGAATAACTTATCAAAAAAAGGAAACGAAAAATATTTCTTTTTAGCATCCAATCAAAAAATACACGTCCAAAAACAATTGGTCTCTGGACTCTTATTAGAGGCTTTTTTGATGGATACGATCTATTTAGAGATTGGAAACCTAGTTTCAAAAAAAGTCCCCGTTATCTCTAATTTGAAAATCGATTATCATATCGGTTTTGATGCTTTAAAACCCTTAGAAATTAAGCCTGACACTATTTTGGTTTCGGGGCCTGAAAACCAAATAAAAGGGATAGAGAGTTTGTCTTTTGCTCCGCTACTTCTAGAGAATGTAAGCGTTAATTTCTCAAAAAAAGTACCTCTTTTAGTTCCTGAAAACCTCAAGAATGTCAGCTATAATAAACGTGAAGTCGTTGTAAACGGATATGTAGAAAAATATACTGAAGGTAGTTTTTCGATCCCCTTTACCGTTAAAAATCTCGCTGATAATTTAAATATTACGACTTTCTCTAAGGAAGTGAAAGTTGTTTTTAAAGTAGATTTACCGAGATTTAATCAAGTAAAAGAAAGTGCATTCACTGTTGTTTGTGATTATCGTGTTTCAGAAACAAATGGTTTTTCTTATTTGATTCCCAAAATTATTTCGAAACCAAATTTTGTTAAGAATGTAAAAATCATTCCAAATAAGATAGAATATTTAATTCAAAAATAAGATGATTGTAGGCCTTACAGGTGGTATTGGTAGCGGTAAAACAACTGTTTTGAATTTCTTTAAAGAATTTCAAAACGTTGCGGTCTACATTGCTGATGTTGAAGCCAAAATATTAATGAATAGTTCGCCCATTATTAGAGAAAAACTAATCAATTCGTTTGGTGAACAAGCCTTTATAGATCAGGATATAAATCGTGTATTTCTCTCAAAAATTGTTTTTAACGATAGGCAAAAACTACAAGCGCTCAATGCCATTGTTCATCCAGAAGTAGCCATTCATTTTAAGAATTTTGTCAATAAAAACAAGGATAAAGTCTATATTTTGTATGAAAATGCAATTTTATTTGAAACTAAGAACGATCGATTTTGTGACTGTGTGATTACCGTTTACGCAGCACTAGAGGAACGGATTTCTAGAATAATTAAAAGAGATGCAACTTCTAGAGAGGCTATTTTAGATCGAATGAAAAATCAGTTTTCAGATAAAAAAAAAATGATACAATCTCACTATGTGATTGACAATAATTCATTGAATTATACAAAAGAAGAAATTCATAGAATTCATAATTTTTTAACATAAAAAGAAGCTTATTTTTTTGATTTCCTCTTTTTTTTCTTAAAATACTCTTAAAAAAACGTTTTTTATGTTAATAATAGTTAAAAACAATAACATGCAGTTTTTATTCAACTAAATTTGATTAATGTCTAAGAAAATGTTTTTTTTGATTGTTTTTTTGATGAGTGTTTCGCTCGTTGGTATTATTGCTGTTCAAGTATATTGGATAAATAATGCCCTCGAAAGTAAGAAAGCTCAATTCAATAAAGATGTTTTTAAAGCCCTTGTTGCCACTGCAGAAAGAATCAAAGAAAGTGAAAACGACAAATTGTATCAAAGACATAAAAGCGTTTTAGAGGACATTGAATTGGCCGACAAAGCCATGGTGAAAAACATATTAATTCAACAATATGACAAAACTAAAAAGCAGCGTTTTTCTATAGGAACTACGATTTTAGAAGAAAATTTTAAAATTCCAACCTATTTCCTTGACAATGATTCTATTTTAATAAAAAGAATAACGACTAAAAAAGATTTTTTCAGATCTATATCCATTAAAAAAGAAGGGGATTTATATGGTTCTAAAAGTGAAGAGCGATATTCGTATTCTTCCCGAAATAAAAAAGAAGAAAAGAGAAGTATTATTTCTGCTTTAAAAGAGATACGAGACAGTTTGCCTATTACCGAAAGGATTTCTAATCGTGAGTTAAATGAAACTTTAAGAGAAGAGTTAATTAAAAGAAATGTTTTGATTGATTATAAGTATGGTGTTTATAATAACGATGGCTTAGCAACCCCTTTAAAATCGGGTTATTATACGGTAAATACAAATGGAAATCAAGGGTATCCACTTTTAAGGAATGGTGCAGGGGGGTATTATAAACTCTTTATTACTTTTCCAACAAGAAACAAATTAATTTTATCAGAAATTACAAACGTTCTACTACTGTCACTGCTTTTTATATTTATTATCATAATTGCTTTTTCTAGTTCTCTTTATCAACTAATGAGACAGAAAAAAATTTCAGCAATAAAAACAGATTTTATTAACAATATGACCCATGAATTTAAAACACCAATTGCTACAATCAATTTAGCATTAGATTCAATTAAAAATCCAAAAATTATCAATGATACAGGTAAGGTCTTGCGCTATGTTCAAATGATTCGTGATGAAAATAAACGAATGCATGCTCAGGTAGAGAATGTGTTGAGAATTTCTAGATTACAAAAGGATCAACTTGAAATTCAAAAAGAGATTATTGATGGTCATGATGTCATAGTAGATGCCATTACGCACATTAGCCTGCTCATTAAAGATCGAGGGGGAGTAATAAGCACTCACTTTAAAGCGTTAACCTCAGAGATATCTGCCAATCAATTTCATTTGACAAATGTGATTGTTAATATCTTAGAAAATGCATTAAAATATTCTGAAGGCCCTCCAAATATCGAAGTGCATTCAGAAAGTACCAATGCATATTTTGTCATTAGCGTAAAGGATGAAGGGATAGGAATGAGTAAGAATGTTCAGAAAAACGTTTTTCAAAAATTCTATAGAGAAGAACGTGGAAATATTCATAATGTCAAAGGTCATGGTTTAGGGCTCGCGTATGTTAAGGAAATTGTTGAAAAACATCATGGAACCGTTTTTGTAGAAAGCGAAAAAGGAAAAGGAAGCATATTTACAGTAAAATTACCAATAATTTAAAAAAAAGAAAGATCATGGGAAGTAAAAGAATTTTATTAGTTGAAGACGATCCGAATTTTGGAACCGTTTTAAAAGATTATCTAGGGTTAAATGATTATCATGTAACACACGCTAAGGACGGTATAGAAGGTCTGATTATGTTTAAAAACAATTCGTATGACTTGTGTATTTTAGATGTAATGATGCCGCGAAAAGATGGTTTCTCTTTAGCACAAGATATTCGAGCAACCGACAAAGAAGTGCCAATTATTTTCTTAACAGCAAAAACATTAAAAGAAGATGTTTTAAAAGGGTATTCTGTTGGTGCAGATGATTATTTAAACAAACCATTTGATTCGGAAGTATTATTATATAAAATTAAAGCAATTTTACAGAGAAAAGAGTCAGATAAATCGTCTGATTCAGAACAATTTGAATTTGCAATTGGACAATTTTACTTTAACTCTAAACTACGCCATTTGTCAATTGGTGAAAAAGGAGAACCACAAAAACTATCACCAAAAGAAAGTAAATTATTAAGAATGTTAGCCATTCATAAAAATGATTTAATGCCAAGAGAACTGGCTTTGACCAAAATTTGGAGAGATGATAATTACTTTACATCGAGAAGTATGGATGTTTATATTGCAAAATTGCGTAAATATTTAAAAAGTGACGATGGTGTTGAGATTTTAAACATTCATGGTGAAGGATTTAGGTTGTTAGAAAAATCCTAAAATAGCGCCAACTAGAATACTATCCCTACAAAAAACCTGATCGAAAATACGAGCAGGTTTTTTTATTGCATTTCATTATCTAAAATTTAGTATTATTTTTACCTAATGGCTGAGTTTATAAAAATATATGATGAAAATCCCAATCAAAAAGAGATTGATAAAGTTGTAAAAGTTCTACAAAATGGGGGACTGGTCATTTACCCAACAGATACTGTCTATGGTTTAGGGTGTGATATTACCAAAATAAAAGCCATCGAGAAAATTGCTAAAATAAAAGGAATTAAGATTGAAAAATCTAATTTTTCATTTGTATGTAATAGTTTAAGTCATTTATCGGATTATGTAAAACAGATAGATTCGGTTACATTTAAATTGTTGAAAAGAGCGCTGCCTGGTCCTTATACATTTATTTTGCCAGGAAGTCAGAATTTACCAAAAGCATTCAAAAAGAAAAAAACAGTAGGGATTCGAATTCCGGACAATTCGATAATTAGAACGCTGGTTGCAGCCTTAGGCAATCCAATTATTACCACTTCCATCAAAGATGATGACGATATTTTAGAATACACAACCGATCCTGAATTGATTTTTGAGAAATGGCAGCATCTTGTAGATATTGTAATAGATGGTGGGTATGGAGGCAACCTTGCGTCTACAATTATAGATTTAACTACAGATGAACCCACCGTTGTTAGAGAAGGGAAAGGAAGCTTAGATGTTTTGTGATTGTAAGCTAGGCATATTAAAACGAATCCTTTTTATTTTAAATCCTTAAATTTTTTTCTTCTCATTATAAAATATTGCCATACAATACTCGTATGGATATTATAGTTCACTTTTTTTTGAAGCTTCTTTCGTTTTCTAAGAAATTTAAAGAAATTTTTATAAAAACTAAGATGTGCTTTTAAAATGGCAAATGTATGGATAGGTCTCAATTCAATCAAAAATTTCAATCCCGCAATTCCATCTAATAATAACCGAAAAAAGATGAGGAATAAAAACCATTTTTTAGGAACGTTTTTTACAATATTTAAAAGGTTGTTTCTGAAGTTTAAATAGGTTTTATGCGGGTTTGTTTCTTGTAAAGTAGCACCACCAACATGATAAACTGTAGATGTACCAACATATTTAACAGCCAGGCTAATATTTTGTGTTCTCCAACAAAGATCTATTTCTTCTTGATGCGCAAAATAATCTTCGTCAAAGCCATTTAATTGATGGTACACATTTGCGCGAATAAAAAAACAAGCACCAGAAGCCCAAAAAATATCAGTAACATCATTAAACTGATGGTTGTCTACTTCTAGATTATTAAAAATTCGTCCTCTACAATATGGATACCCAAAAAAATCGATAAAACCACCACCAGCACCAGCATATTCAAATTTCTTTTGATTTTTAAAATCTAAAATTTTGGGCTGAATAATCGCTGTGTTTTTTTCCTTTTTAAAAACCTCCAAAATAGGAGGTAACCAGTTTTTTGTCACAGCAACATCAGAATTGATAAGACAATAAATATCAGCTTCAATGGATTGAAGTGCATTATTATATCCTTTTGCATACCCTCCGTTTAAAACATTTTCAACAATATTTACCGCTGGAAAAAATTCTTTTACAAAGGCAATAGATGCATCCGTAGAAGCATTGTCAGCAACATAAATTACAGCTTCCTTTGCGCTGAAATTTACGATCGATGGTAAAAACTGTTCTAAGAGTTTTTCTCCATTCCAATTTAATATGACAATTGCTGTTTTCAAGGGTGCAAACTTACAGTTTATAAATTAGTTTATTTCTTATTTACAATTAATAAATGTAGGGATCTTTTGTACTGATTACTTTTAGATTCCTATGCGATATTTTTAATATTGAGAATCTATAATCGTATATAATCGGGGATTTCTTTTAAGAAAATATACGTTTCATTTTTAAAATCCATTTTACAATAAAAATGTTCTAATCCATTAGTAACGATTAAATAATTGGCTTTTAGTTTTAAATTATAACGTGCAATTTGGTCAAAAGTTGCTTGCGTTATTTTAATACTCGGAGCTTTGCATTCAACAATAATTTCAGGATTACCAGCAGTATTAAAAACTAAAATATCGGTTCTTTTTTTTCGGTTATTGAGGACGAGCTGTTTTTCAACCGCGATCAAAGACCTTGGGTATCTCTTTTCTTCAATTAAATAAGAGACATAATGCTGCCGTACCCATTCTTCGGGAGTTAGTACCACATATTTTTTTCTCAAATTATCAAAAATAAGTGTCTTATTTTCATTACTTTTGAGTTTGAATTTATAGGTTGGTAGCTTAAGTTCTTGCATCAATCAAAAGTAATAAAATGAACGAAATTAACACCATTGTTTCCGATATAAAAAAAGGGAATTTAAAACCCATTTATTTCTTAATGGGCGAGGAGTCTTACTATATAGATAAGATTTCTGATTTTATCGAAGAAACAGTTTTGGATGAAGCTGAAAAAGGATTTAACCAGCAAGTAATGTATGGACGGGATGCTACGATTGAAGATATTGTGGGTGCTGCTAAACGCTATCCGATGATGGCAGAACGTCAGGTTTTGATTGTAAAAGAAGCGCAAGATTTAAGTAGGAATATAGAAAAGCTAGTTTCCTATGCAGAAAACCCCCAGCCAACAACGGTCTTAGTACTGAACTACAAATACAAAAAATTAGACAAGCGAAAAAAATTATACAAGGTAATTGCAAAATCTGGATTGATTTTAGAGAGTAAGAAGTTGTATGAAAATCAAGTTTCAGATTGGATTCGCAGAGTTTTAAGCGGTAAAAATTATCAGGTAGAACCGAAAGCTGCACAAATGTTGGTGGAGTTTTTAGGAACTAATCTGAGTAAGATTTCAAATGAATTGGAGAAGTTAATGCTAATTCTACCCGAGGGCACTATTATTAGTCCTACCCACATTGAAGAAAACATTGGTATTTCTAAAGACTATAATAATTTTGAGTTAAGAAAAGCTGTAGGAGAGAAGAACGTGGTAAAAGCGAATCGAATTATCGCTTATTTTGCAGAGAATCCTAAGAACAATCCTTTGGTAATGACAATTTCATTGCTCAATAGTTTTTTTACACAACTTTTACTTTTTCATAGTTTAGACGATCGATCTAAAAATTCGGTTGCAAAAATGTTGGGTGTCAACCCCTTTTTTGTTGATGAATATTTCCTTGCAGCTAGGAATTATCCCATGCGAAAAGTAGCACAGGTAATTGCTTTTTTAAGAGATGCAGACATCAAAAGTAAAGGAGTGGGTGCCAATCAAACCCATAAAGACATATTAAAGGAATTGTTATTTAAAATTCTGCATTAACAATGACCATGAAAAACATATTTAACGCAGTTGAAGCTGAAGAAGTAATTGGTAGAATAGAAAAATTAACAGTTACATCCCTCCCAAAATGGGGAAGCATGTCCGTCTCCAAAATGCTGGCACATTGTTGTGTGACCTATGAAATGGTGTATACAGACAAGTACCCAAGACCGAATCGATTGACCCGCTTGATTTTGAGGAAATTCATTAAGAATAGTGTCGTTTCAGAAAAAGCTTATCCAAAAAACGGAAAGACAGCTACAGCGTTTATCATAAAAAAGGATCCAGTTTTTGATACTGAAAAGGCACGTCTAATAGCGTTTATAAAACAAACACAAGCATCGGGTGCAGCTGCTTTTGAAGGCAGAAATTCCCATTCTTTTGGTCGCTTAACAGCCAAAGAATGGAATGTTTTATTTTACAAACACTTAGCACATCATTTAACGCAATTTGGCGTTTAAAATTTTTTAAAACAAGAATTATGAAAACAACAGCAATTATTTTAGGTATTTTATTGGCATTATTTTTTGGACTACAGATTTACTCTTATGTCAGCAATGGAAACATCGAAAAGTATTCTTATACAGTGCTCAAAGAGTATGATGATTTTGAAATTCGAAATTACGAGGCGGGGTTGTTTACATCTGTAAAATTAGATACCGATTCTTATAACGAAGCATCCGGAAAAGGATTTTCTATTTTAGGGGGGTATATTTTTGGAAAAAATGAAAAAAAAGAAGCTATTGCCATGACCTCACCAGTTAGCATGTCATTAGAAAAAGAAACTACGATGTTGTTTTTAGTGCCAAAGGCATATACAAAAGAAACCTTACCAAAGCCAGACAACGGTGATATCCAGTTTGTGGAAGTACCTGCAAAAAAAATGGCAGCAATCACTTTTGGTGGTTGGGCCAATGATGAGAAAATAGCAAAATACAAATCGAAACTGATTGCACTTTTAGCTGAAAATCAAATTAAACACACCAATAATTTTTCAGTATTGGGCTACAATCCGCCCTATGAAGTTCTCATTCGTAGGAATGAAGTCATTGTAGAGTTGGAGTAGTTTAGCGTTCATAAATTAAGATATAAAATTCCTAAATACTCATTATTTTTTATTTAAAGCCATAAAAAAAACCGAACAAAATTTGCTCGGTTTTTCTGTTTTTAAAAAGAAGGTAACTATTTGCTTTCTTCTTTTGTAACTGCTTTGTCAGCAACAATTCTTGTTTCCATATTGGCAACTTCCCATGCGGTGTGAAATACCAATCGTGCTCTATTTTCTAACAATTCATAATTGATTTTGTCAGGAGTGTCAGAAGGTTTGTGGTAATCTGCATGAGTTCCATTAAAGTAAAAAATAATTGGAACGTTGTGCTTAGCAAAATTATAATGATCTGATCTGTAGTAAAAACGATTTGGATCGTTTTCATCATTGTATTTGTAATCTAAATTGATGTTGGTATACTTCTTATTTACAGCTTCCGATAGGGTGTGTAATTCGGTACTCAACTTATCAGAACCAATTAAATATACATAGTTTGGATCCGTTTTGTGTCTGTCGTCAATCCTACCCACCATATCAATATTTAGATCACATACGGTATTCGCTAAGGGGTATACTGGGTTTTCTGTATAATATTTAGAACCTAGCAATCCTTTTTCTTCTCCAGTTACATGTAAAAACAAAATGGATCTTTTTGGACCTTTTCCATCATCTGCAGCAGCTTTAAAAGCTTGTGCAATCTCTAAAATGGCTACTGTACCCGATCCATCATCATCGGCTCCATTATAAATTTCTCCATTTTTAATCCCTTCATGATCTAAATGCGCAGAAATCACAACAACTTCATCCGGCTTTTCACTTCCTTTAATAAAGGCAAGAACGTTTTCAGAGGATTTCAATCCTCCTCTTCGAGAATTTTGATTCAACCATTCAGCAGGTACTTCTTGAAAATAATCATCCCCACCAAGTCCTGAAGCAATTCCTTCCGTAACATAGAAATTTTTTAAATATTCTACGGCTTTTTTCTGTCCTGGTTCCCCAGTATTTCTACCTTCAAATTCATCTGAAGCGTAAATGAATAAATGAGTCCCTAGATCTTTTGCAGTAATCGTGCTTGCGTATTTTGCTGCTTGATCTACATTTTTGTCGGCTGTTTTTGTTGCGTCTTTACCAGATCCACAAGCTATAAAAGCAAATGCACTGGCAGCATAAAGTATTTTTTTCATTGATAGATTATTAATTCAATTTGATTATTAGTACTCAAATGTAACAAAAAGTTACACCGCCATCAAATTTAAATAAAAAGAATTTTTTGATACAAATCCTTTATGTTTACGACGAAGTTTTTAGGACAAATAAAACGTTTTGTTAAATATCGTTTGGAAGCGTTTATGCTGTTTTTTAGAACGATTGACTATTGATGACATATTGCTGTAAAGTACGATCGAATTTAACAATTTTGGAAGCGAATAAATTTTCAAAAGCGTTTTGTTGTATCAATTCTGCTGTTGTGCCTGTGTAGATTATGTTTTCAGATAAGACGATCAATTCATCACACATTTTAGTTGCTAAATTAATTTCATGCGTAGAAATTATAATGGTTTTTTTAGTGGAGTTTGTCAATTTTTTTAAGAGCTCAAAAATGGCAATGGTATGATGCATGTCTAAATGGGCGGTAGGCTCATCTAAAATAATGATTTCTGTGTCTTGAGACAATGCTCTTGCAATTAAAACACGTTGCATTTGTCCATCACTCAATTCAGAACAACGATTGTTTTGCAGTCCCTCTAAATTGGTTTGTTCCATCGCCCAATGAATTTTTTTAAGATCCTTCTTCGTTAAGGAATCAATCCAGTTCGTGTAGGGTTGTCTCCCCAGTGCTATAAGTTCAAAAACGGTTAATTGACTTTCTGGAAGTCGTTCGGTCAAGACCAAACTAATGGTTGTAGCTAATTCTTGATATTGATAGGTTTTGCTGTCTTTTTTGTTGATAAAAATAACTCCTGCTAGTGGTTTTTGCACCTTTGAAAGAGTTCTTAATAAGGTCGATTTTCCGATCCCATTTTTACCAATAACTGCGTTTAAAGTGCCTTTTCTTATTGCGAAATTAATTCCTTTTGCAATGATTTTTTGCTGTTTTTTTTGCTCATAACCGATGGTTAAATTTTCGGTGCTAAGTATGTTGTTTTCATCTGTTTTCAAAACTTCATTTTTTTTTAGCTTTTCTCTGACTTAGTTTGTCAAAACCCAGCTATTTTACAATCGTACTATACAACTATTTTCTTTTTTCTGATTATCAACCAAATCACAATAGGTGCCCCAAATAAAGAGGTGATTGCATTAATGGGTAATGTAAATTCACTTGTGGGCAATTGTGCAATGCTATCACAAATCAACAATACAATTCCGCCAATAATTGCAGAAGCGGGGATTAATATTTTATGATTGGATGTCGTGAATAGCATTTTTGCAATATGGGGTACCGCCAAACCAATAAATGCAATTGGTCCTGAAAAAGCAGTAATAACACCTGTTAATAAACTGGTAATGACTAAAATAATAGTTCTGCTTTTTTTGATATCTATCCCTAAGCTTTTGGCATAATTTTCTCCTAATAAAAAACTGTTTAAGGGCTTTATAATTATTAAGCATGCAAGGATTCCTACTAGATAAATACTTCCAAAAACACTCAATTCTGACCAGCTTAGGTTCCCGAGACTACCAAAACTCCAAAATAAGTATTGTTGTATTTGAGCCGCTTCACTAAAATATGCCAATATAGCAATAACTGCAGCCGTCAAACTTCCAAACATCAATCCTATAATTAAAATTGACATTGTGTTTCGTAGGCTATTTGCAGCCATAATTACTGCAAAGAGTACGAGGAAAGCCCCAAGGCTGGCAGCAATTGCCAAAGACCAATTTGACATTGAACTTGTTAGAAAAAAACCTCCAAAAATAGACGAACCTAAAATTAACAGCGCAACTCCTAGGCTAGCACCGGAAGAAATTCCTAATACAAATGGACCTGCTAATGGATTTTTGAAAAGCGTTTGCATGAGCAGTCCACAAATCGAAAGACCAGAACCTACTAAAATTGCAGTTATTGCTTTGGGCACTCTAAAATCTAAAACTATTGTTTGCCAACTATCTTTTATACTTGTATCTCCTATCAAAGTATAAAATATTTCTTTAAAAGGAATGGAAACAGAACCCAAGCTAATGTTTAAGAAAAAAAGTACAATCAGTAAAACCGAAAGTAAGATAAAGTGTTTTTTGTAGGTTTTTTGTTTCATTTATTTATGGGCAGGAGCGCAAAATCTATTTTTTATAGGCGGCTAAAAATGTTACTAGTTTTTCAATTGCCAATCCTCGATGAGAAATTTTGTTTTTTTCGTTTCGTTGCATCGTTGCAAAACTTTCTTGGTATCCTTTGGGTTGAAAAATAGGGTCATATCCAAAACCTTTTTCGCCTTGTTTTTCTGTTAAAATTTTACCTTTACAAATGCCTTCAAATAAAAATTGTTTTCCGTCAAGATTTAAACAAATTGCTGTTCGAAATTGTGCTTTCCTATTTTCTTTGCCATTTAATTCATGCAGTAGTTTTTGCATATTTTTTTCAGAATCTGAAGGTTCTCCAGCAAAACGAGCGGAATAGACTCCAGGTTTCCCATGTAAACTCTCGACCTCTAAACCGGTATCATCTGCAAAACAATTATAACCAAATTTTGCTGTAATATAAGATGCTTTTAAGCGTGCATTACCTTCTAAAGTAGTTGCTGTTTCATCAATTTCATCAAAACAATGAATGTCTTTTAAACTCAATAATTCAATTGAATTGGCAAGCA
Source organism: uncultured Polaribacter sp. (assembly GCA_943846595.1). GTDB lineage: Bacteria > Bacteroidota > Bacteroidia > Flavobacteriales > Flavobacteriaceae > Polaribacter. The sequence continues at coordinate 1,563,422 of OX044355.1, forward strand.
TTTCTTGTACTTCTTTTAGTTTATTTACATTATTGGTCGCAAAGACTAATTTCATACGGTAAAAATAATCAAATTTATAATTGGAAAGAACGAATCCAGAAAGTAGTTCAATTATTCATGATGATAGGGCTCATTCTTCAAAATCGTAAAACCTCGATAGAGTTGTTCAACAACGAAAAGCCGAATCATTTGATGTGAAAAAGTCATTTTTGACAATGAAACTTTGCCGCTCGATTTTTTATAGACAGCTTCCGAAAATCCATAAGGCCCTCCAATGACTATAACAAGTTGTTTGATGCCTGAATTCATTTTCTTTTGTAAATATTGTGAAAACTGAATCGATGAATACGCGTTCCCTTTGTCATCTAATAACACCAATTGGTCTGTGTTTTGAAGTTTCGATAAAATGAGTTCGCCTTCTTTTTCTTTTTGCTGAACCTCACTCAGGTTTTTTATATTCTTAATGTCTGGAATGATTTCTAGTTCAAATTTTATATAATGTTTAAGACGATTTTGATATTCATCAATGAGCGCAATCAAATTTTTATTGTCCGTTTTTCCAATGGCAAGTAACTTTATTTTCATTTTTGAAGTCTCGTCAAGTAGGTTCAAAGACTTAATATTGTCTTGATTTTACTTTTGGTTAGGGTGCAAATTTATTCGTTTTTCAGCTATAAAATCAATAGAACTCATTAAAAGTTGAAAATCATTCCTATTTTTACATCAGAATAAAATGCAGAATGATATCAAAAGCACAATTTGAAAAGGAATTAACGGTTATTATTTCCAATGCAATAAGAGAAGATGTTGGAGATGGAGACCACACTTCAAACGCTTGTATTCCAGCAGATGCACAGGGCAAGGCAAAGTTATTGGTCAAAGAAGCTGGAATTATTGCAGGTGTTGCATTTGCAAAGCAAGTTTTTGCCTATGTGGATGCAGATTTAGTGGTAACTACCTTTTTAAATGATGGAGATAATGTGCAAGTTGGAGATGTTGTTTTTCATGTTTCAGGAAAGTCTCAATCCATTTTAATGGCAGAAAGATTGGTGTTAAATGCCATGCAAAGAATGTCTGCAATAGCAACTAAAACAGCTTTTTTTGTGGGATTATTAGCGGGAACAAAAACGAAGATACTAGATACTCGAAAAACAACACCAGGGATTAGAGCGCTTGAAAAATGGGCGGTAAAAATTGGAGGAGGAGAAAACCATCGATTTGCCTTATATGATATGATGATGATTAAAGACAATCATATTGACTTTGCAGGAGGGGTTTCGCAAGCCATTAAGAAAGCAAGACAGTATTTGATTGCAAAAAAAATAGATATTAAAATTATTGTGGAAGCAAGAAACCTTCAAGAAATCAAAGAAATTCTTTTGAATGAAGGGGTGTACAGGATATTAATAGACAATTTCAACTATGAAGACACTAAAAAAGCGGTAGCGCTCATCGGTACGACCTGTTTAACGGAGTCCTCTGGCGGAATCAATGAAAAAACAATTCGGAAGTATGCAGAATGCGGTGTAGATTTTATTTCATCTGGAGCTTTAACCCATGCTGTTCAAAATTTGGACCTAAGTTTAAAAGCAATCTAAGGAACCTGTTATACTAAAAAGTAAATTGAGGAGTTTAAAACTGCAGGATAGATGACAGATGCTTACTTTGATAGCGAAACATACATAAAAATTGATTTTTCGAAAACAAAAATCAAAAAAGGGGAATATGACAATTGTACGTTTATAAATTGTAATTTCGAAAATATACATGCGTCTAATATTCAGTTTGTAGCATGTGATTTTATGGATTGTAATTTTAGCAATGCCATCGTAAAAGATACCGCGTTTAAAGATGTGAATTTCGTTAATTGTAAATTAATTGGAGTAAAATTTAATGAGTGTGATCCCTTTCTGTTGCAAATGCGTTTTAAAGAATGTCTGTTGAATTTTTCTTCCTTTTATCAATTAAAAATACCGAAAACCATTTTTGAAAATTGTAATTTGGAGGCAGTAGATTTTACAGAAGCAAATATGAGTAGTTCTTTTTTTGATAATTGTGATTTAAAAGGGGCTATTTTTGAAACAACTAATTTAGAAAAAACGAATTTTAAAACCGCTTTTAACTTTAGTTTTGAATTAGAGAAAAATCGTGTGAAAGGCGCAAAGTTTAAAAGAGATACAATTGATGGATTGCTATTCCACTATAAAATTGTTATGGAATAACAAACAAGACCCTTAAGAAAGTTAGAGCGTCCATCTAAAATTAATAGAGAAACGAACACCAATGAGTAAAGAAATTGAAGACAGTCTCACAAGAATCCCTCTCATAAAAACTTTAGTGAAGTTTGGAAAGAAAATGAAAGTTCCAGGTTTGCGAGGTATGTCTTTGTATGATGTCATAGAAATGTATTTTATTGGCATCGTAAAAGGGGCTTTAACTTCTAGAGCAGGGGGAATTGCTTTTAGCTTTTTTATGGCCGTTTTTCCTTTTTTACTCTTTATTTTAACCCTAATACCCTACATTCCAATAGACGGATTTCAAGAAGGACTCTTTTCTTTTATTCAAGATGTTTTACCACCACAAACTTTTGAAGCCGTTAATCTCGTCATTGGCGATATCATAAACAATCAATATGGAGGTTTACTTTCATTTGGTTTTATTTTGTCGATCTTTTTAATGACAAATGGCGTTAATGCTATTTTTGGAGGATTCGAATATTCCTATCATGTCAACGAGTTTCGTAATGTTTTTAAAACCTATTTTATCTCTTTAGGAGTTTCATTATTAACCTCATTTTTCTTAATTGTAACCGTTGTTTTAGTGTTGTTGTACCAAGTAGCATTGTCTAAGATTGATGATAACGGCTGGTTGAATACTAGTGATTTAAATCTTTTTTTCTACGGACGCAGCGTCTTGTTCTTAATTATGATTTTCACCATCGTTTCGTTACTTTTTAGGTATGGGACAAAGCAAGGGAAAGAGTTGACCTTCTTCTCTGCAGGTGCTATTTTAACCACACTTTTGTCACTAAGTACCTTTTATTTATTTGGAATTTATGTTGTTAAATTTGCTCAATACAATCAATTATACGGTTCTATAGGGACTTTGTTAGTATTGATGTTATTTGTCTGGTTAAATGCAATCATTCTATTGTTAGGGTTTGAATTAAACGCTTCCTTATACCAATTGAGGCAACAAAATAAAACAGTTCCAACCTCCTGAAAATGCTAACTTTTTTCACGATATTTGTGCTCGCAGAACGTTTTGGTTTTTCACTCTTGTGAAAAATCAATTTCGCACAGTTTGCCTTTTTGCGAGGCAGGAATCCATAAAAAAGGAATAAACGTTTAAAATTTTGAGTGATTCGTTTTGAGTCTAGCAACTAAAACTAAAAATCAACAACTAATACCCATTTCAATGAAACCAAGCATCCCAAAAGGAACCAGAGATTTTTCACCAACAGAAGTTGCCAATCGGTCCTATATTATGAATGTGATTAAGACAACTTTTGAAACTTTTGGGTTTCAACCCATTGAAACACCAAGTTTTGAGAATTCTGCAACCTTAATGGGGAAATATGGGGAAGAAGGAGATCGGTTGATTTTTAAGATTTTAAATTCAGGAGATTATTTAGCAAAATCTGATGAAACCTTATTGGCAGAAAAAAATAGTTTAAAACTAACTCCTCAAATTTCCGAGAAAGCGCTGCGATACGATCTTACAGTGCCCTTTGCACGCTATGTGGTTCAGCACCAAAATGAAATTACATTTCCATTTAAACGCTATCAAATACAGCCAGTTTGGAGAGCAGACAGACCTCAGAAGGGTCGCTTTAGAGAATTTTTTCAATGCGACGCAGATGTTGTTGGTAGCAAATCTTTGTGGCAAGAAGTAGCATTTATTCAACTCTATGATACCGTTTTTACCAAATTAGGTTTAGTGGGAACGACCATAAAAATTAATAACAGAAAAATACTTTCAGGAATTGCAGCAGTGATTGGTGCACAAGACAAACTCATCGATTTTACCGTTGCTCTAGACAAGTTAGATAAAATAGGGAAAGAGGGAGTAGTTAAAGAAATGCTCTCCAAAGGAATTACTGAGGAAGCAATTGAGAAAGTACAACCATTGTTTGATTTTTCTGGAACTAATTTAGAAAACTTGACTGCTTTAGAAAGCATGTTAGCGGGCTCGGAGGAAGGATTAAAAGGCGTTGAAGAGTTGCGTTTTGTAATTCATTCAATTGCAGCTCTCGGATTGGCAACAGCAAGCTTAGAAGTAGATGTAACGTTGGCAAGAGGTTTGAATTATTATACAGGTGCCATTTTTGAAGTAGCTGCTCCACAAGGTGTAAAAATGGGTTCTATTGGAGGCGGAGGAAGATATGATGATTTAACAGGAGTATTTGGTTTAAAAAAGGTTTCTGGGGTTGGTATCTCTTTCGGTTTGGATAGAATTTATTTGGTGTTGGAAGAATTGGACTTGTTTCAAGCAGTTGCTTTGCCAAAGCCTAAGGTTCTTTTCTTGAATTTTGATGCCGCGACTGCCCTAACGAACATGCAAGCCATAAAAAAATTGCGAGAAAATGGCGTAAAGGCTGAGTTTTATCCTGATTTAGGTGAAAGTAACAAGGCACAAAAACGACAATGGAAATATGTTTCCAATAGAGAGATTGAATATGTGGTATCTAAAGTAGAAAAAGATGTATTTGTTTTAAAGCATATGCTTTCCAATGAGCAAGTAATGTGTTCATTGTCAGAATTAGTCGCAAAAATGACCAGGTCATAGCGCTTATTAAAGATTATGTATCGCATGTTTTTTAATTTTGATTGCAATCTAAGATTGCATTAGTAGAAGTCTTGAGATGTAATTATAGCAGCATAACTATAATTGCAAAAAAAATTAAAATAATACGTTTTAAACACCTAAATTTGCACTTTAATAACAGATTGAAAATGTTTGAATTGAATCGTACAATGAACGAAGAAAAAATAGAGGAAATGGGGGATAACCATTTAGCAACTTCTGCAGAAAATCCGCTAAGAGCAGATGCGTTTGATATTTCTGATGACGAAAAAATAGAAAAAATTCAAGAAAGCGTAAAAGATATTTTAGAGACTTTAGGAATGGATTTAACAGATGATAGCCTTCAGGGAACTCCCAAGCGAGTAGCCAAAGCATTTGTAAATGAAATTTTTATGGGGTTGAATCCTGCAAATCTTCCAAAAGCATCCACATTTGAAAATAATTACAATTACGGTGAAATGTTAGTAGAAAAAAATATCGTAGTTTATTCAACTTGTGAGCATCATTTATTACCAATTATTGGTAGAGCACATCTTGCTTATATTTCTAATGGTAAAGTAATTGGATTGTCTAAGATGAACAGAATTGTGGAATATTTTTCTAAAAGACCACAAGTTCAAGAGCGTTTGACAATGCAAATTGTGCAAGCAATGCAAGAAGCATTGGGTACACAAGATGTTGCTTGTGTCGTTGATGCAAAGCACTTGTGTGTAAACTCAAGAGGTATCAAAGATATTGAAAGCTCCACAGTTACTTCAGAATTCGGAGGGAAATTTAAAGAGAAAGAAACTCGAAAAGAATTTTTACAATATTTACAAATGGATACAAAATTCTAACCGATTACGATCTAATAAAAAACCCGTTTTGAGTATCTCAAAACGGGTTTCTTTTTGTAATCTAATAGAACTTGATAAGAGGCAATTTTAGTTGTTTACAAGCACCCATTCTCCTTTTTCAAGTAAAGGAATGGCTTGTTTAAATTTCACTTCTTTCTCTTCACCACTCATTACATTTTTAATCGTAACCTTTTCGTTTCTACCAATTTTGGGTTGATCTCTCACAACGGTTTCCACAGGTTCTTGTTGTTGACGAGAATTTGAAATCGCTTGTTCTGTAGAATTTTGTACCGTTGCTTTAGACGTATTTAGACGTTGTTTTTTTTGACTTCTTGCTTCTGATATTTGTTGGGAATCTTTTGAAGGCAACTCCCCTTTAAATAAGAAGGATAAAACGGCTCTGTTAATTTCTGCTACGGTTGTTTTAAACAACTCAAAAGCTTCAAACTTGTAAATCAATAAAGGATCTTTTTGTTCGTAAGATGCATTTTGTACCGATTGTTTTAAATCATCCATTTTACGTAAATGATCTTTCCAGTTTTCATCGATGATTGCTAAAGTAATGTTCTTTTCAAAATCGGTAACCAAACTTTTTCCTTCACTCTCGTAGGCATCCTTAAGATTAGTAACCACCTGTAGTGATTTGGTACCGTCAGTAAAAGGCACTACAATACGTTCGTATTTGTCTCCTTCATTTTCAAAAACATCTTTAATTACAGGATAGGCCAAAACAGCATTTCGTTCGATTTTGTCCTTGTAGTGTGCCGAAATGGTTTCATACAAGGTGTCAGTGATTTCTTGTGCAGGCTTTCCTTCAAATTCTTCTTCAGAAAGAGGAGAAGTCATTGATGAAAAGCGTATCAATTCAAATTCAAAGTTTTGGAAGTCTTTTGTAGGTTTGTTTTGATTTACAATGTTTTCGCAGGTTTCATAAATCATGTTGGCAATGTCAATTTGCAAACGTTTTCCATCCAAGGCATTTCGTCTTCTTTTGTAGATAAATTCACGCTGAGCGTTCATAATATCATCATATTCTAACAAACGCTTTCGAACACCAAAATTGTTTTCTTCTACTTTTTTCTGTGCACGTTCAATGGATTTCGAGATCATAGAATGTTGAATTACTTCCCCTTCTTTTAAGCCCATTCTGTCCATCATTTTTGCAATTCTATCAGAACCAAACAAACGCATTAAATTGTCGTCTAAGGCTACGTAAAACTGAGAAGAACCCACATCACCCTGTCTACCTGCTCGACCTCTTAACTGTCTGTCAACTCTTCGGGAATCGTGACGTTCTGTACCAATAATAGCCAAACCTCCTGCAGCTTTCACATTTCCAGTAAGTTTAATATCGGTACCACGACCTGCCATGTTTGTTGCAATTGTTACGACACCTGGTTTTCCCGCTTCAGCAACTACATCTGCTTCACGTTTGTGCAATTTTGCATTTAAAATATTGTGTGGAATTTTTCGCATTTGTAACATTCGCCCTAATAATTCTGAGATTTCAACGGAAGTGGTTCCCACCAATACCGGACGCTTGTCTGCTACTAACTTTACAATATCTTCAATCACTGCATTGTATTTTTCACGTGCAGTTTTGTAAACTAAATCTTCTTTATCATCTCTTTGTATCGGCTTGTTAGTCGGAATTTCTACCACATCTAATTTGTAGATTTCCCACAATTCTCCTGCTTCTGTAATGGCAGTACCCGTCATTCCAGAAAGTTTGCGATACATTCTAAAGTAATTTTGAAGGGTTACCGTTGCAAAGGTTTGTGTAGCATCTTCAATTTTTACATTTTCTTTTGCTTCAATGGCTTGGTGCAAGCCATCAGAATAACGACGACCGTCCATAATACGACCCGTTTGTTCGTCAACAATCATGACTTTGTTATCCATCACCACATATTCCACATCTTTTTCAAAAACAGTGTAGGCTTTTAACAATTGATTCATGGTATGAATACGCTCACTTTTGATGCTAAAGTCTTTATAGAGTTCTTCTTTTTCAGCAGCTTTTTCTTCGGGGGTGTTTTCTGAAGTTTCAATTTCACCAATTTTCACACCAATATCTGGTAACACAAAGAACGTGTCATTTTGTGTTTTTTCAGATAAGTATCCAATCCCTTTGTCTGTTAAATCAATTTGATTGTTTTTCTCTTCGATGACAAACCAAAGATCTTCATCGACTTCTGGCATCAACTTGTTGTTATCTGCCATATAGGTGTTTTCTGTCTTTTGAAGAATTTGTTTCATTCCTTCTTGTGACAAAAATTTAATCAATGCTTTGTTTTTTGGCAATCCTCGATACACTCTCAATAATAGAAATCCACCTTCTTTGACGTTGCCGTCTGCCAATAATTTTTTTGCTTCCGCCAATACACTTACCAAATGTTGTCTTTGTAGGGTAACCAATTCAGACACCAAAGGTTTTAGTTCTGTAAATTCATGTCGATCTCCTTGTGGTACTGGCCCCGATATAATCAATGGGGTTCTTGCATCGTCAATTAAAACAGAATCTACTTCATCAATAATGGCATAATTTGGCGCTCTTTGTACCAAATCATCTTTAGAACTTGCCATATTATCTCGCAAGTAATCGAAACCGAATTCGTTATTGGTTCCGTAAGTAATGTCTGCATTGTAGGCTTTTCTACGTGCATCCGAATTGGGTTGATGGTAATCGATACAATCTGTTGTAAAACCATGAAACTCAAAAATAGGCCCCATCCATGCCTTATCACGTTTTGCCAAGTAATCATTTACGGTTACTAAGTGTACCCCTTTTCCAGTTAATGCATTTAAGTAGACGGGTAGGGTAGAAACCAATGTTTTTCCTTCACCTGTCATCATTTCTGCAATTTTCCCTTGATGTAGCACAGACCCACCAATTAACTGCACGTCATAATGCACCATGTCCCAAGTGACTGGTTTACCAGCAGCATCCCATGAGTTTGCCCAAAAAGCTTTGTCGCCTTCCAAGGTGATATGATCTCTTTCTCCAGACAATTCTCTGTCAAAAGGGGTTGCCGTTACCTCAAGCTCTTCATTTTCTACAAAACGTTTTGCTGTTTCTTTCACCACTGCAAATGCTTCTGGCATAATTTCCATTAGCGTCGCTTCAGAAATTTTATAGGCTTCGTCTTTTAAAGCGTCAATTTCTGTATAAATTGTCTCTTGTCGATCGATATCTGCTGTTTTTGCTTCTATTTCTAAACGTTCAATCGTTCCATCAAATTCCTTTGTTGCCTCTTTTAGGATGTTTTTAAACGCAAGCGTTTTTCCTCTCAATTCGTCGTTGGACAATAATTGGATTGCTGCTTCAAATTTCTTTACATCATCGACAACAGGTTGTAAGATTTTCAAATCCTTTTGCTGTTTGTGTCCTACAAAAAGTTTGATTACAGAATTTAATATGCTCATTGCGAATTTATTTTTTAGTGCAACACAGTATATGTTGCTTTATTTTATTGTGAATCAATATTTTAATTTTTTAATTTCTCATTAAAAAAGAGATTGAAATATAACAAAAAAAAAGCCTCTATAGAGACTTTTTGTATGGTTATTATTTAGTATTCATCTTCGTTCCAAAGATAATCATCTTCGGTGGGATAATCTGGCCAAATTTCGATGATGGAGTCATATGCATCCCCTTCATCTTCGATATCTTGTAGGTTTTCAACTACTTCTAACGGAGATCCAGTTCTAATAGCATAATCGATTAACTCATCTTTGGTTGCTGGCCAAGGTGCATCTGCTAGGTAAGATGCCAATTCTAATGTCCAATACATTTCTTATTGTTTAATTTTGTGCAAAAATAAATTTTTTACGCAATTATGCAAGTCTTTTTTAAGAAATATAAAATCAATATGTAAAGAACTTAATTATTTTTTTTGGGAATCCACTTGATTTCTTCTACTGATAAGTCTTTAGACAATTTTCGTGCCAATACAAAAAGATAGTCAGAAAGGCGGTTTAAGTATTTTAAAATGTCATTATTAATGGTTTCCTCGTCATTTAGTGCAACACAAAGACGTTCAGAACGTCTACAAACACATCTTGCTATGTGACAGAATGACACCGATTGATGTCCTCCAGGTAAAATGAAATGGGTCATTGGTGCAAGCCCTTCCTCCATAGCATCAATTTCATTTTCTAAAAAAAGGATTGAACTGCTGTCAATTTTTGGAATGTTCAGTCTTTCTGCGCCACTTTTTAAGGTTTCTTTTTCTGTGGGTGTTGCCAGCATGGCGCCTAGGGTAAATAACTCGTTTTGAATTTTTAAAAGCGAATCTTTAATTGATGTTGAAATTTCTTGATCTTTAATCAAACCAATATATGCATTCAATTCATCTACGGTTCCATAACTGTCGATGCGTAAATTGTACTTTTTCACTCTATTTCCTCCATAGAGTCCTGTAGTGCCATTGTCTCCCGTTTTAGTATATATCTTCATTTTCAATGAATTTCAAAGTTTATAATTTAGTCTGTATAATGATTTCCTTTTTTAGATACGTATCTTAAAATGTTCTTTTTGCTGTTCTTTTCTAATGAAAACAAATCCATAATAAAAAACATCGACGGTTACGGTTACTTGTGGGTGTTGTTTAATTTGAGCCCAAGCATTTTTCATTTCTTTACTTTGGTAAAGATCTTTAAAGATAAAGAATGTTTCATTATGAATCTTCAAAAGACAGCTTTCAAAATACGGTAAAATTCCTTCTTCGGTACTATTAAAAAAACCCATGTCTAAGAGTTTACAGTCGGTTCCCTTTAATAAATTTTCGCGATCATCAGCAGCCTCAAAAGTAGTTGCTATAGTTGTGACGATAGCATTGGGCTGGGCAATTTTTATTGTGGAAGCGAGGCATCCCGCTAGGTTGCTAATTTCTAAATTATTGATGGGTTTGAAATAGGCAATGACTTTTAGGAGTAGCTCGGGTTTCTTCAATTTTAATTTTGGAAAGTTTACTTCCTTATTCTTTAAGGCACTTTTCTGGATTTTTCGGTATTGCTCTCTGTGCTTTTGATTACCCTGAGTATAAAAACATTTTGTAACTAAATGATATACAAAAGGGGAGTGCACTCCGTGTTGATTTGTCGAATTCAAGAGAAACTTTACATACTGAAAAAAATGAAAAAACATGCAATAAATTTGAATGACAAATTTAAAGATAAAAAAAGAGTTAAGGCTTGCAGAAAAAGAATATTTGCAGGTCTTTTGGTTGAAATTACAAAATTAAAGGCTGATTTTTTTCCCTCTTAAATAAACGGTTTCTATTAAATTATCTCCAAAATGATAGGGAAGATAGTGATAAGAAGCTATTGTTTTTGTAATGAAAAAATTGGCCAATTTTCCTCTGGTAATACTGCCCACTTTGTGAGATAGATGCATGGCAAATGCACCATTTATTGTTGCGGCATTAATAGCTTCTTCAGGAGTCATTTTCATTTTGATACAGGCTGTTGCCATCACAAAATTCATATTTCCGGTAGGTGCAGAGCCTGGGTTGTAGTCCGATGCCAGCGCCAATGGCAAGCCTGCATCAATAATTCTTCTTGCTGGGGTGTAGGGGATGCTTAAAAAAAAGGAACAGGCGGGCAGTGCCACAGACATTGTATTTGTTACTTTTAATGCATGAATATCTTCTTGTGTCAATTCCTCCAAATGGTCAACAGACAATGCTTGATGCGCTACGGAAACGGCAATACCCCCAAAGGCATTGAACTGATTTACGTGCACTTTTGGAATCAGACCATATTTCTTTCCTGCGCCCAAAATTCGTGCGGTGTCTTCTACGTCGAAATATCCTATTTCACAGAAAATATCGATAAAATCTGCTAAATTTTCTGCTGCTATTTTTGGGAGCATCTCTTCAATAATGAGCTCCAAGTATGCCTCCTTGTTATTTTTATATGCAGATGGAAGTGCATGTGCGCCCAAAAAGGTGGCTTTTATAGGCGTATCAAAATTTTCTTTCAATTTTTTAATTACTCGTAGCATTTTTAGTTCTCCTGCTACCGTGAGCCCATAGCCCGATTTTATTTCAATGGCGCCAGTTCCCAGTGCAATTACTTCTTGCAGTCTGTGCGCAGATTGTTGGTACAATTCGTTTTCGGAAATTTGGTGTATTTTTTTTGCAGAATTTAAAATTCCGCCACCATTGTTGGCAATTTCTTCATAACTCAACCCCTGAATTCGATCTACAAATTCTTGTGCTCGATTTCCTGCATAAACCAAGTGTGTATGGGAATCACACCAAGATGGGAAGATCATTTTTCCGCGGCAATCGATGGTTTCATCTGCTGTTTTATTTTGCAGTGTTTCCATCAAACCAAAGTCTACAATCAAATCGTCTTCCACGCGTAAATATGCGTTTTTGAGGGTTGGTAATATACCCATTTCTTTCCCAGATACTTTTTCAACTTCAGTTTCTCGAACCTGAATAAGTTCTTTGATATTGATGAATAATTGCGTCATATAAAATGCTTAGTTTTACAAAAACAAACTTACACAAAAGAAAAGGAATGATTCCAAAAAATGAATACGCAGCTTATTTTGAGCATTATATTCAATTGGCTGCAGCAAAAAATAGGTCTATTATAGAAAACTTACAGCATTCGCAACAAGCTTTTGATTCTGTTTTGCGAAACCTACCGGAAGAAAAACACAATTTTTCCTATGCAGAAGGGAAGTGGACCCTCAAAGAATTGATTCAGCATATTATTGATACGGAGCGCATTTTCTGTTACCGTGCCTTGTGTTTTGCTAGAAATGACAAGACTGTTTTGCCTGGTTTTGATCAAGATTTATTTGTAGACTGTGGCAATGCCAATCAATTGAATTACTTTGATCTTTTGGATGAAATGGCCACGCTTAGGCAGAGTACCATTCAATTGTTTCAAAGTTTTTCTGAGGAAGCTTTGTTGCGTATTGGGGTTGCTTCTGAAAATAAAATTTCTGTAAGGGCTTTGGGGGTTCTGTTTTCTGGACATCAAATGCATCATTTGAATATTGTCAAAGAACGGTATTTGTAGACTGTTTTAAAAAAAAGAGCTTGCATTCGTTGCTACAAGCTATAAAATCTTTAGGTAAAAACCTAAAATAAATTAACCTATGATTATTAAATTTAAAAAACCCGAAACAAGTAGGTTTTGGGTTTTTTAGATTTTAAAGTTGAAAAAATGGGTTAATGGGGATATTTTTCTCTAATTTTATCTAAGGTTAAATTGTGAATACTTCCTACGTGCGTGTGTGCTTTCCCGAGATCTGGCGTGTAAGTGCCTGCTTGTACTTGACCGCCTATTTGTTGGTAGGCCTCTCTAAACGACATGCCTTCCACAACCAAATTATTAATACTATCTACGGTAAATAAATACTGGTATTTTTCATCCTTCAAATCAATATCTTTCACAATAACTTGCTGAATGGCATAATTTACAATGTCTAAAATCTCTTTTACATCCTCAAAAGCATTGATAATGTTTGCTTTCAATAACTGAAAATCTCGGTGATATCCTGAGGGTAGGTTGTTCGTAATTAGCAGCATTTCGGTATGCAGAGCTTGAATTTTATTACACTTTCCACGGATGAGCTCAAATACATCCGGATTTTTCTTGTGAGGCATAATGCTGCTTCCAGTTGTCAAAGCATCCGGGAAACTAATAAAGCCAAAATTCTGACTCATGTACAAACACACATCCATAGAAAAACGTGCCAAAGTGTTGCACAATCCACCTAGGGCTGCCGCAATGCTACGCTCACTTTTTCCTCTGCTTAACTGCGCCGCAACAACATTGTATTTTAGGGTGGCAAAATCAAGTTCTTTGGTAGTTAATTCCCGATCGATGGGGAAGGAGCTCCCATAGCCTGCAGCAGAGCCTAAGGGGTTTTGATCTACCACTTTGGCAACAGCATTGAGCAGGTGCACATCATCAATCAGCAGTTCTGCATAGGCAGAAAACCACAATCCAAAAGATGAAGGCATGGCAACTTGCAAATGGGTATAGCCAGGCAATAGCTTTTCTTTGTGAGTATCGGCCAAATTTAAAAGGGTGTCAAACACAGTTTTTACTTTTTCATTTACCACCGTTAAATTCTCTTTGTAATAGAGTTGAAGTGCCACTAAAACTTGATCATTTCTAGAACGTGCTGTATGAATTTTTTTTCCTACTTCCCCCAGTTTGTTCGTCAATTCCCATTCAATTTTAGAATGCACATCTTCAAAAGAGTCTTCAATCACAAACGCGCCCTTTTCGATATCGGATGCGAGTTCTTGCAAACCTTTTTCTAAATCTTTCAACTCATTGTTACTAATAATGCCTATAGATTCTAACATGATGGCATGTGCCAAAGAAGCTTGCACGTCATATTTTGCAATGTGAAGGTCAATTTCTCGGTCGTTTCCTACTGTAAAAAGTTCGATTTGTTTGTCTATTGTAAATCCTTTGTCCCAAAGTTTCATATTATGTTTGTTTAATGGTGGGTGTTTTTGTTGTTTTATTGCGGTTAAATTGCTGAAAGGAGGACACGATTTAGCAATTCAACATACAATTGAATGCCTTCTTCAATTTCTGAGAGGTAGATAAATTCATCTGCTGAATGTGAACGTGTACTATCGCCAGGTCCCAATTTTAGGGATTGACACGACAATACTGCTTGATCTGATAATGTAGGGGATCCATAAGTGGTTCTGCCCATTGCAATGCCTGCTTTTACGAGTGGATGATCGGTGGAAATTGCTGAAGAGTTCAATCGGAGGCTTCTTGGAGTTATTTTTGTACAAGGAGATTCCGCCTGTAAAATGCTGGCAATTTCTTGATTTGAATAAGCATCGTTCACCCGAACATCTACCACTAAATTTACCTGAGCGGGAACCACGTTGTGCTGAGAACCTGCAGCGATTTGCGTAACAGTCATTTTTACATCGCCGAGCGCTTTGGATGTTTTTTTAAATTTAAAATTTTGAAACCATTGCAATACTTCAATGCTATTGTATATGGCATTATTGGTGTTTGGATGTGCGGCATGACTTGGGGTTCCTACTACTTCAGCATCAAAAACCACCAGTCCTTTTTCGGCTACTGCCAATTGCATTAAAGTAGGTTCGCCCACAATGGCAACATCAATATGTGGAATGATTGGAAGCATGCTGTTCAGGCCATTTTTACCACTATTTTCTTCTTCTGCTGAAGCTACAATGATCAAATTATAGGAAAGGTTTTTTTGGGTATAAAAATGGGTAAATGTTGCGATTAAGGAAACCAAACAGCCTCCTGCATCATTGCTTCCAAGTCCATAGAGCTTTCCTTCTTCTACAACGGCTTTAAATGGGTCTTTTGTGTAGGCCGTATTTGGTTTCACGGTATCGTGATGCGAATTGAGCAACAGCGTAGGTTTGCGCTCATCAAAATATTTATTGGTTGCCCAAACATTGTTTTCTGTTCTATGAAAAGGAATGCTGTGGTTTGTAAACCAGTTTTCAATTAAAACGGCTGTTTGTGCTTCTTCGGTAGAAAATGATGGGGTTTCGATCAGTTCTTTTAAAAGTGATATGGCATTTTCTGTTAGAGATTTAATTTCCATGGCTAGAGTGCTATTGTGGTGTATAAATTATTTTTTTCTGAGAATAGGGATGTATTCCCAATCCGAACTTCTGCTACCCCCTTTTGTAAAGCGTCAAAACAATTTTCTAATTTTGGCAGCATTCCTGCTGAAATGGTACCGGCTGCTAAGAGTTCTTTGTAGGTTTTTGAATCGATTTTCTGAATTACCGATTCTTTGTCCTCAAAGTCGTTTAAAACCCCCTTCAATTCAAAACAATAGTAAAGGGTAGTTGTATAAATTTCGCTCATTCCAATGGCAATCTGACTTGCTATAGTATCGGCATTGGTGTTTAATAACTGTCCGTTTCCATCGTGTGTTAGAGCGCAAAATACAGGGGTGAATCCAGCAGTCATTAAGGTGTCGATTCCATGATGATTGACTTGTTTTACATCTCCCACAAAGCCAAAATCAATTTCTTTTACGGGTCTTTTTTCAGATTGAATACTATTGATGTCGGCACCTGTTAACCCCATTGCATTGGTTTCAAATGCCTGCAACTGTGCTACAATTTTTTTATTGACCAAGCCTGCATACACCATTGTAATGACCTCCAAGGTTTCTTTGTCAGTAATCCGTCTTCCATCGATCATCTTTGAGGTAATTCCTAATTTAGAAGCGAACTGTGTTGCTCTTTTTCCACCACCATGAATTAAAATTCTCTTCCCTGCCAATTTTGAGAATAGTTGAAGAAATTGCTTTAAAGCATTTTCATCTTCAATAATATTTCCTCCAATTTTTACGATGGATATTTTTTCTTTAGTCATTTTCTAGCATTTTTTTAAGTACCAATTGTGCTGCAAAGGTTCTGTTATTGGCTTGTTCGATGACCAATGAGTTGTCGCTCTCTAAGACAGCATCTTCAACGACTACATTCCTACGAACGGGCAAACAGTGCATAAATTTAGCTTTTCCAAGCTTCTCTTTGCGAATCATCCAATTGGTATCTGTTTTGATTATTTTTCCATAGTCTTCATAGGAACTCCAGTTCTTAGCATATACAAAATCAGCGTCTTTGAAAGCTTCTTTTTGATTGTGGTAGATGGGGGTGTTTTTGGTGATGTCTGGGTTTAAATCATAGCCTTTTGGATTTGCAATGACTAATTCAACGTCCATTTTTTGCATGGCTTTTATAAAACTATTCCCGACAGCATGTGGTAGCGCTTTTACGTGTGGGGCCCAGCTTAAAACTACTTTGGGTCTTTTTTTTGTGGTATTTTCTGAAATGGTGATGGCATCTGTCAATCCTTGCAATGGATGTCCTGTAGCACTTTCCATATTGATTAAGGGTACTGTTGCATATTTTAGAAAGGCAGTTAATACTTCCTCTGATTCGTCTTTTTCTTTGTCTGTAAGCGAAGGAAAGGCACGTACAGCAATGACATCACAATATTGTGAAACTACGGCAGCTGCTTCTTTTATGTGTTCTGCGGTACTACCGTTCATAACGGTTTTGTTTCCAAATTCAATGCCCCATGCGTCCTCAGATATATTCATCACAATAGGATTCATTCCCAAATTTAATGCTGCCTTTTGGGTGCTTAAACGGGTTCTTAAACTGGAATTAAAAAACAACAGCCCTATGGTTTTATTTTTTCCTAACTCCTGATCTTTTAATGGATTTTTTTTAAGCGCTTTTGCCTCTTTGATCCAAGAAGGAAGATGGTCTATATCGTCAATGTGGGTATATTTTTTCATGATAATTCGCTGATTAATGCTTCAAAAAACAGCTCTAGGTGTTCTTTTTTGATGGTTAATGGGGGCAATATTCTTAGTACATTTGGGTTCTTGGCACTTCCTGTAAAGATCTTGTGTTTGTAGATTAGGTTTTTACGGAGTTCGGCGATTGGGAATTCAAATTCCAATCCCAGCATCAATCCGCGCCCCTTTACTGTTTTTAACCTTGGAACGTTTAGTGCTCTTCTTAAAAAATATGATGAAACTTCTAGTGTGTTGTGCAGTAAGCGTTCTTTTTCTAGGACATCTAATACCGTTAAAACAGCAACACACGCTAAGTGATTACCGCCAAAAGTGGTTCCTAATAAACCAAAGGAAGCCTTAATATTTGGATGTACTAAAATTCCACCAACAGGAAACCCATTTCCCATTCCTTTGGCAATGGAGATGATATCCGGTGTCACATTGTATTTTTGAAAAGCAAAAAAATCGCCCGTTCTTCCAAAACCCGATTGCACTTCATCTGCAATAAAACAGGCATTATATTTTTTACAGAGCTTGTCAATTCCTTCGTAAAATACGGCAGTACTTTCGTCCAATCCACCGACTCCTTGAATGCACTCTATGATTACCGCACACACATCGTTTTTTGAGAGTGATTTTTCAAGGCTTTCTAAATCGCCCAAGGCTAAAATTTCAACTTCTTGTTGTGCATTGATCGGGGCAATTATTTTGGGATTGTCGGTGACTGCAACAGCTGCAGAGGTTCTTCCATGAAACCCATTTTTAAAAGCGATTACTTTCTTTTTTCCAGTGTGAAAGGATGCTAGTTTTAACGCATTTTCATTGGCCTCAGCACCGGAGTTGCAAAGAAATAATTCATAAGAATTACAGCCAGATACCCTGGCTAGTTTTTTGGCAAGCGCCACTTGTAAAGGATTCTGGATGGAATTGCTGTAAAACCCGATTTTACTTACTTGCGCTCGAATATTTTTCACATAGGTTGGATGTGAATGGCCAATAGAAATTACCGCATGTCCGCCATATAAATCTAAATATTGACAGTTGTTTTCATCGTATACAAAAACATCTTTCGCAGTTACTGGCGTAATGTCAAATAAGGGATACACATTGAATAAACTCATAATTGTTCTTTTTTTATGCTATTAATTTTATGAAAAGAAGCAACCATTCCTTGAATCAAAGCAGCACTTAATCCCTGGTGCTCCATTTCGTTTAATCCTTCAATTGTACAGCCTTGTGGTGTTGTAACGCTGTCAATTTCTTCTTCTGGATGCTTTCCATTGGTAAGTAATAAGTTAGCAGCTCCTTCACTGGTGTACATGGCCAATTCTTGTGCTTCTTTTGCATCAAATCCTAATTGAATCGCGGCTTGTGTAGTGGCACGTATTAAGCGCATCCAAAAAGCGATACCGCTTGCACAAACTACAGTTGCTGCTTGCATCTGCGCTTCTGGAATTGTCATTGAATGCCCCAATCTGTTAAAAATTGCTTCAGCAATTCCAATGCGCTCTTGTCCTTGTTGATTGGCACACAAACAAGTCATGGATTTCCCTACAGCTATTGCAGTGTTTGGCATGGCTCTAATAATAAAGTTATTGGGACCAATGATTGCTTCAATTTTTGAAATTGAAAAGCCAGTAATGGTTGATATGATGACATGTTTGGCTGTTAAAATCGATTTTATTTCATCTAGGATTCCTTCAAAATGAGCAGGTTGCACTGCAAATAGAAGAATGTCCGAGTTTTTTATTGCTTCGCTATTATTTGTGGTGAGATACACATTTTTATATCCGTTAAAATCGGCAATTCCGTCTAAATTTCTTTTAGTAAGATATAAGGAGGTAATCGCATTGTTGGTAATCAATCCTTTTGCGATCGATTTCCCTAAATTTCCAGTTCCAATGATGGCTATTTTCATAGTTTTCGCTTTCTAATTTTCGGTTTAAAAGTAATTTGCTTTTAATTGCAAACCTGCTGTTTCTTCAAAACCATACATTATATTCATATTCTGTATAGCTTGGCCAGAAGCTCCTTTTGTTAAATTGTCTATTATGCTGGTTATTAGTAATTTATTATTGTGTTTTTCTAGGTGAAGCAAACATTTATTGGTACCTACAACTTGTTTTAAATGAAGTACGTCATCCGATACAACCGTAAAAGGAGCGTCTTTATAAAAGGCTTTGTACAGTTCTTTTGCAGTTTCAATAGTACCTTCATATTTTGTATACGTGGTTGCAAATATTCCTCGAGAAAAATTTCCACGGTTGGGTACAAAATTGATTTCACACTCAAAATCAGTTTGCAATTGTGCTACTGTTTGCTGAATCTCGTCGAGATGCTGGTGAGTAAATGCTTTGTAATGCGAGAAATTATTGTCTCTCCAGGTAAAATGTGTGGTTTTAGATAAAGATGTTCCAGCTCCAGTAGCCCCTGTAACGGCATTGATGTGAATATCGTTTGTAAGTAGGTTATTTGCTGCTAAAGGTATAATTGCCAGTTGTAGCGCGGTTGCAAAACAGCCTGGATTGGCAATGTAATTCGCTTTTTGAATTGCTTCTTTATGGGTTTCTGGCAATCCATATACAAACGCTTTGTTTTCGAAGTCTTTGTTTGCCAATAACCTGAAATCGTTACTGAGGTCGATGATTTTTGTTTGTTTTGAAAAATTATTTTTTGATAAAAAAGCAGTTGAATTTCCATGACCTAAACACAAAAATAACAAATCAACTTTGAGATTGATTTTTGAGGTAAAACCGATCTCGGTATCGCCCATTAAATCTTGGTGCACCTGATGTACTTTATTGCCTGCATTGGAAGTGCTATATACAAAATTGATGTTTGCATTTGGGTGATTTAGCAACAAACGAATCAACTCCCCAGCTGTATATCCAGCACCGCCTATAATTCCTATTTCTATTTTTTTCATTTTGAATATGATTTGTTAAGTGTTTTGACCCCAGCAGTCTTTAGGATCTTTTTACGGGTTCACTTGTTGGTATATTTTATTCTGGTTTCCAATTATTTTGATAAATCCTTTCGCTTCATCGGCTGTCCATCCCTTGTTTTCTTCTCCATAACTTCCAAATTTTGAATCCATTAAGTCATGCTTTGAAACGATTCCATCTAAAGAAAAATGATAAGGTCTCAGCGTAATAGCGACATCTCCTGTGACTTTGTCTTGTGCGCTTTGTAAAAAGGCTTCCATATCTCTCATTACAGGGTCTAAATAGTGTCCTTCATGCAAATGCATCCCATAAAAATTTGCCAAATATGCTTTGTGTTGCAATTGCCATTTTGTGAGGGTGTGCTTTTCCAACAAATGGTGTGCTTTTATGGTAATCAATGCAGCTGCTGCTTCAAAGCCAACCCGACCTTTCATACCTACAATGGTATCTCCTACATGTATGTCTCTACCGATCGCATATTTGGAGGCTATATTGTTTAATTTTTCAATGTTGTTTTGTGGAGTATCCACCACATCATTTAAAGCAATGAATTCGCCCTTTTTAAAACTCATTTTTATCTTTTCACTTCCATTTTTTTCCAGAGGAGAAGGATAGGCACTTTCGGGGAGTGGTTTTTCAGAGGTTAAGGTTTCAGCTCCGCCCACACTGGTCCCCCACAAACCTTTGTTTACAGAGTATTTTGCTTTTTCCCAGGATAGATCAATTCCGTTTTTCTTCAGATATTCAATTTCCTGATGTCTGGTGAGACTTCCATCTCTGATGGGTGTTATAATTTGAATCTCAGGCGCCAATGTTTGAAAAATCATATCAAAACGTACTTGGTCATTTCCTGCACCGGTACTTCCGTGGGCAATGAATTTGGCCTCTATGCTTTTTGCATACTGAATAATTTCAATGGCTTGAATAATTCTTTCTGCACTTACGGAAAGGGGATAGGTATTGTTTTTTAGCACATTACCAAAGATTAAATATTTGATTACTTTGTTATAAAAAGTAGCCACGGCATCAATATTTTTATAGGTGGAAACGCCCATTTTGTATGCATTTTTTTCGATGCTACTAATTTCTTCAGAAGAAAATCCACCCGTATTTACGCTAACTGCATGCACATCATATCCTGCTTTACTGAGACTTATTGCACAGTAAGAGGTATCTAAGCCCCCACTGTAGGCGATTACTAATTTGCCAATATTATTTTTTTTCATTTTTATTTTTTTTAAGGAATAAGTGCTGTTTTATATTTTTCAATCGTTTAAAAACTTTTTCTTTTATTTTTTTTGGTTTTTCAGATTTTTTCAATTTTGGATCATAAAGCATGCCTGTACACAAGCACATTTGTTGGGCTGTTCGTGTTAAGACATCATAGTTTTTACAGGTTTGGCAACCTTTCCAAAAAGATTGATCGTCCGTCAATTCCGAGAAGGTTACAGGTTTGTATCCCAGGTCGCTATTCAGTTTCATAACTGCCAATCCAGTGGTGATGCTAAATATTTTAGCATGGGGGAATTTAGCTCTAGAATGTTGAAAGACAACTTGTTTAATTTTTTTTGCCAAGCCTATATTTCGATACTCTGGATGTACAATTAAACCAGAATTGGCCACGAATTTTTCATGTCCCCAAGCTTCTATATAGCAAAACCCTGCAAATTTCTCATTATCTAGGGCTATGACTGCATTGCCATTTTCCATTTTGGTAATAATGTATGAAGGTTCCCGTTTTGCGATCCCTGTTCCTCTCACTTTTGAGGCTTCTTCTATCGTTTTGCAGATAATCTCTGCATAGATACTGTGTGACTTATTCGCAATTACAATTTGCATTGTATTGATATTTTTTAAATGGATGTAGTTAAATTGTTTTTTTGAAAAGTGGAAATGGACACACCTAATTCCGTAAATTATAATACACCCAAAGGGCGGCGTGTTAAAAACCGGCGTACAAAACTGGGGTTATTTAGAGAAATAACTTTGTGGTGATTGTTGAAAGTGAGTGTAAGAATTGACATGATGAAAAATAAATAAATAGACCTTGCGTTGCTAAATACCTAGTATTAGCGGTTTGTTTTGCGACAGCGCAAAATGGGGTTTATTGCCATTATTTTATTTCTTGTAGTAAACATTAAAACAAATGTATCGTATATTCTTGTAGTTTTTGAGTATAATTCTTTGTTTTTTTGAAGTTTTACGATTTTAGGATTTAAAGCTATTTTATTTTATAATTATATCATTTTTAAACAAGTAAAAATGATAATTATTAAAACATTGTTTTTTATAAAGATTTTCTTCAACAAGTTATCCATTCCTTTTAACAATATAAACTCAAAATTACATTTGAACCACTAAAAAATACAGTTGGGCATACTTTTGTTTTTGGAGTACAATTTGGTTTGCATCTTTGGATCATTAAAAAAAAGAAAATGAAAATTTTAGTGACTATTTTAATCGGAATCATGTTATTTGTATCGAGTAGGTTGATAGCTCAAAGACAAAGCATTACCGTGTATATGGAAAACATTTCTACTGACAAAGGAACTGTAAAATTTGCGTTGTACGATGAAACCAATTTTCGAATGCAATCTTTGTTTTTATAGTGAAAATAAAGCTACGTATATTCATACCAAAGAAAATAGAAGTTACCTTTTAGATCATTCATTAGAACATTGGAATGGACATTTAGATCCAGTATTATTCTTTCGTGTAAATCGTACTTTTATTGTGCATGTAAACGCAATAAAAGACATCATATCCTACACAAACAGCCGTTTAAAATTAATCTTACGGCCCTATTCTGAATCAGAGATTATTGTGAGTAGAGAACGGGTGAAGGATTTTAAGAATTGGATTGATTAATCTCCCTTCGATGCTTCTGAATATTTTTTTTCTAACAAGAAACTCCATTTTTTATTCTTTACCAATGAAACTTTGATTATTTTTATCAAAATTATATTTGGTATGTAATAACGATGCATCGTGATTGTTAATAATTGTGTTCCGATTACAGCCCATTAAAAAAAACAAAAAAATGAATAAGAATTTATTTAATTTTACGTTAGCAATATAAATCAACTAAAAAAATACAATGATCAATAAAAAATTAGCATTTCTATTCATCGTCACCTCTTTATTTATAGTAGGTTGTTCTAATGGTGATTTTGAAATTAAGAAAGGGAAAGTAGGCCAATTAACAACTAAAACAACAATAAATGATTTAGCACAGCTGTTTGCAAATGATTCAATTGTTAAAAATTTAAGTGAAGGAGCTACTGGGTCTAATTATCTACAAGATGATGATGAATACTTAATCTTTGAAAAAGGAGGGAAGCATTTGCTTACCATTATTCCAAAAGAGCAATTAGACAGTACTTCTACTATTAAAAGTATTGAGATCTTTGATTCTCGATATGCTACTGAAGACGGACTTTCTTTAAATTCTAGTTTTTCAGAAATAAGAATGAACACAAGGATTAACAAGGTTGAAACTTCGTTTTCATCTGCGACGCTTTTTATTGATGACTTGAATGCGACCGTGGCGATCGATAAAGAACAATTGGGACTAAAAGAATATAGTGTTGAGAAAGTAACTCTAGATCAAATTCCAGATTTCGCAAAAATGAAATCATTCATCGTTTGGTTTAACTAACCACCGTTCTTTTTTAAATTGTATAAGATCTTGTAATTCCAATGAAAAAATATACCCTCCAAAAATCACCGTTTGTTGTTCCTACTACGGATGGCAAACTCATTGAAGAACACTTTGGAAACGCAACAGACAAAAACACAAAGATGAGTATGGCGCACATGATTGCCCCTGCTGGTTGGAGTGAGCCGTTTCAAACACCAGAATTTGAAGAGTATACCTATATCATTCGCGGTAAAAAACAATTTATTATTGATGGAGAAACCCTGGTTTTAGAAGCGGGACAATCTATTAAAATTGAAAAAAATACGCGGGTACAGTACTCAAATCCTTTTGACGAAGCCTGCGATTATATGGCAATTTGCATGCCTGCTTTCTCGATGGAATTGGTGCACAGAGAAGAAATTTAAGTTTTTACTTATACTCAAAAATTAAGGAAAGACCACTTTCCTTCATTGATAAATTTATTTGAATAAAATGTTTGGCTTGATTTCGTTGAAGCAAAATTTAATTTGATATAGTTATTTCGCTCTTCTTCGATTATAGCATTATTCGAGTCCTCAAATCCAATAAATTCGATGCCTAAAAATAACCCTTCATTAGGTACAATAATTGAATGGTCTAAATCGAAAATAATAGATTTAGATTGATCCGTCAAAGAATATATAATATTTTCTGTATTTAGCTTTTTGTCAATGATACCCTTTGAGTTAGCATATAAATTTAATCTAAATATTGCCTCTTTTATCTCATTATTTTTTAATTCAATAAGGTTTTCAATAGGGAATCTAATCTTTGAGATTGTTTTAATATCTTTTTGCTTTTTAAAAAGTACACAAAATTCAGTTTTTGGTTGCATATACCATTGATGCTTTTCTTTTCTTTCCTTACTCCAATCATTAGAGTCTTTCAATGAAGAAATAATCACTTCATCTAAAAATTGATTTTTTTGAGATAACCAAACAGTGTCTTTAACAGTTTTAAATTGAATTTTGATTTCACTGTAAAGAATGTGAGATATCAATAAACTATCATTCTCTGAACAATTTATTCTGACAATTCCTTTGCTATCAGAATATTCGCCTTTGTCTTTTCCTATAATAGATACGCTACAATATGCTATTGACTGCTTATTATTTTCATCTATTATGATAAACTTTTTTTCTTGAGTAAAACAGTAAATTTGGCTAAATAGTAGTAATAATAATAATGATGTTTTTTTCATTTCTGTGGAATTAAAATCTGCTTTTCCCTAAAAGAAGAGCAGATTTATTAGAATTAATTAACAAGGTACTGCATAATCAGTAGTTTCAGAAATTACTATCCAAAAAACCTGGTAAGTTGTAGTACAATTTTGGTAACAACTTCCTGGTTCAATTGAGTAAGATGATCCGCAACTTAAAGTTGAACCCCAAAATTTCATTGGTGATTCTTCAGTTCCTTTTGCTGACATCAAAACAAATGATGTAACAAACAAGCCTAATAAGGTAAGTTTTTTTGATTTTTATAATTGCTTTACGCATAATTAAAAAGGTTTTAAATTTTCGCACTTTACTTTTTAAAGAGTGTAAAATACTTGCAATATTGCCTTCCAAAACGGTAACTCTCTTAAAGTGTATTTTATGTTTATCATATAACCTTTGTTCGTGTTTTTACCATCTAGTATATCGTGATTTTATTCGCTTATCCCTATCCTATTTATGAGATAATGTTCCTTTTTGTAAATCGTATCAATTTGGAACTTGATTAGATTTAGTTATTGTTTTCATGATATTTATAAAAAACTCTTATTATTTAAACGTATGTTAATTTTAATATAAATATATATTAAAAATAACATATATGTATATTACAATTGCTTTTTTCCAATTCAATAAAAACATTCAGCGATAAGACACCTTTAAAATTTTCAATAGAAAGCAAAAAAAAACTCCAACGAATTTCGAAGGAGTTGTAAGAGGTAGTGAAAGAAATAGTATTAATTGTTTTGGAAAAAAAAAACACCTTATTGCATAATAGAATCTAACGTATCATACTAAAAATGTTCTTTAAAAACAGTTAAAAATTCACGTTGTTGTTCGCTTTTTTTGATAACCTTTCAATAAGCAAGAAAATTAAGCCTTTTTTCGCGTTAAATAAAAAGGCAAATAAATCAATAAAAAATACGGAATTACAATCAACTCTACCACAAAAAC
The DNA here is from genome assembly GCA_943846595.1 of uncultured Polaribacter sp. Classification (GTDB taxonomy): domain Bacteria; phylum Bacteroidota; class Bacteroidia; order Flavobacteriales; family Flavobacteriaceae; genus Polaribacter. The sequence continues at coordinate 1,589,167 of OX044355.1, forward strand.
ATACTGAGGCCAATCTCCAAAAAGATCTAATAATGTTGCTGCATCTGGCTTTCTGTTGGTATAAAAGTAATTGGATCCTAAAAAGTAATTGAGTACAAACATAAGTAGCATATATACTTGCATGCCTAGGAATGATTTCCAAACACTTTTAAGGGTAGGTCTCATTTTATAAACAAATGTCGCATACATCATGAATATAACGAGTCCTGCATGTACAAACCAGTACCTGAAAAATGGAAAGTTTAAGTAGTTGTATTCATCGGGTGTAATAACTGATTGTAATGTTCCCGCCATAACTAAGAAAAAGAAAACCTCATAATACACAATTTTTTTTGTAAGTGAGAGTAGTGGTGCGGTGAGCCCTAAAAAACTACACAAATGTAGTGGCAAATCTTCTTGGTAATTAAAATCACCTTTGTACATCTTTAAAAATGTTCCAAAAATTATGGTGAACGCTATTGAAAAAGCAAAGAGATTTCCGGTGCGTGTTTGTGTTTTTTTGTTTTGTTTTTTTGCCCATAAAATTAAGGCAACTCCACAAAAGATTAAAAAAAGGACCACTCCAAAATGTTGGGCGCTAAAAGGGATAAATTGGTTATTATCTTTAAGGAAAAAATCGATCAAATTAATGGACTATTGTTGCTTACAATATATAAAAATTATCCGTGAGCTCTTTCACAAGCTAATAACGTATTTTTTAATAGCATAGCAATCGTCATTGGGCCAACACCACCGGGAACTGGGGTAATGAATTCAGCCTTTTTAGCAACTTCATCAAAAGCAACATCACCTAGCAATCGGTAGCCACTCTTTTTAGAAGCATCGCCAACTCTGGTAATACCAACATCAATTACAGTTACATTGTCTTTGACCATATCTGCTTTTAGGAATTCAGGAATTCCAATGGCTGCGATCACAATATCTGCTTGGAGTGTCATTTCTTTTAGGTTTTTGGTTCTACTATGGCACATGGTCACTGTAGCGTTTCCAACTTTTCTTTTTTGTGATAGTAAAATACTCATAGGACTTCCTACTATATGACTTCTTCCAAGAACCACAACGTGTTTTCCTGATGTTTCAACATTGTATCGTTCTAGCAATTCTAAAATTCCAAAAGGGGTTGCAGAGATAAATGTAGGAAGGTTTAATGCCATTTTACCCACATTGGTAGGATGGAAGCCATCTACATCTTTATTGGGATCTATTGCCATTAAAATCTTTTGTTCATCAATGTGTTTGGGTAATGGCAATTGCACGATAAATCCATCAATGTCTTTGTCTACATTTAAGATTGCAATTTCATTAAGTAGTTCTTCTTCTGTAACTTCTTCTGCTAAACGGATCAATGTAGATTCAAAACCTACACGTTCACAAGCCTTCACTTTGGCATTGACATAGGTAATACTTGCTCCATTATTTCCAACAATAATGGCTGCTAAATGAGGTGTTTTTTTACCATTATCTTTGAGGCTTCTTACTTCTAAAGCGATTTCTTCTTTAATATCAGCTGCAGTTTTTTTTCCGTCGAGTAGTGTCATTGATCTATTTTTTTAAAAGATAGTATTAAAAGTAAGAGTAATTTTATTATCGCATTCCTTTCATTCCCTGCATCATTTGCATCATTTTTTTTCCACCACCGCCTTGCATCATTTTCATCATCTTACTCATTTGTTCAAATTGCTTCATCAATTGATTTACTTCAGTTACACTTGTTCCAGCGCCTTTTGCAATTCTCTTTTTTCTACTTACATTTATTGTACTAGGGGTGCTTCTTTCCAATGGGGTCATGGAATGAATAATTGCCTCGATGCCTTTAAAAGCATCATCGTCAATATCTACGTCTTTCATTGCTTTTCCTGCACCTGGTATCATACCAACCAAATCCTTCATGCTTCCCATCTTTTTGATTTGCTGAATCTGATTTAAAAAGTCATCGAAACCAAATTGGTTTTTTGCAATTTTCTTTTGGATTTTTCTTGCTTCTTCTTCATCATATTGCTCTTGTGCTCTTTCTACTAAAGAAACCACATCACCCATTCCAAGAATACGATCTGCCATTCTTTCTGGATAGAAGATATCAATCGCATCCATTTTTTCTCCGGTTCCAATAAATTTAATGGGCTTATTGACCACAGATTTTATGGTTAATGCAGCTCCACCTCGGGTATCACCGTCCAATTTTGTAAGAATTACTCCATCAAAGTTTAAGATGTCGTTAAATGCTTTTGCGGTATTTACGGCATCTTGCCCTGTCATGGCATCTACCACAAATAAAGTTTCTTGTGGGTTTATGGCTTTGTGAATGTCTGAGATTTCATTCATCATTTCAGCATCGACAGCCAAACGTCCTGCCGTATCAATAATCACTACATTTTTTTTATTTGACTTGGCGTGTTTGATGGCGTTTTGAGAAATTTCTATTGGATTGTTATTTTCAACTTCTGCATATACTTCCACACCAATTTGTTCTCCAACAACTTGTAATTGGTTGATGGCTGCCGGTCTGTAGACATCACAACCTACTAGTAAAACTTCTTTTGCTTTTTTTGTTTTTAAGTAATTTGCTAATTTTCCTGAAAAAGTGGTTTTACCCGAACCTTGTAAACCAGACATTAAAATAACAGTGGGAGCTCCTCCCATATTAATTCCAACAGTTTCACCACCCATCAAGTCGATCAATTCGTCCTTCACAAGTTTTACCATTAATTGCCCCGGGTTTAACGTTGTTAAAACGTCTTGTCCAAGTGCTTTTTTTTGTACATTTTTGGTAAATTCTTTGGCAATCTTAAAGTTCACATCGGCATCTAACAACGCTCTTCGAACTTCTTTTAAAGTCTCTGCAACATTAACTTCTGTAATCTTACCATGCCCTTTTAGGGTGTGTAAGGCTTTATCTAATTTATCGCTTAAATTATTAAACATAATTTGGGTTCTTTTTTTGGAAACACAAATATAAGAATTCGACTTTAGTTGTTCGTAATTACCTGATAATTTTTTGCAATTTATTACACTTCAAATTGAATTATAAACCTGCTTAATGCTTCAGAAAAAAGTCAAACCTTTTGATGTTTGATTGAAAGACAAATGAGTTTAAGGTTGTTTTTTTTCAGGGACAAATTCTAAGGCCACTCCATTTATACAGTGTCTTTTTCCGGTAGTTTCTTTTGGACCGTCGTCAAAAGAATGCCCCAAATGCCCACCACAAGTGTTGCACTTTAGTTCCGTTCTTGCGTAGCCTATTTTATAATCTACATCCAATTCCACACTCCCTTTGATGGCTCTATCAAATGAGGGCCATCCAGATTTAGAGTCAAATTTATAAAGTGCATCATACAGTGCTGTTTTACAAGCCGCACATACATAGATCCCTTTTTCGTTGTTTTTATTTAACGGACTTGAGAAAGCGCGTTCCGTTCCTGCTTCACGCAATACATAATATTGCATGTCATTCAGTACTTTTTTCCACTCCGTATTTGTTTTACTGACAGTATACTTCTTTTTTGTTTTTTTTTTCTGTGCAGATGTTGTACAATTCATTACTAAAAGAATTGCGATAAAGGGAATCCATTTTTTCATAATATTAAGTTTATTTTTTTGAGTTTTGACTAATGAAATCTACGATTTTATAGGTTGTCTTTTTATCTCTTAAAATTTTGGTATGTCCCAGTCCATTTGTAATTAATAGACAACCATTTTTTGAGTTTTTTCGAATATTTTGTGCACAACTAACTGCTACATCACCATCGCGTATGTCGTGGACAACTAAGGTAGGTGTTTTTATTTTGGCTGCGGATTTGTTGACTGCAAAATCACTAATCTGAACCTTCCATTTGTCTTGAAAATGGCGTTCCATTTTTTTTGAAATTGTTTTTTTTAACCCCAAGCTATTTGTAAAATTCAACAAAATATCCTCTACTTTATCTCCTGAACCAATGGTGACTATTGTTTTAAAAATTGGCGAATCGGCATTGGTATTTATAATGGCCATGCCTCCAAAAGAATGTCCAACAGCAGCTTCAAAGGGACCATACTTATTATTTATTGTTTTGATCGTCCTAATGTATTCCACCATATTTGTCCTTGTGCCTGAAGACTTCCCATGTGCTGGTCCATCAAATGAAATGACCATGTATCCTTTTTCTAGCAGTCGGTTGGCGATCATAAATAACTGCGTACTTCTGCCAGACCATCCATGTGCGAGTAGCACTTTCTTATCGGAATAGCCATAGCTGAGTACTTGTATTTCTTTCGTAATTTCTGGAATAAATAACCTGCTTTTTTGTGAGCTTTCCTCCATTGCCAACTCTCTTTTTGGAGTTTTAAATCGAATGGGTGTTGTAAAGAGTCTTGCTGAAAATAACACCGCCAACTTGTGTGAAACAAATTGTACAAGTTTCGCTACAACTAAAACTGGCTTAGGAATTTGTAAACTTGGCGCTAAAGTTTTCGTGTGAGACTGCAAGGTCATTGTATCTTGAATAATTTAGGCGAAAGATACCAAATGTGCTTATAGAAAAGAAATAATTAAATCACAATAATTGAAACAATTTATTTATAAGCGTATTGTTTTCAATATACAAAATCTTAAATGTTAACGGAAAAGAAGGAATACTTTGCTTATATTGGCTACCGTTCAAGTACACTTGAATTGGATTTGAATTTTAAAGCAAGAAGATGTTAAAAATAGGAGATAAAAAATTAATCAATGGTTGGGCTTTTTATGATTGGGCAAACTCAGTGTATTCTTTAGTAATAAGCACAGCAGTTTTTCCATTGTATTATGCAGGAATTACAAATGATAAAGTGATTTCCTTTTTGGGTATCGAATGGGAACATCCAGATACACTATACAGTTATACACTCTCTTTTTCTTTTTTAGTGGTTGCCTTTATGTCACCAATACTATCAGCCATTGCAGATTATACGGGGAATAAAAAGAAGTTTTTAAAAATTTTCTGTACGATTGGAGCTGTTTCTGTTATGAGTTTGTACTTTTTTGAAGGAATAGATACTGTTTGGATTGGGATTGTTTTTACTTTTTTTGCAAGTATTGGGTTTTGGTCTAGTGTGGTATTTTACAATTCTTATTTACCAGAAGTAGCACATCCAGAAGACCAAGATCGTGTGAGTGCAAAGGGTTTTATTTTCGGTTATATAGGTTCTATCATTCTTCTGATGATAAACTTAATTATGATACTTTTCTATGAGATGTTTGGAATAACAGAAGCTTTTGCTTCTCGGATCTCTTTTGTGATGGTAGGTCTTTGGTGGATAGGTTTTGCCCAAGTAACATTTAAAGTGTTACCAAACAATACCTTCAATAAAAAACCAGAAAAAGATTATATCTGGAAAGGTTTTAGGGAGCTTAAAATAGTTTGGAATGAAATCAAAGAGTTGCCTACTTTAAAAGGTTTTCTAACGGCTTTTTTCTTATTGAGTATTGGTGTACAAACGATTATACTTTTAGCAGCAATATTTGGTTCAACAGAATTAGGTTTAAGTGTAACGAGTCTCATTATTACCATTTTGTTAATACAGTTTGTTGCCATTTTTGGAGCCATGATTTTTTCAAGAATATCTAAGAAACAGGGGAATTTTAAGGCTTTAAAAATCACCATTTTTATCTGGATTTTAGTTTGTTTTTGTGCATTTATGTTGCACAAAGACATGCCAAACGTAGCGGCCTATTTTTATGCTTTAGGGGGCTTATTAGGACTCGTTTTAGGAGCGATTCAGTCTTTGACTAGGTCTACCTATTCAAAATTATTACCAGATACAGAAGACCATGCCACTTACTTTAGTTTTTATGACGTAACTGAAAAAATTGCGATTGTTTTAGGAACTTTTGTTTATGGTTTTTTATATTCATTGACAGGTTCTATGCAATGGAGTGTCTTGTGTTTAGCCCTATTTTTTGTGGCATCCTTTGTTATTTTAAGTCTTTTGAAAAACACAAAACATGTGCACTAATAAAAGATTTTCCGTATGCATATAAACACAAAGATTAAAACAGAATATCCTATAAAGAAAGGAATGATATACGTTTTTAATCCCAAGACCAAAAAGAGGCTTATAAGTAATAATTGAAAGCCCAAACCGAAGGTTGAGATTAAAGTCATTAACCAATTTGGAAAAGGTTTTCCTTTGGATGCATCTCGGTCCAAAGCATAAATGATTTTATCAAAAATACCGTAGAATAATTTATACAAAAAGAACAGGATGTTTACATTTTTTTGTTTTTCACCCGGCAGTGCTATGGGGGTTTTGTCTTCGAAAACACGACTTGTGGTATCACCCTCAAATCGATTTCTTAAAATCACATAATAGTAATTGTAAAGCGTTCCTTGCAATTGAATTCCAAAAAAAGCAAGAAAAGCGAATGAAAAATTGACATTCGTTACATACCAAAGGGAGATGAAAATAATAAAATTTAAAAGAATATCTGAAACCGAATCTAAAAAGCGTCCTGTATAAGAAGGGGTTTTTTTAACGCGTGCCAACTCACCATCTGCAGCATCTAAAATAGATTTAAAGATTAAGAAAAAAGCGGCAGCCCAATAATATTCTTCTAGGATGCAGAAAACACCAATCAAGCCCGAAACTACAAATGCAATCGTTACATCTACAGGCGTAAATTTTGAGTTTTTGAGTAAATTTGCGATCTTTCTTGCAATGGGTCTACCATAGTCAGATAGATCTAAAAATTGATGTTCCTTCGGTAATTTTGACATTAAAATGCTTTAGAATTGAGCATTTTTAAGAGTTTTTAATAAGCTTAAAACAGCACATGTTTTTACAAATTCAAAAGTAAACTTTTTGTAACTAAATTTTATAATAAAAAGGCACATAAAATTTATGTGCCTTTTAAAAAAATAATCAAAAACTTATTGAACTGTTATCGGGAAAACAGCTTGAACATCAGTTTCTCCACCAGCATTTGTAATATCACCATTAGAAACTCCACTTGCAGTTTTTATAGGTTCGTGCCTCAAGGTGATGGTTAAGTTCCCAGTAGCTGCCGTAGTCGTAGCTAGGCTAAATTGAACACCAATAGGATTACCATCTCCGTCCATATCATCATATGTTACTGTTGCAATATTATTGGTTGGAGTAAAAAAGAATTGATGCTCTTCATCTTCTTCTAATACTTCTAGTGTAATGTCCTCAGCAGGACTTTCCGTTTCGTTTTCAACTTTTAAAACCCCGCTATAATTAGTGTTTGCTGATAAATTTGCAGAAACTGAAATTACAGGAGCATCTGGGCCATCGCCATCTAAATCTACACTTTTTAAGATAATGTCTGTACCTCCACCACTAGGTTTTAAAGTTGCTGTTAACGTTGTAATCAATTCTTCTTCATTTACAACCTCTGGATCATCACTTGAACATGCTGTAAATGCTGTTGCTACGAAGAATACTAAGGCTAAATTTTTAACTATTTTCATAAATCTATTTTTAAATGTAATCATGTTATTATTGTGTTTTTTTAATATTTTAATTTTAATTGTAATGTATAATTTCTTCCTAAATCATCAGCAAAAAACCTTAATCTGTTCAGGTTTTCTCTGTAATTAATATTTAAAATATTTGTGACCGTGAAGCCAACTGTTAAATTTGTTTTTTCTGATAGTTTAAATGTTGCATCAGAATTAAAGTTGAGTAAATGATAATTATTTGGTGTCGTACTTATATCCACTAAAACATTTGTATTTGAAGTAGGGATATAGGTTTCAAAGTTGTTATTTGGAAATAAACTTTGCCTAAAAACAAACTCACTTTCTATAACTGCGGAAAAGTCATGCCATTTTTCAAGATAATAACCAACACTATTTACGGTTTTTGCCGACGGTATATCGATTAAATTTCGATTATTTTTAACATCTTTTCCACGGATAAATGAACTGGTGTTTTTTAATATAAATTGACTTCCAATTTGCTGGATCAAACTAAAATCTACTCCAAATAAATTTGCATTCGTTTTTTTATATGCCCAAACAGGGAAAGCACCACGAATCGTTTGCTCCGTTCCGGTAGGTTCTATATACATGAAATTACGAATATGGTTCAAAAATACTTCAACCAAAATAGAAGTGTTTTCACTTTTAAAACGATAATTAGCCGAAATTCTATTCGAAGTTTCTTGCTGTAATCTTAGGTCTCCTAACTCTATTCTTGCTGCAGAATGATGCAACCCATCACTAAATAATTCTGATGGATTTGGCGCTCTGTTTGATAAGCCATAATTGAATAAAACCGAATTTTCATCATTTAACTGATAAGAAATTCCTGCAGAAGCAGAGAAATTATGAAATTGAAATTTAGGATTTACTAACCATTGCGTATTGAAATCTGCGATGATTAAATCGTTAAAGTCTAAATCATAATTACGTTCTTCCCACCTGCTTTTTGAGTAAAACTTTTTGGCATTTATGGCATTGAAATCATATCTAAAACCGACATCCAAGGTTGTTTCGTCATTTAAAATAAAGTTACCAATTGTGAAAAAACCAACATCATATTTGTCATAATCTGGAATTAACCTTTTAATACCTGTATTCGGATTTGCAAAATTATTTTGATAAGCGCCCATAAAACCCACTTTGTATTTTTCAGCTGTTTTTGCATCAAATTCAAAGCTAGATGTGATTGCATGGGAAGATAAATTTAAATCTAACGAAGCCTTATTTCTATCATTACCAACTCTTATATCGAACTCAAAGCGATGATTGTTTTGAAAATCGTATTGCACTTTTAATTTTCCCAACTTTTTAAATCGTTTGTAATAATCCACTTTTGCCAATTGATGGGTAATATCTTGCTTTGGCGAATTAATATCATAAGAAAAATCATTTGTAATTAATGGTTGTGGAGCATTAATTGCATTTACCAAATCTTCAATATTTCCTAAATGTGAGGCTCTTAAAATTCCTATTTCATTGTTTATAAATGTGTAATATACATTAAAACCACTTTCAAATTTCTTTAAACCTGTTTGTAAAGAATATGCTTTTGAATTAAGTCCTGTATTAGTCAAAACATACTCTGGGCTTTCAAAATCTCCCATTTTTTTAAGCGTTGTTTTAGCATTTACATACCAACCTTTTTTTGTGGATTTTGACAATGATGAATGAAAACTGTATCCACGGCCATTACTTTGTGAGCTTACAATGCTTTTACCATATAAAGAATCTTTTAAGCGAATATTACTTGGTTCAGTAACAATTACACCACCTATTGCATCTCCACCAAATTCTAATGAATTTGCTCCTTTAATTACGGTAATTTTTTCTGCAGTATTAATATCTAAGTTTGGTGCATGTTCAATTCCCCATTCTTGATCTTGCAAACGTACTCCGTTTGCCATTACAATAATTCTACTACTATGCAAACCATTGATCACTGGTTTTACAATTGCATTTCCTGTATTTATTGATGAAATACCTGCAATATCTTTTAACGCATCCCCTAAATTTTGATTGCTAAATGCTTCTACAGCTTTCCCTTTTAAGACAGTAGATTGTATTGTTTTTGATTTTATATTCGCTGCAGCAACAATACTTACTTCTTTTAAAGATTCTATATGGTGTTCTAAAAAGAATTCTTTAAATGTTTCTTTTTCTAAACTGATTTTAGCGTTTTTAGTTTCACAAGAAATATGAGAAATGGTCAAATTTATTTCTCCTTTACAAAGCTGTTCTATTTTGAATTTTCCTTCAAAATTAGTAGTTGCATATTTATTTAGGCTTTTTATATAAACGGTTGCACCATAAATGGGGGTACCATCATGATAATCGATAACAATGCCTTTTAAAATAGTGTTGCATTCTTGCGCAAAATTTGTAAAACTAAAGAAACAAAAAAGCACAGAAAAAAAGATTTTTTTAATCATTTTCACGTATTAGAATTCGTAGTAATTTTATTGAAAAAACTAAACGAATTCTGGAGGTCCACGAAGAGAAAAAGGTAATTGTTGATGTGCAAGTAAGAAATTATAAGTTTTTGTAAATGAGGAAAGACCTTCAATTACTTTAATCGTTTGAATTTGTTCGAACAAAAATCCGTCCGATTTTTTGATCACATCCAATTCACAATTAAGGGATTTATCATGAATATGTTGATCTGTTTTAGAGGTACAAATTGTATGAGAATGATTCTCAAACAAATGGATTGTTTGTATCACTGCTGGAGACAGAAATACTAGCAATAAGAATAATACGATATGTTTTTTAATATTTTTAATAATCTTATTTTTTTCGAATCTTCATGTTCAACATTTCAACACCTAAAGAGAATGCAATGGCAAAGTACAAATATCCTTTTGGAATAACACCAACTGTTTGACCAAAAATATTGGCATGAGATAGGTGTGCACCTTCGGCAATCAGCATAAAAGCAATTAAAATTAAAAATGCCAAACCTAACATTTGAATTGTTGGGTGTTTGCTTACAAATTCGCCTACAGGATTTGCAAATATAAGCATGATACCCATAGACAAGATCACAGCAACAACCATAATGGCCATTGCACCGTTTACTCCGTTAGTCATTCCAACAGCGGTTAAGATTGAATCAAATGAAAAGACAATATTTATCAATGTAATTTGAAGAATTGCTTGTTTTAAGGTATGTGCTTTTTTTGGAGTTGCTTGGTCTAATTCTTCCTCATTTCCTTCTACTTTGTGATGAATTTCTTGGGTACTTTTGTACAAAAGGAAAATACCACCAACGAATAAAATTAAACTTTGACCCGTAATACCTGCCTGAATCCATGGTAAATTGATTGTCCAAAATGGCGCTTTCATAGCTATAATATATGAAATACCAAATAGTAAAATAATGCGTAAAAAAAGCGCCAATATAAGACCGATATTGGTGGCTTTTTTCCTTTTTTCTTTTGGGAGTTTGTTTGCCGCTATCGAAATAAAAATAATATTATCGATTCCTAATATGATTTCTAAAAAGGTTAAAGTTAATAGTGCAATCCACGTATCTACTTGTAAAAAAAGATCCATATTATTTCAATTTAAAAATCGTTCCTTTTTTAGAGAATTTTGAAAACCCAATTTTCACTGTAAAATCGTAGCCGTCTTTCTTGATCTTATTAATTTGAACAAACATTGGGTCTTTTTGCAAGTCCGTTTTTGGATTTATATAACGGAGAGTATAGAAAAAATTATTCTTCCATTTGATAGACAAGGTGTCAATTTGATTTCCATACTTACTGATTTGGATGCTGTCTTTTCGAATGATTGTTTCTTTTACAAAACCTTTTCCTGAAGGGATTTCAAAAACCCCTGTTTTAAACTGATCTGAATTGTCTTTGATGACAGTTTCACAAGATAGAAATGCGATCAAAATTACTAAGACGCTAAATAAATACTTCATTAAATTCCTGTATAATTTGCAGGCGTAATTGCCTTTAATTCTTCTTTAATTGCTGCTGAAACTTTTAAGGTCTCAATAAAATTAGCAATAGATTGCTGATTAATTTTTTCGTTAGTTCTTGTCAATCCTTTTAATGCTTCATAGGGATTTGGATATGCTTCTCTTCTTAAAATGGTTTGAATAGCTTCTGCAACCACTGCCCAATTATTTTCTAGGTCTTGCGCAAATTTTTCTTTGTTCAATAATAATTTATTCAATCCTTTCAATGTAGAGGTAAAGGCAATAATTGTATGTCCAAAAGGTACACCAACATTACGTAAAACCGTACTATCTGTTAAATCTCTTTGCAAACGGGAAACAGGTAGTTTTGCTGAAAGATGTTCGAAAATAGCATTTGCCAACCCTAAATTTCCTTCTGAATTTTCAAAATCGATTGGGTTTACTTTATGCGGCATCGCTGATGAACCTATTTCACCTGCTTTGATTTTTTGTTTAAAATAGTCCATGGAAACATAAGTCCAAAAATCTCTATTTAGATCGATGATGATGGTGTTGATTCGTTTTAAAGTATCAAACATCGCTGCCATATGATCGTAATGTTCAATTTGTGTAGTTGGAAATGAGTGTTGCATGCCCAATGTATTTTGTACAAAAGAACTTCCAAAAGCTTTCCAATCAATGTCTTTGTACGCTACTTTATGTGCATTGAAGTTTCCAGTGGCACCTCCAAATTTTGCAGCTGTTGGAATGGCAGTTAATAGATTAAACTGTTCTTTTAAACGCACTACAAATACATCAATTTCCTTTCCCAATCTAGTTGGAGATGCTGGCTGACCATGAGTTCTTGCCAACATAGAAATGTCTTTCCATTCGATAACTAATTCCTGTAATTTTTCTAAAACTTCTAAATAATGAGGCACATAGACTTCATTGATGGCTTCTTTAATTGAAAGTGGTATCGCAGTATTGTTTATGTCTTGTGAGGTCAATCCAAAATGAATAAACTCTTTATATTCTTGAAGGTTAAGTGCATCAAATTTTTCTTTAATAAAATATTCAACCGCCTTCACATCATGATTTGTTACTTTTTCAATGTCTTTTATCTTTTGAGCATCCGCAGCTGAAAAGTCAATATAAATTTTACGTAATTTATCGAAAAGTGCTATGTTGAAACGAACTAACTGAGGCAATGGAATTTCGCAGAGAGCAATGAAGTATTCAATTTCTACTCGAACTCTATACTTAATCAATGCTTCTTCAGAGAAGTAATTTGCTAATTTTGTTATTTTATTTCTGTATCGCCCATCAATAGGGGAAATTGCGTTTAGTTGTGTAAGGCTCATTTTTTAATTCTGTATGAATTACAAAAGTAAAAATTAGAAAGTGTATATAACGATGTTTTACCTAAAAACTTTTCGATTTATAATTTGCAATTCATTTTTCTTTTCTAAATTTTTTATAACCCGAATTATGGTTTCTACGCGCAGCCCCAATATATCAGCAATTTGTTGTCTTGTATAGACTATTTTTAACGCAAACTTGCCTTCTACTTTATAAATGTCATTTTTTAGATAGTCAAAAAAACGAAGTACTCTATGTTCAGGTTCCTGGCTAGCTATTTCGGAGGCTATAATCGATTTGTAGTACAAACGTTTTGCTAAATTTTTTGTGAAATTTAAATGAATTCCTGGGGTATTGTGTAACAGATGAAGTAAATTTTTTTTAGGTAAAACCAAAAGTTCAACCCTTGTTAGTGCTTCTGCGTTTGCAGGATATTTTACATTTATAAATAATGGAGGTTCTCCAAAACTTTGTTGCTTGTAGAAAACTCCCTGAATAAACTCTTTCCCCTGCTCATTATAATTATTCATTTTTACGATTCCATGGAGTATTTGGAAATAGTTTCGTGCAGTTTCATTTTCAGTAAAAATGAGTTCATTTTTACTATATTTCTTTATTTGGGCACCAAATTCCAATAAAAGTTGTTCTTTAATCATTATGATTTGAGTCATAGTTTTCTATTTATCAAAGATATACTTTTGATATTAATAATAACATATGATTATGAATCAAATAACAAATAGAGAAGATGTATATTTTCTAGTTTCAACATTTTATAATAAAATAAAGAAGGACGAATTTATTGGGCCTATTTTTTTATCAGCTATTCCCCCAAATGATTGGGAAAATCATCTTGAAAAGCTGACAGATTTTTGGGAAACGAATTTGTTTTTTGCACAAAAATATAAAGGAAATCCGATGCAAGTTCATCAAAAATTAGACGCTGAAAATAATTTCAAAATAACACAAAAGTACTTTGGAAAATGGTTAGCGTTATGGATCTCTACTTTAGATGAACACTTTACTGGTGAAAAAGCTAAAAAAGCTAAAGAGAGCGCTCGAAATATTTCTTTTTTGTTGTTTCTTAAAATGTTTAAAAACAAACCTTAAGAGCTAATCTTTAATTATAATTTGATATATCAACAAAAGACTATTTATAACAATACTTATAAAAAAAAACCAAGTAGAAGTTTTAAATGTTCGCTGACTTAATACAGATACGTTTGTACCCATCGATAAGAGGGCAGCAGTGATCAGAATCGGCATAGAAATGGGGTTTTTTAACGCTAATGCACCAGTTATAGATGCGATTCCACTTCCCACTATTATATAAATTAATGTTATGCTAATTGCATTTTCTTGTTCTTTCTTGACATAATAATTTACCCAATTTATTATCAGGTTACTCGATTTTTCTTTTCTAATTATTTGGTCTTGACTATTTTTGTTGTTTTACATGTTTATCAACTTTAACTACAAATTTATAGGTAAAATCAATCTTAATTTATGATTGAAATCATAATTTTAGTCGTCGACTTGTATGGATATCAATCAGTTTCAATATGTGTTTTCCACGTGCCTTGCAGCCTTTACTTTCGTGTATTATTTTAGTGCTAATAAGGTGTGAAAGTTCTGGGTGAATCCAATCTTTTGTCAAACCAAAGAGATATAAAGTATTCATTGTATAGGCTCTTACAGCAATTTTCTGAGGGGTTATCAACCAGTCAAACCCAGTCTCAATAATTGCGTTTATTTGTGCATCTGTCATTGTTTTTTGAATATTATTTGCCTTTTTTGAAAAATAGGCATTAGCTAAATGTTCACAAATCTTAGCACAAGGTCTAATGGCACTGTCAAACTTTAAGGTTGTTATTTTTTGCGAAAACTTTGTTAAGTGGGGAAGTATCCATTCTAGTTGATGATGCGTACAAATCCATTCTAAAATCCAAGCTGCTTTAATAGACACTTTGTTGTCAACATCAAATGTAATTGCAATTAAATGTTTGAATAAATTGGGGTCTTTTAATACAAATTTTGCCACTCGTTGACGGTGAACACTTTTAGCATTTTCCATATTATTGAGTTCTGTTACTAGAGAAAGGAATTCCAATTTTGACACGTTTACTAGATATGTATGGATTTGTTTTAAAAATATAAATATAAAATAAAAACGATTTTTAATTTTTTTCTTATTTGTTAATTTGTGAAAAATAATAATGGGAGTACATAAGAATCAATAAGCATTCAAAAATCGATCCTATAAAGCAGATACTTCTTTGTATCTTTGTATCCTTAAAAATAGATAATGAAACGAGTTGTTGTTGGACTTTCTGGTGGAGTAGATAGTAGTGTTACGGCCTATCTGTTAAAAGAACAAGGGTATGAAGTAATTGGTCTTTTTATGAAAAACTGGCACGATGATTCTGTAACAATTTCTAATGAATGTCCTTGGTTAGAGGATAGTAATGATGCAATGATTGTTGCTGAAAAGTTAGGGATCCCTTTTCAAGTGGTGGATTTAAGTGAACAGTATAAAGATCGAATCGTAGATTATATGTTCTCGGAATATGAGAAGGGAAGAACGCCAAATCCAGATATTCTTTGCAATCGAGAAATAAAGTTTGATGTTTTTATGGACATTGCTTTAAAGCTAGGTGCTGACTTCGTTGCAACCGGTCATTACTGCAGAAAAGATTCAGAAATTATCGACGGAAAACCGATTCATAAATTGTTGGCAGGAAAAGATACCAATAAAGATCAATCTTATTTTCTATGTCAATTATCCCAACAGCAGTTGACAAAAGCTTTGTTTCCAATTGGTGAATTCACCAAGCCAGAAGTAAGAGCGATTGCGAAAAAAGCAGATTTAATCACCGCTGAAAAGAAAGATTCACAAGGTTTATGTTTTATAGGGAAAGTCCGTTTGCCTGAGTTTTTACAACAAAAATTGCAACCAAAAGAAGGACGTATAGTAACGATTCCATCCGCTTTTAAAGCCTATACAGCAGCAGTACCTCATTTTGAAGACCAGGAAGCAGCGTTAAAGTATTTTGCTACAAAATATACCTATCAAATTACTGATGGTAAAACTGTAGGAAAACATCAAGGGGCCCATTATTTCACAAAAGGGCAACGGAAAGGATTGAATGTTGGAGGTACAAAAGAAGCGCTCTATGTGATCGAAACGGATGTAAAAGAGAATATTATCTATACTGGAGAAGGAAAAAATCATACAGGACTCTATCGAAAGGTATTGTTTGTTTCCAATGAAGAAATTCATTGGGTTCGGGAAGATTTAACTTTACTACCAGGAGATTCTCTGGAGGTATCTGCAAGAATACGCTATCGACAAGTTTTAGAGAAGGCTACTTTGCACAAAGTAACTTCGGGATTGTATGTTTCTTTTGAGAACAAACAATCTGCCATACAAGAAGGACAATTTGTTGCTTGGTATCAAAACGAAGAGCTTTTAGGTTCAGGGGTTATTTCGTAACTTTATGTTATGAAAAATAACATTACACAACTTTTTAAGATTCAATATCCAATAATTCAAGGAGGAATGATTTGGGTTTCCGGTTGGAAGTTAGCTTCTGCCGTTTCAAATGCAGGAGGTTTGGGTTTAATTGGTGCAGGTTCTATGTATCCAGAAGTACTGCGAGAACACATTCAAAAGTGTAAAAAAGCAACCAACAAACCCTTTGGGGTTAATGTGCCGATGCTGTATCCAGAGATTGATAAAATCATGGATATTATTATCGAAGAAGGGGTTGAAATTGTTTTTACTTCCGCAGGGAACCCCAAAACATGGACTTCTTGGTTAAAAGAAAAAGAAATTACGGTGGTGCATGTAGTAAGCTCTGTGAAATTTGCTCTAAAAGCCGAAGCCGCTGGTGTTGATGCTATTGTATGCGAAGGTTTCGAAGCAGGAGGACATAATGGGAGGGAAGAGACAACCACCTTTACTTTAATTCCGATGGTAAAAAAACAACTTGAATTACCAATTATTGCAGCAGGAGGCATTGCAACTGGTAAAGGCATGCTGGCTGCAATGGTTTTAGGAGCAGATGGCGTACAAATTGGAAGTAGATTTGCAGCAACTGAAGAATCCTCTGCACATCAAAATTTTAAGCATTCAATTCTAAAGGTGAAAGATGGAGACACGAAATTGACCCTAAAAGAGTTAGCACCTGTTAGATTGATTAAAAATGAATTTTACGATCAAATAGAAGCACTGTATCAACAACAACCAACACTCGATGAAATTAAAAAATTATTGGGAAGAGCACGTGCTAAAAAAGGGATTTTTGAAGGGGATTTGGTGAATGGTGAATTGGAAATTGGTCAGATTGCGGGACTTATTGATGAAGTAAAATCGGTTAATTGTGTATTTGAAGAGATTCTTGGAGAGTTTCAAAATTCTAAAGCACTAGTTGACAGTTTTTAACCCAACATTTTTAAATAATGTTAATATATTTTTTTTATTGATTTAATGATATTATATTTGCAAAATAATAAACGCTGTTAGTAATTAAATTAACAGCACAATAATTTTTTACAATGAATAAAGGTACCGTAAAGTTTTTCAATGAATCTAAAGGATTTGGATTTATCACAGAAGAAGGAACAAACAAAGAACATTTTGTACATGTTTCAGGTTTAATCGACGAAATTCGCGAGAATGACGAAGTTGAATTTGACTTACAAGATGGAAGAAAAGGATTAAACGCAGTAAATGTAAAAGTAATTTAATATATACTTAGTTAATTTTTAATGAAAAAGCCTGCAATTTGCAGGCTTTTTTATGCACATTATTTTATTGGAATCTTGATCTCATAAACTTTGTGAGATTTATTATTGAGTTTGTTTTGTCGTAACCAAGGATTATGAAGTTTCAGTTCTTTGTAGTTGAGTCCAAATTTTTTGGCAAATAGCGCAATATTTGTAATGGTAGTATCTACCTTAATCGTTCTAGTTTTCTCCATCGTGTAGAGGTCCTTTTCTTCAAATTTAAACCCATATTTTCTGGGGTTTGATAAAACTTCTTTTAAAGCAATGATTCGTAGGACATATCGTTCCGTTTCATTAGATAAAAATGCATCGTAATAGGAAGTAACTCCTTGTGCCTCTAATCGTCGTGAAATACCATAATTCCCTGCATTATATGCAGCAGCAGCCAGGGTCCATGACCCAAATCTTTCTTTTGCTTTAATTAAATATTGGGCAGCAACTTTTGTCGATTTCTCAATATGATAGCGTTCATCAACATTTTGATTAATTTCCAAACCATATTCTTTCCCTGTATTTCTCATAAAATGCCACATTCCAGCTGCTCCAGCTGAAGAGGTTTCATCAATTAAAGCACTTTCTGCAACTGCCAAATATTTAAAATCATCCGGAAGACCATATTCTTTTAGTAAGGGTTCCAAAATTGGGAAGTATTTGTTTGCTCTTTTTAACAACAACAATCCATTGGATTGCCAGTAGGTGTTTACTAGTAATTCGCGATCCATTCTTTCTCTAATATGCTGGCGCTCTATGGGAACTCGCTCTCCTGCAAGATGTAAGTTTTCGGGAAGTTGCAAAGCTTGAATTTCATATTTATCGCTCGTGCTTTTCGATGTTTCAATCTTTGTTTTGTCAATTCCTTTAACAAATAAAGAGGTAATTGCAAGGATGCTTATGAAGGTAAATAAGCGCAGTATTTTTGGCATAATAGAAGTAGTTTAATAGCTATAAACATACAAAAATTTTAAGCTCCTAAAAAGTTAAACTTTCATGAATGTGCTTTGTAATTGTTTTTGATTTTCTTAAAATCATGACGTGAGTTCCTCCTTCAACAACCACACAATTTGAAATATTTTTTAAGGGAAATACCTTATCCTCCGTTCCGTGGATATGTACTAAGTTTTCGGAAGTTTTTTTCACTCCGTTCCAATTGATAACATTGTAAATAGACCAATGCAAATAAGAACGATCTCTTACAGATAAGTACTTTTTATAGAGAGCAGCTCGTTTTTTTAGTGATTTTCCTAAGAAAAATTTTGTATAATCTTCAAAATTGGCAATTATTTTTGACGGAAACAACTTGTATATCTTTGTAAAGCTAGCAAGTTGAAATCTTTTTGGTAGTTCCTTCTTGTCTTTAACACTCGAAATAATAATTACTTTTTTGGTAGTTATAAACTGACTCATTTCTTGTACCATGATTCCACCAAAGGAGACGCCAACCAAAACAGGATTTTTATGCAGTATGTCTTCACACATTCTCATGGCATAATTTGCCACGGTTTCTTTTTGATGTAAGGGCATTTTCCACTGAAGATAATACAAATCATAGACCGAGTTTGACAATCTTAAGTTTTCAAATATTTCCGGACCTGCAGCCAATCCTGGAAGAAAATAGATAGGTATTTTGGACATACTTCAGATTAATAATAATAAGAATTTTGTTTTTGTTTTAATCCTCTTCTGCGAAGTGAAATCGCACAAGTCCATCTTCATCTATTGTAGAAAGTGTCACTTTATGAAGTGTGTTCACAAACTCAGGATTCCAAGGATGTTTAACTTTTACATAATTTTCTGTAAAACCATGAATATATCCTTCTTTGTTTTCACTTTCAAACAAGACTGTTAAGGTATTTCCCAATTGAGTTTCATAAAAAGCTCTTCTCATTTTTGCAGACAATCCACGTAACATCTTACTTCGTTTCGCACGGGTTTTTTTTGGAACAACTCCCTCAAAACTTGCCGCCGCTGTATTGGGTCTCTCAGAATAAGAGAAAACGTGTAAGTAGGAAATATCTAGCTGATTTAAAAAATTATATGTTTCTAAGAATAGTTCCTCTGTTTCTCCTGGAAAACCTACAATTACATCCACCCCAATGCAAGCATTTGGCATGGTTTCTCTAATCTTTGTAACTCGATTCGAATAGAGGTCTGTAAGATATCGACGTTTCATCTTCTTTAATAATTTGTCGCTACCAGATTGTAAGGGGATATGAAAATGAGGAACAAATATTTTTGATTTTGAAACAAAGTCAATCGTTTCATCTTTTAAGAGGTTAGGCTCAATTGAAGAAATTCTGAGTCGGTGTATTCCATCGACTTGATCTAATTCTTTGACCAATTCTAAGAAGGTATGTTCGTGTTTTTTGTTACCAAATTCACCCTTTCCGTAATCTCCAATATTGACGCCTGTCAGAACAATTTCTTTAATTCCTTTTTTAGAGATTTCTCGTGCATTCTCCAATACATTTTCTAAAGTATCAGATCTCGAAATTCCTCGTGCTAGGGGAATTGTACAATAAGTACATTTATAATCACAGCCATCTTGTACTTTTAAGAAAGCACGTGTTCTGTCTCCAATAGAGTAGGATCCTACATAGAAATCTGCATCTCCAATTTCACAAGAATGTATTTCACCAACATTGTTTTTTGTTAAATCGTTGATGTAGCTGGTAACATTAAATTTTTCGGTAGCTCCTAGAACCAAATCAACGCCATCCACGGCTGCCAATTCTTCAGGTTTTAGTTGTGCATAACAACCCACTGCTATTAAAAAAGCATCTTCATTTTTTTGTAAAGCGTTTTTTACAATGGATTTAAAACGTTTGTCAGCATTGTCGGTTACTGAACAGGTGTTAATCACGTATATATCGGCGATTTCTTCAAACTCAACGCGTTCAAAACCTTCACTCACAAAATTTCTTGCGATTGTAGAAGTTTCAGAGAAGTTTAATTTACATCCTAAAGTATAAAATGCTACTTTTTTATCTGCATTCATTAGTGTACATTTATGCGTTGCAAATTTACACTTTTATTGATGATTTTTGAAACTGAACGCCTGCAAGTGCGGAAATTAATTTTGGAAGATTTATATTCCTTTCATAAAATGCAAAGCAATCCAAATGTAATGCGGTATGCGGACGGCGAGGTGAATACCTTAGCGGCGCATTCGATCGAATTATCGACATTGATATCCAACTACAGTTTGCCAGAAAATGATTTTTGGATTTATGCAATTGAACGAAAAGAAGATCGCTTTTTTGTGGGAACATTGGCGCTGGTTAAGGACGGAGATGACGATGAAATTGGACTTCGATTTTTAGAGGAATATTGGAGTTTAGGATATGGAACAGAGGTTTGTCATCGTTTACTGGAGTATTGTAAACAAATTGGCATTCAAAAAATAGTGGCATCTGCTGTTGATTTAAACAGCGCGTCAAGTAAAATTTTAACGCGATTGGGTTTTATGCAAGTGAGAAAATTTATAAATCAAGAAATGCAACTGCTAGAAACAAAATATGAATTATACCTATGATTGTAGATAATTTAGCCCCCCCTTATTATGCAGTTATTTTTTCAACAATATCCTCAGAAAATTCCGACGGATATCTTGAAGCAGCGCAAAGAATGGAGATTCTTGCAAAACAGCAAAAAGGTTTTTTAGGGATTGAATCTGCACGTGCAGATATTGGGATTACTGTTTCTTATTGGCAAACATTAACTGATATTTCTGCATGGAAAAACAATGTTGAACATACTGCAGTTAGGGAATTGGGACGAGAAAAATGGTATAAAAAATACCAATTAAGAATTTGTAAAGTAGAAAGAGCATATGGTTTTGAAAATTAAATACCTTCTTTTTTTTATCGTAATTATCGTATTTTCATCTTGCGATCAAAAGAAAAATAAATACAATGATTTACAGGTCTTTAGATACAATGAGCACAAAAACATCAATACGCTAGATCCAGCTTTTTCTAAGGACTTGCGCACCATTTGGGCAACTACGCAGCTTTTTAATGGCTTGGTTCAATTGAATGATTCCTTGCAAGTAATTCCAGATATTGCAGAAAAATGGACAATTTCAGAAGATGGTTTGTCTTATCAATTTCATTTGCGAACTGATGTTCTATTTCACAAACACGCTTTATTTGGTAAAGACAGCACACGAAACGTAGTTGCCAAGGATTTTGAGTATTCTTTTCAGCGATTATTAGATCCTGAAGTAGCTTCGCCAGGCAAATGGGTATTAGAATTTGTAGCTTCCTTTACTGCAGAAAGTCCGCATGTTTTTAGCATTCAACTTAAAAAACCATTTCCACCATTTTTAAGTCTATTGACCATGAAATATTGTTCGGTAGTCCCGAAAGAGGCTCTTGACTACTTTGGCGATTCTTTTAGAGAAAATCCAATTGGAACAGGACCTTTTCATTTCAAATTGTGGAAAGAGAATATTAAATTGGTTCTAAGAAAGAATAATTATTTTTATGAGACAGACGAAAATGGAGTACAACTTCCTTATTTAGAAGCTGTAGCGATTACTTTTTTACCCGACAAGCAAAGTGAATTCTTACAATTCGTTCAAGGAAATCTCGATTTTTTAAACAGTATTGATAATTCTTATAAAGATGATCTCCTAACCAAGAATGGAAAATTGCAATCGCGTTATGCCTCAAGAATTAAGATGATGACAAGTCCTTACTTGAATACAGAATACCTTGGGGTATATATGGATGCAGCAGAGGAGGAAGCCAATTCGTTGCTATTGAGAAAAGCCTTGAATTATGGTTTTGATAAAGAAAAAATGATTTTATATCTAAGAAATGGAATTGGGACTCCGGCCATACATGGCTTCATTCCCAAAGGATTGCCTTCTTTCAACCAGATGAAAGGATATACCTATCAACCACAAAAGGCGAAACAATTGATTGAGACTTATAAATTGAAATCTGGAAACAACAATCCTAAAATCACCATAAGTACCGATAGTCAATACCTAGATTTGTGTGAATACATTCAAAGAGAGATGCAAAAAATAGGGTTGAAAGTTGTTGTAGAAGTTTTGCCCGCATCTACGCTACGGGAGCGAAAAGCAAACGGAAAGTTAAGTGTTTTTAGAGGAAGTTGGGTGGCTGATTACCCAGATGCTGAAAATTATTTATTCATTTATCACAGTAAAAACTTCTCTCCAAACGGACCTAATTATACTCACTATAAAAACAATCAATTTGACGCATTGTATGAAAATGCAGTAGAGACAGTTAATACTCAAAAGCGACATCTTATCTATCAGCGAATGGACAGTTTAATGATGGCTACAGCCCCTGTAATCCCATTGTATTATGATGAAGTGCTTCGTTTTACGAACAAAAACCTAACAGGATTAGGGATCAATCCTATCAATCATTTGCATTTAAAGAAGGTGCGGAAAACAGAATAGCAGCACTAAAATTCAGTTTCCCAGTTTACTTTTGTAAGAATCGGAAAGTGGTCTGAATATTTTACGTCAAAGGTTTTAAAGGTACTTATGTTGGCTTTTATGTCCGTAAAAATAAAATCGATTCGGGTTGGTAAAAAGTAGCGATACGTTTTTCCAAACCCCTTACCAGCAGCTATAAATGCATCTATTTTGTTGTCTCCAATTTGGTTGTAAACCCAAGAATATGCGGTATTATTAAAATCACCACCTACTATTTTTCTTCCTTTCCATTTTTTTTCATGTGCTAAAAATAAAGCGGTTTGATCCGCTTGTTTTTTGAACGAAAGACTTATTCTATCAATTAGTTTTTTTGAATCCTTTTCACCAAAGTTTTCTTCATAAAGTTTAATTTTTAAAGATTCTAAGTGTAAATTGTAGATTCGAATAGTATCCTTTTCTTTCAAAATATCAACAAAAATAATGTTGTTTCCGGTCTTTTTTAGATCCAATGAACCGCTATTTATAATTTTAAATTTAGAATAAATAGCCATTCCAAACCTACCGCCAATATTCTGTTTTTTAATGTATTGATATGGAAAGTCTAATTTGATTTTACTAGATTGATAATATTCTTGCACTAAAAGTACATCTGGAGCTATTGTTGCAATGTAATCGAAGCCATTTATTGAGGGATTACTTTCTTTTGTATTATGAAATAAATCAAATGACTTTACATTGTAACTCATCACTTTTAGATCTTTGTTCAGCGATGAAGTTTTATCAGAAATTTTATAAAAAGGGGTTGAAAAAAAGAAACCAATCGTTAAAACCAAGGAGGAGAGAAGGAGCTGTTTTTTTAGTTTTAGCAACCAGTAGATGACAAACAATCCATTCAGAAAAATTAAAACGGGGACAAACAGGCTTAAAATTGCAAAAATTGCAATACTATTTGGAGATACAAAAGGGAGTAAATAGGACAATACTAAAAGGATCGCTAAAAGTGAATTTAGCAAGTAGATTATTTTGTCAACAAACGATAATTTTTTCATATTAACGCTTTCCTTGTTTAAATAAGAAGTCTTTTTCTGCTTTTGTTAATGTATCATAGCCTGACTTGCTAATTTTATCTAAAATAGCATCAATTTGTTTTTGATTTGGTCCTGTGTTTGGGGGTGTTTTTTTCTTTTTTGTAGATGATCTATAAGCTGTTCTTAAAGGTTTTTCTTTTTTCTGAAAGCGTGCAGCTAGCCAATTTAAAATCCCAGTACTTTTACTCGTTCCTTGTTTTGTATAAAGATATCCAAAGAGTGCACCGCCCAAATGTGCGAAATTTCCACCAGCATTTCCTCCATTCAAACCCATGAAATTTAGAATTACCCATATGCCTGCCAAATGCCACAATTTTACAAAACCGATAAATCGCAATTTTAGTTGATAGTTTGGCATGTAGTTGGCAATTCCTACGAAGATTGCAGAAACTCCAGCAGAAGCTCCTATTAATTGACCTTGATTATTGCTAAAAAGTGGAAAATAATTATAACAAAGAATGAACAACAGTCCGCCAAAAATAATTCCTAGAAAATAAAAAGTCTGGAATTGTTTTTGTGTAAAGTATTGTACAAAAAGGTTTCCGATATAATACAAAATAATGAGATTCGATATTAAATGAAAAAAATCTGCATGTAAAAACCCGTAAGTAACAATTGCCCATGGTTTTGATAAGAATACTTCTGTGCTGGAGTCTAAAGAAAACCAATTTACCAGCCAGTTAGTTTGCCCTTTGTACAAGCCAGGAAGCACACTAAAAAAAATAGAGAGTATAAAGATGACTACATTGATGTAGATTAGCCTTTCAACAATATTGGCTTCTTTATATTTATTTTGTAGGGTGTGTACGAAACTCATTTAAGAAAATTTAAATTGGTTTTTTTTCCAATACCATGCAATGATAAAACCAACAAGGGCACCACCAACATGCGCAAAATGTGCAATATTTCCTAAAGAGTACCTTGTCATTCCAAAGAATAAATCTCCCAAAAGAAGTATCGGAATAAAGTATTTTGCTGCAATTGGAATTGGAAAAAATATCATCGCTAATTTTGCTTCTTTAAAGTACAAACCAAAGGCGACTAGAACGCCATAAACAGCTCCAGAAGCACCCAATGCAGATGTGTTGTAGAGAGAATTAACAGTCTGTAAAATTTCATCATTATAAATAAGTGTTGGATCCATCAATTTCATGATTTCCATTTTTGTAGCTCCTAATTCTATAAGTTTTTCAAAGGCATCATTAAACTGATAATAATTTACAAGTGTATAAATAATACTTGCACCAATTCCTGTTGAAAAATAGAAAAAGAGAAACTTCTTTTTCCCCCATATTTGTTCTAGTGGAGTACCAAAAGCATACAATCCATACATATTAAAAAGTATGTGCCCAAAACTCCCATGCATAAAAGTGCTAGTTAGGTATTGCCAGAATCCAAAGTGCTCATTTTGAGGGAAATGTAAAGCAAGAATATTTGTTAAATCTAAATTTAAAAATTGTGGAACAACAAATAAAATAACATTTAAAATGATCAGGTGTTTGACTGTTTCTGTAATATTTCCCATAATCTTAATTGTTAAAAATTAAATCAATTTCTTTTAAAGTCAAAGTTTTAAAAGTCGATTTCCCAAAAGGAGAAATACTGGGTTCTTTACAAGAAAACAAGTCGTTTACAAGATTTTCTTGTTCTAAGGCAGAAAGTATAGTGCCTGTTTTAATGGCCAATGTTTTAGAAAAAGACTTCGCCATTAGATCAAAAGGACTAAAACTCGCATCAGGCACTTCCAAATCAATATCACGAATTAATTCTTCTAAAATAACCGTAATCTGACTTTCGGTCACAGAAACGGGTATTCCTTTAATAGTAACCCCTGTTTTTGTAAACTCGCCAAAAGAAAAACCGGCATTTTCTAATTCTGTTTTTAGAGAATAGATAATCTCAATTTCTGAAGCAATTAATTGAATATTTACGGGAAATAATAACTGTTGACTGTTGGCTTCTTTTACAGTAATGCTCTCTAAGAAATTTTCATATAAAATTCGCTGATGTGCTAAGGATTGACTGATTAATACCACGCCAGACTTAATAGCGCTTAATAAATATTTTCGTTGAATTTGTAATGTCTTTCCAGTTTCTTTTGCTGTTTCAGTATCAAACAAAGCGGCTTGGTTTGTTTCGTTGCTTTCAACTTTTACATGGGTGTATAGTGATTCCCAACTTTCTGTAGAAACCTCTCGCTTATATGGAAGCTGTGTTTTGGTTTGTTCAAACTCTTTAAAAGGATTGAAATCGGGGTCTACAGTAATTTTTGGTGTAGAGGTTCCTGTTTTTCCTTTAAAGTGATAAGGGACGTCTAAATTGGCGTCTCTGTTGAAATCTAAAACAGGTGCCACATTGTATTGTCCTAAACTATGTTTTATGGTCGCTCTTAAAATAGCATATAATGCTTTTTCATTATCAAATTTTATCTCTGTCTTCATCGGATGAATATTAATATCAATGCTATTTGCGGGTACCGATAAATATAAGAAATAGGAGGGGTGACTTGAGTGTTCTAGTAAACCGTCAAATGCATTGATAACGGCATGATTTAGATAAGAACTTTTAATAAAACGATCATTTACAAAAAAGAACTGTTCTCCTCTTTTCTTTTTTGCAAATTCGGGTTTGGTAATAAAACCTTGTATTGTAATTAAATCTGTTTTCTCTTCGATGGGTACCAATTTTTCGTTCATCTTAGCCCCAAAAATTGCAACCACTCGTTTTTTTAGATTGCTACTCCTTAAATTGTAGACTTCATTGTTGTTATGATGTAATAAAAAAGAAATGCCGGGATGGGCCAAAGCC
Source organism: uncultured Polaribacter sp. (assembly GCA_943846595.1). Taxonomy (GTDB): domain Bacteria; phylum Bacteroidota; class Bacteroidia; order Flavobacteriales; family Flavobacteriaceae; genus Polaribacter. The sequence goes on from OX044355.1 coordinate 1,615,993, forward strand.
ACCCGTTGAAATTCATCAATAATGTGACGGGTTTCTATGGTGTCTGATTTTAAGAAATTTCTTCGAGCAGGAATGTTATAAAATAAATTCTTTACTGCTAAACTGGTTCCAGTTGCGGTTGAAATAAATTCTTGCGAGATGATTTTACTCCCTTCAATTTTAATTTGACTTCCCAATTCGTCATTTTCCTGTTTTGTTTTGAGGGCTACATGTGCAATTGCAGCAATAGAGGCCAATGCCTCTCCACGGAAACCTTTGGTATTGAGATTGAATAAATCTGCTGCTTTTTTTATTTTGGAAGTTGCATGGCGTTCAAAACATAAACGCGCATCAGTGGTGCTCATTCCTTTTCCATCATCAATTACTTGAATTAATGTTTTACCAGCATCTTTTAAAAGTAATTTTATAGAATTTGCACCCGCATCAATCGCGTTTTCCAGCAACTCTTTAACAACTGAGGCAGGTCTTTGTACTACTTCACCAGCAGCTATTTGGTTTGCCACATGATCTGGCAAAAGTTGAATAATGTCTGACATTAATTATTGAAAAATATTGATAAATCGAAATCGATAATATATAAGAAGATAAAAAGTAAAATACCAATAATAATCATTAGGTTTTTATTTACTTTTTGGTCGGGGTTCTTTAATTCCTCTAGAGCATCAGAAAACTTAGATTTAATTCCTTTGTTTTTACCAGTTGTACTTCTAAATTGATCTAATTTATGTTCTATTTTAAAAGGACTCCCTTCTCCTTTGTAGTAACGTGGTTGATAATCAAATTTCTTATTTGTACGTTTAAAAAATCCCATAGTGTATTTGTTTGAATTGAGAATCGTCATTGATGTGAATCAATTTGTATACCAATTGAAAGCATATTTCAAATTTACAGAATTTAAAATGAATTTCCGAAAATTGAGGTTAAAAGTACTTGAAGATGATCTTGGTTTTTTTTAAAAACCAATATGGTCAGCTTTTCGATCGAAATGTTTTAATGCCGCCATTTTTATTGCGGCTACAGCACATTCAATTCCTTTATTTCCGAGAGCTCCCCCAGAGCGATCTAGAGACTGTTGCTTCGTATTGTCTGTCAATACGCAGAAAATGACTGGAACATCATATTTAATATTCAAATCTACAATTCCTTGTGTTACTCCTTCGCAAACAAAATCAAAATGTTTTGTTTCTCCTTGGATGACATTTCCAATGGCAATAACTGCATCTACTTTTTGAGATTCAATCATTTTTTTACAACCATAAATAAGTTCGAAACTTCCAGGAACCTCCCAAGAAATAATATTTTCTTTCGATGCCCCACAGTCTAAAAGGGTAGCGATTGCTCCTTTTGCAAGGTTTGTGGTGATTTCTGGATTCCATTCAGAAACAACAATCCCAAATCGAAAAGTCTTCGCATTTGGGATTGTTGCTTTATCGTAATATGATAAATTGGTTGTTGCCATCTATTCGGTTTTAGTCGTTAGGTTTTTACGAACTCCTAAAAACAAATCTCTAAATACTATTGCGCGTATTTAGCTGCATTGATATATTTATCAGCGTCTTTACCTTGTTCAGAAGTAGCATACTGTTCTTTAATTTGCGTAAAAAGAGCTTCAGCTTTCCCAAATTTTTTCAATTCCATTGCTGTAAATCCTGCTTTTTGTAAAAATAATGGCGCTGTAAAAGCGTTGTCTTTTTTATTAGCAGCTTTAATGTAATATTCCAATGCTTGTTCTGGTTGATCGATATCTGCAAAAGCGTCTCCAATAGCACCTAGTGCAACAGTACCAATAAGTTCATCATCAGAATTAAATTGCTCTAAATATTCGATTGCTTTCGCATATTCTTTTAATTGTAAATATGAAACACCTGCATAATAGTTTGCTAGATTACCAGATTTTGTACCACTATACTTAGCCGCAACATCTATAAAGCCGTATTTACCATCTGCTCCTTCTAAACCTAAAACCAATAAAGAATCTATTGACGATCCAGCGACAGCTGCATCATTGAAATATTTTCTTGGAAAAGCTAATTGATTAGCAGCATCTAATTCTGCGGGTTCTGAAATGTATTTATTATAACCTAACAATCCTAATACAAAAACAACAATTACAATCAAACTATTAAATAATAGTTTGCTGTTTTTCTCGATCCATTGTTCAGATTTACTCGCAGTTTCGTCTAAAGTATTGAATACTTCTGCCGTTGTGCTTTGAATCTCATCAACTTGTTGTTGGTCTTTTTTATCTGAAGGTTTGTACCCTTTTTTCTTGTATGTTGCCATGTTTGCTTAAAAAATTAGTGGCGACAAAAATAGTTTTTTTAATTGGATTTTAAAAGCGGATAATTCCCTAAATTTTCAATAATTTGCAATTCCTATTTAATACCCTTAATTATTTATGTATTTACAAAAACTCTCGTTAATTAATTTTAAAAATATTGAAACTCAATCCTTTGATTTTCAAGAAAAAATAAACTGTTTTGTTGGCGACAACGGTGTGGGGAAAACAAATGTATTGGACGCAATTTATTATCTTTCTTTTGCGAAGAGTTACTTTAATTCAGTTGCTTTACAGAACATTCGACATGGAGAAGGTTTTTTTATTGTAGAAGGCGATTATTTTTTAAACGATAGAAATGAGAAAATTATATGTAGTTTAAAACGAGGGCAAAAAAAAGTTTTAAAGAGAAACGGGAAGAGCTACGAGAAGTTTTCTGAACATATTGGACAATTGCCCTTGGTGATTATTTCACCAGCAGATAGAGATTTAGTTACAGAAGGAAGTGAAACAAGACGTAAGTTTATAGATGGAGTCATTTCTCAACAAAACAAAAGCTATCTAAAAGATTTAATTTCCTATAATAAGGTTTTGAGTCAACGAAATGCCCTTTTAAAGTATTTTGCAGCAAACAGAACTTTTGATGCGCTCAACTTAAATGTATATGACGAGCAGCTTTCAGAATATGGAGCAAGGATTTATGAGGTTAGAAAACTATTTTTGGAGGAATTTATCCCTATATTTAATCAAAAATATCAAATAATTTCTGGTGACAAAGAAAATGTCAATTTAAAATATAAAAGTCAGTTACAAGATTTTTCGATGATGGCGCTGATGAAAAATTCTTTAGAAAAGGACAAAATCATTCAGTACACCACTTCAGGGATTCATAAAGATGATCTGAGTTTTGAAATTGGTGCCTATTCCATCAAGAAGTTTGGTTCACAAGGACAACAAAAATCCTATCTAATTGCACTAAAATTGGCTCAGTTTGAATTTATTAAACAACAATCGAAAGTCACTCCCATTTTATTGTTAGATGATATTTTTGATAAGCTGGATGAAAGTCGTGTTTCTCAAATAATAGATTTGGTTAGCAAAGAGACATTTGGCCAGATATTTATTACAGATACACATGCTGACCGAACAGAGAATATTTTAAAACAAAGTAACAATCCGTATCAGATTTTTAATTTGTAATTTTATTCAAAATTCAGGGAGTTTGAAAAGTATTTTATAAACTTTTTTGTTTCTGATGGTGAAATAAAGGTTTGGAATGACCATAAAAAAAAGGAAATACAATAATTCGCAAGGGCAAATGCCACAAGCTAAAAGCAAGAAAAATATGGCAAAAAGAGAAAATGATTCTTTTTCAGTAAAAGACTTAATGCAAAGCTTTATTAATGAAAATAATTTGAGCAAAGGAATGCAAAAAATAAAGGCAGAAGAAATATGGAATCAAATGATGGGTCCTGGAGTTGCCAATCATACAAGTGGAGTCAAATTGCAAAATAAAACATTAATAATTCAATTAACATCCTCTGTGTTACGAGAGGAATTAAGTTATGGGAAAGAAAAAATTATTAAAATGATAAATGAAGAATTTGGAGATGAAATTATTTCTAAGTTACTGTTGATTTAATGCCTAGCAATACATCTTAACCAAATTTCAAAAAAAAACCTATATTTATAAAAATTAACAAATACAATCTGTCCCTCATGAAAAGAATCGTTTTAATTTTTTTTTGTTTTAGTCTTTTAGGCTGTTCTTCCAATGAAGATGTAGTCGATTCAACAGAAGCAACCGTTATTGGTCGCTGGAATCTTACTGGTTTTGTTGGAAGTGTGATGTATGAATTCACAGCAAACAAACGCTATACCTTGTATTCTGAAAATGGGGAATTTGAAACGGTTCAAGAAGTAATAGACAGTGGACGTTCTGGGAACGATTGGTGGTATGAAGGTAATAAAATTACCGTAGATTTAAATTTTGGACATACTTCCACTTTGACACCTCGGTTTAAATGTAACAATAATGTGATAGATTGGCTCAATGATATTGGAGACATTCATGCTACTTATTTTAGAGAGGGCTATGACATTACTAGCTGTAATGAATAATTTTTTAGGTGTTTTTTGAGGTATATAAAAAAACTCACAACCAAGGTTGTGAGTTTTTTTTTAATCTTATGATAGGAATTCTATTTAGAATTGCTCTCTATCAGAGAAATGAAAATTTCCTTCAATAGCAGCATTCTCATCAGAATCTGAACCATGAACTGCATTTTCTCCCATAGAAGTTGCATACATTTTTCTGATGGTTCCTTCAGCAGCATCCGCAGGATTTGTAGCACCAATTAAAGCTCTAAAATCTTCTACTGCGTTATCTTTTTCTAAGATCGCAGCCACAATAGGGCCACGTGTCATAAATGCTACCAATTCTCCAAAAAACGGACGCTCATTATGCACTGCATAAAAAGATTCAGCATCCGCTTTTGTCATTTGTGTTTTCTTTAAAGCTACAATTCTAAACCCTGCAGCATTGATTTTTTCTAAAATAGCTCCAGTATGACCGTTTTCAACAGCATCTGGTTTTAGCATTGTAAATGTTCTATTTGTTGACATGATATTGACTTTTTGATTACGAGTATATTTTTGTAGGAGTGCCCCACAAAATCGCCGCGAAATTACACAATTTTTTTAATTAAATTGTATCTTCGCCACATATGATTTTGAAAGGATTTGAAGAATTAAAAGTTTTCTTAAAGAAACCAAAGAACATTGTTGTTGTTGGACACCGCAACCCAGATGGAGATGCCATGGGCTCAACACTTGCCTTGTCTAAGTATTTAGCAAAAAAAGGCCACAATGCAACAGTAGTTGTTCCCAATGAGTATCCAGCGTTTTTGCACTGGTTACCAGGGTCAGATACAACCTATCGTTTCGATTGGCAAAACAGTCAATCCCAAAGGGCAATTAAGAATTCAGAAATTATTTTTTTATTGGATTTTAATGCGCTACACCGGGTTGGTGCTGATATGCAAAATACCTTGGAACAATACCCTAATGATTTTGCAATGATTGATCATCACCAACAGCCCGATACTGTAAAATATATGTACTCTGATGTGGAGATTTGTTCTACTTGTCAAATGGTCTATCAATTTATTGAATTGAACAACGATTTAGACCTAATAGACGCAGACATTGCTACCTGTTTATATACGGGTATTATGACAGATACAGGTTCTTTTCGTTTTCGTTCTACCACCAGCAAAACTCACCGAATTATTGCAGACTTAATTGACAAGGGTGCAGAAAACGATAAGATTCATAACAACGTTTATGATGCAAACTCTTATAACAGATTATTGTTGTTAGGACTAGCATTGAGTAATATGAAAATTGTACCAGATTGTAAAACAGCCTATATCACGATTACCAATGAAGAGAAAAAACGTTTTGATTTTCAAAAAGGAGATACGGAAGGAATTGTCAATTATGCGTTATCGCTCAAAGGAATTATTTTTGCCGCCATTTTTATTGAAGATGCAGAGCAAAATATTGTTAAGATCTCTTTCCGATCGAAAGGTACTTTTTCAGTAAATCAATTCTCAAGAAACCATTTTGAGGGTGGAGGACACGATAATGCTGCCGGAGGTAAGTCAGATTTATCGATGGAGGAAACGGTTGCTAAATTCACTTCATTAGTTGTAACATATCAACAAGAATTAGCTGCATCATATGAAAATTAAAGGAATTTTTTTATTGGTTTTATTCTGTTACGGATGCTCAAAGAATGAAGCAAGAAGACCTGTGAATCCAAGACCATCTTCAACATTACTTTCTGAAACCGTTGCAACCTCAAAAGCGTTAAATGCTCAAGAAGTTGCACAAATACAAATGTACATTGACAAAGACACTACCCAAATCTATGAGGTTTCCAAAAGTGGGTTTTGGTATGTTTATCACAATAAAATACAAGAGAACAGCCCGCTCCCAGCATTTGGTGACGAAGTTCTTTTAGAATATAATATTACTGACTTACAAGGATCCGTGCTGTATAGTCAAGAATCTCTTGGAGTAAAAAAATATAAAATTGACAAAGAAGATTTTATTTCCGGACTACAAAAAGGAATAAAGTTGATGAAAGTTGGTGAAATTGTTACCTTTGTAATTCCTTCTTATCATGCATTTGGAATTGCTGGAGATGGCAATAAAATTGAAGTAAATCAAACGATAAAAAGTACCGTAACATTATTAAATATTAAAAAAAAGAAAGATGAAAACAATTAAAAACCTAGCATTTGCAGCTTTTTTAACAAGCCTAGTATCCTGTAACAATCAACAAGTAGAAAAGAAGTCATTAGAGAACGAGTTGGATTCTGTAAGTTATTCCTTAGGATTGGATATGGCAGTAAAGATCAAAGCAAATTGGGACAAAGCAGATGTTGATTTATACCAACAAGGTTTTAGAAACGGAATGGACTCATTAAATCTTTTGATCAATCCCAAAGATTTGAACGGAATCTTAAAACCGTTTTTCCAAAAATTACAATTGGAAAAAAGAAAAGCGCAGTTTGCTAAAAAAGACAAAGAAGCGGCCTTAAAATTTTCAGGTGTTAAAAAAGAAGGAATTGCGTTTTTAGAAGCTAACAAAACAAAATCAGGAGTAAAAACGACGGCAAGTGGTTTGCAGTACTTGGTGATGAAGCAAGGAAAAGGACCAAAACCAGCAGGTCCTTCCACAAGAGTCAAAGTACATTACCATGGAACGACAATTGCTGGTGAAGTATTTGATAGTTCTGTAGACAGAGGAACTCCTTCAGTCTTTGCATTGAATCAAGTAATTAAAGGTTGGACAGAAGGATTGCAGTTGATGAATGAGGGGTCTAAATACAAATTCTTTATTCCTCAAGAATTGGCTTATGGTACCCAAGAAAGAGGTGCATTGATTAAACCATTTTCTACATTGATTTTTGAAGTTGAGTTGTTGGAAATTCTAAAGTAAATAATGAAGAATTATAAAATAGTAATCCTACTGCTGACGATTATCGTTTCTTGTAAACCGGTCCCTAAGTCAACTTACAATGAGTTAAATGACGAACTTTATGCAGATCCGGTCCCTAAGTCAACTTACAATGAGTTAAATGACGGACTTTATGTAGATATGCAAACGAGTAAAGGGAATATTCTTTTAGAATTATATCCAGAAGATACCCCGTTAACAGTTGCCAATTTTGTGGGTTTGGCAGAAGGGACACATCCCAAAGTAGGGGGTAAATTCAGTGGGAAAAACTTCTATGACGGGCTTCGTTTTTACCGCGTTGTTCCTAATTTTATAATTCAAGCAGGAGATGATGTAGAATCGGGTAGCGGCGGCTCTAAATACCTTTTTGCCGATGAGTTCCCAAAAGATAGCACTGGAGGTTTTAAATACAAGCACGATGCTGCAGGTATTTTATCAATGGCAAATCCAGGCTTGCCCAATACCAACGGAAGTCAGTTTTTTATAACCCACAAACCAACCCCTTGGTTGAATGGTAAACATAGTATTTTTGGGAATGTTGTGCAAGGACTAGACGTTGTTCATGCTATCAAACAATCAGACACCATATTCGCTGTAAAAATTCTTAGAGTCGGAGAGAAGGCTGAAAATTTTGATGCTTCAAAAACATTTTTAGCTGCAGAAGTTACTGTTGCCAATGCTCAGAAAGAACAACTTGCGGCAACAAAAAAAGCAGAACAAGTCCGATATAATCAATTTTTAGAAGCAAAAACGGCAAATTACACAAAATTAGGAGCAGATAAAGTTAGGGCAACGGCATCTGGTTTAAAGGTTCTAAAGTTGAAAAGTACCCGTGGTAAAAAAGTGGTTGATAACCAGCCAATCACAATCAACTTCACTTTATTTTTAGGAGATGGAAAGAGATTGCAATCTACCTTAGATGCCGGTAAAAAACCGTTTACGTTTCAGTTAGACAATAAAGAAAGACCCTTAATTACGGGATTTAAAGAAGGTTTAAAGAAGCTTAGAGAAGGAGAAAAGGCACGCCTTTTTATTCCATACTATATTGCTTATGGTGAAAAAGGAGGTGGAATATTTCCTCCCAAAGCAGATATCATTTTTGAAGTAGAAATTTTAAAAGTTGGAAAGTAATTTGATAGTATCTCTTTTACAAAAAGACAAAGATCTTTTGGTTTTTTTAAACAGTTTAGGAAACGAGCAATGGGACTCTTTTTGGTTATTAATAACCAATCAATTCAGTTGGTCTCCATTGTTTATTTTAATCTTTTATTTAGTGATCAAATCAAACGGATGGAAACGTGGAGGTTTTATCATTTTTTCCATGATTTTACTCGTCGCATTTTCCGATCAATTTGTGAATTTAATTAAGAATTCTACCGCAAGATTGCGTCCCAATAACGATCCTGAAATACAAGAAATTTTAAGAACGTTTATAAAACCCCAAAGTTTTAGTTTTGTGTCTGGTCACGCAGCCACTTCAACATTTTTTGCTGTATTTACCATTCTTGTGTTGAGAGCAAAATACAGGTATATTTATTTGATTATTTGCTTTCCACTACTTTTCGCCTACAGCAGATTGTATTTGGGAGTTCATTTCCCAATAGATGTCTCATTAGGAATGCTTTTGGGGGTATTATTGGCCCGAGGTTATTACTTTTTGTATCGTAAGGTTGATCATCGATTATTCCGTTAATTTTTTATTGTTGAAATACAAATACTTAGTGCTGTAATAATATCCAGAGAGCAGGCTGTCCATGCTTTGTGCTATCCACGGATTTTGTTCTTTAATATCTATTTGTTCTTTGGCATCCAATCGATACAAACTGGCTTTTTTAGAAATGTTTGTTTTTTCATAATAAAAACCATCTTTAATTAAACCGACCGCTCTTTCTCCTTTACTTTGAATGTATACAAAGGCTGCTGTGTCTGTGTTTGTACTGTCTAGTAAATCTCTTCCAAGCGTATAGTTTGTATAGTCTAATTTGGCCAAACTTGTTGCGGTTGGGAACACATCTACCAATTTGGCATATTTGTCTAGCACCTGAGGTTTTATGTACTTTGGTGCATGTATAAAAAATGGCACATGATGCACTTGAATTCCTAAATCATCTTCATTGTCATCCAAAAAATTCAATCGCTTCATACCGCCTCTATGGTCTCCAAAAAAGACAAATATAGAATTGTCATAATAGCCTGCTTCTTTGGCTCTTTCCAAAAAACGCGCCACATTAAAATCTAAGTATCGAATGCCGTTCAACTGTCCTAAAGATCGAAACCCACCTTTGAGTAATGTTTTTTCTGAAATCTCCTTTTCAAGTATTGGCCTAAACGTTTCCTTTTTGTTTGGAACTGTAAAGGGCATGTGATTGGTGGCTGTTTGAATATAGGCAACAAATGGTTGTTTTTTTTGATGTAATTTTTTGAGTTCTTTGTTTGATTCTTTGAACAGTTCGTAATCGTCAATTCCCCAAACATCCGCTCTTATTTCTTCTTCAAAACTACCTTCCTCAAAAATTTTCAACCCTTCTATATTCGATTGGAAAACGGCTCTAATATTTGCCCAATTGGCGCTTCCCCCAATGAAATATCTTTTTTCATATCCCTTGTATTGATCAAAAATAATTCGCTGATCGATTGCTAACGGATTTCTAGAAACTGTTTTCACATCATCGATATCAGGCAAGCCGGTAATACTAGCAAAAACACTTCCTGCTGTCCCAGGCTTATGAACATAAAATTTAGAAAAACTCGCACTCTCTTTTAGGATTGAATCCATTTTTGGTGTACTGTTCAATGGATTTCCATAGAAGCTCATAGGGGCAGTTCCCGTAGATTCTAACATCACGTAAATCACATTGGGTTTTTCTTGATATGGGTCTGTAAAAGTTACTTTTTTCTCAAAAGAAATGCTGTCTTTTGATAAATTTAGATGGGCTGCAATCACAGGATAATAGGTTTGCAACTTTTCCATATCAACGCCTTCGCTTCTAAACGCAAAACTATCAAAGAAATATAGAATCGGATTTAGTCCAAATTGATTTACAGAATTCTTTTTTGAAAAAAAGGCTTCACTCCATCGCAAAGGATAGTGAGTAATACTGTTGTAAACGCCAAAAGAAAGCAAAAGAAAAAGTCCAATAAAATAGCACGCTTTTATTTTCTTAGAGCGCACCTTTTGCGTTGTGTTGTTTTTTTTGTAGAGGTGATTTGCAAATTTAAAACTTATAAAACCAAAGACGACAAGGCCAAAAAATCCTTTATAAACAGGATAACTTTCAAATAAAACTTGAGAAGAGATTTTTAAATTACTTAAAAAACGAAGTGCACTTGCGTCTACGCGCATTGCAAGGTATTCGTAGTGTCCAAAATCTACCACATAAAAAAGTAAAATAACGAGGTAGGTAGCAGTCAAATAAATAGTGTTTATTTTCTTGTAGATCCTTTTTGTAAAAAAACGATAATTTACAATCAATATCAAAAGCGCTAATGGAAAAAAGGAAAGGATGGCCAATTTTAAATCAAACCGAATTCCTAATAAAAAAGATTTTCGAATTTCATTTGCCGATAGCCCTTCCAATTCCATTGAAAAATTGTAAAAAATAATTCTAAATAACACATTAAATAGAAATAAAAAGAAGACATTTTTAACGATGTATTGAATATAATTGGGCGTTTTCTTTATCATTGAAATTAAATTAATACAAACTTTTTTTAAAAAATTGATGTTTTTATCAAGTACAAAAGTAATTATTACTTTTTGATTTGTTCTTGAAATAGTTTTTTGAATTTGTTTAATTCTATATTAATTGCTGTACTATACATTTAGAGGCTGTTCAATATCAAAACCGAAGTCTCTTATTAGTTTTTACATATTAATTCGATTTTTGTCAATTCGTTTTTCTGATTGGTTTATCTTTTTTAATTTGTATTCAAAAGCACAATGCTATTTATCATAATTAAGTTAAATTTACTTTTTTAAATATAACATTAATTATGAATCAGAGGGCATACCTCATTTTTATCAGTTTTATTGTTGCACTGGGAGGTTTTCTTTTTGGCTTTGATGCAGGTATTATCTCAGGTGTTATGTCCTATGCAGGGCCCGCATTTAATTTATCCGAAATTCAATCTGGGTGGGTCGTAAGTGCCCCTTCTTTTGCTGCTATGTTTTCCATGTTGTTTTCAGGCAGATTGAGTGATCATTTCGGAAGAAAAAAATTACTTCTTTTTGTGGCCTTCCTGTATGCAATTTCTGCGATATTGTCTGCAGTCGCAATTTCTTATGAGCTGCTCTATATCGCTCGAATTATTGGTGGAATTGCTTTTGGTGCAGCATTGGTGTTGGCGCCCATCTATATAGCAGAAATATCGACCCCAGAAAATAGAGGTAAGTTAGTTTCAATACAACAGTTGAATATCGTTTTTGGTTTTTTTGCCGCCTTTTTAAGCAATTATTTCTTTAATAAATACAATACCTCAGAAAGTACATTTCTTACTGATGAAAATATTTGGAGATGGATGCTAGGCGTGGAGTTAATTCCCGCTTTATGCTATTTTATTCTTTTGTTTTTTGTTCCAAATAGCCCACGTTGGTTGTATTTAAAAGGAAGGTTTTCAGAAGCCAAAAAAGTATTGGTAAAAATTCATGGAGCGTCAAGGGGGGCAATAGAAAGTAAGGCTATAGAAGAGAATCTTCAAGCCGATAAAAATAAAACTCCTTTAAAAATTAAGGAGATCCTAAAACCATCATTGAGGTTTATTTTAACGATTGGCCTAGTGGTAGGCGTATTACAACAAATTACAGGAATCAATGCGGTTTATTTCTATGCGACTTCTATTTTTAAACAAACAGGCATTGGTACAGATGCCGCTTTTTCTTCTGGGGTTTTATTGAGTACGATTTCTGTGATTTTTACCTTTGTTGCCATCTATTTGATTGATCGAATGGGGCGGAGGCCACTACTATTAATTGGAACCGCAGGAATTGCGATCAGTCTTTTAGTTTGTGCTTATGGCTTTCATGAAGCTACCTTCAAGATTTCGTCCGAAAAAATGAGTCAGTTCAACTTTCAAAATTCTGAGAAACTATTGCCACTGGCCGACAAAGAATTTACCAATGATGTCGCTTTTAAAACCGCCCTAAAATCGGTATTAGGCAACCAAACCTATCGTAAAAATGATGGGGCTATTTTAGCTGCTGCTACGGCCATCAATGCCAATCTGATTTTAATAGGAATCTTAGGTTTTATTGCCTGCTTTGCATTTTCACTAGGCCCTGTAATGTGGGTGTTATTGTCAGAACTATACCCTATTAAATACAGAGGCTTGGCCATTGGTATCATTGCTTTTGTAAATTCACTTATCAGTTCGTTGGTGCAGTTGGTTTTTCCTTGGGAATTGTCAATCATAGGAAATGCTGCCACCTTCTTTATCTTTGGAGCCATTGCTCTTATGGGGTTTTTTGTTTTAATGAAAACCTTACCAGAAACCAAGGGAAAGTCTTTGGAAGTTTTAGAGATGGAATTGATTGGTTAAGTAATACCTACAAATTAGCACTCAATTCCGAAAGAAAAATAAACCTGCTGTTTTGGGAGACGACGTGGAAACAAATCCAGTAATACCTATCTCTAATAAACTTTTATTAATTTGATGAAGGTGAATGCCCCCTAAAAAATAGGTATTTGTTTTTAAAAACTCAGATTGTTTAAAACTCAATTTTGCTATTTTCACAAAAGTGCTAATTTAGGACACGACCTGCATACCGAATGGCAGAAAATTGAAAACTACTTTCCAATACAGAAAGTAAAAACATAACTATAATATCGTTTATAAGATTAGCGGTACAAAATTGGCACATTGAATATCAACATATTTATAAAAATTTCTTTCTAATATATTTCAAGCCTTACATGAATCTACCACACTTTTCATGAAATGATTAGCGATTCTTATTTCATTACATAAAATAAAAAAGAGCCTTCCTAAAAAGACTCTTTAATTATTGGCTTAATGGTCGTGATTTGAATGGTCATCACTTTTTTCTTCACCAGATTGATTCATCATCATTTCGTGGTCGTATTTACAACAACCTGGTAAACCATCATATGCTTCTTCATCACCTGCTACTTTTTCGGTATCATATCCTGAAGCTGCGATTGCTTTATGGATTGCCATTGCATCGGTTTTTGTATCATCAAAAGACACGTCAATCTTCTTTTTATCGACATCCCAATTAGCACTTGCTACACCTTCAACACCGTTAGCTGCTTTTTCGATGGTACTTTTACACATTCCGCAATTACCTCTTACGCCAAAAGACAGGTCTGTCATTGCCATATCTTTTGACATTTCAGTAGTTGTGGTTTCTGTTTCTTTTTTGGTTTCGTTTTTACAACTTGTTAAACCTAATGCTGCTATTACAGCTACACTTAAAATTACTTTTTTCATTGTTTAAAAATTTAATTGTTATTATTCTATTACTTGTTTTACTTCTCCACAGGTTAGCATTGCTTCACCAAAATATGGGTTGATTACTTTTTCTTCTTTGCTCAACCAATATGCACCATTATTGTTATCTGCCATTGGACAAAATTCCACATAAACCTTTTCATTGACACCAAATAGTTGTACAGCATTGATTAGATGTGATGATAAATGTTTAAAATGGTCTCTTTGTGATTCTATATCGGACGTTTCAGAAATTGAAGTTGCAGAAGATTTTATTTCGCCTTCTAATGACATCCAATGGTTATGCGCCTTATTATCTGACAACAATTTCATATCTACTTTGTTCAATTCATTTAATAAAGTTTTTGTGCTTGTTGAAGTACTTTTTGAATCTTCTTTTACTAAAGCATCTTTTAAATTGATATACGCATTGAAAACAGCTTTTAACTGCTCTTGAAATTTCGCTGATACTTCCAAACGCTCATTCATATTAGTGTGGTCACTTTCTTTGTTAGATGCATTGTTATCCATACCTAAATGACCTTCGTGTCCAGTCATTACTTTACCACCATCTTTATTCATCATAGACTTTTTCCCTTGTAATTGTGCTGCTGCATCAACCGTAAATGTACCGTTAGTCACTATTTCATTTCCAACAAATAATCCTTCTACAACTTCATATTCATTTCCAATTTGATTGCCTAATTTAATTTCACGCATTTCAAAAATAGGTTGGTCTGGATTTGTTTTAAGGTACACCACAGAACGTTCACCTGTCCATAACACAGAAGATGTAGGAATTGTTAATACTTCGTCATTTTTAGCTGTACTGCCTTCAATATTTGCGGTTACAAACATTCCTGGTTTAAATACATCATCCTTGTTGTTTAGAACCACACGCAAGGTTACTGTTCTTGTTTTCGTGTTTAAAACTGGGTCAATGAAATCTACTTTACCTTTAAACTCTTTATTAGGATAAGCATTGGTTGTTATCATCACTTCCTGTCCTTTTTTAAAGCGGTCAATCTGATTTTCATACACATCAAAATTTCCCCAAACTGTGTTTAGATTGGCAATTTTTAATAAGGGTTGACCTTGTTTAATGTAATCGCCTTGCTCTACCAATTTTTCTGTAACAGTACCCGAAAAGGTTGCATAAACAGGAAAGTTTTCTTTCACTTTTCCAGTTTCTTCAATCTGATTGATTTGATTTTCAGAGAGCTTCCATAATTTCAGTTTATTACGGACTGCTTTGTATAAAGCAGGTTGTGATTCTTTTAAAGATGCTGCTGTAATTAATTCTTGTTGTGCTGCATAGAGTTCTGGCGAATAAATGGTTGCCAATAATTGACCTTTACGAACTTCTTCGCCTGTAAAACTCACATTCAAACGCTCAATTCTTCCAGCGAAATAACTTACTTGTACTGCATTGGCTTCTTCGTTTTCAGCAATTTTACCAGATAGTTTTATGGTATTGCCTTCTGCATTGCCTTTACCCACGACGGTTGTTTGGATATTGGCTAAAGCCATTGCGTTTTCTGTGAGCTTGAATTGGTCTGCTAACAGGCCATCTGCACTATTTTCAGCAGGAATTAAATCCATACCACAAATAGGACAATCGCCTGGTTCTGGTTTCATAATCTGCGGATGCATAGAGCACGTCCACATTTGATTGGTTTTTACTGATTCAGATTGATTTTGTTTTGTATTTTCATTTGACGAATTACCAAAAATCAACCAACCTAATAGTAAACCAACTACTAATATTCCGATATAAATTATATACTTTTTCATTCCTATTTATTTTTTCTTTTAATTAACTTCCTAATCGAAGGTGAAGACGTGTACCATAGTAAAAATCCACTTAAAACGGTTATCAATCCTAAAAGTGAAAATGCTCTTAATACTATTGTATTAAAGTTGTCTCTGCCTTCATAGTCCATAGTATGTGTCATCCAAAGAAAATCAAACCAACGCCAAGAACGATGTCTTACGGTTTGAAATTTTCCGTCGCTTACAGAAACGTATGCTTTTAGTGCTTCATCTGTTTTATATGAGATAACATAAGCAGGTAGTAGTTTTTCTCGATACTCGTGGTGTTTTCCAGTTTCAGTAATTTGCTCAACAGATTCTACCTCTAAACCACTTTTCATATGGTTTTTGGCAATATAGAGTGCCTCATCCTGCGTAATACTATTTTTTGGCATTCCATCTAAAGCATTATACAATTGCTCTTTATTTATCCAATAGTACGGTGCATTATCAATATCTCTTAATTCAATAGTCTTTATTCCATTTGAAACATCCATTTCTGAAGGACTTATTAAACTATTAAATGCTTTGGGTTGATACTCCAAGTTTTTAAATTGGTCTCCGTGTATTTCATCGATGTTCGTCCAACTAAAGTATAAACCACTAATAGTCCAAAACAGGAATTGAATCCCTAAAAAGAGACCCAAATACCTGTGGGTTTTTCTAATTTTTAACGCCGTATGTCTATTTACCATAACAATTTAATTTATAAGCATTAATGTCGCCATTACAATCATAATAGCATTTTCAATAAAAGTGGCTTCTGTCATAGGTAATTTTAAAGCAGTACCTAAACACGCACATCGTATTGATTTTTTGTCCAATAATGTTTTTGTTACTCCAATTGTTGTTATCCCTAATACTATTAGTGTAATTATTAAAGCTATATTAATTTCAAACCGCATTAAAAACATCAGTCCTAAAGCTGTTTCAATAAATGGATAAACTTTCCCATAAAAAGGAACACGTTTAGCTAAAGGGTCGTACATACGAAAGGATTCTGGAAAACCTTTTAAATCTAACATCTTGAAAAAACTAAAAACGATGTAGAATAAGCCCATAAAGTCCAGCATAAACTCGCTCCAACTCCAATTTTTATAATTTAACAATACGCTTGCTGACGCTATATAGAAGATGATGAGTAATAGTGGTTTAAGTTGTTGTAATTTGCTTTTTTCTTCTTCAATCTCAAAACTTGAAGATTGCGTAGACGTAAAAACATTCTTTATTTCTTTTTGAGTTATGGTATATTTCGATGCTAAAGACTTTTGAAGTTCTACAATATCAATATGTTTATCCATAGTTATTGTTGCTTCTTGATTTTCAAGATTAACTTCGACATCGGAAACATCATCTATATCTCTTAAACTGTTTTCTACAGATGCTTTACAACTGCCACAGGTCATTCCTTTTATTTTATATATATGTTTCATTTTTTTGGTAGCTTTAATGTTACTGTTTGATTAAATGATAAATCATCAATATGACCAGCAATAGCATTATCATCAGTTTTAAAATGCATATGCATATTGGTAGTATGATGAGTGAAAACTGCTTTATGCTTTGTGGAATAGAAGCCTATAATTTGAACTCTTCTATTTGCTAAAGTTCCATTTAAACCAGATTCCTTATGCTTTTTATGGTTGTGGATAGTATCACCATCTTTCCAATTTATGACGTGCCAATCCACAGAGGCGATTATACCTTCTAATAAGAAAGGAAATGGTTCTTCAGTATTGATTCCACTATTTGTGGCGAGTTCAAAAATTTGTTCTTCTAAATCACTTTTTGTCTTACTATTCTCGATTTGAAAAGTATCCCATTCTTCCACTTCAGCATATACTAATAAAGACGCTTTTAGACTATAAGAATCTTTAATTTGCAAGCTACTATCAATCACAAAGCTGTTGCTCGGTTTACTATCAAATATTTGTATTTCACCTTTGAGATTATCTACAGCACCAAGAGCATATAGATGTTTCTTTTTTGAAAGTGTATCTAAACTAATTACGGGTTGAATGTTACCAGACATTATTGTTCTTAAAGCTCCCGAATGTTTTACTAATATTGAGACTTCTTTTTTGTGTGTGTTTTGGCAAGAGGTAAAAGCAATTACCATTATTACCAATACGATTATATATGTTGATTTATTCATAGTTTAATTAGTTAAATAATTAATTATAGTAGTTTGTACAAAGTAGGTCTTCACAGATTCTATTTGGTTCATTTGAAACTTTAGCTGTAACTCTTGAATGTCTAAAACATCATTAAAATCAATCGTTCCTGTTTCATAGCTTTTGATTAAAATATCTTCTGCATCTTTTGCTTGTTTTAGGTTTTTAGTTTGAGTAGTATAACTTATTCTTGCAGAAATACGCTCATTAATCGCCTTGCTTAAAAGTGTTTCCAAAGTGTTTAATCGTTCCTGTTTTTGAGCTGTAATTTCCTGCTGTTGCAACTCATTTTGTTTGGTTTGGGATTTGTATTTCTTATTGAAAATTGGGATAGAAACCGAAACCATTGGCATTACAATATCCTTTCCGTTATCGCTGAAATCCATATTTGGCCTTTCTGAAACATTGATATAATCTAATCCAAAACCAATCATTGGACTGCTTTCTTTTTGATTTAATAATTCTGATTGCTCTATGGATTGATAGAGCTTATCATATTTTAGTAATTCAGGATGTAATGCTAAATTTTCAGAAGTAATATCAAAGTCTTCAGAAGGTATCATTACACTATCTACCACATTCACGGTAACATCATTATCTCTATTCAATAGATTATTGAATTTGGTTTGTTCTGCTAAAAATTGTTGTTGCAATACATCTTTTAATTGTTGCATTTCGTTTTGACGCATTTGCAATCGCAACACATCTACTGCGGATGCTTTACCAACCTCAACAGAAGTTAATGCCAACGTCTCATAAGTTTCTAATAGTTTAATGTTTTCAGTTAAGACCTCTTGCTTTGCTTTGTTCGCGTATAGATTATAATAGGATTGTGATACCGAAGCCATTAGTTTTCGCTTTGCGATAACAATGTCCTCGTATTTAGCATCTGCCAATGAACTCACATAATTTTCTCTCGATGTAATGGTTCCGAACCACGGTAACATTTGTTTAGCAGATACTTTAAAGCGTTGTGCACCTGTTCTGGTTTCCGGTTCACTTACAAAGTAACCAACTCCAAATTCGGTGTTCGGAATGGTATTGACTTCATTCACTTTTTCAGAAGCTCTTTTGTATTGTAACTCAAACTTTTGAATTTCTGGATTGTTTGTTAAGGCTTCATCTATGAGTACTTCTAATTGTTGTGCATTTCCTTTGAGAACAAAGAATAACGAACAAAGAAAAAAGACTGTTTTTATGTGTGATTTTATGTGTTTCATTTTACAGTTCTTTTAAGTTGAACTTCGGCTTTCCAGCTATATAATACTGGTACTACAAATAAGGTTATTAAGGCTATAAGCATTCCACCAAAACTTGGTATTGCCATAGGAATCATAATATCGCTACCACGTCCTGTTGATGTTAATACTGGTAATAATGCTAATATGGTTGTAGCTGTTGTCATTAAGCAAGGTCTGATACGTTTTTCTCCTGCTTCTACAACAGATGTTCTTACTTCCTTTTTATTATCTGGTGTGTTTCTATTGAAAGTTTGCGTTAAATACGTTGCCATAACTACACCATCATCCGTTGCAATTCCGAAAAGAGCAATAAAGCCCACCCAAACTGCAACACTTAAATTAATAGGATGCATCTGAAATAAATCTCGCAGATTTTCGCCAAAGAAATTGAAGTTTAAAAACCAATCTTGACCATAGAGCCATATCATTAGAAATCCGCCTGCAAATGCTACTGCAATACCTGTAAATACCATTAATGATGTACCTACAGAACGGAATTGGAAATACAGAATTAAGAAAATAATTGCTAATGCTAAAGGCACAACAACCGACAAGGTTTTTTCGGCTCGCAACTGATTTTCGTATGTTCCTGTGAATTGATAATTAATACCTTTTGGTACTACTAATTCGCCATTATCTATTTTTTCTTGAATTAAGGCTTGTGCATTTTCTACAACACTTACTTCTGCGAAACCATCCATTTTATCAAATAATACATAGCCTACTAAAAAGGTGTCTTCACTTTTAATTACTTGTGGACCTTGTTCATATTTTATTGTTGCCAATTCGCTTAAAGGAACTGGACTGCCTTTTTCTACTGGTACATAAATCTGTTTTAAGTCGGTTGGATTAGCTCTTAACTCTCTTGGGTATCGAACACGTACACCATAACGCTCTCGACCTTCAACGGTTTGGGTTAATACCATTCCGCCAACTGCAACTTTAATACATCTTGAACATCTTGTATTGAAATGCCATAACGTGCAATTTTTTCTCTATCAATATCAATTAACAAATAGGGTTTCCCTACGATACGGTCTGCAAAAACAGCTTCATCTTTTACACCTTCAGCTTGTTTCAAAATATCTTCTAATTGCACACCAAACGCTTCAATTTGTTTTAAATCTTGACCTTTTACCTTGATACCCATTGGCGCTCTCATTCCTGTTTGAAGCATTACCAATCTGGTTTCAATAGGTTGTAGCTTTGGTGCAGAGGTAACACCAGGCAATTTGGTGACTCTTACAATTTCATTCCAAATATCGTCTGGTGATTGTATTTCTGGTCGCCAATTTCTATAAAACTCACCATCATTATCTTCTATTAATTGAGAGTTTTTAATTACGCTCAAAGTAACATCTTTAGTATTATTTGGATTTGCGATGAATCGTCCATCTTTCAATTCAAACAAACCATCTTCATTTATTTTATAGCGTTGACGTTCTTCGTTTTCATTAAGCATATATTCTGGTTTGTACTGAATGATATTTTCATACATTGATAATGGCGCTGGGTCTAAAGCTGATTCTGTTCTTCCTGCCTTACCAACTACGGTTTCAATCTCTGGAATACTGGCTACTGCCATATCCAATTGCTGTAAAACACGTTTGTTTTCTTCTACACCAGAATGAGGCATCGAGGTTGGCATTAGTAGAAATGAGCCTTCATTTAAT
The DNA here is from genome assembly GCA_943846595.1 of uncultured Polaribacter sp. GTDB lineage: Bacteria > Bacteroidota > Bacteroidia > Flavobacteriales > Flavobacteriaceae > Polaribacter. The sequence goes on from OX044355.1 coordinate 1,636,647, forward strand.
GAGGGCATAAACTCTTTGCCTGTATTTTTCATAATGAAAAATCCTGCAATGACAATAGCTGTTGGGACAGACAAAAAGAGCAACTTATTATCTAAACACCACTTTAAAATACGTGTGTAGTATTTTATAAATAATGAGAAAACACCTAATAAACCAAAGCAAATAACACTCACAAAAATGAGATTCCAAAAAATGCTTTTATCAATGCCTAATGGTCTCCAGTATTCTGCTAACAAGAATACAATAGCTGATACCGAAATAATGATATTGATAAGATTAGCTTGCTTGTCTGTTATCTTACTTTGAAGATTGAGAAGTGCTGTAATTCCAAACGCTATCAAAATCAATCCTAACCAATATCCATAGACTATTGCTACAATTCCCAATGCTATTAAAACGCCATTTAAAACATATTTAAAAGTGTTATTAATGCTTTTCTTTCGAATAAAAATGCAGCGAAAGGCGGAATTAAAAATAGCGCTACAATTATAGAAGCTGTTAATGCAAAGGTTTTTGTGAAAGCCAATGGTCTGAATAGTTTTCCTTCTGCACCAATCATCGTAAATACAGGAATGAAACTAATAATGGTGGTCATTACTGCGGTTACGATTGCACCAGATACTTCGGCTGTTGCGTTGTAAACTACCGTGTTAATGGATTGTGTGCCATCATCTTCATCTAAATGTCGAATTATATTTTCTGATAGTATAACACCAACATCGACCATTGTACCAATAGCAATAGCAATACCAGATAATGCGACAATATTAGCATCGACACCAAAGAGTTTCATCGCTATAAATACCATTAAAACTGCTACTGGCAGTAGTCCAGAAATTAATACGGACGCTCGAAGATTAAACACCATAATGATTATGACCAAAATGGTAATCAATATTTCTAAAGTTAAGGCTTCATTGAGTGTACCTAAAGTTTCTTGTATCAATTCTGTTCTGTCATAAAAGGGTACTATGGTTACTTGGGAAGTTCTACCATCCGCCAATACCTTTGAAGGTAATCCTGCACTTAATTCATTAATTTTTTCTTTTACGTTATTGATGACTTCCATTGGATTTGCACCATAACGAGCAACCACAACAGCACCAACAACTTCTGCACCTTCCTTATCTAAAAGCCCTCTACGTGTTGCAGGACCTAAAGAGACTTTTCCAATATCCTTTATTCTAATTGATGTATAGTCTTCTGAAGTGACTACTGCATTTTCGATGTCTGAAATGGATTTCACATAACCCAAACCACGCACTAAATATTCGGCTTGGTTAATTTCCAAAGTTTGTGCACCAATATCTTTATTGCTTTCCTTAACCGCTTTTACAACGTGATGCAATCCAATATTATACTGACGCATTAGTTCTGGATTTACATCCACTTGATATTCTTGAACATAGCCACCAATAGAAGCAACCTCTGAAACACCACTTGCAGAGGACAACGCATACTTTACATAGTAATCCTGAATACTTCGTAATTCCTGTAAATCCCAACCACCAGTTACATTTCCGTTTTCATCACGACCTTCAAGCGTGTACCAAAATATTTGTCCTAATCCTGTGGCATCTGGACCCAATGCAGGATTAACACCTTCGGGTAATAAACCACTTGGTAAGGAATTAAGTTTTTCGAGAATACGACTTCTACTCCAGTAAAATTCTATGTCTTCTTCAAAAATGATATAGATACTTGAAAAGCCGAACATAGAGGAACTACGAATGGTTTTTACTCCAGGAATCCCTAGCAAGGATGTGGTTAATGGATACGTAATTTGGTCTTCTATATCTTGTGGTGAGCGACCATCCCATTTGGTAAAAACGATTTGTTGGTTTTCACCTATATCTGGTATGGCATCTACAGCAACAGGATTGCTTGGTAAGAATCCTGTATCCCAATTGAAAGGTGCATTGACTGTTCCCCAACCTATAAAAAGGACTAGTAGTAAAACTGCTACGAGTTTATTTTCTATTAAAAATTTGATGCTTTTATTTAGCATTGGCTTTGATAATTAAACAATTAGACATTGGTGTTTGAAAAACACCGAATACAGCAAATTATCCTTACGACATTGCAGTCATAGGATAAAAAAGTCTATTGTTTAAAAATCAAATTAAGTATGTCTCGTCAATCTTGTAGAGTTGCCTGACGACGAGTGGCGGTTTATATTCTTCGTAAGTAGATACATTATTGTCTAAACCTTCAAAAAGGTTAATATAAGTATAAACAAATGAAGCGATAAATACTTGTTGCTCAAATGAGATTTTGTCAACTTGCAATTGTAATTCGTCTTGACCTTCAATTGCTAATTGTTCATCATCACAACAATTTTTCTTGGTAATAGAACATCCTTCGGTTGAAGGCTTTTCCATTTCCATTCCGCACCCTTTGGCTTTTTGAAAGATAGCAGTTTCTACTAAAGTATCTCCACAATAATGCATATTCACAGTAAATGACATTGTAGAGAATAACACTACAAAAGCCATTGCTAAAGACATTATTTTATGGAAAAACTGCTTCATATTGATTGCGAAGTTACGAAATTTTAACAACTATTGATTTTGTTTAACAGAAGTTTAATTGAATAATCTGCTTAATCCCAACTCATTCGTTGTAATCTAACTGCATTTAAAATTGCTAATAATGCTACTCCTACATCTGCAAAAACTGCTTCCCACATTGTGGCTAAACCACCTGCTCCTAATATCAATACAATAACTTTAACTCCAAACGCTAAAATGATATTCTGCCAAACAATTTTTCTTGTAGAACGACTTATTTTAATGGCTCTAACTACTTTTGAAGGCTGGTCTGTTTGAATTATAACGTCTGCTGTTTCAATAGCTACATCACTACCTAAACCACCCATTGCAATACCAACGTTACTCGCTGCTAAAACTGGTGCATCGTTAATACCATCACCTATAAAGGCTATTTTGTTTTCAGGATTTTTCTTTAAAATTTCAACTTCGTTTAATTTATCTTCTGGTAGTAAACCACCTTTAGCATTTTCGATATTCAACTCTTTAGCGACTTGTTGCGTAATGGAATCTTTATCACCGGAAAGCATCATAATATTTTTAATGCCTACTTTGTGTAATTCTGTAATAGTTTCTTTTGCATCCTCTTTTAATTCATCCGCTATTACTACATAACCTGCAAATTGATTATCGATTGCAACTAATACTATAGATTCTACAATAGTTTCCGTTTCACTTGGAATATCAATACTATTGGTAGTCATCAAGGCTTTGTTACCTACTAAAACAGTTTTATCGTTTACTATACCTTTTAATCCTTTACCAGCAATTTCAGAAACTTCTTTTGCTTCATAGCTATTTTCAGTTCCTTTATATACCATTATGGCTTTAGCTATTGGATGCGTGGATTGTTCTTCCATCGCCATTAAATATTGCATAAATTCGGTTTCTTTCCAACCGATTGCTTTTACTTCTTTGATTTTAAAAACACCTTTGGTAACGGTTCCTGTTTTGTCCATTACCAAAGTATTTATCTTGGTCATTGCATCTAAAAATGAAGCACCTTTAAATAAAATTCCATTTTTTGAAGCTGCTCCCAAACCACCGAAATAACCTAATGGTATTGAAATCACTAACGCACAAGGACAAGATATTACCAAGAAAATTAATGCTCTGTATAACCAATCTCTAAATACATAATCATCTACAAAAAAGTAAGGTATAAAAGTAACACCAATAGCTAAAAACACTACAATTGGTGTGTAGATACGAGCAAACTGTCTGATAAACAATTCTGTTTTAGACTTACGAGCTGTTGCATTTTGAACCAAGTCTAATATTCTCGCAATAGAACTATCTTCAAAGATGTTGGTTACCTCAACTTCAATAACGCTTTCTAAATTAATACTACCTGCATAAACCTTTGCATCTTTCTGAATAGAATCTGGTTTGCTTTCTCCTGTTAATGCTGCGGTGTTTAGAGATGCTTTTTCGGATAATAAAATACCATCCAATGGAATTTTTTCACCTACTCGAATTTGTATTTTCTCGCCAATATTTACAGCTTCGGGCGATACACTTATATAATCACCATCACGAAATACATTGGCTTCTTTTGGCCTAACATCTAATAAGGCTTTAATATTTCCTTTTGCTCTATTAACTGCTGCGTTTTGAAATAATTCTCCTACTGCATAAAATAGCATTACTGCCACACCTTCAGGATATTCACCAATGATAAACGCACCAATGGTGGCAATAGACATTAAAAAGAACTCGGTAAAAACATCGCCTTTTATAAGACTTTTCCATCCTTCTTTAATTACAGGAAACCCAACTGGAATATATGCTAAAGTGTACCAAACTACTCGAATCCATCCTTCAAATTGAGGAATGGCATCAAAATAATCTACAGCAATTCCTACGATTAGCATCACAAAACTTATAAGTGCTGGAATGTATGTTTTGAATGCACTTCCATTTCCGTGGTCGTGACCATCATCGTGAGAATGTTGTTCTTCTGAATTTGGTTTTAAATCTCTTAAATTGACTTTCTTTTTTTTCATCAAGTTAGTTTTAACAACAACTTTTATTTTCTTGAATTGGTGGACAGGGAACTGTTCCATAAGAACAATACACACAACAATCACCTTCGTTTGGTTTTAGAACCGTTTTACAATGCTCACACTCGTAGAAGAATTGACAAGCATTTGTTGGCATATCTTCTACTTTTTTATGTCCGCAGTTAGGGCAAGTGATTTCCGATTTTAATATGGTTTTCATTAATTTTCTTTTTTGTTAGTTACTTTATAACCTGTTGCGTTAATTGCTTTCTCAATCTCCAATTCATTGGTTTTAGTTTCGTCAAACTCAATGATTGCGTTACCATTTTCGTATGATGTTTTTGAGTTTACAATTCCGTTAAGTTTATTTACTTCGTGGTTAACGTGTGCTTCACAACTGGCACAAGTCATTCCACTTATTTTATACTCTATTGTTTTTATATTTGATTTATCAACTATTATGATTTGTTTTTCGGTTTTTGGATATAACATACTTGAGTAGTATGGGAAAGCCAACATCACAATTGCAAAAGCTGTTACAATGCCTAAAAAGGTTTTTGACTGCATAAATTTTGGTTCTTTATCCGTTTCACATTCACAGTCGATTTCTTTTTCTGGTTTTAATTTTTGATACCAAGCAAAGAGAAGAACTAATATAGTTAGCCCTATTAAGTAAGGTCTAAATGGTTCTATCCAAGAAAAAGTTGAAGCTACACCACTTGTTCCTGCAATTAATGCCAAAACAGGTGTGATGCAACACAATGAAGCTGTGATTGCTGTTAGGATACTTGTAACCGCTAATTTATTTTTCATTCTATATCTAATAATTTTTCAATGTCTTTTGGAATAGGCATACGTTTTAATGGTGGTACGTTTGCGCCACCAGTATTACCAAGTGGAACGTGATTTATAAATGATTTCCAGCCACCCACAAACAACCTAACTATTTGACCTATTACTTCTATAGTATCTTTTTGTCTAAATCCAAATTTTAGCATTAGCCAATGTGAATAGGTATGTTCTATAGGATAAGACTGTCCTATTATATGACTACGCTCTAAATGAAACCAAGCATAACCAAACTGTTTATTTTCTAAACATAAACTGTATTGTTTTATTTCTTCGTTATAAGCCTGTTTAAGATGTTTAGGTATTTTAGTATTAAACTTCATATCCACTAATTTTGGATAAAAGTAATTTAATAGTAAGTGCAATGGAAGTGCATTTGTTATCCACTACACTTATCACATATACCTTTTACAACCAAGTTTACATTTTCCGAAACAAAGCCATCAGGCACTTTAATTTGAGGGATTTTATGGTTTGTTAAGCAAATGGTTTCATTGCAATTGTTACAATGGAAGTGTAAGTGTAAATCTGTTTTTATATCACAACTACAACCTTGTTCACACAATGCATATTTAGTAATTCCTGTGCCATCATCAATTTGATGTACAATATCCTTTTCTTCAAAAGTTTTAATAGTTCTGTATAAGGTAGTTCTATCTGCTTTTTCAAAAGCATTTTCAATGTCACTCAATGTTACTGCTATCTCTTTTTCTGCAAGAAACTTATATATAAGCAAACGCATTGCCGTTATGCGAATATCTTTTGACTCTAATAATTGTTCTATTGTTTCCATAATTAATCGTGGTGTTCGTTTCCAAATGGTTTAATAATAAGTCCTACACTAAATATAAAACCATCTGTTGGCGCATATATTTCTGGGAAAACAGGATTTTCGTGAGGTGGTAAAACCAAAGGTGAAAACCTGCTTTGTCTTCTATCTGTAAAGTTTTCAAAATTTACAAATACACTTCCTAATTTAAAGTTACGCATAACCAATAAGCCCATAGTTACAAAGTCTGTAGTCTCTGTTCCATTAGATAAAAACTGTTTGCCTGTATAAAAGGTTTCGTAACCAATTCGCCATTTTTCAGATTCGTACATTAATACACTACCTGCGTTGTGCTTTGCGGTTAATGGCTTCTGTGGATTACCAGGTAAATAATTTAGTTTAGTATCAATAAGCGCATAGTTTAAAAACCATCTAAAGTCTTTGTATGTAAATTTTATATTTGTTTCTGCTCCTTTACTAAATATTTCATCTGTTGCATTTTCAAACTGAAATAATCCATTATCTGTTGAATTTAAAAGCAATCCATCATTTATTGCAGTCACATAGAATAATTGATTTATAGAAAAACCAATCTCATCAGATAAACGTGTTTGATAATTCAAATCAAAATTAACACCATAAGAACGTTCTGCATCTACTGTAGACTTATTTATTGCAAGCACATTTTCAAAATTGATATATTCTGCTTCCTCTGTAAAAATATCTGGAATCTTATACCCTAAACCTCCACCAATTCTACTTGAAAATCCACTATTATTTTTATAGAGTAGTGAAATTCTTGGAAGTGGAAAGAAACCGAAATCAGTATTATAATCTGCTCTTAATCCAGTTTCCAATATCCAATTATCTGATATGTCGAAGATATTATTTGCAAATGCTCCAAAGGTTACATCTTTTTGGTCTCGCTGTAATGGTGCGTTATCATTTTCATCGAAATTTGAGGTATATAGATTAGCTCCAACTATCCAATCCGTTTTTTCTGATGCTGTATTATATGTGATTTCAGTAAAAGTATTTGTTTGTTTGCCATCAAAATTAAAATCAGGAACTGTTAAATTTCTATCGAAAAAAGAGACACTATTTTTAAATTCTAATGAACTTATAGAATCTAATTGAGTTTGATATACCAATTGACTGCTTAATCGTTTTGAATTGTTCTCTTCTGTGTATTGATGAATACCATCTTCACCATTTTCAATTTTGGTAATATCTCCGCCAATTCTATCATCATACGTTCCGTTTAATCCAAACCAAAGTGTTGTTTTATCTGATGGATAATAAAATAATTTTGGATTGAATGAAATTGATGTCGTTTTTGGTAAATTACTAAAACCATCATCTTCTGGGTCATACGCTTTTTGATAGTGACCAGAGCCGTAAAGTGAAACACCGAATTTTTCATTTCGTTTGCTATAAAACACATTGGCTGTACTTCCTAATGCTTGTGTCTGCGTGAGCATTATGTCTAATGCAGGTTCTTCGTCTGGTGTTTTAGATACCATATTTACTAATCCTGCAATAGCACCTCCACCATAAAGTGTTGACGAACTTCCTTTAATAATTTCAAATTGTTGTAAGTCTAAAGGTGGTATTTGTAAAATACTTAACCCACTTGAGAAACCACCATATAATGGAAATCCATCTCTTAAAAGCTGTGTGTACCTACCATCTAAACCTTGAATACGAATATTGGTACTCCCACTACTTAATGATGTTTGTTGCATTTGTATTCCTGTGCTTTCACGAAGCACCATAGAAATATTAGTAGGATTCATTATTGCTTTTTCTCCTAATTCCTCTGCACCTATAAACTCTATACGTGTCGGTATTTTTCTAACGGTTCTCGTACTTCTTGAAGATTGCAGTACTACAGCATCTAATTGATTGCCACCTTCTTTTAATTTAAAGACTAACGCTGTATTACTTGGAATTTGAATTGTTGTCTCAAATGCTTCAAAGCCTAAAAAGGAAATTATTATTTGATGCTGACCATCTGGTATTTCTGTAAAAGTTGCAATACCATCAAAATCGGTTACTGCTCCTTTTTCTAATGCTTCAAAATAAACCGTTGCGCCCAATAAAGGCTCGTTTTCAGCTTCTGTTAGGACTTTTATTTGTATGTCTGATGTTTGTGCCTGTAACGATAGGCAAAGTATTAATATGAGCTTTATGCTCAATAGGTATTTATTCATTGAATTGTATTTGTAATTAACTAAATAATTGATTTAAAATCGATTTGTTTTAGCTGATTACTTGTGGCGGATGCCAAATATTGGAAAGGAAATTAAACCCGTAAATAGGTTGATATGTAGAAATTAAATCCGTTGAGATTTCAATATTGAGTTTTAAATCAAATGTCTTGATGGGTTCGTAAGTAATTGTCATACCGCAACAATTACAAATACAAGTTACAGGACAAGAATCGTCGCTATCTTCTTGATGATTATGATTTGTACTTATCTCGTCTTGATGCTGCTGGTCTTCTATATTTTGCCCATCAGAACAAGGCTTTGCTGAAAGCAATAGTATAATTAATGATAATATGATTGTTACAAATTTCACAAGTACAAAGATAAAAATTTAATGATGCAATGGTTGTGCAATTATTTTATTTAAGCGACAACCTTTGCTTTCTCCTTTAAAGTTTCAAGATGCTTTACCATATTGCTTTTACACCATACCTCTTGTTTTATTGTTGGTGGATGACCAATAGCCTTGGTTAACTCTTCCATCAACCAAAGTATCAACAGTATAAAATTTTATTATGAGGTTGTTCTTGGCATGCCAAACAGGTTCTACGAGATTGAAAGGCCTAGAAAAGACAGAAAATTACCAACGGTCCTTTCAAAAAATGAAGTGATTGAACTTATCGATGCTACTAATAACTTAAAGCATAGATGCATACTGTCACTACTCTACTCATCTGGGTTGAGAAGGAGTGAATTGCTAAATCTCAAAATTAAGGACATTGACAGTCAAAGGATGTTGATTAAAGTTGAAAATTCTAAAGGGAACAAAGACCGTTACACTTTGCTAGGTGATAAAATGCTTAAAGAACTAAGGACGTACTACAGGGAATACCGCCCTAAAGAATACTTGTTCGAAGGGCAGACAAAACCGCAATATAGCGGAAGTAGTATTACTAAGATCATAGATTCTGCTGCCATGAAGATTGGCCTTAAAAAAAAGGTTACGGCACATACCTTGAGACACAGCTTTGCAACCCATTTATTGGAAAACGGAACGGATCTAAGGCATATCCAAGCATTACTGGGGCATAACTCAACAAAAACCACCGAAATTTACACCCATATTGCTTCCACAAGCTTTGATTACATTAAAAATCCGTTAGATTTGTAGGTATAAACATAATGGGGCTAAACGTAATACGTTTAGCCAACTGTTGTGCTTAATTTAGAATAACTGAAGAGAATCAGCACAACCATATTCATGGATGTCAAGTAAATACAACAGAAATAAAACTTCTCATTAGGTTTTATAAAAATAAAGTGTACATTTGCACCTAAATGAAAAACAGAAACATTATAGCATCTATTTTGGAAATCGTGATTATTAGTCACGAAAGATAAGGATGCCTATAAATGAAATATATTTATTAAAAGCCATCCAGTTAGGATGGCTTTTTTTTGATTAAAATTTCAGAATAAACAAACAATGAAAACACAAAATTTAAATTCAATCTACTTGATGACTACTATAATAAGCAAAATTATTATTAGCATAATTATTTTACCGCCCAGGTGAGAATGTAATTGTATTGATATAATATAAAAGCCCTTCTCAAAAAATATGAGAAGGGCTTTTTTTTTGACTAAAAAATTAATAAACACAAAATAAAAAAATGTATTACAACAAAGAAACCCAAATATTTTTGGATGGCCAATGGATAAAAGCCCAAAATGGAAAAACGAATCTGTATAGTCAAACGCTACATTATGGAGCTGGTGTTTTTGAAGGGATTAGATCTTACAAAACAGATAAAGGCGCAAATATTTTTAAAGCTAAAGCACATTATGAAAGGTTGCATTATTCAGCAGAAAAAATGCACATCAATCTGAAGTATTCTGTTCAGGAATTAATTGATTTAAGTTATGAATTACTAGAAAGAAACCAATTGGAAGATGCTTATATCCGTCCTTTGGTTTATTTAGGCGAAAATATGTCTCTTCAACCCACAGAAGATGTTCACGTAATGCTTTGCGCTTGGCAATGGGGAAGATATTTAGGCGATACGCAGCTCAAATTAATGACTTCATCTTTTCAGAGACCCAATCCAAAATCTTGTTTTGTAGAAGCCAAAGTAAGCGGTCATTACACCAATTCTTTATTGGCAACTACCGAAGCGAAGCAAAAAGGTTTTGATGAAGCTTTACTTTTGGATATGAACGAAAATGTGGCCGAAGGACCTGGAGCAAATTTCTTTTTTGAAAAAGACGAAAAATTATTTACTGCACCATTGGGAAATATCCTTTCTGGTATAACACGACAAACTATTTTTGAATTAGCAGAAGATTTAGGTTTTGAAGTAGTAGAAAAGTTTTTTAAAGTTGAAGAAGTATATCAGGCAGATGGAGCCTTTTTCACAGGAACGGCAGCAGAAGTTGCTGCAATTGGAAGTTTGGACAATCACAGTTTCAATTTGCCTTGGGAAAAAACTTTAGGCTATCAATTGGAAGATGCTTATCAAAAATGTGTTCATATAAAATAAATAAAAATGGAATTAAATAAATACAGCAAACGCGTAACTCAAGACGATTCGCAACCAGCTGCAAAAGCAATGTTGCACGCAATCGGCTTAACAAAAGAAGATTTTAGTAAACCTTTTGTGGGCATTGCTAGCACGGGTTATGAAGGTAACCCTTGTAATATGCACCTCAACGATTTAGCACTTGAAGTTAAGCACGGTACCAAAAACGCCAATTTAGTAGGTTTAATATACAACACTATTGGTGTAAGTGACGGTATTTCTATGGGAACTCCAGGAATGAGATATTCATTACCATCAAGAGATGTAATCGCAGATTCTATGGAAACAGTAGTGGAAGGAATGTCTTATGACGCATTGGTAACAGTTGTTGGTTGCGACAAAAATATGCCTGGCGCATTAATGGCCATGCTCAGAACAAACCGACCAGGCGTTTTGGTTTATGGTGGAACTATCGCATCTGGTTGTCACAAAGATAAAAAACTAGATGTAGTTTCTGCTTTTGAAGCCTGGGGACAAAAAGTAGCAGGTAAAATAGATGAAAAAGAATATCAAAATGTAATAGAAAAAGCATGTCCTGGAGCTGGTGCTTGTGGCGGAATGTACACAGCAAACACTATGGCATCTGCTATTGAAGCTTTGGGAATGTCTTTGCCATACAATTCTTCAAACCCAGCCTTAGGAAAAGAGAAAAAAGTAGAAAGTATAAAGGCTGGTGAAGCCGTTCGTTTATTGCTTGAAAAAGACATTAAACCAAAAGACATTGTTACCAAAAAAGCATTAGAAAATGCCATAAGATTAGTAATGATAATGGGCGGCTCTACCAATGCCGTATTACACTTTTTGGCAATTGCCAGAACTGCTGAAGTGGAATTTACCTTAGATGATTTTCAAAGAATAGCAGATACAACTCCTTTTTTAGCAGACTTGAAACCAAGCGGACAGTTTTTGATGGAAGACGTTCACGAAATTGGTGGAATTCCTGCGGTTTTAAAATATTTATTGAAAAACGGTTTATTACACGGAGATTGTTTAACCGTTACAGGAAAAACTTTAGCCGAAAATCTTGAAAACGTTCCAGACTTAAAAGCCGGTCAACAAATTATAAAACCATTAGAAAATCCTATAAAAGAAATGGGGCATTTAAGAATACTGAGAGGAAATTTATCGCCAAAAGGTGCTGTTGCAAAAATTACAGGAAAAGAAGGTCTTCAATTTACTGGAACTGCAAAAGTGTTTGATTCAGAATATGAAGCCAATGATGGAATTCGAGATGGAAAAGTAGTAAAAGGAGATGTCGTAGTTATAAGGTATGAAGGGCCAAAAGGTGGTCCAGGGATGCCTGAAATGCTTAAACCTACTGCGGCAATTATTGGTGCTGGTTTGGGAAATGACGTTGCCTTAATAACTGACGGTAGATTTTCAGGTGGAACACACGGCTTTGTAGTAGGCCACATTTCACCAGAAGCACAAGTTGGTGGACCGATTGCTTTTGTACGAAATGGTGATAAAATAACCATTGATGCTATAAAAAATACCATTGATTTTGAAATTTCAAAAGAAGAATTAGCAAAACGAAAAGCCAACTGGAAACAACCCGATTTAAAACACAAAAAAGGCGTATTGTATAAATATGCACGATCGGTTTCGTGTGCATCTGAAGGATGTGTTACAGATGAATTTTAAATAAAAAACAAACCCCTAAAAATGGAAGAATTAGCAATAAAAACGACAACAAAACAACAAGTAATGACTGGCTCGCAAGCTGTCGTTCATTCACTTATAGCAGAAGGAATTGATTTAATATTTGGCTATCCAGGCGGAGCAATTATGCCTGTTTATGATGCACTTTATGATGTAGAAGCTAAGTTAACACACATTTTAACCAGACACGAACAAGGCGCAACACACGCAGCACAAGGCTATGCCAGAGCAACAGGAAAAGTGGGTGTTTGCTTAGCTACCTCAGGGCCTGGAGCTACCAATTTAATTACTGGAATAGCAGATGCACAAATAGACTCTACGCCATTGGTGTGTATTACGGGACAAGTAGCAAGTCATTTATTAGGCACAGATGCTTTTCAGGAAACGGATATTATTGGTATTTCAATGCCTGTTACCAAATGGAATTTTCAGGTAACTAAAGCAGAAGAAATTCCTTATGCTTTAGCAAAAGCTTTTTATATAGCAAGAACAGGAAGACCAGGTCCCGTTTTGGTAGATATTACTAAAGATGCTCAATTTGAAACGCTTGATTTTGAGTATAAACCTTTTAAAGGAATGAGAAGTTATGTGCCAACTCCTCAATTAGATTTAGAAAAAGTAAAAGAAGCCGCAGTATTGATTAATGCTGCCAAAAAACCACTTGTTTTGTTTGGGCAAGGTGTGCTTTTGGCAGAAGCCGAAAAAGAGTTTAAAGCATTTATAGAAAAGGCGGATTTGCCTTCGGCTTGGACCATTATGGGTTTGTCGGCCTTAGATTCTGACCATAATCTGAATGTAGGAATGTTGGGAATGCATGGCAATTACGCACCCAATAAATTGACCAATGAATGTGATGTTTTGATAGCAGTAGGTATGCGTTTTGACGATAGAGTTACTGGTGACTTAAGCAGATATGCCAAGCAAGCAAAAGTGATTCATTTGGAAATAGATCCTGCGGAAGTTAATAAAAATGTAAAAACAGATGTTGCCGTTTTGGGAAATGCTAAAGAAAGTTTAAGTGCATTAACTGAATTAATTAATGAAAACGAACATGAAAATTGGCTGGCAAAATTCAGAAATTTAGAAAAAGAAGAGTTTGATGAAGTGGTCAAAGATGACCTTAATCCGACAACAGAATTGATGACAATGGGTGAAGTGATGGATAAAATAAACCTTCATTCGGATCAAAAAAACATTATTGTAACAGATGTTGGGCAACACCAAATGGTAGCTTGCCGATATGCCAAATTTAAACAAACACGTTCCTTAATAACTTCTGGAGGCTCGGGAACTATGGGCTTTTGCTTGCCAGCTGCCATTGGTGCAAAAATGGGAAGACCAGATGCACAAGTTATTGGAATTATTGGAGATGGTGGTTTTCAAATGACCATTCAAGAATTAGGAACAATTTTTCAGTTTAAAACTGCAGTAAAAATTGTAGTTATGAATAATGAATTTTTAGGAATGGTAAGGCAATGGCAAGAGCTGTTTTTTGAAAAAAGATATGCCTCAACTACTATGGTCAATCCAGATTTTCAAACCATAGTAAATGGCTATGGAATTAAAACTAAAAAGGTAGAAAAAAGAGAAGATTTAGAAGCAGCAGTAAAAGAAATGTTGGCGCACGAAGGTTCGTATTTTCTTGAAGTGATGGTTGGGAAAGAAAACAATGTATTTCCAATGATAGCAACTGGTGCATCTGTTTCAGACATAAGATTAAAATAAAACTATGGAAAAGAAAAGATTTACAATATCCGTATTTACAGAAGATGTAGTGGGAATACTCAATAGAGTGTCAATAATTTTTACAAGAAGGAAAATAAATGTAGAAAGTATTGCTGCGTCTGAAAGCGAAATTAAGGGAATTTACAGATATACAATTGTAATAACAGAAACAGAAGACCAAGTAAAAAAAGTGGTAGGTCAACTGGAAAAACAAGTAGAAGTGGTGAAAGCTGTTTTTCATCCTGATGATGAAACTGTGCACCAAGAAATAGCACTTTACAAAGTGAAAACAGGTGTTTTGGCCTCTGGTGGAAATGCAGAAAAAATTGTGCGTTCACATAATGCAAGAGTTTTATCTGTAGAAACGGAATTTACAGTTTTAGAAAAAACGGGACACAAAGAAGAAACACAACAATTATTTGATGATTTAAAACCTTTCGGAATATTGGAATTTGTACGTTCTGGAAGAGTTGCTATTACCAAACCAATGAAAACATTATCGTCAATAGTAGAACAATTAGAAGGATTAGTAAAAAATTAAAAAAATGGAAAATTATTTCAATACATTATCATTTCGAGAGCAATTAGCACAATTAGGAAAATGTGATTTTATGGATGCCTCAGAATTTACAAATGGCGTAAGTGCTTTAAAAGGGAAAAAGATTGTCATTATAGGTTGTGGCGCACAAGGTTTAAACCAAGGTTTAAATATGCGAGATTCTGGTTTAGATGTTTCTTTCACTTTAAGAGAAAGTGCTATAAAAGAGCGAAGACAATCTTTTAAAAATGCAAATGAAAACAAATTTAAGGTTGGAACTTATAAAGAAATGATACCAACCGCAGATTTGGTTATAAACCTCACGCCTGATAAACAACATACCGATGTGGTAAGTAAAATAATGCCTTTAATGAAAAAAGGAGCAGCTTTATCTTATTCTCACGGTTTCAATATTGTAGAAGAAGGAATGAAAATAAGGGAAGATTTAACAGTAATAATGATGGCTCCAAAATCGCCTGGTTCGGAATTAAGAGAAGAATATAAAAGAAATTTTGGTGTACCCACTTTGATTGCTGTTCATCCAGAAAACGACCCGAAAAATGAAGGACTTGAATTAGCAAAAGCCTATGCCGTTGCCACTGGTGGAGATAAAGCTGGTGTGTTACATTCTTCTTTCGTAGCTGAAGTAAAATCAGATTTAATGGGCGAACAAACCATACTTTGTGGCGTGTTGCAATCAGCATCTATACTTTGCTTTGATAAAATGTTAGAGAAAGGACTAGAGGCAGGTTATGCTGCAAAACTCATTCAATATGGCTGGGAAACTTTGACAGAAGCCTTAAAGCAAGGAGGCTTAACTAATATGATGGACAGACTTTCAAATCCTGCAAAAGTAAAAGCATACGAACTGGCAGAGGAATTAAAAACAATTATGACACCTTTATTTAACAAACATATGGACGATATTATGTCAGGAGAATTTTCAAAAAGGATGATGAAAGATTGGAAAAATAATGACAAAGATTTGTTGAACTGGAGAAAAGCAACTGGCGAAACCGTTTTTGAGCAAACAAAAGCAACAGACGCTTTCATTAGTGAGCAAGAGTTTTTTGATAATGGAACTTTATTAGCAGCTTTCATAAAAGCAGGTGTAGAATTGGCTTATGAAACTATGACAGCTTCAGGAATAAAAGCAGAATCTGCTTATTACGAATCACTGCACGAAGCACCATTAATTGCCAATACACTAGCTCGAAAAAAACTATATGAAATGAACAGAGTTATTTCTGATACCGCAGAATATGGCTGTTATTTATTTGATCATGCTTGTAAACCATTATTAGCCAATTTTATGACAAACATAGAAACACGTTTAATAGGAAAACAATTTTCAATAGATAATCAAGTGGATAATAAAAAATTAATAGCAGTAAATCAAGCTTTGAGAAATCATCCAATAGAAAAAATAGGTGCGACTTTGAGAACTTCTATGAGCGCAATGCAAAAACTAAAAAAATGACCTCAGAAACTCAATATATTACTTTAGAAAACGTGAAAAAAGCAGCATCTCTTTTAAGAGATGTTGTTTTGGAAACGCCATTACAAAAAAATCAGTATTTGTCTGAAAAATATGAGGCTAATATTGTTTTTAAACGAGAAGATTTACAAGGCGTTCGTTCTTATAAAATAAGAGGAGCTTATCATAAAATTTCATCATTAACTGGCGAAGAATTAGAGCAAGGAGTCGTTTGTGCCAGTGCAGGAAATCACGCGCAAGGTGTTGCTTTTTCTTGTAAAGCAAAAAAAATAAAGGGTGTTATATTTATGCCAACGATTACACCCAATCAAAAAATAGAACAAGTAAAAATGTTTGGCGGAGATTATGTAGAAGTGGTTTTAAATGGCGATACTTATGATGATGCTTCTTATGCAGCCACAGATTATTGCAAAGAAAAAAAGATGTCTTTTGTACATCCTTTTCACGATATAAAAGTAATAGAAGGGCAAGCAACCATTGCTTTAGAAATATTAGCACAAAGCAAAACACCTGTAGATTATTTGTTTTTGCCTGTTGGTGGTGGTGGTTTGGCTGCTGGTGTTTCCAGTATATTTAAAGAACTTTCTCCCAACACAAAAATTATAGGTGTTGAACCAAAAGGCGCAGCTTCAATGTCTGTTTCAATAACTAATGGATTTAACACAAAAATAGAAAACATAGATAAATTTACTGATGGCGCATCTGTCCAAAAAGTAGGTGATTTAAACTTTGAAATTTGTAAAGAAAATTTAGACGAAATGGTAACCGTTCACGAAGGAAAAGTGTGCCAAACTATTTTAGATTTGTACAATAAAAACGCTATTGTGGTTGAACCTGCTGGTGCGTTAACCACAGCAGTTTTAGACCAGTTTTCTACTGAAATAAAAGGTAAAAATGTAGTTTGTTTAATTAGTGGCTCAAATAATGACATTACTCGAACAGAAGAAATAAAAGAGCGTGCTTTGCTTCATTCTGGACACAAACATTATTTCATCATAAAATTTCCGCAAAGAGCAGGTGCTTTACTAGAGTTTTTAAATGATATTTTAGGTCCAAATGATGATATTACCCATTTTGAATATTCCAAAAAACACAACAGAAATTCAGGTCCAGCCATTGTTGGTTTAGAAATAAGTAACCCAAGGGATTTAGACGGACTGATTCTAAAAATGAAAACAAAAAATTTCTTTGGAGAATATTTGAATGATAAGCCAGATTTGTTTCAAGTTTTGATTTAGCAAAAGCAAACTATAAAAATGATTAGATTTACTGTAAGTAAAAACTAAGCACAACACTATGTATAGTGCATATGCACCCTTCGGGATGCAAACGCACCATACACCAACCGTTGTGCGTCATTTAAGAAATGAACTTTCCTGAAATAGGTTGACTAAAAATTAACCATTATGTACAAAAATAACAAAGTAATTATCACTAAAAAAAAGCCTAGTTTTTTTCGAGATTTTTTTTTGAGTTCTAATCAACCATATTCGAAAACAATCAACCAAAAATTCCCTAAAATAATCAGGTGTAAATTGGTTACAGATACAAAAATAAAATTTACCTATTGTTCTTTTTTTCCATTACTTGTTTTGAACTTTGGTAAACAGCGTACAATATAGTCCCAAGACCAACAGATAACAGAATAATTGTAAGATGATGATTCGATTTCTTTAGCTCTCTATTACTAGATGCGAGCAAATCCATCTCTGCAGGAATATCCTGCCTAACATCTAATTCAAAACAATTAATAATTTCTTGTTCCATGGCTTATACTTTAAGTTTAATAATTTTAAAAGTGTTTGCATCAATTCGAGTGTATGCATAATCGTCGATACATGTCCATGTGACTCCTTGCATTTTCATCGTATGCGTATTAAATCCAAAGTTTAATCCTGCTCCTAACAAATAGTCGTATGACCTTGTAATTTCATTATGGGGTCCTAACACAATCTGTAATACCCTTCTATTAGTATCTAAAATCTTTCTTGTTTTGGATTTAGCTTGTCGTATTTCTTTAGCTTTAAGATTATTATATCTAATTTGGTTCTCTCTGCTGGCAAACTTTTGGTTGCTTCGCTTTGGTACGAACTCTTCACCTGTTAAGGGGTCCATGGCCTTTTCTTTGTTGTCTTCATTCATATTTCTAATATTTTATATAATTCAATGTATTTATAATGTATTTGAACTTATACAGAAATAGGTTAATGCAACTGGGCATATGTTCACCTAACTTAAATCCATATAAATTTTAAATTAATGTGCTTAATTAAGTTCTAGTTAGGTTTTACTTAAATAGTCATTAGCCTCTTGATTTATTACAGAAGGCTTTCCTGCTTTAAGCCAATCAATAATGTCTGTTCTTGAAAAGGTTAATGGCCTTCGTTTAGAAATGACTGGTATTTCAAAGCGGCACACCTTTGAATAAATGGTTGACTTTTTATAACCTGTGAGTTGTTGGACTTCCTCAACAAAGATGATGTCGCTATTTGACTTTGAACGGCCAGATGTACCGTCAGTGCTGTTAAGTAGTTTTTTTGCTTCTTGAGCAAAAGCTTCTTTACTAAGGTCTATATATTCTCCAACAGTAAGGGAATAAAGGGGTTTTGATAAATCTTTCATTGCATCACTTATAGTTTGAGTCGAATCATATGGAGCATTCGAATCATTAATTAATGATGCAATAATCGGAAGTGATTTAGATCACTTAAAAGACCCTAAACAGTTTAGGGATCAAGTAGTGACTCGATTTATGTAATTAATTGTCTTTATTAATTATTATATGTTCCAATCCTGGTACATTTATTCTATTAGATTTCTTGACAGTACGGGAATTGGTGGCAATTATTTTATGAACATATCCTAAGCTAAAATCAGTAACTTCATCTTTCTTGTTAATGTAAGTGAAATATTCACAAATCCATCTTTCTATATTTGATAATTTACCTACGACCCTTTGATTTAAATAAAGCTGCCTAAATACTAAAAGAAATTTATTTGCATTACCTCTAAAACAAATTTTATTCTGAATCTCCTCTCCATTGAGTAGTTGCTCTAATTTTTTTCGATCCTTTTTTTCAAAATATGGTCTTAAAGCATCAAACAAATTCAAATTATTATTATTAATTACTAAGATTGGCCTGTTCTCAAATCTATGTTGGATTAAATTATTCACTTTTTCCACCACTTCAACATCAAGAAGTTGAGATTGATGTTTCGCGATATTAAATTTCAAAAAATCAATAAATTCATTTATCCTACCGTCGAAGTTGGTTGACAATTGAAACTTTAAAAAATTTTCAATTTCAGATAGATTAAACTCGTATTGTCTTAATTTAAGCGCAAACCAGAAACCGAATTCTGGATCGTTCTTATCAATAATAATATTTTCGTTATAATGAAAACAATCACCCTTCATCATAAAAAAGTTCAAATTGAACCGCTCACGTAAATCACTATGTGCCTCTTCATACTTTTCTAAATAATCTTTAAAGTATTTATCTGTCCCATTATTATAATCTTTTGATTTTAAAACTGGTTGTCCATTTTTAAATATCATGGCTTCAATCTTGTTGAGAATCTTTAACCCTAATTTGTCAGAAGTTTTATTTAATAGAATCAAGGATCGCTCATAATCCTTGATATCGGACGTATCGATTTTGTAATAAGAATAGTTAATTTTCATCATTAAGAATTAATATCAGGTATTGCATTCGCAGCCTCCACCTTCTTCTGATTGATGATTTTGGCATAAACCTGTGTGGTTTTTAACTCCTTATGGCCGAGTAATTTAGAAACTGTGTATATATCCGTACCAAATGTAAGTTGTAAGGTTGCATACGTATGACGTGCACAGTGGAATGTGATTGTTTTACTAATTCCTGCTTTCATAACCCATTGCTGCAGTTTTAAGTTATTCCAAGCACTATATCTTAAACCCTTAAATACACGTTCCTCATCACCTTGTCTATCATTTAGCAAGTTAAAGGCTTGTTCTGGAATTGGGTGTGTTTGATAACCGTTGGTCTTCTTTTGCTTAAAGCGTATGTAATAACCTTGCTCTTTAGAATATTGGACTTCCTTCCATATCAACTTATGGACATCAGACCACCTTAATCCTGTAAGTGCACTAAAAATAAAGGCTTGTTTCAAGATTGGGATCTCGCATTCCGTATTAGCAACTTTTTTCAGTTCTTCTAAGGTTAAGAACTCGCGTTCTGATTCACCTTGTTTAAACCCTTTGACATTATCCGCTGGATTATTAGTTATAATATGTTCTATTGTGGCCTCTCTTAAGCACGCCTTTACTTTATTAAAATAAGAATAACATGAATTTTGAGAGAGTGGTTTATTACTTTTAGTTCTTGCAGTATGCTTTAAATAATATTTAAAGTCCTCCAGCCACTTCATATCAACATCTTTGAATGGGACAAAGTCTCCTCTGAATTTTATCAAATGCTTTAAAACGCTATCCCAATTTCCATAGTTCCCAGTAGACTGGTTATAGCGCTCATCTGTTTTTTCGGAAAAATAAGTAATGAAGTTTTTATTAAGATTCTCTTTGGCAATATTCGAAAAACCATGAGCATCTTGTTGCATCTCCAAAAACCTCTTTGAACGAATGCTTTCCGCTAACAACGAAGTCTTTTTGTTGTGAGCTCTTTCTTTGGAAGTACTTGGCGAACTATATAAGTACAAATTGAGCGATTCCTTCTTTCTTTTTTGTTTGGCCTTTGGTAGATAATAATCTAAATATAAACTTTCCTGACCGTCCTTTTTCTTTCGTGTTCTAATGGATACATTCATGTGACAAAATTTTGTACCGTTTTGTACCGCAAATTAAAAAAGGTACAAATACGGGACAAAAATAACTAAATTAGAACAAACAAACAAAAGTTCAATTCACAATAAAAAATATAATAACTTGTATTTCAATTACTTATATTGATGTAGTTTGAGGCAGTTTGCGATAGTTACTTTCCGATACAAAAATTAGAGAAAATATGCCCTAAAATATCCTTATCCACATCATACTCCCCCGTAATATTACCAAGGTGACGCAAGCATTCACGAATATCAATCGAAAATAAATCTGTAGATATTTTCAAATCAATTCCCTGTTGTACAGAAGAGATGGCTATGAGTGCATTGTGCAATGCTTCAAAATGTCGCGAGTTGGTTACAATGGTTTCATTATTACTCAACGCCCCAGTATTTACCAAAGAAGTTAAGGCCTCCTTCAATGCAGTAATTCCTGTCTTTTCTTTGGCAGAAAGTAAAATTATATCCGCAATTTCCGATTCCAAAATGGCACGATCATGACAAGATAAGGTATCCGTTTTATTGGCAATCACTAGCAGTCGTTTGTTTGGAAAACGTTTCTTAATCGTTTCAATTTCCTCTAAAAAGAGATCGCTCGCATGCGAGAATTTATTTGAATCCAATAAGAAAACAATCAGTTGTGCATTTTCAGCCTTTTCATAGGTTTTTTTAATACCAATATTTTCCACCACATCCTTCGTTTGGCGAATTCCTGCAGTATCAATAAATCGAAAAGCAACCCCCTCAATAATCAATTCATCCTCAATCGCATCTCTGGTAGTTCCTGCAATTTCAGAAACAATGGCTTTTTCCTCGTTTAAAAGCGTATTTAATAAAGTTGATTTTCCCACATTTGGTTCCCCAATTATGGCAACCGGAATCCCATTCTTCATGGCATTCCCAAAGGCAAAAGAATCAATCAACCGTTTTAAAACAAACGAGATTTTTGCTACTAATTCTTTAAATTTGCTGCGGTCGGCAAATTCAACGTCTTCCCCAGAGAAATCCAATTCTAATTCAATCAACGCCGCAAAGTCTAACAATTGAGTCCGCAATTCTTTCAGTTCATTGCTAATGCCACCCCGCATCTGCTGTATCGCCATCTGATGACTCGCAGCAGAATTTGAAGCAATCACATCAGCAACTGCTTCTGCCTGACTTAGATCCATTTTTCCGTTTAAGAAAGCCCGCATGGTAAACTCTCCATTATCGGCCATTCGGCAACCTTTCTCTAAAAATAATTGAATAATTTCTTGCTGAATAAAACGAGAACCATGACAAGATATTTCCACTACATTTTCTCCCGTATACGAACGCGGATTTTTAAAAACAGCCACCAATACTTCATCTAGTACCACACCCTTGTTTATGATATGTCCTAAATGAATCGTATGTGTTTTTGCATTTTTTAAAACCTTATTTTTTTTCACAGACCTAAAGTTTGCATCCACAATTTGAAGGGCGTTTTCACCAGAAAGTCTAATGACAGCAATAGCGCCCACTCCAGATGGAGTTGCGAGTGCGATAATGGTATCCTTATGAATCATATTACAAAGATACGCAGGTAATTTTGTTCAAGAAAAAAAAGCCTGTAACAATAATCAAAATCAAGCGTCTTATTTATAAATAAAATAAATATAGGCAGCAAACCCATGAAAAAAGACAATCAGTTACTCGTATTTACCCATTTAAGTCAGTTATTAGATTATATTACCGGTATTGGTGGGTTTATTGTGCCTTTAGTATTGTGGCTCACTAAGAAAGATGATATTGAAGGAATGGATCAGCACGGAAAAGCAATTTTAAACTTTAGAATCTCTATTTTTATCTACCTAATCCTCTGTATTCCTTTAGTTTTATTGCTAGGATTGGGTATTCTTGGAATCATTGCCATTGCCATCATCGCATTTGTTTTCCCCATTGTAAATGCCATCAAAGCAAATAGTGGACAAGCACCAAAATATCCCTTAAGCATTCCATTTCTAAAATAGTTTTTTTGGGCGCTCCCAAGCCCAAGTGCTTGGTCAGGATTTTGTTGCAATCTTTTTTGGGCGTTTTCCCAAAAAAGGATTTCCACGCCAATCCTTAGCGTGTGCCTATAAAAAAAATTAAATATTTTTAATAACCGTTTCATATTCATTGAAGAACAGCTCAAATTCATTCATCGAAGCAACAAAAAACTCGTAGCATTGCTGCCAAGTGTTTTTATTATAAATGCTAAATTTTTCTGCAAACGGAACATAAATACGCTGAATTACTTTTCCATTGTCAAGTAAATAGGCATCATCAAAAATAACTTCTGGCAAGTGCTCTTTAACTAAAAGGCTCTTTAAAGACAATAGTTGATCATAATACAAAAGATTGGCCACTTCATCTGGATTTTCAAAATCCAAGCATACACATGCTTGCTTTCGATTTGCCTGAAATTTAAAAGCAACCCCTTTAATTTTGGTATTGTACAATAACCATTTTCGAGGAAAGGATTTTCCAAATGAAGTCCAGAATTCTTTTCGTAATTTTTCAGAATCGTCTTTACTAAACATCTTTTATTAGGGTGTCAAAGTATCGTTTGTGAAGTATTATTTGTTTAAAAGATTGGGCTAATGCTATTTATCGATTTTCAGACCAGGTAAACATCCGTTAAATTAATTAAACAATACCTACTTTTTTATCCATGGATTTTGGCAACATTTCCACGATCTTTCATCATAGTTGCCTCAAAAGCTAGCAAAGCATTCCATTTTTCATCAACAATAGCACGGTCTTGGTAAGACCTTGCCAAGGTTAAAAAAGTAGTATAGTGGTTGGCTTCCGAGATCATGAGGTTTTTGTAGAATTTTGACAATTCTAGATCCTCCATATTTTCAGAAAAAACCTTAAAACGCTCGCAGCTTCTCGCTTCAATCAAAGCCGCTACTAACAAACGTTGTACCAAAGCAACCGTTCTATCTTGAGTTTTTGCAAAGAATTTTTGAAGGCGAATCGCATAATCATTCTTTTGCTCTCTCCCTAAAACCATGCCTCTTTTTACCATTAACAAATGCACCATTTTAAAGTGCTGCATTTCTTCTATGGCAATGTTGCTCATCTCTTTTACCAATGCTGTTTCTTCCGAATAATTAATGATAATAGACACCGCATTTGAAGCTGCCTTTTGTTCTAAAAAAGCATGATCTGTTAATATTTGTGCTAAATCAGCCTTGGCAATGTCTGCCCAAGAAGTTTTCGTTTCAAATTGTAATCCTAACATTTTTCTATAATTTTTCGTAAACTCGCCCCAAAATAGGCCAGTGCTTTTATTTCCTTCACACTTGCCAAACGTTCGTTACTGAAGATCAGTAGCCCCACTTTAGACGCTTCGATATGATATTGTTTATTACTTTCTAAAAACAAAATTAATTCATCCGTAAAAAAGGTTCTAATTTTTGCTTCATTTTTTCCTAATAAATAAAAACGCTTGCTAAAATCCGGATGCCTCTCAAGGTTAATATCCTTAAAACCAGCAAAATGATACAGGTATTCAAAAATACCTTCTTTATCTAAGGTAAAATTAGGGACCTCTCTTTGCGTATGAATATGAAACATGGTTGCTTTGATTACTTGTTTTGCAATCATTTCACCTTCAGAGAATTGCACATCAAAAATAGTACAATTATCATTAGACAATACATTAGAAACCTTGTCTATTTTACGCGTTTTAAAATAACCAAATTGAGGTAATTCTTCCATTTCTATAGCAGAGAACGCATCATAAGCATAGTGCATTTCTTCGCTAATTTTTTGAATGTTTTTTTGCCTTTTTGTCAATACCCCTTTTTTAGGAATCATTTGTTTTGGTAAAATCTTACGCAATGCAAAAGGATGCTCACTTCCCGATTTCGAATCGTCCAAGCCTATCACTTCAAAATCACCCCCTTTTCGAGCAAATGCTTCCGCATAATTACTCATGTTTTCCATAACCGAATGGTCTACAAAATCGCATAAAGAAAAATCAACAATAGCTTCTTCAGTTTCTGGAATCTGATTCAGTTTCGATTTTAATTTTGTAAAATTTAAAAAAGAAGAGAAATTTTTTACACTCACATAATACTTTCCATCCTCAGTGAACATTAAAACATTGGGTTTTAAAATGTTTTTAACAAAGAGTAAAATATTTTTATTAATAATGACATGGAGGATGAAGGTAATGATGATTCCAACGAGAATTCCGGTAATTAAACTTGTTGAAATCGTAACTAAAAGTGTCATTAAAAATATAATTAACTGTTCGGAACCCACTCGAAATACTTTTTTTAAGTTTTCTAGTGATGCCAATTTATACCCTGTATAGACCAAAATGGCAGCCAAAGCGGGGAGTGGTATCTTTTTTAATTCTGAAGCAAATAGTAAAATAAATAAGACGAGGAAGCCTGCATGAAAAAAGTTGGCAGATCTGTTACTCCCTTTGTTGTTTACATTTACCGAACTTCTAGCAATTACAGTCACCACATTCAAACCGCCCAAAAAACCACTAATTACTGTGGCCAATCCCAACGCTTTAATGTCTTTATTTACATTCGAACGTCTTTTTAAAGGATCTAATTTATCAACTGCTTTGATACTTAATAAACTTTCAATACTTGCAATTAAAGTAATGGAAATAACAGCATTTATAAAACTCAGTTCGTAAATTTTTCCAAAATCCGGAAAGGCAAATTTTGACAATATGTCATCGGATAATTCAATCAATAAGTTTTTTTCAATAGGATATGGTGCGGTAGAAAAGAGCTCAAAATAAGAATACATCCCAACACTTAAAACCACAATCCACATAGGTGCTGGGATCAATTGAAAAGAACGATTCCTTATTTTACTATAAAAAATCATAATGAGCAAACTAATCACTCCCACCAATCCAGCATACAAAACACTCGAATTATCAGTATTGACGAAGTTTAAAATTCCTTCTGGAATTTGAACAAGTAACTCAATAATGCTTCCATTTGCTTCTAAATTCCCTAGCATCACATGAATCTGTTTGGCGAAAATACCAATACCAATGGCTGCCAACATTCCTTGGATGGCAGAAGAAGGGAAGAAATCTCCCAAAGATCCTAAGCGAAGAAACCCAAGGGCAATCATGATAATACCAGAAATTACAATGGCTGCCAAGGTATATAAAAAACCTTGACTCATATCGATAATACCATCAGCACCCGTACCTAGGGTTGTGATTGCAGCTAAAATAACAACCACCAAACCGTTTCCAGGTCCAGTAATGGTTACGTTAGAACCTCCTAATATAGCAACTACGGTACCCCCAACAATAGCAGCAATAATACCAGATATCGGTGGTGCTCCTGAGGCCAAAGCCAAGCCCAAACCTAGTGGGAGCGCAATCAAAGAAACTACAAAACCAGAAAATAAGTTTTTTGGAATATCCCCGATGAATGTTTTAAAAGTATTTTTTTGACTCATTATTTTACAATTAAAACATCTGTTGGTAATTCCGATAAAATATATTCAATATCGTGTGGAAAAATTCGATCGATAAATCGAATCTTATCGGGGGCGTTCATCACCAACAAATCAGCACGTTTTACTTTTGCATAATGCCCTATAGAGTAGCCTCTACGACCAAAAATACTTTGAGTATTTACCGAAATATCTTCGTAATTAATTTCATTTAAAATGTTTTTTATCCGCATGTCTTCTCGGTTTTTTATGCGCTCTTTTACAATGGTAGACTTCCGTAAAGTACGATCATCATTGACCTCTACGTGCAATTCAGATTTACTTACTTCTTCTACAATTGTAATTTTTTTACAGTGTAAATGTTTGGAGAAATCAAAGGCACTTTTAATCGTTTTGATTGTTTTATCATTATGCAACCCATTGACAACAATGTGCTTACATACGACTCTAACAACGGAAGGTTTGATCATTAATAAAACAGAACAAGTGGCCTTTCTTGTTAACACTCTGGCGATGGAACCTACATAATATTTTAGTAATTTTTCCTGTTGAAGTGCACCTAAAATTAGTAAGTCAACTGCTTCATGAGTACATGTTTTTAGAATAACGTCTACCGTTTTTCCTTTTTGCCAGATTGTTTTAAATGAATTTTTTAGCGGTTCGGCTTGTTCTAATAAATCGGATAACTGCACCTTTTTTTTGTCAGTCTCTTCACCAACATGAACCCCAATCAATTGTGCGTCAAACATATTTGCCATTCTTACCGCTTCAAATAAATTTGATTTCAAGTTGGGTGAAAAGGCAATTCCAACAAGGATTTTATTAATTGTATTCAAGAATTTCTATATAAGAATTGATGAAGCACAATATAGAACTTTAAAGGAGAGAAAAAAATTATAAAATTAATTTTTATCATTCATAAACATTCTTAAATTTACTAATTCATATGTAAAGACAAATATGTTAGAATTAGCAGGAATTATCATTTTAGGAATATTAGCACAGTGGGTAGCATGGAAATTTAAAATTCCAGCAATATTACCACTTATTTTAATTGGTTTATTAGTAGGGCCACTCGCTGCCGAATTTTTAAGTCAAGATGGTACAAAATGGATAGAACCTATTTGGAATGGAACCAAAGGCTTGTTTCCTGGTGAAGCACTCTATTATTTTGTTTCGTTGGCAATTAGTATCATTCTTTTTGAAGGCGGATTGACATTAAAAAGAGATGAAATTAAAAACGTTGGTCCTGTAATTACGAAGTTAATCACTTTAGGATCAGCAGTTACTTTTTTTGGTGCAGGAATTGTAGCGCATTTTATCTTTGGTCTAACTTGGGAGATTTCGTTTCTTTTTTCTGGATTGATCATTGTAACAGGACCAACAGTGATTACACCAATTTTAAGAAATATTCCACTTAAAAAAGATGTTTCTACAGTTTTAAAATGGGAAGGAATTTTAATAGATCCAATTGGCGCGTTAGTTGCCGTTTTAGTTTTTGAGTTTATTAGTGTAGGTGGTGGTGGTGGTTTTACCAAAACTGCTTTGATGGAATTTGGTAAAATTCTATTATTTGGAACTTCTTTCGGTTTCACATTTGCGCATGCTTTGATGTATGCAGTGAATAAAAAACTAATTCCACATTATTTACTAAACGTAGTTTCATTATCGGCTGTGTTGTTGGTTTTTGTAGAATCAGAAATTTTTGCACATGAATCAGGGCTTTTAGCAGTGGTTGTTATGGGAATGGTATTAGGAAATGGGAAATTAAAAAACTTAAAAGAATTGCTATATTTTAAAGAATCTTTAAGCATTTTATTAATTTCTATTTTATTTATTTTATTGGCTGCAAACATTAACATAGAAGATTTACAATTGCTATATAATTGGAAAACAGCGGCACTTTTTGCATTGATTGTTTTTGTGATCAGGCCTCTGGCTGTATTTTTAAGCACCTACAATTCCAATTTAAAACTAAATGAAAAATTATTCATTAGTTGGGTAGGGCCTCGCGGAATTGTGGCTGCAGGAATTGCATCATTGTTTGGTAGTAAGTTAATAAAACAAGGTGTTGCGGGTGCAGAATACATTACACCGTTGGTGTTTATGATTGTTTTAGGAACCGTACTTTTAAACGCAACTACCGCCAGACTCTTTGCAAAAATGGTAGGTGTTTTCTTAAAAAGTTCAAAAGCAATTTTATTTCTAGGTGCTTCAGATCCAGCGCGATTGATCGCAAAGTATTTAGCAGATTCGGGCAAAAGAGTCGTTTTAATCGATTCTAATAAAAGTTTTATTGAAACAGCAAAAAAGGAAGGTTTAGAAGCTTTCTCTACAAATATATATGATGACGATTTGACCGATAACATCGAGTTAAATGATGTGGGATATTTAATTGCAATGACGGGGAGTGATGCGGTGAATGATTTTGCGATGGATAGCTTATCCAATGTTTTTGGTGAACATGGCGCCTATAGATTGGCAACATCCAAAGAAATAAGAACCAATAATTCTGAGTACAAAGAACAGTTTTTTTCTCCGAAAGATGATTATTTCAATCTCTCTGAAGCTTTTAGAGACAATCCTAAAATTCACGAAGTCGCCATTAATTCAGAAGAAGCATACAACACAATGCTGTTTAAACTTTCAAATGAATCGCGTTCGGTACTTCTGTTTGTAAAGAAAAGCGATACTATTTATTTGATTCCTGAGTTTGAAAAATCCAAACAATCCAAAGAAAATTGTACATTGATTTATTTGGGAAAAAACTTGTAGCAGTTATCCCTTACAAATCCAATTCAAACGTTTGACGTAATTTTGCCAATAGCGGATTTTTTTCTTTCAACTTATTGAATTTTTCCTCCGGAGTATAAGCAAACTTTTTCTCGATGGTTTCGTTTAAAATGACCTCAATTTGAATTCCATAATGGTTCAATTTTTCACGTAAAAATTGCAATAATTTTGGTTTTCCTTTTTGAAACTGATCTTGCATTAATTTGTTGGGAAGGCTAAAGCTAATCTTAAAATTTTCGTCAAATTTCGGAGCGTCTGTCGCAAGTATAGACGCCATACTACGTTCGCCTTTCTTGTTTAAAATTGACACATACTCCTGCCATATTTTTTGCAATTTGACCTCATTAAATACCGTTTTTGGATGGTTGTCGTAATTTTCTTCAACCTCAGATTTTTGTACTGCTTTCTTCTCGTGAACGCTTTTCAAAGAAAGTGAAGAAGAACGCCTTTGAGTGTTTTTTAAAACGGGATTTGGCGCTTTTGGTTTCGGAGTTTTAACAACGATCTGCTCGATTGCGGCAAAAGGTTTTGGAACCGAAATGGGCTCTTGAATCTTGTTCTTTGTTGGGGAAAGTGCTTGAAAAAAAGTGGCTGGAATTATGTAGTTAGCTGCTTTTTTTTTTTCTCCATCAAAAGTGATAGAGGCAATCTGCATTAAAGTCAATTCCGTAAGCAATCGCTGATTCTTGCTGGTTCGGTATTTTAAATCACAGTCATTGGCTTTGTCAATGGCTTGCATTAAAAAGGGAATGGAGGCTTTGACTGCTTGCTGTAAATATTTCTTTTTGGCATTGTCACCAACTTCCAATAACGCAATGGTAGCCTTGTCTTTGGCAACTAAGAGGTCTCTAAAATGACTCGCCAATCCGTTGATGAAATGATGGCCTTCAAATCCCTTTCCTAATATGGTGTTGAATGCATTTAAAACATCGGGAATTTTATTGTCTAGCAATAAATCTGTCATCGAAAAGTAGGTATCGTAATCCAATACATTTAAGTTTTCGGTAACCGCTTCTCGCGTTAAGTTTTTACCAGAAAAACTAACCACTCTGTCAAAAATGGACAAGGCATCTCGCATAGCACCATCTGCCTTTTGAGCGATGATGTGTAATGCATCATCTTCAGCAGTTATTTGTTCTTTTTCGCAAATTACTTTTAAGTAATTTTTTGCGTCTAAAACTCCAATTCTTTTGAAATCAAAAATTTGACATCGCGATAAAATCGTAGGTATTATTTTATGTTTTTCCGTAGTTGCTAAAATAAAAATAGCGTGTGCAGGGGGTTCTTCCAACGTCTTTAAAAATGCATTAAAAGCAGATTGAGAAAGCATGTGTACCTCATCAATAATATATACTTTATATTTTCCTGTTTGCGGAGGAATCCGAACCTGATCAGTTAAACTTCGAATATCGTCTACAGAGTTGTTAGAAGCGGCATCCAACTCGAAAATATTGAATGCAAAATCTTCATCTGTTACAGTTGCTAGTCCTTGTTCATTGATCTTTTTGGCTAAGATTCTTGCACAGGATGTTTTTCCAACACCTCTCGGACCTGTAAATAATAAAGCCTGTGCTAGATGGTCATTTTTTATAGCGTTTTCTAACGTATTGGTAATGGCTTGCTGCCCAACAACATCCTCAAAAATTTGAGGACGGTATTTACGCGCAGAAACTATAAAATGCTCCATGTATATTGATTATCTTTGTCAAACAAATGTAAGTATCTACTTCTTTTTTTACAAGAATCATTTTAAACAAAATGCTAAAGTTGTAAACAATTATACGAAAAGGTACTAGTAATTATGTTTCCTAAATGGTCATTTTTAAGTCACCTTATTTAGTGTGAAGTATTTACAATAATTTTTAATTCAGTTCGTATGAAATTTTTACAAACAAGTAGTATCATAAGTTTATCAATCCTTTTAATGGCCTGTTATCGTTTTACAGACTCCAAAGAAGTTGCAGTGAAACAATACCAACCAAATGCAAGTACCGAAGTCGCCTATTTTGCAAGCGGTTGTTTTTGGTGTGTAGAAGCCGTTTTTGAAAGTGTAAAAGGAGTAGAGGAAGCTGTTTCTGGCTACGCAGGTGGTTTTACAGACAATCCTAACTACGAATCTATTGGTACTGGAAAAACAGGACATGCCGAAGCGGTAGCCGTGTATTACAATCCAGCTGAAGTATCTTTTGAAACTTTGGTCACCGTTTTCTTTGGCTCTCATGATCCTACGACCGTAAATGGACAAAAACCAGATTATGGACCTCAATACCGATCCATCGCTTTTTATAAAAACCCTGCTCAGAAAAAAATAATTGATACCGCAATTGCTAGACTCAGTAAAACCTATTCAAAGAAAATTGCCACAGAGGTTACTTTGTTTACCAAGTTTTACAAAGCCGAGGACTATCACCAAGATTTCGAAAGAAGAAATCCAAACCAAGCTTATGTGAAAGCCGTTTCAATACCTAGGTTGAATCGTTTTAAAAGTAGATTTCCGGAGTTGTTAAAGGAAGAAAAGAAGTAGATGAAATATAAACCAAAAAAAAAAGCGCTCATTAAGAGCGCTTTTTTTTAGGTTTATGCATTGTAAATATCATCGTATAAGGCTTTGTATATTTTTAGGATCACGGCACGTTTCATTTTCATGGTTGGGGTTAAATGGCCACCGTCTATGGACCATTCATCATTTGTAAGCCTAAATACTTTAATTTTTTCCCAGTTACCAAAGTTCTCATTACAGGTGTCTACTTCTTCTTGTATTCGCGCTATCACCTCTTTAGAAGCAATGATTTCATCATTGGAAGTCCCAATATTCAGTTGTTTACGCTGTATCCAATCTTTGATAAATTCGAAGTTTGGTTGTATGATGGCAGCCGGCATCTTTTGTCCTTCACCAATAACCATTACTTGCTCTATAAAACGAGATTGTTTTAGATCGCCCTCTAATAATGGGGGCACCACATATTTTCCACCGGAAGTCTTAAACATTTCCTTGGTTCTTCCCGTAATTCTTAAGAAACCATCAGCATCCAATTCTCCTTTATCTCCCGTATGAAAATAACCATCTTTAATTACTTCAGCGGTTTTTTCTGGATCTTTATAATAGCCCATCATTACATTCGGACCTTTTACCAAAATTTCTCCAGTTTCTGCAATTTTTAAGGTAATGTCATCGATAATTTTACCAACAGTTCCAATTCTGAAACCTCCATCATCCATAGAGCTTACGGTGATTACTGGAGAAGTCTCCGTCAATCCATACCCTTCCATGATTGGCATGCCTGCTGCAGTAAAAACTCTTGTCAATCGATGTTGTAAAGCAGAAGCTCCTGAAACCATTAATTTTAATTCTCCTCCTAACGCAGCTTGCCATTTAGAGAAGATTAATTTTTTAGCCAATCCTAATTTTTTTTCATACCACCAACCATTGGCACCATAAGGCTCGTATTTTAATCCTAAATCTACTGCCCAAAAGAACAAGCGTTTTTTAATTCCATTTAAATCAGCACCTTTCGCAATAATCTTATCGTATATTTTTTCATACAAACGAGGTACTGCCGTCATTACATGAGGCTTAATCTCTTGCGCATTTTCACTCAATTTTTCAATCGATTCTGCAAAATGAATATGCACACCACAGTATTGGTATAGATACAAAATCATTCGCTCAAAAATATGACACACGGGTAAAAAACTCAGTGCTTTGTCTTCTCCATAACTTAAAGGAACTCTTTTTTCACTTGCCAATACATTCGTTACAATGTTATTGTGACTTAGCATTACACCTTTGGGTCTTCCTGTCGTTCCCGAAGTATAGATTAAGGTTGCTAAATCTTCGGGCTGTACGTTGTTTTTTCGCTCTTCTACTGTATTTTGATTTTCAGAATCCTTTCCTAAAGTAAGTACTTCTTTCCAGCTTTTTTCACCCTCAATTGCATCAAAGGTAAAAACGTCTTTTAATTTGGTATTGTTTTTAATTTTATTAATTTTATCCAATACCATTTGATCGGAAACAAAAACATAGGTGGCTTCTGAGTGATTTAAGACATATTCGTAGTCATGCTCAGAAATGGTGGGATAAATAGGAACATTTTGTGCACCCACTTGTAAGATTCCGATATCACAGATATTCCATTCAGTTCGGTTGTTCGAAGAAATAATCGCGACTTTATCGTTGGGTTGTACCCCCAATCTTAGCAAACCTCGACTAATTGTATTGGCTTGATTTATATATTCTTGTGTGGAGATAGACTCCCATTTTCCATTGTATCTTGTGGTAAATGCTTGGGGTAAATTGTATTTTTCTAATTGGTGGTAAGGAAAATCAAATATTCGCGTAATTGTAGTGGACATACTTTTTTAGTTTGGGTATGGCAAATTAGGTAATTTCTCTTGATTTTGCAAATGAATAATAAAGTGCTAAAATATTATGAATTATATATTTTTTGATGCAAATAATTGTATTTTTCTTTAATTATTTTCCGTTTCATTTTCATGGTGGGTGTAAGGTGTCCTGCTTCAATAGACCATTCATCTGGTGTCAATTCGAACCGTTTAATTTGTTCCCATTTTCCAAATTTTTGATTGTGAAAATCAATTTCCTTTTGAATTCGATTGATAAATCGCTCATGAGTGAGTATGCTTGCTGGATTAAGTTTTTTGCGTGTCGCCCAATCTTTTGCAAATTCAAAATTTATTTGAATTAAAGCAGCAGGCATCTTTTTAGATTCTCCAATAATCATTATTTGTTCTATAAAACGAGATTGTTTCAATGCACTTTCCAATACAGCCGGTGCAATATACTTGCCTCCAGAAGTTTTAAACATTTCTTTTTTCCGATCAGTAATTTTTAGAAAACCATCTGCATCAATTTCACCAATATCTCCTGTGTGTAAGTACCCGTTAATAATGGTATTCTGGGTCATTTCTTCGTTTTTGTAATAACCCATCATTACAGAAGATCCTTTCATTAATATTTCACCATCTGAAGCAATTTTTACAGTAAGCCCTGTCAGTGGTTTCCCAACAGTTCCAATCTTTAATCCCTCATTTCTAAGATCGTTTAAGGTAATTGCTGGTGACGATTCTGTCATTCCATAACCCTCAAAAACAGGGATTCCTGCGGCTAAAAAAACACGAATTAAACGATCTTGCATCGGGGCACTTCCACTAAGCATAAATTCTAAATTTCCTCCTAAAGCCGCTTGCCATTTTGAGAAAATAAGTTTTCTGGCTAGGCGCAACTTAAAAGTATAAAAAGCTCCATTTTTTCCGTAGGGTTGGTATTGCTCTCCTAAAGCGATTGCCCAAAAAAACAATACTTTTTTAATCCCTTTTAACTGACTTCCTTTGTCCACAATTTTATCAAATATTTTCTCCAATAATCGAGGTACAACAGCTAAGAAATGGGGTTTTACTTCTCGAATATTATCTCCCAATAGTTCGATGCTTTCTGCAAAGTGAATCTGGTACCCTAAATACTGATAATAATAAGAGGCAGCACGTTCAAAGATATGACAGATGGGTAAGTAGCTTAAAATTCTCTTGTGACCTTCGGAAACATTTAATGCTTGGGCAGTTTTGAAAACATTTCCTACGATATTTTGATGTGAAAGCATGACGCCTTTTGGAGTACCTGTTGTTCCAGATGTATAAATAATGGTTGCCAAATCTTCCGGCAATACATTTTTTTTCAAATGTGCAATCTCTTCTGATCGATCTGTTGCGGTTCCAATCTCTAAAAAGGCGCTCCAACTAAATTCTGCTTCCAATTCTTGCAAAAAAAACACCTTTATAACACGTGTACTGTCTTGCACTTTTTTTACTTTATCATACAATTCTTGGTCTGAGGCAAAACAATACTTTGCATCCGAATGATTTAAAACATAGGCATAATCTTTTTCAGACAAGGTAGCATACAACGGAACGTTTTGTGCCCCAATTTGAAGTAAACCCGTATCTAAAATATGCCAATTCGGATGGTTATTGGTTGTAATTACAGCAATTTTATCATTTTTTTCAATCCCTAAGGCCAATAATGACGCACTTACCTTATTTGCTTGGTTGATATACTCTTGTGTACTTATTTTTAACCATTGATTGTCTTCTTTGTAGAGAAAACATGCTTTCTGTGGATAGTTTGCAAGTTGGTAATCGGCAAAGTCAAAAAGGCGTGTAGGTTTCATTGGGTAGTATTTATAGCAAGATAAGAAATTTTTTTTTAGATAACTTGAGGATGAAGTGTTTGCACAATTGACGGTTTTCTTATGCATTATTGCATTAGACGATTCTTTTGAAACCCATTTTAAGAATAGGATTTAATTTTTGACACAAAAAAAACAAACTTTATTGAAAAGTTTGTTTTTTTATATTGGGTCTTTTTTTTCTTATTTTCTAGAATTGATCCAGTCTTTTGCATTCACAAAGGCAGCCAACCAAGGAGAAACTTGATCTTTTCTTCCTGCAGGATAGTTTGCCCAATTCCATTGAAAAGTCGAACGCTCAATATGAGGCATGGTGACTAAATGGCGTCCGGAGGCATCACATAACATGGCCGTGTTAAAGTCCGAACCATTTGGATTGTTTGGATATCCTTCATATCCGTATTTTGCAACAATGTGATAGTTTTCTTCGGGTTCTGGTAAGCTAAATTTCCCTTCTCCGTGAGAAATCCAAACGCCCAATTCCGTTCCTGCCAATGAAGATAACATGACAGAATTGTTCTCTTGAATTTTTACGGAAGTAAATGAAGATTCATGTTTTTTAGAGTCGTTGTGAACTAGCTTCCCATGTACTTTGTGTTTTGGATTGATTAATTCCAATTCCATCCATAATTGTGCGCCATTACAAATCCCAACAGATAGTGTATCTTCTCTCTTAAAGAAATTTTTCAATGCTTTTTTTGCTTTTGCATTGTATAAGAAAGCACCAGCCCATCCTTTTGCAGAACCTAAAACATCTGAATTCGAAAATCCACCTACGGCACCAATAAATTGAATGTTTTCTAAGGTTTCACGTCCTGAAATTAGATCGGTCATGTGTACATCTTTTACATCAAAACCGGCTAAGTACATGGCATTTGCCATTTCTCTTTCAGAGTTACTTCCTTTTTCTCTAAGGATGGCTGCTTTTGGACGTATTGTTTTAGCTGTTGCTTTTGGCAATTTTCCTGTAAATTTCTTTGGGAAGGTATATTGTAAAGGTTGTTTTTTATAATTATCAAAACGTGCTTTGGCCAACCCGTTTGCAGTTTGTTTTTGATCTAACAGGAAAGAAGTTTTGTACCAAGTGTCTCTTGTTTCTGCAACATCAAAAGAGAAGTTGTCTTCTACATTTTTGAGAGTTACTTTTCCACTGTTGTTTGCGGTTCCAATTGTAAATACTTCAATGTTGTTTTCTTTTAAAACACCCTCTACTGCTGCATCAGCTTGAAAAACAATTCCTGCATTTTCAGCAAACAATACCTTTATTGAATCTTCTTCGTTCAGTTCTGAAATATCAAAATCCGCTCCTAAGTTGACGTCTGCAAAACACATCTCTAATAAAGTCGTGATCAATCCACCAGAAGCAACATCGTGTCCAGCAACAATTTTATCTACTTTAATTAATTCTTGAATCGTATTAAACACGGTTTTTACATATCCTGCATTTTTTACGTCAGGCGCTTCATTTCCAATGGCATTTAGTACCTGATTGAAAGAACTTCCGCCTAATTTAAAGGTATCCTGTGAGATGTTGATATAGTAAATGTTCCCAGCATCAACTTGTAAAAGTGGTTCTACTACTTGTGAAATTTCGTTGCAATTCCCTGCAGCAGAAATAATAACAGTTCCTGGAGAGATTACCTCACTGTCTGCATACTTTTGTTTCATGGATAAGGAATCTTTTCCTGTTGGAACATTGATTCCTAAGTCGATTGAAAATTCTGAAATGGCTTTTACAGCTTTGTACAAACGTGCATCTTCGCCTTCATTTTTACAAGGCCACATCCAGTTCGCAGATAAGGAAACACTTTTTAAGTTATCTTTTAAGGGAGCCCAAATTATATTTGTCAATGCTTCTGTAATCGAATTTCTACTTCCTGCTTCTGGATGAATTAATCCTGAAATAGGGGAGTGCCCAATCGAAGTTGCAACCCCTTCTTTTCCATGATAGTCGAGTGCCATTACACCTACATTGTTTAACGGAATTTGTAAAGGGCCTACACATTGTTGTTTGGCAACTTTTCCACCCACACATCGATCGACTTTATTGGTCAACCAATCTTTACATCCTACAGCTTCTAACTGTAAAACTTGATCCAAGTAGGTATTTAAATTTTTCTTTTTATATCTAGGGTTCTTATATTTTCGAACAATCGTTTTGTCGGTAAGTACTGTCTTCGGTGAGCTACCAAACATGTCCTCTAAGGCCAAATCCATTGGTTTGTCTCCTTTTGATTTCGATTCAAAAGTAAAACGATCGTTTCCGGTTACTTCACCAACCGTGAAGATAGGAGAACGCTCTCGTTCTGCAATTCTTTGCAAGGTATCAACATGCTTCTCAGCAATAACGAGTCCCATTCTTTCTTGAGATTCATTTCCAATAATTTCTTTTGCGGATAAGGTAGGGTCTCCAACAGGCAATTTGTCCAAATCAATTTTTCCTCCAGTATCTTCAACGAGTTCAGACAAACAATTTAAATGCCCACCCGCACCATGATCATGGATTGAAACTATAAAGTTTTCTTCACTTTCTACCATACCCCGCACTGCATTGGCGGCACGTTTTTGCATTTCTGGATTGGATCGTTGTACAGCGTTTAATTCAATTCCTGAGGCAAATTCTCCAGTATCTGCTGAGGAAACAGCAGCTCCACCCATACCAATTCTGTAATTTTCACCACCGAGGATTACTATTTTATCCCCTTCTTTTGGCGTGTCTTTGATCGCTTGATCTGCTTTTCCATATCCAATTCCACCAGCTTGCATGATGACTTTATCGTAGCCTAACTTTCTTGGTTCCGCGTCACTCGATGCCGCATTTTCTTCGTGTTCAAATGTCAATACGGAGCCTGTAATTAAGGGTTGTCCAAATTTATTTCCAAAGTCAGACGCACCATTGGAGGCTTTTATCAATATATCCATCGGAGTTTGGTATAACCAATCTCTTGCTTCAAATTTATTCTCCCAATACCTGTTTTCTTCTAAACGAGAATAAGAAGTCATATAAACTGCCGTTCCTGCCAAGGGTAGGGAACCTTTCCCACCTGCCAAACGATCTCTTATTTCTCCTCCAGAACCTGTTGCAGCGCCATTAAATGGCTCTACGGTGGTTGGGAAATTATGTGTTTCTGCTTTGAGCGAGATTACTGAGTCAAAATCTTGGGTTTCATAAAAATCAGGTTTGTCCGCAGTTTTGGGAGCAAACTGTGCGACTTTGGGGCCTTTTACAAAAGCTACATTGTCTTTATATGCTGAAACAATATCGTTTGGAAACTGTTTTGACGTTTCTTTAATCATTTTGAATAGAGAAGTAGGTTGTTCTTCTCCGTCTATGATAAAAGTGCCATTAAATATTTTATGTCTACAGTGTTCTGAGTTTACTTGGCTGAAACCAAATACTTCTGAGTCGGTTAATCTTCTGCCTATTTTTCTAGCAACAACTTCCAAATAGGTCACCTCTTCATCACTCAAAGAAAGACCTTCTAGCAAATTGTAAGCTGCAATATCATCGATATTTAAAATGGCTTCTGGTTGGATTTCAATGGTAAACGATTTTTGATTTAAGCCTTTGTATTTTTCTGAAATCATTGGGTCAAAATCAGAAAAATCTTTCGAAACTGCTGTGAATTTTTCGATCCTAAGAATGTCTGTAATTCCCATATTTTGGGTAATTTCTACAGCATTTGTACTCCAAGGAGTAATCATTGCGGCTCTTGGTCCAATAAAAAAAGCGTCAATTGAAGACACTTCTACTTTGGGTTGATTTGCAAATAACCAGGTAAGTTTTGCGATGGTTGTTTTGCTTAATTCTTTTGTTGTTTGAACAGCAAAGATTGTACTGTCTGTGTTTCCGAAAAAGTGAATCATTCTATTTTTTTTGGTGTGTTGTTCTATCAAGCAAATTTACTTTTTTTAGTTCAGATGCTCCCAATTTATTTTAGAGAATATTTAGAGTTATTCACGTAGTTATAAACGAAAAAGAGGCATTCTCTGTAGAATGCCTCTTTTGTAATATTGGTATGAAAAATGCGATTTATCGTCGAATCAATTTCTTGGTAATCGATTTATTTTCAGAAGTAATTTTTAATAAATAAATTCCGTTAGAAAGCGAAGAAATATCGATGTTCTTTTTTTCGATCGTCACCGTTTCATTTTTGATTAACTTCCCAAGAATACTATAAACATTAACTTGTATCTCTTTTGTTGTATTGAAATACAAGGTATTTCCGTTGTTTGGATTTGGATATACTTGAAAGTTTTCAAGGTTATTTTTAGGTATACTGAGTGTAGCACTGTGCGATCCAATACCATCAAAAGTATTTGCAGCAAAGGAATCCCATTCATTAATATCATAGGTAGTATTTGGTGATAAAATGGATGCTTTTCTTCTTAGGGTAATATTTTGTCCAAAATTGCCGCTATCTCCAAAGGTTCCAACAATATCAATAAGTACACCATTTTTAAACAACCCAACAGGATCATTTCCGTTAAAGTTGATTGGTGCCCCCCATACACCTGAAACACTCTGATGTACTAAATCTGCATTGTCAATTAAGTTTTGCGCATCTGCATCTCCATGAATCACAACAAAAACATCTCCAGAAACAATACTTTGAACAGCACCAGTGCTTATGTCCAACTCATTGATCCAGTCTCCACTTCCATTGGATTGTTTTTTGATTGAATAACCAGTTAAATTTATTGCACCACTTGTTAAATTTACAATTTCAATAGCTTTGTTATTTCCTCCGTTTGGTTCTACATATTCTGAGATAAAAAGTTCTTCAACTCCATTAGAGCCTCCGTCTGTAGTTGTAACGGCAATTGCAGGACTTTGTGCAGATTCGTTGTTTGCGGCATCTTTTGCAGAAACTGATATTTGATAGGTTGTAGAAACGGTCAATCCTGTTATGGTATAGTTCACTTCCGAAGTGGATGCTTCAAACACACCATCTACAAAAACACGGTATTCAGTTACGGCAGTATCATCGGTGGCTGCATCCCAGTTTGCTTTGAATGCGGTACCGGAAATATTAGTTGCTGTAATGTTGGTTGGTACAGAGGGAGCTGTTGTGTCTGAAGTGGTAGCAGCATTTAAAACCGCACTCTTATCAGATTTATTATTAATCAAATCTCTAGCTTCAACTTGAATTGCATAAGAGGTACTTGGAGCTAATCCTGTAATTTGGTAATTTATATTTGCAGTTTGTCCAGTCAATACATCATCTACATAAATATTGTATCCAGTAACTTCAATATTATCGGTTGAAGCTGTCCAATTGATATCAATTGTAGTGGTAGTTTCATTGCTTGCAACTACATTCGTTGGTTGCGTAGGGGCTTCCGTATCGCTACTCGTATAAATTCCCCAAGTATCTTCAGCAGAATCTCCTCCCCAAATTCGGGTGGCTAGATAAGGATTGTCAATGAGTGGATTTCTATTTCCTTGTGCGGCTGAATTGTCTGTTGTGTTTTCGTGATATGTATTTCTATTTCTTTCAAAATCAGATACGGGATCTTCGACATTCCATTTCAAAAACAAATCAATCATGTCGTCTTCTGTTAAACTACTATCCCCAATACCCACATTCGTAGGGAGGCAAATATCATCATAACGGATGTACATATACATCATCATTCTCGCAACATCTCCTTTCCACTCATCACCAGGGTACCAACCCCCATTAGAATCCCCAGAATTTCCAGAGCCCTCTGCAAAGCGTTTGTTCCCTCTTGCACTATTGGTCGGTTTGTCTACCGGTCTCAGTGAGTGTGCATCCTGACCTGGTATCGTTGTCGTAGTAATAGCAGGAGTTCCAAGTGATTGCGGGTATACATGTTCTCGATTCCAAACAAAATTTCCATTACTCCCATTATCTTGTAGCGTATTATCTCTTGTTCTATCATTGGTACTGTCACTATCTGAGCCATCTTCCCAACCATAAATAAGGATTACTTCGTCAGGATTTTCTGGATTAGCGTCTGTAATTTTAGAAGCAATCCAGACATCGGGAGTATATTGTAAAAAATTTGTGTGTGTATTGACAATTTTTTCATTTAAAGCATTTTTTAACGCCAAACCAGTTAACGTTAAATCCACATCGTCGTAATAAGATTCTTGTGAAAATCCACTAAGGGTAGCACTAAGAATTGCAACAATAAAAAATATTTTTTTCATTTTTAAGGGTATTTTTTTGTGAATTAATAAAGTTCAAATTTAATTTAAAATATGCTAACTTCTATTTTTTTTCTAATAAAGCCATATAAAATCCATCAAAACCAGAAATGTGCGCCATTATTTTTTTATCGGAGACAAAGGCAAAGTCTTTACCAGACTCAGAAGCTAAGAAGGTTTTTACTTGATTTTGATTTTCTGATGGTAAAATTGAACAGGTAGCGTACACCATTTTTCCGCCTGGTTTTACCATCTTCGAATAGCTTTGTAATAGTTCCTGTTGTATTTTTTTGATGTTGTCAATAAATTCAGGTTGCAATTTCCATTTAGAATCTGGATTTCTACGAATCACACCCAATCCAGAACATGGCGCATCAATTAGGACACGATCTGCTTTTCCATATAATTTTTTGATGGGTTTGGTTGAATCGATGACACGCATATCGATGTTGTGTGCTTTGTTTCTTTTGGCTCTTACCTTTAACTTACGTAGTTTACTCTCGTAAATATCCATGGCGATAATTTGCCCTTTATTTTGCATTAAAGAAGCCAAATGTAATGTTTTTCCGCCTGCACCTGCACAGGTATCTACGACTTTCATTCCCGGTTTCACATCCAAATAGGCTGCTACCAATTGAGAAGAAGCATCTTGCACTTCAAAATACCCATTGTGAAATGCTTCTGTTTTGAAAACATTGGCTCTTTCCGGTAAAATTAATGCATCTGGATGCTGGGGTACAAACGCCGTATCGATGTTTTCAGCCTTTAATTTTTTTTGCAATACTTCTCGTGAAATATTCAAAGTATTTGTTCTAAGAATGACACTCGCTTGAATGTTTAAGGCGGCGATTTCTTTGGTCCAAATTTCTTCTCCCAATTCTTCAACACAAAGTGCATCCATCCAATCTGGAACAGACTCTCTGAATTTTCTTGTGCGTGATAATTCTGCAAAACGTCCTTTTATTTTTCTTTCGGGTACATCTCCAATCTGATTCCAATCTGGCAAGGCAATTCCTCTCAATATACACCATACAGAAAAGATTCTCCAAATATTATCTCTATCATAAGGAATCTTTACTTCTGCAATTTCAGCATACAGTCGATTCCAACGCACAATTTCATAAATGGTTTCTGCAACAAATTTTCGGTCTCTTGCCCCCCAACGCTTGTCGCGTTTTAAGGCTTTTTCTACTGCTTTGTCAGCATAAACACCTTCATTAAATATATCTCTAATACTATCTATAACTGCAAAAGTCAAGTTTCTATGTAATCTCATTATATCATTTCTATGGGGCTGCAAAGATAGGTTAAATTAAGGGATTTTTTTCTTCCTTTTTCATTCCTTGTATGATAAAGAATCAAAATTTGTTTTTTGTGAATCTTGAATTCTTTATTTTCGTTCTTACAAATGATAACAAGTGAATTTAAACTACCCAATTACATACATAAAAGGCATTAGTGTTCAACGAGCATCGCTTCTGTATGCCGAATTGGGAATCAAATCTTGCAATGATTTATTGCATTTTTTTCCGTTTCGATATATTGATAAAACACAGTTTTA
The DNA here is from genome assembly GCA_943846595.1 of uncultured Polaribacter sp. Classification (GTDB taxonomy): domain Bacteria; phylum Bacteroidota; class Bacteroidia; order Flavobacteriales; family Flavobacteriaceae; genus Polaribacter. Next base: position 1,680,036 of record OX044355.1, read on the forward strand.
TGCAATTAAAGAATTGCAACCCAATTCTTCAGAAGTTCAGATTGTAGGTAAAATTACACGCATAAAATCGATTACTCAAAAGAGAGGGAGTAGGCTTGTTGCAACCTTTCAAGATGCTTCTGGTACCATGGAATTGGTTTGGTTTAAAGGTCAGAAATGGATCAAAGATTCCCTCAAAATAAACGAACCTTATGTTGTGTATGGAAAGTTGAATCACTACAATGGGAATTATAGTATTCCGCATCCGGAATTGGAGTTGGCTTCTGAATACAAAAAAAAACTGCAGACCAAAATGCAACCGGTTTATCCCTCTACTGAGAAATTAACAAATTCGGGCGTTTCCAATAAGATGCTCCGAAGCTACATTCAAAACCTATTGCAACAAGTTTTTGATGGAATCCAAGAAAGTCTTTCTCAAGAAATTATTGATGATTTTCAATTGATTTCAAAAAGAGATGCATTATTAAATGTCCATTTCCCAAAAAATCAAGAACAATTAGCAAAAGCGGAATTCCGATTAAAATTTGAAGAATTATTTTTCATTCAATTGCAATTGGCCCGCAAAAAATTGATTCATAAAACAAAAATTAAAGGACCTGTATTTGAAAATGTTGGGGAGGTTTTTAATCAATTTTATAAAGAGAAACTACCATTCGATTTAACGAATGCGCAAAAACGGGTTTTAAAGGAAATCCGAAAAGACGTAGCTTCCAAGGCACACATGAACCGATTACTACAAGGAGATGTTGGTTCGGGTAAAACAATTGTTGCCTTGCTAACGATGTTGTTGGCGATTGATAACGGATATCAGGCTACGATTATGGCGCCAACAGAAATTTTGGCAAAACAACATTATATTGCTGTTTCCCAACTCTTGGAAGGAATGAATATCAATGTAGACATTCTTACAGGTTCTGTAAAAATAAAAAAACGAAGAGAAATTCACGAAAATTTAGAAAACGGACAGCTACACATTCTAGTCGGTACACATGCATTACTCGAAGATAAGGTGAAGTTTCATAATCTAGGAATTGCTGTTATTGATGAACAACATCGTTTTGGGGTTGCACAACGCTCTAAACTTTGGGCAAAAGGTGCTCAAATCGACGATGGAGTAGCTATAGTACCTCCACATATACTTGTAATGACAGCAACACCTATTCCAAGAACATTGGCCATGTCGGTCTATGGTGATCTAGATATTTCGGTCATTGATGAATTGCCACCAGGAAGAAAAGAAGTAAAAACAATACATCGTTATGATAGCAACCGGCTCTCTGTTTTTAAGTTTATGCGAGATGAAATCGAAAATGGAAGACAAATTTATTTGGTCTATCCTTTAATTCAAGAATCGGCGGTCATGGATTATAAAGATTTAATGGACGGTTATGAGGGGGTTTCGAGAGAATTTCCTGTACCTAAATATCAAATCAGTATTGTGCATGGACAAATGAAGCCTGCAGACAAAGAATTTGAAATGCAACGTTTCGTGAAAGGGGAAACTCAAATTATGGTAGCTACTACAGTCATTGAGGTCGGTGTAAATGTTCCCAATGCTAGTGTTATGGTTATTGAAAGTGCCGAACGTTTTGGGCTTTCACAATTGCATCAACTTCGAGGTAGAGTTGGACGAGGAGCTGACCAAAGTTATTGTATTTTTATTACGAGTTTTAAACTCTCGGCAGAAGCAAAAACTCGTTTAAGAACCATGGTGGAAACTACAGACGGATTTAAAATTGCCGAAGTAGATTTAAAATTAAGGGGTCCTGGGAATATTATGGGCACTCAACAAAGTGGTGTGTTGAATTTAAAAATTGCAGATGTTGTTAAAGATGGGGCTACTTTGGTGAAAGCAAGAAATGCTGCAATAGGTTTGTTGCAAGAAGATTCTAATTTATCGAAACCGGAAAATAAAGGCATTTTAACAACTTTTACTGCCATCTATAAATCTACCGGAATTTGGGCAAATATTAGTTAGATTTCGAATTCCTCTTCCTCATTATTTTTTTACATTTAGGCTCCATCTATAGCCAACGTTTACAATTGCTTTTGATTCAAATGATATATTGTTTTTTGCATTGAGGGGGTTCAATTCAGCAGAAGCAATCCAATATCCATTTTTTCGGGCAGCAAAACTAGATTGTAAAAAAACATTAAAAGGGAAGGGTCTTATTCCTGCGATTACTTTAGTGGAACCAAACATTTTACCAACACCAATCTTACCAGTAATAAGCGATGGGAATGCAAAGCCAGCCTGATATTCAAAAATGATGTCATTTTCATTCACATGGGTTTTTCCCCAAAGAACGGAGGTTCCCGGAAATGGAAAATTCTCATCAGCAATGAACGCGATTCCAACATTCCACTCAATAAAAGAATTTTCTGAGCTGATTGAAGTGCTTTTTTGTGCATTACTGGTTTGAAATATAAATAGTAGTAAAAGAGAACTAAAGAATGTTTTTTTCATAGGACATTATTGAATTAATACATACATTCACTAAACAACTAATATATGAAATAAAAATCAGTAAAAAATAGATATTATTTTTAATACAATTTAAATGGTATTTATAGGTAGATATTTGTATCATTATTACTCCAAAAAATGGGATTAAAAAACCTTCAATTAATAAACCATTATCTTTGCCAAAAAAAATACAAAAAAGCACAATAGAAGAAATCTTATGATCCTGATTAAGAACACTTGGTGCAACACCATAATGTAAAATTAGATATTCTAAATACGAATAAATAAAACAATAAAGCGATGAAGAATTTAACATATAGCCCCATTAAGCTACTCTGTTTTGTGGTTTTAGTTGGAGTTTTAACAGGTTGTCAGAAATCATCAATGCGCATTAAAATTTACCCAGACTCCTATCATGCGTCTGTTGACAAGGTGACAGATATTATGATTCATGATATCTTTTCTCCTCCAGTTGCAAGTCGAGTATTTGCATATCCAAATGTAGCGGCCTATGAGATATTGGTACAAAAGGATACCACATATGCCTCTTTGGTGCATACAGCTAATGGTTTGAATTCCATACCTAAAATTGGAGAGAATCCAAATATAAATGCAAATGTAGCTGCTTTAATAGCGCATATGGAGGTAAGTAAAATGTTGCTCTTTTCGAAAGAGAAACTGGATGTTTTAAAAGATAGTTTGTATCAGAAGTGGCAGCAGATCAATGAAAAAGAATTTTTAGCTTCTCAATCCTATGCTTTAAAAGTGGTTTCACAAGTTAAAGAATGGATGGATGCAGATCAATATATACAAACGCGCACCATGCCAAAATATACAGTAGCTATTTCAGATGCCTCAAGATGGCAACCCACTCCACCAGCTTATATGGACGCAATCGAGCCACACTGGAATAAAATTAGACCTTTTTTATTACAATCAGCGGATCAGTTCAAACCGCTGCCTCACCCAAAGTTCTCGTTGGAAAAAGATTCAGATTTTTACAAAGAATTGTTAGAAGTTTATGCAATTAGTAATCGTATTTCAGCCAAAGGAGACCAATCGGAAGAAGTAGCCATTGCACAATTTTGGGACTGTAACCCCTATGTTTCTGTTACAAGAGGACATTTTATGTTTGCAACAAAAAAGATTACGCCAGGAGCACACTGGATTGGAATCGTAAAAATTGCTAGCAAGAAAACCAATGCAAATTTAATGGAAACAGTAAATGCGTATACCAAAACATCATTAGCAATAGCGGATGCTTTTATTAGTTGTTGGGATGAAAAATACAATACAAATTTAATTCGCCCAGAAACATTAATTCATCAAAATATGGATCCCGATTGGCTTCCTATTCTACAAACTCCTCCTTTTCCTGAATATACGAGCGGACATTCGGTGGTTTCAGGTGCGGCATCTGTTGTTCTAACTGCGTTGTTTGGAGATGATTTTGCTTTTGACGACACAACAGAATTACAATTTGGATTGCCTGTAAGGAGTTTTAGTTCGTTTTATGATGCTTCTAGTGAAGCCGCAATTAGTAGAATGTATGGAGGGATTCATTACAGAGCTGCGGTAGATAACGGCTTAGAACAAGGTAAAAACCTAGGTCATTTTATTGTTCAGAAAGTCATGAAAAAGAATTAGTAAAATTTCTAACTGATCCTATTTTTAAAACAATTACTTTTTTGATTTTTCTACAAACTCCAATTTATCAATTGTTGTTTTTGTGGTAAAAAAACCATAGTTAATTTCCACTTTTTTCTTTTCAATTTTTTCAATGGTTCCAATCGTATTTGAGCCAATAACTCGCACTCGATCGTTTATTTTATAGGTGTATGCAGCTTTTTCTTTCGCTACTTTTGCAGCGACTACTTTTTTCTCTTTGCGAACTTCAACCACCTTTTGTAAAACTTCTTTTTCAACTTTCTCAATGACCTGTTGCACTTGTTTTTCAACGGTTTTTGCTTTTCGTTTTTGTGTTTTGGAGGTCAGTTTTTTAGGATTTTTCTTGGCGCGTTTTACTTTTTCATCGGCAACCCACTTGTTGAAATTGGTTGTGAGTTCTTTTTTATTATTGGTTTGAAAATATTTATTCAATAGCTCATTCGTTTTTCTTCCCAAAGACAACATTTTCTGATTGTTGTCATACAATTCTTGAAAACCGGCTAATTTTGCTTGGATCTTATCATCTTTTTCTTGTAAGCTTTCTAAATGTTCTTGTCCTTGTATCTTTTGTTTCTCTAAGTTGTCTGAGTTTTTCTGCAATCGATTCCTTTCTTTTTGTAGTTTAGAAATGGTTTTGTCCAACCTAATTTTTTCTGTTTCAACTCGCTTTTTAGCTTTGTTGATAATGCTGTATGGAATTCCATTTTTCTGCGCCACTTCAAAAGTGAATGAACTTCCTGCTTGTCCGATAAATAGTTTGTACAAGGGTTCTAAAGAACGTTCATCAAATTGCATGTTAGCATTGGTTACATTTTCCAATTCATTTGCCAATACCTTTAAGTTGGAGTAGTGTGTTGTAATAATTCCAAAAGCCCCATAATTATAAAATTCTTCTAAGAAAATTTCTGCCAAGGCACCTCCTAATTCTGGATCAGAGCCAGTACCAAATTCATCAATTAAAAATAAAGTTTCTGCGTTGCACTTTCTTAAAAAAGCACGCATGTTTTTTAGTCGATAACTATAGGTACTTAGCTGATTTTCGATGGATTGATTGTCTCCAATATCGGTAAGAATATTTTCAAAAATATACGTTTCACTTCGTTCATCAACAGGAATTAAAAGACCGCTTTGTAGCATAATCTGCAATAAGCCAATGGTTTTTAAGGTGATGCTTTTTCCACCAGCATTGGGACCAGATATTACAATAATTTGCTGTTTTTGGTTCAATTGAATCGTTTGCGGAATCGTTTCGATCTGCTGCTGCATGTTTTTTCGCCATAAAACAGGATGTACTGCATTTTTAAAATAGATCTTTTTTTCTTTGGATATTTTTGGTAAAACAGCATTGATTTCTTTGGCGTATTTTGCTTTTGCTCCCACAGCATCTATGTGCGTCAAATAAGCAAGGTACTCCTCTAAAAGTGATGTCATTGGGCGAATTGTAGTCGCCAATTCACGTAATATTTTTATAACTTCTTGTTTCTCTTCGTAAACTAAATTTTGGTATTCTCTGCTATAAGCAAGTGTTGCCTGCGGAGCAATGTAGACGATTCCACCTGACTTTGAAGACCCCAATAGGCTTCCTGAAACTTTCCTTCGATACATGGCTTTTACGGCCAACACTCTTTGGTTGTCTACAACGGTTTCTTTGATATCGTCTAAAAAACCAGCCCCAATAGATTTTGACAAAGCACTGGTAAAACTTACACCAATTTTTCCTCGTACATGATTGATGTCTTTTCGAATTTGTTTTAAGCGACTAGAAGCATTGTTTTTTACTTCACCACTTAGCTCGATAATTTTTTTAATTTCATCGTCGATATAGCGGGTAAATTCAATCTTTTGTGTGAGGTCAAAAAAAGTTGGAAACTGTACTTTAAATTTTTTAAAAAATGTAAGATGTTCATTCACCGTTAGTGAAGTTGCGGCTATTTTTAGAAAGGCTACTGTTTCTATAAAACTATTTTCAATTTTCAAACGTTTTACACTCTCGGTGACATCGTCAAACCCATGGTTGGGAACACGATTTTCACTTTGAAAGGAAGATAGGTATTCGTTGACCAAATGCAGTTCTTTGAAAAGTCCTTTTTTGTAGGTAATCGGAGTTGTTTCGAAGACACGTTCTTTTCCTAGCCCAGTAATACAATGTTCTGCTACATGCTGTAAAACTGTTGCAAACTCTAAATCTTGTAATGTTTTATTTGAAATATTTGGTATCAATTTTGTAATTTTGAGGTATTAAAATTCTGAGACAAGCATTTTACCTATGACGATAATAACACTATCGACTTTGATCTAGGAACGCTACGAAATACTTTTAAATTCATTTACAAAAATAAGAAACAATGCAGGTAAAAATTGCCGATAGCTGGAAAAATATACTTCAAAATGAATTTGAGAAAGCATATTTTAAAAAGTTGACCAATTTTGTAGCAGCAGCATATAAAATGGGCCCTTGTTTTCCGAATCAAGAAGCCATATTTGCAGCCTTTGAATTTTGTTCTTTTGATGCTTTAAAAGTGGTAATTATTGGTCAAGATCCCTACCATGGAGAAGGACAGGCAAATGGTTTGTGTTTTTCTGTAAAAGAGGGAATTAAATATCCTCCTTCTTTGCAGAATATCTTTAAAGAATTGTCTACAGACTTATCTTGTGAGTTTCCTAAAACAGGAAATTTAGAAAATTGGGCTAAACAAGGCGTTTTATTGTTAAATGCAACATTAACAGTGAGGGCAGAGGACCCAGGGAGTCATCAGAAACAAGGTTGGGAAACTTTTACAGATGCTACGATTGCGAAAATATCTGAACAAAAAGAACATATTGTATTTTTACTTTGGGGAACCTTTGCAGCAAGTAAAACCAAACTAATTGATCTTTCAAAACATACCGTTTTTACAGCTCCACATCCGTCACCCTTGGGAGCTTGGAGAGGTTGGTTTGGAAGCAAGCATTTTTCCAAAACTAATGCAGTTTTAAAATCGCTTGATAAAAAGGAAATTATATGGTAATGAACGCAAGGAACTATTCTGCGGTACTTCCAAAAAATGGGATGCCTACATGGTTTCACTTAGGATCCAGACCGCCTCGATTTGCAATTAGCTAAAATTGATCTCTGATGCGTGAGTTTCAGTGAGCGTATTATCTGCCAATCCGCAAGAACTTGCAGTACTTCTGCATGAAGATATACTAAGGATTCCTATAATACAAATTACAATACTGATTGTTTTTTTCATGGGGAGTTCTTTTACAGGCTAAATGTACATATTTTTTATAAAATCTGCTGAATTTTTCTTCTTTTTGATAACGTTAAGGGCAATCATTTTATTTTGTATGCGGGTAATTAAGTTTTTTGTGATTGGCTTCCCCGCATTCCATTCTGTAATTTTCAACCATTTTTGAATGTCGTGAAGTTCTTGTTGGTATCTATCCGCGAGTATCGCATCAATATGCAATGTTTTTCTAAAATCTTTGTTTATTGTATTAATGATTTTTAAAACTGTTTGAATCTCTTTAAAATTCCTTGTTAAAACTTCATATCTGACGGCCAGAACAAAACAAGGCCATGGAGAAGGGCAGTTGCCAATTCTTCTAAAAGTTCCATTATCTACAAATGGTTTCGTTGTAAAATGTTCCCACATAAAATAGTCTGCATCACCACTGACAAGTGCATCGATGCCACCTTGTAAATCCCCAACGACTTTAAATTGTAGTTTTTCAATGTTCCAACCTTGTTGGTGTGCATTTACTATGGCCATTAAGTGCGATCCAGAACCAAATGGGCTAATGGCTATGGTCGCATGTTCTAAATCTTCTGTTTTTTGAAAGGAGGAAGTTGCAGAAACATGAATTCCCCAAATTAAAGGAGTTTCTATATAAGTTTGTACAATTTTGGATGGGTTTCCTGCAGCAATGTCTTTGATGATGCCTTCTGTTAATACAATCGCAATGTCTACTTCACCAGTTCGTAAGGCTTTGCACATGGCTCCTGTGCCTCCTGGGAAATCTTTCCATCGTAGGTTGATGTTGTTTTTTGTGTATTCTTTGTTTTTTAGACTGAGGTACCAAGGATAGTTAAAATGCTCTGGAACACCAGCTACAGTCAAAGAAATCATTTATTCCACTAATTTATTTAAAGTATACAATATTAAATCTTCAACTACTTTGTTGTAGTCTTTACTAAAAGTTCCATTGGCTCTGTTGGCAATTATTGCATTCATTGAACAGGCATTGTGTCCTAGCAATTTGCACAAGCCATAAATAGCAGAAGTTTCCATTTCTAAGTTGGTGACTCGCAATCCGTTGTGTTGAAATTGGTCTATTTTAGCATTTAAGTGAGCATCTTGAAGCGCTAATCGCAACACTCTACCTTGTGGGCCATAAAATCCTCCTGCTGTGGCAGTCATTCCTTTATAAATAATTTTTGAGGATAATTTATCTTCGAGTATTTGACTGTTTTCAATCACCAAAGGGGTTGATTTTTGAGGGCTCCAATTGGTCTGCTTTGCAAAGGCGGTTGCGAGTTCTGTATTTGAAATGGTTGCAGTCTGATAGGCGTGAAGCATTCCGTTTAAATCCAATGCATGTGTACTCATTAAAAACGAATCTACGGGAATGTCTTTTTGCAAAGATCCTGAGGTGCCAATTCGAACAATGTTTAACGAAGTAAATGTTTCTTTCAATGCTCTTGTTGCGAGATTGATATTTACAATTGCATCCAATTCATTCAAAACAATGTCGATATTGTCTGGTCCAATTCCTGTTGAAATTACAGAAATTCTTTTTCCTTTGTAAATTCCAGTAGTGGTTTTGAATTCTCTTTTTTGGGTGGTAAATTCTATTGAATCAAACCATTTGGTAATTTTATCAACGCGCTCTTGATCTCCCACAAAGATGATGTCTCTTGCGATATTTGCTGGTTTCAAGTTCAGATGATAGATACTTCCATCTTCATTTAAAATTAATTCGGATTGCTGTATAGCCATATTGTTTTTTTAACCGCCAACACGTTTTACTTTAAAGCCTTTTTGGGTCAGCATGTCCATTATTTTATCTCTAAAGTCTCCTTGTATGATAATTTTATCCTCTTTAAAACTTCCACCAACACTCAGTTTTGTCTTAATTTCTTTTGTCAAGATCTTAAAATCAGAAGTTGCACCTGTATAACCTTCTAGAATAGTAATGGGTTTTCCTTTTCTTTTTTCGTATTTGCAAATAATAGGATCCTTTTGCAACCAGATTGTCGTAGTATTTTTTATGGGTTCTGGGGATTCCTCATGCTCGGGAAATAAATTTTTAAGTTGTTCTTTGAAATCCATTTTGTAATTTGTAGTATTCAGTATTAGTTGCAGTATTAGTTGCAGTATTAGTTGCAGTATTAGTTGCAGTATTCAGTTGGGTGAATCCTGAATATCAATCTTGAAAAACAGCGCTCTATTTTTTTAAACCTAATTCTTTTAAGCGCTGATTTAAAAAATCACCAGCAGTAATGTCCTCGTATTTTTTTGGATTTTCTTCATCTATACAATTCTCCAAAACATCCAATTTCATTGCAGATATTGGATGCATAAAAAACGGAATCGAATACCGCGATGTTCCCCACATTTCTTTGGGTGGGTTTGTGACTCTATGAATGGTCGATTTTAACTTGTTGTTACTATGACGTGCCAACATGTCTCCAACGTTTATCATTAACTCATCGGGTGCTGCAACGGCATCAATCCATTCTCCTTTATGATTTTGAACTTGCAAGCCTTTTCCTTGTGCTCCCATTAATAAAGTAATGAGGTTAATGTCTCCATGTGCGGCAGCTCTTTCGGCTCCTTTCGGCTCTGTTTCTATCGGTGGATAGTGAATCGGTCGTAGGATGCTATTTCCATTTTTGATGAAGTTGTCAAAATAGGTTTCTTCTAAACCCAAGTGTAAGGATAATGAACGCAATACATATTTCGCTGTTTTTTCTAACATCTGGTAGGCTTGTTTGCCCACTTCATTAAAACGGGCCAGCTCTTCAACAGTTACGTTTTCTGGGTATTCTTCTGCATATTTAGAAGTTTTGTCTACATATTGTCCAAAATGCCAAAACTCTTTTAAATCTCCTTCTTTTCTTCCTTTTGCAGACTCTTTCCCAAAGGAAACATATCCTCTTTGGCCTCCGATACCGGGAATTTCATATTTCTCTTTTACGGCGATCGGCAAGTCAAAAAAGTTTTTAATTTCTTGATATAGGTTTTCTACCAAAGCTTCGTCTAAAAAATGTCCCTTTAACGCTACAAATCCAATATTTTCATAAGCATGACCAATTTCATTGATGAATTTTTCTTTTTTTATAGGATCATCAGAAAGAAAGTCGGCTAAATTTACGCTGGGTATTTTATTCATAGTTTCTGTTTTAATAAAATATTATTTAAAGTTACAAAAAATAGCTGAAATGGAATTATTTTTTCGTGAACGGAATTAAGTAAGCGATCGTATAGTTAAAGCCAAAACCGGTACCACTCTCAAAAATTCTACTGAAACCTGGAGCAAAAAGTGTTTTAAAATTTTCTGGATCCTCTACCGCCAGTACTATTTTATAGGAGATACTTGTACTTACAAATAAGTTCCGTAAAGTTTCTACTTTTATCCCCACTATAAACTCGGTCCAATGCGCTGTTAAGTCGTTTTCTGTGAGTGATACATCTATAGATTCTGACGGAAAATACAGTGAATTTACATTGGGAGTATAGCTGTTTAAGGTTTGATCAAATAGGCCCAACCCATAGCGAACCCCTGTAAAGACTTCGTTATTCATGTCTAACCAATTGTCATATGCATTATAGTTAAAACCAACACGGATATAATTTCCTTTGGAAGTTGAATTGGAATAATCTTCAATGGAGGTTTTTTCTTCAAATCCTATTTCTGTGGCAAGGTATATTTTTTTACCAATCCGATAATCGGCTACCAATTCAAAACCGGTATAATTTCCATTAAATGCTGCCAATATAGGTTTACTAATGTCTGCACCCAATCTTAATCCATAGGCGGTTTTATAAACTAATGTATCCTTCTCTATTGCTGGAACTTCCATTGCTTTCTCTTGAGCATACCCAAGCGAATAAACCAACAAGAAAATAAAACTAATGGAATATCTGAACATGTGCGGTGCTTTGATTGTCTATTGTTGTGAGGAGAGCAGGTGTGAAATCTTGGATCCAACTTGTATCTGTCGAAAAACCAACGTCGTTAAATATAACTCTAAAACCACATGATCTTGATACAAACTCTTCCTCTGGAGTGTATTGTATGGTAAAAGTAGCGATTTGGTTACTCGCTAAACTGCCGTCGAAATCATTTATTTTTAAATGATAAATAGTCTCCGATGTCGTAGTGTTTAATGGAATTGCAACACTGTCTAAAGCAACACTTTTATAGGTTTGAATGGTATCTTTTCCAGCAGCCCAAATGGACAGGCGTTCGGTACTTTTTAATTGATCTCGATCGTTTGCATCATAGAACCGTAGAACTAATTTAGGGGTTACTGGATCTTTTGTACAAAAATCGTCTTTCTCACAACCACTAAAAATAGCTGTACAAAGGATCAAAAGGAGGATACTTCTTTTCATTAAAATGAATTCATTATAGTGTTCAAAAATACTAAATTAGAATGCTACTCTTCAACTTCTACAATTTGATTGATCCTCGTTGCCAATTGAAAGTCCAATTCAGTTACTCCGTCTGCATCATGGGTAGTTAGTTTAATGTCTAAAGTATTGTATACATTGGTCCAATCTGGATGATGATTCAATGCTTCACACTCAAAGGCAATTCGATTCATGGCAGACATACAATCTTTAAAGTTATCAAACTCAAAATCGGTATGCAGTGCATTGTCATAATAATCCCAATCTTGTAAAGAAGTTAATTTGATTGCTATTTCCTTTTCTGTTAGTTTAATCATTTTGGATGTCTTTATCATTTAGAATATTTTTTTTGTCTTGCTAAAATATCATCATTTTCAGAAAAAACTGTTAATTCCATCTAAATTATGACAATCTTTCTTATTTTTCAAACAATACGACTGTTTCGATGTGGGCTGTATGTGGAAATTGATCGACCAAACTTATTTTTTTAATTTCATATCCAGCCTCTCTTAGAATTTCGGTATCTCTTGCCTGTGTCGCAGGATTACAGGATACATAGATCATTCGATCTGCATTCAACCCAATGATCTTTTGTAATGTTTTGGGCGCGATTCCAGCTCTGGCAGGGTCTAAAATAATTGTTTTTATTTTGTTTTTATATTCGGGATGCGCAACTAAAAATTTCCCAACATCAGCAGCATAAAATTGCAAGCCCGCTATGTGGTTTCTTTTGGCATTTTTTTTGGCATCTGCAATGGCTGAAGCGACAATGTCTACCCCAACTATTTTAGCATTTTTACTTTTTGAAGCCACAATTTGCCCAATCGTACCCGTCCCACAAAACAAGTCCATGATGACCGTGTTATCAACTTTAGTTTTGTCCTCCAAAACATATTCTATGACTTTGCTATATAGTTTTTCAGCACATTTGGGGTTTGTTTGAAAGAAACTTTTCATACTAATTTCAAAGTTCAAGCCAAGCAGTTCTTCTACAATTTTATCTTTTCCATATACCAAATCAATACTACCAGCAGTAGCAATTGTTCGATCTCCAGTTTCATCATTAATTGTATGCAATAAACCCGCCAAACGTTCTCCAAAAATCCCTTTTAAGAAAGCTGCAAATTTTTTTAAATCAAATTGATCTAAATCACCAGAAGTTGTGACTAAGTTACACAATAATTCATTGGTTTTAAAAGATTTTCGAACCACAAAATATCGAAAGAAACCTTCTCTTTTGGGACCATGCCAAGGGGGGAGTCCCGTTTCAATACAATAGGAACGGATGTTCATTAGTTCGTCTTCCATTTGCTTGTCAAACAAGCCAGAGTCTTTGTTTAAATTGTCTCCCATCCACCAAATACCACGTCTTTTGAAACCTAAGGTAAATTCATCTTTGTCTCTTTTTGCAATCCGATCGTATCCGATAGCAGAAAAACCATATTCCATTTTATTTCGATAATGAAATACATTGGGGGAGCTAACAAATTCATCAAACAAGTCTTCGATGTTGGCTACCTTTCCAATTCTTTTGAATAAGGAGAGGGTGCTTTCTTTTTTGTATTGGTGTTGTAATTCAATAGGAAGCTGAATGTAAGGTGCGCCAGGAATGTCTTGAAAAGGAACTTCTACTTCGTCTTCAGAAGGCTCTAATACATCAATGAGTTTTGCTTCAGCATACTTTTTACTCGATTTACTAATTTGTACTTTCACCAATTGACCGGGCAATGTATTGGGTACAAAAACTACGAAATCTCCCTCTTCACTGCGAATCTTTGCAATTCCCTTTCCTCCAAAAGCATACTCTTCGATTTTTAACGCTAAAACCTGATTCTTTTTCACAAACTTATTTCGTTCTCTACTTGGCATTCTGCATCATTTATTGGATTGCAAAATTAAGCAAACTTATTGATAAAGCCTTAACCGGTTTTGAAAATCTATAGGCGTATAAAAAACCTACTTTTTTTGATAATTGGGTCGATTCATTGCCTCTTTTTTGCGTTTGTAGTAATATCCTTTCATGAAGAATAAAAAAAGATAGAACGAAAAGCCAAATCGTTTAGGAACGCCCATTTCATAAAAGGAGGTATTACATAGTTCATTTATTTTAGCTACTTTTGTAAGACTTCGGGGATGATTTCTTTCCCACGCTGAATTTTCGAAACTTCGAAAGGATAAAGGTAGAACAGGAATGGTTATATTAATATAAACATTTAAAAGTTTAAAAAATGGCTGTTTTAGAACAACTTACGTCGCAAAAAGCGATCGATTTAGAAAGCAAGTATGGTGCACACAACTATCATCCACTTCCAGTAGTATTAAGTAAAGGTGAAGGAGTATATGTTTGGGATGTAGAAGGAAAAAAGTATTATGATTTTCTATCTGCCTACTCGGCAGTAAACCAAGGGCATTGTCATCCGAAAATTGTGGATGCGATGGTCCATCAAGCAAAAACATTGAGTTTAACTTCGAGAGCATTTTATAATGACATGCTTGGGAAGTTCGAGAAATTTGCAACGGAACTTTTTGGTCTCGACAAATTGCTCCCAATGAATACAGGAGCAGAAGCGGTAGAGACGGCTTTGAAAATTTGTAGAAAATGGGCTTATGAAGTAAAAGGAATTCCTGAAAATGAAGCGCAAATTATTGTTTGCGAAAATAATTTTCATGGAAGAACAACCACCATTATCTCTTTTTCAAATGATCCGGTTGCACGAAAGAATTTTGGACCGTTTACAAACGGATTTATAAAAATTGAATATGACAACCTAACAGCAATGGAAGAGGCTTTGAAAGCCAATGCGAATATTGCCGGTTTTCTAGTAGAACCGATTCAAGGTGAAGCAGGAGTATATGTTCCATCTGATGGATATTTAGCGGCAGCAAAAGCATTGTGTGAAAAATACAATGTGCTATTTATTGCAGATGAAGTTCAAACAGGGATTGCACGAACCGGGCGCATGTTGGCTACTTGTGGAAATTGTACCTGTCCAACGAAGAATTGTGAAGGAACTCCAGAAACAAAAGCAGATATCTTAATTCTTGGAAAAGCTTTAAGTGGAGGTGCATATCCAGTTTCTGCAGTATTGGCCAATGACGCAATTATGAATGTCATTCAACCAGGAAATCACGGTTCTACTTATGGAGGAAATCCAATTGCGGCAGCAGTGGCTATTGCAGCACTCGAAGTTGTGAAAGAGGAAGATTTGGCTGAGAACGCATTTCGATTGGGTGAAATTTTTAGAGCAGAATTGTCACAATTTGCTATTGAAAACGAATTGGTAAAATCGGTCAGAGGTAAAGGGCTGTTGAATGCAATTTTAATCAATGATACTGAAGAAAGTTCTACTGCTTGGGATATTTGTATGAAGTTGCGTGACAACGGATTGTTAGCAAAACCAACGCATGGAAACATCATTCGTTTTGCTCCGCCTTTGGTAATGACGGAAGTAGAACTAAGGGCTTGTATTTTGATTATTAAAACAACAATTGCTGAGTTTAAGAAATAGGAAATACATTTATTTATATAAAAAAAGGAGCGATATCATCGCTCCTTTTTCATATATACGAATACAATTAGCCAAACAATTGTTCCAGTGCTGCTGGGTCTTGAAATCCTTCCACGCCTATAAGTATAAGAATAAAAATCATATAAAGAAGCATTAATGCATTGAAGACAATACCAATAATAGCAAGGACTTTCCCTGCTTTCACATTCGAATAACCGGTATAGTTTTCTGGAGCTTCTTTGTAAAGATTCGCTGCTTTTTTTGCCATAACAAGGGCAACGATTCCAAGCACTAATCCAACAATACCATAACAACAACAAGTTATGATTGATAAAATTCCTAATACAAGTATTCCGGTTGAATTTGGTAATGTGTGTTTTTCCATTTCTTTTTTTGCTTATTTAATTTGTAAATTCATTTTTATGATATAGCTTCCTAGAATTATAAAAATATTTAAGATTGACAATATAAGAATAATTCTCTGAGCATATTTAAAGTTCATTTTCCTGTTTATTAGTAGGAAACCGCCAAAGAATAGTAGCGTGTAAATGGCAGGATACATTTTAAAGGCGGCTATAAAATCGCCCTGGAAAAGATATGCTAAAGCGCGTTGAATACCACAGCCTGGACAATCAAAGCCAAATAATTTCTTATTTAAACAAGGAATCATAAAGTCTTCTAAACTTAAAAATAACAGGTATTGTTTCATTATTTATAATCGTAATTGTATCCTGAGGATATTTCTTTATTGTTAGGATTGTCCATTATTTCTTATCGCTGAGCATTTTCCAAACTTTTACAAAGCATGTAAACAAACTTAATAAAATTTATGGTATCATCTTTTAGAAAAATGGAGAAAGATATTTCTTTTCCCTATGGTATTAAGTCTTATTTTTGCCATCGTTCTTAAAACAGATTCGATGAAAACGAGACCCATAATAGCTCCAAAAGCAGCCAAAAAACCAACAAGATTAGAAAAACACGGCGACGTTAGAATTGACGATTATTTTTGGATGCGTTTGTCAGATGCTCAAAAATTGGCAGCAGAAAAAGACGATCAAACAACCAATGTTATCGATTATTTACATGCTGAAAATAAGTACTATAAGGAAAGTACTGCGCACACAAAAGATTTTCAAGAAACCTTATTTCAAGAAATGAAAGGTCGAATAAAAGAAGATGATGCTTCTGTTCCCTATAAAGACAATGGTTATTTTTACATTACGCGATATGAAACAGGCAAGCAATACCCTATTTTCAGTAGAAAAAAAGAAAGTCTAGAAGCCAAAGAAGAAATTTTGTTTGATGTAAATGAAATGGCCAAGGGTTTTGACTATTATCAATTAGGCGGTTTGACTATTTCTGAAAACAACAAACTGGCTGTTTTTGCAACGGATATTGTTAGTAGAAGACAATATACCTTAAGAATAAAGCACTTAGAAACAGGTGAAATTTATGAAGATGTCATAGAAAATACTACGGGAAGTGCTGTTTGGGCAAATGACAATCGCACTATTTTTTACGCAAAAAAAGACCCTGTGACACTTCGAAGTGAAAGGATTTTCAGACATGTTCTTGGAACATCTGCCTCGGAAGATATTGAGGTGTATCATGAAAAAGAAGATACTTTTGGAACTTATGTTTCAAAAACGAAGTCAAACAAATACATTATTATTGGATCCTACAGTACCCTTTCTACAGAAGCGCAGTTTTTAGAGGCAGACAATCCAACGGGAAGCTTTCAAATGTTGCAAGCCAGAGAAAAAGATTTAGAGTACAGTGTTTCTCATTATGAAAATGACTTTTACTTGCTGACCAACAAAGACAACGCCATCAACTTTAAGTTGATGAAAACCTCGGTAGATCAAACAGAAAAGGAACATTGGGTAGATGTCATTCCACACAGAGCCGATACCTTATTAGAAGATTTTTCAATCTTTAAAGAATACCTCATTTTAGAGGAACGAAACAATGGTTTGAATAAAATTAGAATTCGACGTTGGGACCTTAGTGAAGATTATTATTTGCCTTTTTCTGAAGAAACCTATTCAGTAGGCGTGTATGCAAATCCAGAGTTTGATACTGATAGGATACGATATTCTTACAATTCGATGACCACTCCAGCCTCTGTAATTGATTTCAATTTGACAGACAAAACAAAAGAAATTAAAAAGGAACAAGCAGTTTTAGGCGGGAAATTTCAAAAAGAAAATTATATCAGCAAACGTGTTTGGGTAACAGCTAGGGATGGAAAAAAAATGGCAATATCATTAGTGTATCACAAAGATACCGTACTCAATGAAACCACTCCGCTATTGCAATATGCCTACGGGGCTTATGGATATACAATTTCAGACGGTTTTTCTTCAACAAGATTGAGTTTGTTAGATCGGGGATTTGTATTCGCATTGGCGCATATTAGAGGAGGTCAGTATCTTGGAAGAGCATGGTATGAAGATGGTAAAATGCTGTCGAAGAAAAACACCTTTACAGACTTTATAGACTGTTCTAAATATCTAATTGAAAACAAGTATACTTCTGCAGCGCATTTGTATGCTATGGGAGGTTCAGCAGGAGGGCTGCTAATGGGGGCAATTGTAAATATGAACCCAGCACTGTACAACGGTATTATTGCTGCTGTCCCCTTTGTAGATGTTGTATCTACCATGTTGGACGAAAGCATTCCTCTTACAACAGGGGAGTATGACGAATGGGGAAATCCAAATGATAAAGAATACTATGCGTATATAAAATCCTACTCACCGTATGACCAAGTTACTGCCAAATCCTATCCAAATATGTTGGTCACTACAGGATATTTCGATTCTCAAGTGCAATATTGGGAGCCTGCAAAGTGGGTTGCCAAACTTCGTGAATTAAAAACCGATACAAACATGTTGTTTTTAGATACCAATATGGAAGTCGGTCATGGAGGCGCATCAGGTCGTTTTGATGCTTTAAAAGATACTGCCAAAGAATATACCTTCATTTTGGCCTTGGAAAATAAATTAGATTCCTAAAAAAAATAGATCTAAAACACCTCATAGGGTTTCTGTGAGTTTTTTATGTGACGATTTCAATGCATAAAAAACAAAATTACGCTGTTTACTTCTTGTGAATAAGTAGCAGTATTTAAAAAAAGAAAAACCTGCTCTAAAAAGGAGAAAATCAGTAAATTTGCGAGAGTTAATAGCAGAAAAATTATGAAAATATCATACAATTGGATCAAACAATTTCTACAAACAGATTGGGATGCTACCAAAACTGGAGAATTGTTAACCGATTTAGGATTGGAAGTGGAAGGGATAGAAACGAAAGAATCTATCAAAGGAAGCCTCAAGGGAATTGTTGTTGGTGAAGTTTTAACTTGCATTCAACACCCCAATGCAGACCGGTTAAAAGTTACGACTGTAGACTTGGGAAATGGAGATCCAGTACAAATTGTATGCGGTGCTCCCAATGTAGCAGCAGGTCAAAAAGTTCCCGTAGCTACCATTGGAACCCTATTGTATGATGACAAAGGCGAAAGCTTTAAAATAAAAAAAGGTAAAATTAGAGGCGAAGAAAGCCACGGTATGATTTGTGCTGAAGATGAGTTGGGTCTGGGTACTGGACATGATGGAATTCTTGTTTTAGATGCAGATATCAAAACAGGAACACCTGCAGCAAGCGTTTTTAATATTGAAGTCGATTCGGTTTTTGAAATTGGACTGACCCCCAACAGATCCGATGCAATGAGCCATTTTGGGGTTGCCAGAGATTTTAAAGCCGGTCTTATGCAGCAAGACATCCATCTAGAATTAATATCACCCTCTGTGAGTGATTTTCATGTAGATGAAAGAACCTTACGAATTGATGTTGAGGTAGCGGATAGAGAGCAAGCTCCCAGATACTGTGGAATTAGTATTACAGATGTTACCGTAAAAGCATCTCCAGAATGGATTCAAAACAGATTAAAATCGATTGGGATTGCACCCAAGAATAATATTGTAGACATTACAAATTACGTGTTACACGAACTCGGACAACCCTTACATGCATTTGATGCACAAAAAATAAAAGGAAATAAAATTCTTGTAAAAACATTAGAACAAGGCACACCATTTACCACACTCGATGGTCAAGAAAGAGCCTTGTCATCCGAAGATATCATGATCTGTGATGAAGATTCCAACCCGCTTTGTATTGCAGGAGTTTTTGGAGGATTGAACTCTGGAGTTACAGAATATACCACTTCTATTTTCTTAGAAAGTGCTTATTTTAATCCAATTTCTGTTCGAAAGACAGCAAAAAGACACGCATTAAACACCGATGCTTCTTTTCGTTTTGAACGTGGAATTGACATTAACATGACAAAATATGCTCTTAAAAGAGCCGCTTTGTTAATTGAAGAATATGCAGGTGGTAAAATGGGATCCGATATTTCTGACTTTTTCCCAGAAAGAATCGAAGACTTTCAAGTGTTCTTATCTTACGAAAATGCATACCGTTTGATTGGGCAAGAAATCCCAAAAGAAACAATCAAAAAGATATTAGCTTCTTTAGAAATTAAAATCAATAGTGAAACAGAAGGTGGTTTGGGTTTAACGATTCCTTCTTACAGAACCGATGTACAACGGGAAGCCGATATTATTGAAGAAATATTAAGAGTGTATGGATACAATAATATTGAATTTTCACACAAATTAAATACTTCCATTTCATTCGATTCAAATAAAGAAACGAAGATTGAAAATGTGGTTGCTAATCAATTGTCTTCATTAGGATTTAATGAAACGATGGCAAATTCGCTAACAAAACCTGAATATGCTACCTATTCAGAGAATATCAATGAAGATGTTAGCGTATTGATGCTCAACCCGTTGAGTAACGATTTGAAGGTCATGCGCCAATCATTGTTATTTAGTGGATTAGAATCTGTAGCCTATAATATCAATCGAAAAAACAACTCATTAAAGTTTTATGAGTTTGGTAAAACCTATCACAAATACAATGATGCCTACCAGGAAGACAAGCATTTAACCCTGTTTATTACTGGAAAAAGAGCAAAAGACAGTTGGAATTTACCCTCTAAAACATCCGATTTTTTCTATGCAAAAGGAGTTATCACAGCTGTTTTAACTCGATTAGGCATCGATACTTTAAAAACAACACCCACCAAACAGGATGTATTTTCAGAAGGAATTACCCTAAGTTTAGGGAAAATGAAACTGGTGGAATTTGGTACTATCAAATCAAACCTATTAAAAGAATTTGGAATCAAACAAGAAGTTTTGTTTGCTGATTTTAATTGGGATACGATTCTTAAAATAACAGGAAATAAAAATGTAAAAGTTTCCGATTTAACAAAATTTCCAGTAGTAAAAAGAGATTTAGCACTTTTATTAGATACTAAAATCGAATTCAAAGAGATTTATAATTTGGCATTTCAGTCAGAGAAAAATTTATTGAAAGAAGTCGATCTGTTTGATGTCTATGAAGGAGATAAATTACCAGATGGGAAAAAATCCTATGCCGTTAGTTTTTTATTACAAGATGAAACAAAAACACTAGAAGACAAGCAAATAGATAAAATAATGCAAAAATTACAGCAAACATTTGAAAAGAATTTAGAAGCTGTTTTAAGATAATATATAAACTCCATTAATCATGGAGTTTTTTTATGTTTTCAAAATCAACCGAATTTATCATACGGACCCAAAAAAGAGATATGTACAAACTACTATTAAGACCTGTTTTATTTTTATTCGATCCAGAAAAGGTGCATTATTTTACATTTTCACTCATTAGAATCTTTTGCAAAATTCCATATGTTGCAGCAATCTTTAGAGGGCTGTATCTAGTAAACGATAAAAAATTAGAACGTACTTTATTCGGAATCACGTTTAAAAACCCTGTGGGTTTGGCAGCTGGTTTTGATAAAAATGCGTTACTCTATAATGAATTGGCAAACTTCGGTTTCGGATTTATAGAAATTGGAACAGTAACTCCGAAAGGGCAAGCTGGGAATCCTAAAAAACGTTTGTTTCGATTAAAAACCGATCAGGGAATTATCAACCGTATGGGCTTTAACAATGAAGGCTTAGCAACCGCCATTCATCAATTAAAAAAGAACAGAGGAAAATTAATTATCGGAGGTAATATTGGAAAAAACACCCAAACATCTCCCGAAAACTACACCCAAGATTATAAAATTTGTTTCGAAGGTTTGCATCCCTATGTAGATTATTTTGTGTTGAATGTGAGTTGCCCAAACGTTGGTAGTCACGCGAAACTCAACGATAAAGGCTATTTAATATCGCTGATTACAGAATGTCAGAAATTAAACAATGCGCAGGCGACTCAAAAACCGATCTTATTAAAAATAGCACCCGATTTGAACAACCAACAATTGGATGAAATTATCGAATTGGTAGCAGAAACAAAAATAGATGGTGTTATTGCATCCAATACATCCACCACAAGAGCCAATTTAAAGGCCTCTAAAAAACAGTTAGAAAGCATAGGTTCTGGAGGAGTCAGTGGACAACCGATTAAAGAGCAAAGCACGAAAGTCATTCAATATTTGTCCGACAAATCAAACAAATCCTTTCCAATAATTGGAGTAGGAGGTATTCATTCAGCAGAAGATGCCATCGAAAAAATAAACGCTGGTGCCGATTTGGTTCAAATTTATACAGGATTTATTTATGAAGGTCCCAGTTTGATTAAAAAAATCAATAAGAAAATCTTGGCAAAGATATAAGAAATTACTTTTTCCATGATAAAATGATGGTACCCTGAAGCTGTCAGCATTCAATTTTAATTAAATGTTAGAAACACTTAGCGCTTTTATTTTTGCTACTGCAATCTTGGCAATTTCTCCAGGACCAGACAATATTTTTGTTTTGACACAGAGTATTGTAAACGGAAAAAAATATGGGATAGCAACTGTTTTTGGTTTAATGACAGGCTGTCTTGTTCATACTACATTTGTAGCATTTGGAGTTTCTACCCTTATAGAACAGCAACCCTTGTTTTTTATCGGAATCAAGATTTTTGGAGCTAGCTACCTTTTATACTTGGCCTATCAGGTATATAAAAGTGATGTAAAAATCACCTTTTCTACAGAACAAGTCCTCCCAAAAAAAACGATAAAACTGTTTAAAAAAGGATTTCTAATGAATGTGTTGAATCCGAAAGTAACAATTTTTTTCTTGGCATTTTTCCCTCAATTTTTATTTTCAAAACAACTTTCCCATCTCGTCCAATTTTATATTCTAGGCCTGCTTTTTGTTCTTGTTTCATTCTTTGTTTTTGGAATGATTGCCCTCATGGGGGGGCAAATATCAGCAGCTATTTCTAAAAGTAAAAACATTGGATATTATTTGAAATGGGGGCAAATTGTTGTTTTTGTGGTCATTTCCATCTTCATTATCCTTTAATTTTCCATTCGGTTTATTCTTTTTGATATTCAATTGTTTGTCTATCTTTGAGACAGATGAATAAAGTCAAAATCATAGAATGTCCACGAGATGCCATGCAAGGCATAAAGTCTCATTTTATTCCTACCCATAAAAAGTCATTGTATCTCAATTCGCTTTTAAAAGTAGGGTTTGATACCATTGATTTTGGAAGTTTTGTTTCACCAAAAGCGATTCCGCAAATGCGAGATACCGCCGCAGTTTTATCAAAACTAGATTTGTCTAAAACAACCAGTAAATTGTTGGCAATCATTGCCAATATAAGAGGTGCTCACGATGCTACACAATTTGAAGAAATTGATTATTTAGGCTATCCATTTTCCATTTCAGAAAACTTTCAAATGCGAAATACGCACAAAACGATTGCAGAATCGATTGTGACTTTAGACGAAATTTTAAACATTGCATCCAAAACAAACAAAGAAGTAGTCGCTTATTTATCAATGGGTTTTGGCAATCCTTATGGGGATCCTTGGAATGTAGACATTGTAGCGAAATGGACAGAAAAAATGTCTCAAATGGGGGTGAAAATTCTATCGTTGTCTGACACTGTTGGGAGTTCAACACCCGAGGTGATTCATCACCTTTTTTCAAATTTAATTCCTGCTTACCCAACAATTGAATTTGGGGCGCATTTGCATACTACACCAGATAAATGGTACGAAAAGGTAGATGCTGCCTATAAAGCGGGTTGCAACCGATTTGACGGCGCTATCAAAGGATTTGGAGGTTGCCCCATGGCAAAAGATGATTTGACTGGCAACATGCCCACAGAAAAATTACTCTCCTATTTTACGGCTCAAAAAGCAAATATAAACTTGAAACCCATGAGTTTTGAAAGCGCATTTAATAAAGCTTTGGAAGTATTTGATGTCTTATGATGTGGAATTTTCAGAGTACTTTAAAGCAGTCAAAACCTAAAAAAAAATAGTAAAATGAAATTTATTAAAATCAGTGTATTTTTTCTCTCCCTGCTCATTGTTGCTTCTTGCACAAAAGACGATCAGAAAATAGACTTTACATTGTTACAATTGAATGATGTTTATGAAATAGCACCAATCCAAGGCGGTGAGTTTGGAGGCATGGCACGTGTAGAGACTGTGCATCAAGATTTGTTAAAAGAAAACAAAAACACCCTGCTCGTCATGGCAGGTGATTTTTTAAACCCGTCCCTATTAGGAACCTTAAAAGTAGATGGCGAACGCCTTCGAGGAAAACAAATGGTCTCAGTAATGAATGCCATGAATTTTGATTTGGTTGCCTTTGGTAATCATGAGTTTGATGTGCCTCAAAAAGACTTGCAAAAACGCTTGAATGAAAGTAATTTTCCATGGATTTCTGCCAATGTAAAAGAGAAAACCGAAACTGGCACGACTTTTTTTCACAAAGAAATAAAGGGTGAAAAAGTACCGCTAACTCCCTCTTTTATCAAAGAATTTTCAGATACTGATGGCACCAAAATAAAGATCGGTTTTATCAGTGTTTGCATTCCCTCAAATCCAAAAGAATATGTGGTGTATGAAGATATGTATGCCCAAGCAAAGGCAGCCTATGAGGATCTCAAAGATTCTGTTGATGTTGTTTTTGGACTCACACACGTTAAAATTGCACAAGACAAAAAAATTGCATTGCTGCTTCCAGAGCTTCCTTTAATTATGGGTGGTCATGAACATACCAGTCGTTCTGTTTCGGTCGGAAATACTGTCATAACAAAAGCAGATGCGAACGCGAAAACCGTTTACGTACATCGTATTTCCTATGATAAAAAAACAAAAAAAGCGCGTATAGTTTCAGAATTAAAAGCCATAAACTCAAAGATAAAAACGGATGTAAAAGTAGGCGCCATTGTTGCGCAATGGCAAAAAGTATTGAAAGTAAAAATCAAAGAAATTGTTTCAAATCCGACAGCGGTTATTTATACGGCTAAAACACCTTTAGATGGAAGAGATACTCCCATTCGCAGTGTACAAACCAATTTAGGGAAAATCATTACACAGTCTATGTCTTTTGCTTTTGATAACCAGGTGGATTGTGCGCTTGTAAACGGCGGGTCTATCCGAATTGATGATGCACTCGAAGGGGCGATTACTGCCGTAGATATTTTTAGAGTATTGCCTTATGGAGGCGCTATTTTGAAAGTAAAAATAAGCGGAAATCTATTGAAACGTGTTTTGGATTATGGCCTTTTGGCAGCTGGAACTGGAGCCTATTTGCAACGTTTTCAGGCTGAAAAAATAGGATCAAATTGGTACATAAAAAATAAGCCATTAGACCTCAATAAAACCTATGATGTTGCTTTCTCCGAATACTTACTAAAAGGTTTTGACATTCCTTTTTTATCAGAAAAAAACAGCAATGTGCTTTCGGTATATCACCCAAAATCAACAGAATTTGGGTTTGATATTCGAAGAGCGGTGGTTTCTTATTTAACTTCCGAAACAAAAAAAAGTGTTCCTAATTAGAACACTTTTTTAACTTTTTCTTTTTCCGTTTCTTCTTCTAATTTCTAAAATTGGTATTGGAATCCAGCGTAAATTCCAAAAGGATGTCCAGGTCTTAAACCAGCAGGAACTCTAGAAACTGCATAAGTATTATTAAGTAAGTTTGTTAGGTTGGCCGTCAATTGAAATTGCGGAGTTACCCTATATTTACTTGACATGTCTATGATGAAATTTGAGGCTACTTTTTCGTCTGTAGGAATGTTTCCTGAACCAGCCAAAGTTCTGAACGCACCATTGTATCTTGCATTTACGTTGACTTCAAATTTTGCATGTTCTAAAGACAATGCAGCATTTAGTTGGTGTTTTGGAATGTATGGCAATTCATCACCAAGGGTCACTGTTCCCCACAAGCTATCAGTACTTCCAAAACTGTTTAAAAATTCAGTATTGGTAAACGTATAGCCCAATGACATTGGGAATGAAAATCGCGCAGCTTCCGAGGTCATATTGTAGTTTAATAAGAGTTCTATTCCGTTTACTTTTACTGCTCCTGCATTGAATTGATCTAGTGAACCAGTTCCCCCGGTAGCAGCAATATCACTTCCCAATAAGTTGGAGTAATCATTATAAAAACCGACAAATTCTCCTTTCAATTTTCCAAGACTAAAACGGGTTCCCAATTCATAATTGATACTTTCTTCCGCCTTTTCATCTTCTTTGTTTCCAGGTGGCGAAAACCCTTTGTGAATCCCTCCGAAAAGTGAAAGATCATTGTTAAACTTATAATTGGCACCCATTCCAGGAATAAAAATTGCCACGCTGTTCTCTCGTTCATTTAAGTCACTACCAGAGCGTGTAATGTCATTTTTGCCAAAGTCTTTTCTTTCTAATAAAATATCTTCATATCGAACCCCTGGTGTAAAGGTCCAGTTTTGATATTTTAATTTATACGTAATGTAAGACGCAAAAGCTTTTGCACTGCTAATTCTGTTAGCATCGGTTCCAGGAACACCTGCCGTAGTTTCAGTTAAAACTCCAGTATTGGAGATGCTGTATTTGTCGATCCATTGAAAACGATCTTCTTCATCATAATGATATCTGAAACCCAGCTCTAAATCGTGAAATAAATTTTCTGTATACCAGTGATAATCAAGTTTCGTTTGCATTCCTTGGGCATAGTATGATCGGTTGTTTGCCTTCACTGCAATGGCGTCAGCTGATGAATTTACCGTTCCGTTTACAATGCTAAAATGATCTGAATAGTTGGTAGGATCTCCTAATATATTTGATATTTTTTGTTGGTCGCCTTCAAAAGTAATGTCATTAAGTTTGTACCAATTTCGTGCAAAATTATTTCGATAAAATGTGGTGGTCAACGTAAGATTTTTAGAGAAGCCCAAATGGTGCGTTAGCATGTATTGGGTATGATCTGTAGTCATCTTGTCATTATTAGAAGCTGCATATCTCGAAAACGGATTCGTGTTGAAGTCATCTTCTGAGAGCCCTAAATAGGTTTCATTTCCATTTTCATCAGCATATTGAAATTTGAAATCCAGCGATTGCTTCACTGCTTGATTTGGAAATAGTTGAACACGTATTTTGGCAACCACATCGTTTTTATTGAACCCTGTATTTTTACCACTTTCTAAGGTTTTAAATCCCTCCGATCCGTAATTTAGATATTCAATGAAGTACCCTATGTTTTTATGATTGCCTCCAACTTTCGCATGTAGCTGATTCGAATTAAAACTTCCATAGGAAGCCCGAATACTTCCTGTAAAATCTGTAGGAATTTGCGAAGAAATCATATTAATGGCACCTCCAGTGGTAAACGGTCCGTATTGCACTTGGCTACTTCCTTTTAAGACTTCTACTGCTTCCATTCTAGCAATGGTAGGGAAGTAGTAGGCAGAAGAGGCGCTGTATGGAGCTGGGGCAATTAAAACTCCATCTTCCATCAATGTGATTTTTGAACTTCTCTCCGGAGAAGTTCCTCTTAAACTAATGTTCGGACGCAATCCAAAACCATCTTCTTCATACAAAGAAACTCCTGGAACGGTTCTCAATGCTTTGTTGATGTCGGTAAAACTGAATTTTTGTAATTCTTTAGGGGATAGATAATATGCAGAACCTGTCCTGTGCTTTGCTACATATTTGTTTCCAAAAATTTGCGTGGTAGAAATAATGATTTCATCCAAATTTTGGATGCTGTCTAGTTGCCAAAATTCTTTTTTTTCTTCTTTTGTTTGCCCTGTTAATAAACTTGTAAATAAGAGGGTTAAGAGTGTAATTTTGAGTCTCATTTTATTTAGATTAATTATAAATAGTTTTTTTTTGTGTGCAAAGATAGCATGCATATTTAGTTTTTCAAAGCTTATTTAGAATAAATAAGAATAATATTTTAAATAAATTGATTGTCAGTGAATTAGGTTGTAATTTTTATTTAAGATTTTTAGGCTGGTTAAATAGTAATATGATGTCTGTGTCAATCATTTAAAAAATACTTATTGAAACCTTAGTTTTAATTAATGGTAAAAAACTCAATAAATAGTTGTAAATTTGCTTGCAATTAGACTTTAATTGCAAGATGACAGCACACAACGATAAAATAGTAGGAGAGGGACTCACGTATGACGACGTTTTACTAGTACCCGCCTTTTCAGATGTACTTCCAAGAGAGGTCAGTATTCAAACAAAATTTACGAGAAACATTAGCATTAATGTTCCCATTATTTCCGCAGCAATGGATACGGTTACAGAAGCTGCGATGGCCATTGCGATTGCCAGAGAAGGAGGGATTGGTGTTTTGCATAAAAACATGACCATTATGCAGCAAGCGCAAGAAGTGAGACGTGTAAAGCGTGCAGAATCGGGCATGATTTTAGATCCAGTTACTTTGCCTTTAACGGCTATTGTTTTAGATGCAAAAGCCCATATGAAGGAACACAGTATTGGTGGAATTCCGATTGTTGATGAAAATGGGACTTTAAAAGGAATTGTAACCAACAGAGATTTGCGTTTCGAACACGACAATCAAAGACCGATTGTTGAAGTAATGACTACGGAAAACTTGATTACTGCTTCTGTAGGTACTTCTTTAAAAGATGCGGAGAAAATTCTTCAAAAAAATAAAATTGAAAAACTATTGATCGTAGACGATCAGTATATCTTAAAGGGACTCATTACGTTTAGAGACATTACAAAAGTGACTCAAAAACCAATTGCGAACAAAGATTCATTCGGACGTTTAAGAGTGGCTGCTGCCTTGGGGGTTACTTCCGATGCGGTTGAAAGAGCTGAAGCTTTGGTGAATGCAGGCGTTGATGCGGTGATTATAGATACTGCTCATGGACACACCAAAGGCGTGGTCATGGTGCTAAAAGAAGTAAAAGCAAAGTTCCCAAATTTAGACGTGGTGGTTGGAAATATCGCTACTGCCGAAGCTGCAAAATATTTAGTGGAAGCAGGTGCCGATGCTGTTAAAGTTGGTATTGGACCGGGTTCTATTTGTACCACAAGAGTGGTTGCTGGAGTTGGTTTTCCACAGTTTTCAGCCGTTTTAGAAGTGGCAGCTGCCATTAAAGGAACTGGCGTTCCAGTAATTGCCGATGGAGGAATTCGCTATACAGGGGATATTCCGAAAGCCATTGCTGCAGGTGCAGATTCTGTAATGTTGGGATCTCTTTTAGCGGGAACCAAAGAATCTCCTGGAGAAACGATTATTTATGAAGGAAGAAAGTTTAAATCCTATCGTGGAATGGGCTCTGTTGAAGCCATGAAACAAGGCTCTAAGGATCGCTATTTTCAAGATGTAGAAGCTGATATTAAAAAATTAGTCCCTGAAGGTATTGTAGGAAGGGTTCCTTACAAAGGAAATTTGGACGAAAGTATTCACCAGTTCATAGGTGGGTTACGAGCTGGAATGGGTTACTGTGGTGCGAAAGACATTGCTACTTTGCAAGACAGTGGAAAGTTTGTAAGAATTACTGCCAGCGGTATTAATGAAAGCCATCCGCATGATGTTGCCATTACCAAAGAAGCACCAAACTATAGCAGAAGATAAAAATAAACGAGTTTTAATAGTAAAAAGAGAAGCGGATGCTTCTCTTTTTTTTAGCTTTTTGGTGTGTCTTAGGTTTTTATGTGCCGCAAAGTCTACCGACTTTGCGGAGCGGGTTTGAATTAATAATATCACTTGCAGCTCCCATTTATTTTAATTAATATCTCTATTTTATAGCCAGTTTTTAATTATCTACAACGGTCTCGGCTATGAATAGTTGCAACAATTAAGCACTTAACTTTTTAAGTACAAAACCAAGTTGGGAAAATCAGAGATTTTTCTATAGTAGCACAGATATAAGCAATTAAGTGTAGCCGTTGTTGGTAGCCGTTAATGTCTATAAATTTTTATTTTCAAAGTTTTTGATTTTTTTTAAACCCAATTATAAGTTTTGGTAAAATTGACAATATAAATACTAATACAAATAATAAACTATAATATTTTTTTTCTAATGGTAGAAACCATATTAAATAAATTGATATTGAAATGACTATTATAAAATAGATGTAAATAATTTTTTTCATGATTTAACAAATTAAATTAATTAATTGAGGGGTTAAATATATTTCTACCAAAATGCCTAAAAAAACTATAGAAAAAAGAATAAAAGTTTTTAGACTAAATAATTCAGTCAAAAAATCTCTTTTTGTAAAATCGGATTTAATGAAATCATATAACAAAAAAGAAAGTTTTACACTTAAACTAGATAACATAATCAACCAAACAAGTTCAATAATACCGTGTGGAAGGAATGTTATTAATGATTTTTCAAGACCTATTTTATACTGTTATCCCGATTCTATTTTAGGAAAACACCACTTTTTATCAGTTGTACAAAAGACTCATCCTGAAAACTTAAGTTAAAAAAATATTTTTTTTGTATGCAAATAAATAAGTGGGTGTATTTTTGGAATAAGTGGTGATTATTTGGGAATAAGTGGTTTTTTTAGGACCACCAAAACCCGATGATTTTGTCAACTGTTAACAGGTATGTTGTTGATTGTAAAGATGCTACTAAAGCATAATCCGGTAGGGAAGAAGGGGGTGATGCTTACTATTTTGTTTCCAACAGCTCAAACTTTCGAGACCAGGCAACCGAAGTGTTTGCTGCCAAATCAATCCCGAAAAACAGTTCTGGACTCATGACATGCTTTGTGCCCCAAAGGTTTACTTTATTGGTTTTAAAATTGCCAGTTTCACGAATTATAAGCTTGTTTTTACGGTTTTTGAGTTCCCATTGCGCGCGTACCCTTTGAGCTCCTGAAAGATTGCTAAAAAAGAAGGTTTCATCTATGGTATCTGTAAAAGTTATTTCACTATCTCCAAACTGCACTTTCTGTTCTGGGTTCACTGTTTCTATGAAGTGTTCGGGTTGCAACTGAAAAGGAAATTCCAAGCTGTAATTACGACCAATAGGATCTTTGTCAATTGCCATGAAATTGTGTACATATTCATCCGTTACAATTTTTTTGATCCCGGTATTCTGTAATTTATAATCAATTCTAAAACCGTTTTCAAGCAATAAAATATTCTTTTCCAATACATAGGAATAGCCATTGATAGCTTCCGAGGTACAGCGTATAAAAATCCGATTGAGGCCTTGAGATATCTTAAATATGGCAGGTTTTATTTGGTATTTTTTTCCTGGTTGGTATCGTGAATCCTCTTTTTTTAAAAGCCCTACACCAATTTTGTGAAACCATCCTCCAATAGGAGTTTCGGAAAAGCCCAAGGGAGATTCTATTCCAAATTCATTATAAAACCCTTTGCCAAGCTCATTCTCTGGATCTCCTTCGTTAGTTTCGCCTCCTGTAATAAAGAGCCCCTTATACTTTAGAGTCGTTATTTTTCCAGTCCAGTCAAACCTCGAAAAGCAATAGTTCTCAGCAGGCAAATGCATCTGGATTTCAATATGGTTATTTTTAAGAAGCTGTGGCATTTAAAGTGTTATAATAGGGCGAAGCGAATGTACTTTTTTTAAGGCATTTATTTAAAGTAAACAGCAAAAAAAACGCACTTGATACCAAGTGCGTTTTTAAATAGTTTATTTTGTATGCATTAGTCTCTACGTCTTCTTCCGAAACCGCCTGGACCTCTATCGCTAGCACTTCTGCTAGCTCTGTCGGGTCTGTCTGGTCTGTCTGATCTTCTGCTAGCATCGCTGCTTCTTCTTCTTGAAGAACCACCGCCGTCTGAGCTTCTTTTACGACCAAAACCACCTTCTCTTTTATTTCCGAAAGACTTACGATCTCCACCACCTCTTCGACCGCCACCGCGTTCTTTTTTGGTAATTTCTACATTTACCGAGCGACCATCAAAGTCGGGTTGGTTGTCTAAAAATGCAGCTAAGGTTGCATCTTCGTAATTTTTATCAATTTCAAAGAAAGAAAAAGTATCTAAAATATCAATTGCACCAATTTCTACTTTGTCGCCAATATTTTGCTCGTTAATTAAGCCTATTAATTTTCCAGGGTTTAAGCTGTCTTTTCTTCCAATGTTGATGAAGAAACGTGTCATGTTTTCATCGTTTGCTCTTGCTCTAGAATTGTCTTTAGACGATAAATTATTTAAATCTTTCGAATTTTCATAATATTTTAACATGGTATTGAATTCTAAAGAAACAAATTTCTTAATCAATTCCTCACGATCTAAATCCGCTAGTTTTTCGAAAATACTTGGTAAAAATTCCTCCATTTCAGATGCATTTACCTCTGTATTTTGAACCTTGTCAATTAAATTGATTAACTGGTTTTTAATAATTTCTTTACCCGTAGGAACTTTTCCTTCAACAAATTTCTTTTTAATGATTCTTTCGATCTGACGTAATTTTCCTTTCTCTTTTCCATTGACTAAAACAATTGAAATCCCTTTGTTTCCAGCTCTTCCTGTTCTACCACTTCTGTGCGTGTAATTCTCAATCTGATCTGGTAACTTGTGGTTCAATACATGTGTCAATTCAGTAACATCCAATCCACGAGCAGCAACATCTGTCGCTACTAATATTTTAATGGTTTTCTTTCTGAATTTCCCCATTACAGAATCACGTTGTCCCTGGGATAAATCTCCATGCAAAGAATCGGCACTATAACCATCTCTAATTAGATTGTCTGCAACTTCTTGGGTTTCTCTACGTGTTCTACAAAAGATAATTGCATAAATATCTGGATTCAAGTCTGCAATTCTCTTTAAAGCAGGGTAGCGAGTTCTTTCCGTTACTGAATAATATTCGTGACTTACATTTTCTGAGCCTGTATTCTTTTCACCCGAGGTAATTTCTACAGGTTTGGTCATATAGTTTCTTGCAATAGCTTCCACTTCTCTTGGAAAGGTTGCAGAAAATAATAAGGTTTGTTTTGTTTCTGGAGTGGCTTCTAAGACTTTATCCAATTCGTCTTTGAAACCCATGTTTAACATTTCATCAGCTTCATCTAGGACTAACCATTGAACGTTACCTAATTTTAAAGCTCTTCTTTTAATTAAATCGACGGTTCTACCAGGAGTTCCAACGACAATTTGAGAACCTCTTTTTAAAGACCTAATTTGTTCTTCCATGCTTGAACCACCATAAACGGTAGTTACCTTAACATCGGGTAAGTATTTACAAAAATCTTTAATGTTGTTTCCAATTTGTACAGCAAGTTCTCTAGTTGGAGAAAGTATGATTGCTTGTACATTGCTATTCTTTTCATCTAAAAGTTCTAATATTGGTAAACTAAAGGCAGCAGTTTTACCAGTACCTGTTTGTGCAAATGCTTTTAAATCGTCGGTAGAAGCAATGATTTGCGGGATTGCTTTTTCTTGAATAACAGTTGGCTTTTCATAGCCTAAAGCTGTTAATGCTTTGTTGATAGGTTCTTTTAAACCCAATTCTAAAAATGTTGACATCCTGTGTTTTTTGTTGATTCACAGACGCCCACCTGCAAACCGTATTTATAATTCGACTTGATTTTCTTAAGGGTTTACCCCAAATTTAAAATCGCGCAAAGGTATGCTAAATAAACAAGATAGGCTTGGTAAAAGCAATAAATTAATTATTGTTCAAACGGTCTAATTGCGTGTAGATATTTCTGGAAGTTATGGATGCGAATCCATTTGTTAAGATTCCTTTTTTATTGATCAGCATAGAACGTGTCATTTTGCTTGTCAAAAAAGAATTTGCACCGCTATTAGAATCAATGAAGAATTGCTTTTTAATATCTAAATTTTTAATCTGATCGGTGCTGTCTCCATCGATTTTAAGAGTCAGAAACTGAATATTTGGATATTTGTTGGATAAATAATTGATACGTGCTCTAACATAGGGTTTTGATACATACTTAGCACTCCAAAAAAATAAAAATGTGTTTTTATCCTTAATAACATCTCGAATGGCATAGCGTGCATTGGTAAAATCATGGATGTAGAAGTTTTTCATTTCATGATTTTCATGAATTGTTTGAGTGTCTTTTAATAGCCTCCTTACTAAGTTTTTATCTTTTTCATTTGAACTCAATGCAAAATAGACATCAAATTCTTTACGGTTAATATCGCAGGTTGATTTTTTATAAAAATGACTGATTACGGTTTGTTTTAAAAAAGCATTTTTAAATGTTCTAGAACTCACTTTTGCATCAATTGTATTTAATAAATCCACCGTAAAATTAGAGGTGAAATTGTTTTGCATCGGTGCGTGACTCTTAGCATAGGTTGCATTGTATAAATAATTAGTGATGTATTTACTATAAGGTTTGTAGTACATTAAAGCATCTATGTTAATGTCAAGGTCTTTTCGATATTCATAAAAAAATAGTGGAAGGGTTGGGAAACGCTCTAATTTCATTTTTTTTGCATGCGAGATTGGATAACTTTCTATTCTCGCATATACAGGGTAGGTAAGTGCTATTTTTAATACTTCCTTAAATTTTTCTGTTTCTGTGGGGTGCCTTTTTACATAGGCTGCATGGGTACCTTCTCTGAGTGAAATAATAGAATCTACCTTTTTCTTAAATGATGTTGGTTTTAATGAATTGTATTTATAAAATGTTTTTTCATCTTTTTCAAATTGTAAAAAACAATCAATTAAAACATTGTTTCTCTCTGCACCAATACCAGAAAAAACCAAGGACTCATCAAAATCCCAAGTATTTAAGCTCAGCATTATGCTGTCTTTTGGTTCGATGTATATAAATTGATTTTCATTTCCATGGACAAAATAATAAAGTCCTTCTTGAATAGAATCTAAGGTACCTCCAAATTTGTTATCAGCATTAATTGAAAAAGTATCAATCACCTTGTCCATCGAATACAAAATGACATGGCTGCTTTTTGGATTCATAATTTTTCCTCCAAAATAAGTAGTGCTGTTTCTATCAGTTTTGTTACAACTAACAAAAACGATTAAAAAGAGGCATGTTGAAAATAGGGAAATAATGGATTTCATTATTATTGGGGTATTACAAAGGCAAATTTAAGCATCTGTAGGTCTATATATTGTTAATTAGCTGTTAAAAAGCCGACTATCAAAGCAATTTTAATAAAACAGATTAAAAAATGGAACTCTATTTTTGTTTTCTAGTTAATTTTTTAATTGATTGCAAAACAGCTGTATTTCTGTATGTAAAAACAAAATCAATTTCCTATTTTTGCACAAAATTTTAAAACAGTAAAAAGCATGTTATCCGTATCTAATTTATCAGTTCAGTTTGGAAAAAGAATATTATTTGATGAAGTAAATACAAAGTTTGTACAAGGTAATTGTTATGGAATTATTGGTGCAAATGGTGCTGGTAAATCTACTTTTCTTAAAATTATTTCTGGAAAAATGGATCCGACATCGGGTCAGGTGCATCTAGAAAAAGGAAAGCGAATGTCTGTTTTAACCCAAGACCATTACGCATATGATGAGTTTTCTGTATTGGAGGCTGTTATTATGGGAAACAAAGATTTGTTTAAAATTAAAAAGCAAATAGATGATTTATATGCCGATTATACAGATGAAAATGCAGAAAAAATAGGAGAACTTCAAATTACTTTTGAAGAAATGAATGGTTGGAATGCAGATTCTGATGCAGCGGCGATGTTGTCTAATCTAGGAATTAAAGAAGACTTGCATTATATCTTAATGAAGGACTTAGATGGAAAACAAAAAGTGCGTGTGTTAATTGCACAAGCATTGTTTGGGAATCCTGACGTACTCATAATGGATGAACCAACCAATGATTTAGATTTTGAAACAATCGCTTGGTTGGAAAACTTTTTGGCTAATTTTGAAAATACTGTAATTGTAGTATCCCATGATCGACACTTTTTAGATGCTGTTTGTACCCATATTTCGGATATAGATTTTAATAAAATAAATCATTACTCTGGAAATTACACCTTCTGGTACGAATCGAGCCAGTTAGCCGCAAAACAAAGAGCCCAACAAAATAAAAAAGCAGAAGATAAAAAGAAAGAATTAGAAGAATTTATTCGTCGTTTTTCTGCCAATGTGGCCAAGTCAAAACAAGCAACCTCTCGTAAGAAAATGATCGAAAAGTTAAATGTTGAAGACATAAGACCTTCCAGTAGAAGGTATCCTGCAATTATTTTTAAAAGCGATCGAGAAGCAGGAGATCAAATTTTAAATGTAGAAGGACTGTCTAAAGAGTTTGAAGGTGAAAAACTATTTTCCAATGTAGATATCAATCTTAATAAAGGAGATAAAGTTGCTATTATTTCAAAAAATTCAAGAGCCATTACTGCTTTTTATCAAGCCATTACCGACAATGTAAAACCAGATGCAGGTACCTATAATTGGGGAGTTACCACTACTCAGTCTTATTTACCCCTAGACAATTCTTCCTTTTTTCAAAATGGAGACTTGAACCTTGTTGATTGGCTGCGACAATATGCACAAACTGAAGAAGAACGAGAAGAAGTTTTTATTCGTGGTTTTCTTGGAAAAATGATTTTCTCTGGAGAAGAAGCGTTGAAAAAAAGTAACGTTTTATCTGGAGGTGAAAAAGTACGTTGTATGCTTTCTAGAATGATGATGAAAAGAGCAAATATTTTGTTGTTAGACGAACCTACAAATCACTTAGATTTAGAATCCATTCAATCTTTAAACAATTCGCTTATTAACTTTCAAGGGACTTTACTTTTCTCTACTCATGATCATGAGTTTGCACAAACAGTAGCAAATCGAGTGATTGAATTAACCCCAAAAGGAGTCATTGATAGACATACTACCTTTGATGATTATTTGGCAGACCCTAAAATAAAAGAGTTAAGAGAAAAAATGTATTCTTAATAAAGATGAAGACATTCATTCTATAGTTCAATCTTAAAAATTGATTTTAGTCCTAGTTTTTAGCACCTCTAGAATGATTTTATTTCTTCTGAAGCGGACTAATTATTTTTACATCTGAAAAGGAAATTGCACCTCTAATGACCCCATCAATAGTTGTTTTCAATGCCGCGATCATTTGCATTTTTAGTTGTGATTTATGATAGATTAAACTCACTTCCCTCGCTGGTGGTGGATTGGTAAATTCACGTAGATGACTTTTGTCATCATCATTTAAATCTAAAGTATGCAAGTATGGGAGTAATGTCATACCTAAACCTTCTTTGGATAACTTAATTAAGGTATCAAAACTACCGCTTTCTAATCGGAATCTTTTGTTGTTTTCTAGTTTGTGGGTGCTGCAGAGATTAATCACACTGTCTTTAAAACAATGCCCATCTTCAAGAAGTAAAATATCATCCACTTCCAATTCGTCAGAAGTAATTTGTTTTTTATTATAAAGACGGTGGTTTTGAGGAACCAGTCCAACAAATGGCTCATAATATAAAGGTTCTTCTTTAATCGCAACATTCTCTAAAGGCGTTGCTGCGATAGCTGCATCGATATGCCCATCTGTTAATTTTCGCATAATATCCTCAGTCGTCAATTCTTCAATGATCAACTTTACTTTTGAGTATTTTTTTGTGAAGTTGTTTAAAAACATTGGAAGCAAAGTAGGCATGATAGTCGGTATAATTCCCAACTTAAATTCACCACCAATATATCCCTTTTGTTGATGAACGATGTCTAAGATTCGATTGCTTTCATCGACAACTACTTTTGCTTGATTCACAATTTTTTTTCCAACTTCTGTAAGTTCAATCGGTTTTTTAGACCTATTAAATATTTTAACCTCCAATTGGTCTTCGAGTTTTTGAATCTGCATGCTTAGTGTTGGTTGTGTCACGAAACTATGCGCAGCTGCTACCGTGAAATTTTTGTATTCTGCAACAGATAAGACGTATTTTAATTGTGTAATTGTCATCGCTATAGTAATTTTTGATAAAGATAATAAATTCATCAATAATAATGATAGTACAGCGTATGATTTTTTTCTGCTTTGAAGTACACCAAGGTTGCAAAAAGCGAAAAAATAAATAGATGATTGGGTATTCAGGCAATTTAGGAATTACTTCATATTGTAAAAAAAATGAGAAGCACCTTGCTTCTCTACTTTTTTAATCCCAAAATTTTCGTTTTTCTTCTAAAGCTTTTTCTTGTTTCGCTACTTTTTCGAGTTCTTTTACCGAAAGTACTTTTAAGAACGAAGGATGTTGTTCAATTGCATATTCAATTTTAGTAATAATATCTGCAACATCTTCATGCTCATAATCAATTTCCAAAGGTGCTTTAATGACCATTGATTGTAAGACGCTTCGCTTTTTTATTTTGAGGCCTCTTTTATCAAAAGAACGCCTAAATCCGTCAATGACTACTGGAACAACTACGGGTTTGTATTTCTTAATAAGATGTGCTGTTCCTCTTCGTATTGGCTTAAATGCTGTTGTTGTTCCTTGAGGGAAAGTAACTACCCAACCATCATCCAATGCCATTCCTATTTTAGAAACATCAGACATTTTTACTTGCCTATTAATGTCTTCACCTTTACTTCTCCAGGTTCTTTCTACAGATACCGATCCAGTATAACTAAATATTTTTGGAACAATACCAGAACGCATGGTTTCCCCTGCAGCGATAAAGTAAAAATTTAGCTTTGGATTCCATAAATAACCAACATTTTTTAAGGAATTATCTCTGCCTTTAAGAGCCGCATTAAAAACATGAAACATGGCAATTACGTCCGCA
This sequence comes from uncultured Polaribacter sp., assembly GCA_943846595.1. Lineage (GTDB taxonomy): Bacteria > Bacteroidota > Bacteroidia > Flavobacteriales > Flavobacteriaceae > Polaribacter. The sequence goes on from OX044355.1 coordinate 1,718,378, forward strand.
AAATAAGTTTGATGATTTGAGATAAAGAGAACGTTTTTTTCCGGTAAATTTCTAATAATTTCAGATCCCTTTATTTGTAAATTGTTGAAGCGTCTGAATCTACTATGAAAAAACACACCAATAATTCTAATTATCCATTTTTTAATGAAAAGTATATGTCCGAAAGGATTCCTTTTAAATAGGGGCATGATAAAAGATCTTTTGTTTGCTGCCAATTTACAAAAAGAAATTAGATTCTCTTTACTAGAACAGCTCTTTAATTTCCGATAATATCATCGCTGTTGCACCCCATATAATGTAATTATCTAATTTAAAGCAGGGTACCTTTATTTTGTCCATGTAGGAAGTTGACATTTCTACATTGCTAATATTCATGTCATTTAATAAGTCTTCTAAAAGCACCTCAATAGTGGCGGCAACTTCATAATTTGTATTAAAAAGAGGGCGCTGATTGGTATATCCAATAAAAGGGGTTGCTAAAAAATTACTGGGAGGGATAAAAACGGTTGTCAGTTCTCTAATCATATGAATGGTATTAGAATGAATGCCCACTTCTTCATAGGTCTCTCTTTTAGCTGTGTGTTCTAGATTGCGATCATTGAATGCTGTTTTTCCACCAGGAAAACTAATCTGTGCAGAATGTGTGCCCTTATAACTGGCTCTTTTGGTGAGTAAAATACGTGTTTTGTTGTGCATATCGGGATAAAACAAGGCCAAAACGGCAGCCTTTTTAGGGTTTTTTGCTTTGATTGTATCTTCATCATAGCGCAACCTTAACTCTGGGGCCAATTTAAATTGTGCCTCTAACCCACCTAGTTTCGAGGTTTTTAAATCAGTCATTCGTGCTTTAAAATCAAGAAAATTCATTCAAATATAGCTTTAAACAAACTTATAGTTTTTCAATGAAAAGAAACCCTATATATGATAAATATAAAATCTTTTTTTTCTTATATTGAATGCATGCACAATAATTCAACTAAAAATAGATGAAGTTTTATTCTTTAAAAAGGAAGCCGAGTCCCAACCTATTTAAAAACTTTTTTTCAAAAGCCCAGAAAAATTTAAATTGTCCAAACAGCCATCCCACAAGCGGTAAGGTAAGTTGGTAAATAGGAAAGATTAATATAATTCGTATTGGCCAATAGGCAAATGAAGTGATGGTCTCAGGAGATAAACCTAAAAAAGCGGTGATGGGCTTGGCCACCCAGGCTGCGAAAGAACCGTTAATTGCAAATACTATAAAAATTGCAATAACAGACCAGTTGCTTTCAATATTCCAACGCTTTTTAAGTTTTTCCACCATCCTGCGAAATTAAGCACAAAAAAAAAGCCGAACAAGTGATTTTCACTGTAATTTTAAAAGATTTTCTATGAGCAAAGGAAACCAGCGAAAAGAGAGTTAATTTCTATCCTTTAAAGTCTAAAAGATACCACCGTCATTCTCGGTCTTTTTTAAATATTTTTTTTACCTTTCAAATCTAAAAATAAAGAAATATTACATATGAAAAAACTGGCATTACATTGGAAGATTTTAATAGGAATGGTCTTAGGAATTGTTTTTGGTTTTCTAATGAATTCTGTAGATGGCGGTAAAAGTTTTGTAATAGATTGGATCAAACCTTTTGGAACTATTTTTATCAATCTTTTAAAGTTAATTGCAGTACCCTTAATATTAGCCTCTTTGATTAAAGGGATTTCAGATTTAAAAGATATTTCTAAGATTAAAAAAATGGGTGCAAGAACCATCATTATCTACGTACTAACAACCGTTGTAGCTATTGTAATCGGATTGGGAATTGTGAATGTTGTGAAACCAGGCGAAGGAATGTCTGCGGAGACCATAGACAAAATAAAAACAAAGTATGAAAATTCGGCTGGTGTTGCCGATAAACTTACGAAGGCATCTGCTCAAAATGATGCAGGTCCGTTACAAGCATTAGTAGATATATTTCCAAGTAATATTTTTCAATCTTTTGCAAGTGCAAGCATGTTGCAAATTATCTTTTTTGCATTGTTTGTTGGTATTTCTTTGTTATTGATTTCAGAAAAAAAGTCAAAACCTTTAATGGATTTCTTTGATTCACTCAATGAAATGGTAATGAAAATGGTTGACCTTATCATGCTTTTTGCGCCGTTTGCCGTATTTGCTTTATTGGCAAATGTGATGATTGCATTTGACGATACAGAAATTCTCTTAAAACTGTTGGTCTATGCCTTGTGTGTTGTAGGTGGATTGTTTTTAATGATTTGCTTTTACCTACTTTTAGTTGGTGTCTATACAAAGAAAAGTCCATTTTGGTTCTTAAAACAAATTAGTCCAGCACAATTATTAGCTTTTTCGACTAGTTCAAGTGCAGCAACATTACCAGTAACCATGGAAAGAGTAGAAGAACACTTAGGTGTAGATAAAGAAGTTTCTGGGTTTGTATTGCCTGTAGGAGCTACAATTAATATGGATGGCACCAGCTTGTACCAAGCCATAGCTGCAGTCTTTATCATGCAAGTAATTTGGCCAGAGGGACTCACATTCTCAAATCAAATAATAATCGTAGGAACTGCTTTGTTGGCCTCGATAGGATCGGCAGCAGTCCCGAGTGCAGGTATGGTAATGTTAGTAATTGTATTAGAATCTGTTGGTTTTCCTGAAGAATTATTGCCGATTGGTTTGGCATTAATTTTTGCTGTAGACAGACCTTTAGATATGTGCAGAACGATGGTAAATGTTACAGGAGATGCAACTGTATCTATGATAATTGCAAAATCGTTAGGTAAATTACACGACCCAAAACCTAAAAATTGGGACGATAATTACGAGAAAGTAAAATAGTTGCCAAGAAAAGATAAATAGAAAAGTGAAGTACATACTGAGGTATCGGTATCACTTATTTAGGCCCCACTTTTAGATATTAAAGGACTTTTTTTAAAGCGCTAAAACAATCAATTACAGCATCTGCATTTTTGAGCGTTTGCCCTTCTGAAAGTTTGTTGGCATAACCAAAAACAAAAATACCTGCGTCATTGGCCGCTTTTATGCCATTGTCTGAGTCTTCAATGACTATACAATGCTCTTTTGGAGTATTCGCTAAAAGTGCTGCTTTTTCAAAAATTTCAGGATGTGGTTTTGAGGCTGTTAAATCGGCACCGCTTATTTTCGCTGAAAAATAGGAATGCAATTTGAATCGATCAAAAACACGGTTAATATTGACCATTGCAGAAGAAGAGGCTAAAATTAAGGTGATATCTTTTTCATAGAAATACTTTATAATTTCTTCAACGCCAGCTACCAAATGCAAATCTGGGTTGTTCTCGAAAAAATTCACATAACGTCTTCGTTTGTCTAAAACCAACTCATTTGCATCCAAATCCAAATTAAAATGAACAATCAATCGCTGAAAAGCATTTATTGTAGAAGAACCTGTTAACGTTTTATATACTTTTTCAGAAACCTCTAAACCCAAAGAAACAAAGGTTTCATAATAAGCTTTTTTGTGAATCTCTTCAGAATCTATAATCACACCATCCATATCAAAAATGACGCATTGAATGTTTTTTGGAATTTTTTTCATTGGTTTAAATTGAATTTTTAAAGAGTTGAACCTTTAGTCTTATAGGAGGTCAAAAAGTGTTTTTCTAGGGCAGGAGTAGGGCGCATGCAACGATCTTTTTTGCCAAACCATTTATACCTGTTTTTCGCAATAAAATCATAAATCAAATTTCTTAAAAATGGGGGGACAAGCCAGCATATTTGTGTCAAATTCCACCATCCTCCAAAACTATTCAATATTTTTAATACTGCAGTTGACTTATAGGTATAGTTATTTGATGATTCATAAAGTAATATTGAATCCATTTTAGAAAGATCTATTTTTAAATCGCGAATAATTTCCTGACCAATTTCTGACTGCAATGCACAAAAGACAAAATTACTTTTCGTATCGAATCGAATGACCTTTAAAACTGAACTGTTGCACAAATTACACATTCCATCAAATAAAATTATTTTTTTGTGCTTGGTCAAATGCATCATTTTAACAGCTACTATTATGAGTTACAAAAGTACTCCATCTTTTTTATATTTTTCCACAAAAATATTAGAACAAATTGTAACAATTTTTTTAATGATACGTCTTACCTTTGACGTTGTTTATAAATAGAAAAATACCTACCTTTTTTATCATAACATTAAAATCGGAAAATAGGGGTGTTAAATCCTTTGTATAAAAATTTAGTAATAAATGATTAAAATAGAAAAACTCCACAAATCATATCCCATAGGAAAGGATTCATTACATGTTTTAAAAGGAATTGATTTGCATATTAAAGAGGGCGAATTTGTTTCTATTATGGGATCTTCTGGATCCGGAAAGTCTACTTTATTAAATATTGTTGGCTTGTTAGATATTCATGATAAAGGCGATTATTATTTAAATGGTGAGTTAATAAAAGATTTAAATGAGAAAAAAGCAGCGATTCTTAGAAATAAATTTTTAGGTTTTGTTTTTCAATCTTTCAACTTAATTTCTTACAAAACAGCTTTGGAAAATGTTGCATTGCCTTTGTATTATAAGGGAATGAGTAGAAAGGAACGTTTAAAAGTTGCAATGGATTATCTAGAGAAAGTGGGTTTAAAAGATTGGGCGAGCCATCTTCCTAACGAATTATCAGGAGGGCAAAAACAACGGGTTGCAATTGCAAGAGCATTGGTTACTAATCCAAAAGTAGTATTAGCAGATGAACCAACTGGAGCGCTTGATACCACAACGACTGATTCTGTGATGGATTTGCTAAAAGACATTAACGACGAAGGAATGACCGTTTTTGTGATTACCCACGAAGAAGAAGTTGCGGAAAAATCCAAAAGAATTGTACGACTAAGAGATGGAATCATTATTAGCGATACTCTTACAAAAGCCGCCAAAGCACTATAATTATGTTCGATTTAGATCGTTGGAGAGAAATTTTTCAAAGTATTAACAAAAACAGGTTACGTTCTGTAATGTCTGGATTTACAGTTGCGTTTGCAATTTTGTTATTTACTTTACTTTTTGGGGTAGCCTCTGGATTAGGAAACTTTTTCAAAAGTGCTTTTGCAGATGACGCACAAAATATGATGTTTGTTCGAGTTTGGAAAACAACAAAACCTTACAAAGGGTTACAAACAGGAAGAGCAATTCAACTCAAAAATACAGATTATAATTATGTTACAGATGAATATGAAGATAAAATTCAATATCAATCTGCAAGAATTTACAAGAATTTTTCTATCAAATATAAAAACAAAGCAAGTACGTTCAACGTAAGAGCAGTACATCCAGATCATCAGTTTTTAGAAAAAACGATCATGGATGAAGGTCGTTACTTAAATGAAAGGGACATCCGAGAAAAATCGAAAGTGATTGTCATTGGTCGATTGGTTAAAAACGATTTATTTGGAGAAAAACTCGCTTTAGGAAAAAGAGTGAATGTAAATGGTAGTTCCTTTTTAATTATAGGAATCTTCTCAGATGAAGGAGGAGATAATGAAGAGAGAATGGCTTACATTCCAGTTAGTACGGCTCAGATGATGTATGGAAACAATGATTATATCAGTCAGATTAATTTAGGGTACAATCCAAATTTAAGTACAGATGCTGCCATTGCTTTTGGAAAAAAAGTAGAACGTGATATGCGTAAAAGATTGAATATTCATCCAGACGATCAAAGCGCATTGTCAGTTCGAAATATGGCTGAAGCCAATAAGTTTGTTAGTATTTTAATGTTTGCTTTGTTTTTGATCATTGGTTTCATCGGTTCAGGAACACTTGTTGCAGGGATTATAGGAATTAGTAATATTATGATTTTTGTGATTAAAGAGCGAACCAAAGAATTTGGAATTCGAAAAGCCTTAGGGGCAACACCAGGATCTATCATTGGAATGGTTGTACAAGAATCTGTACTGATAACCACATTAGCAGGGTATTTTGGCCTGACGCTGGGAACCTATATCTTAAGTGCCATTGGGAATAGTTTGGAAGAAAAGTATTTTATCAAAGATCCAAGTGTTAGCTCTGGGATTGTCATTGGCGCAACGGTTATTTTAATTATTTCAGGATTAATTGCAGGATACGTTCCCGCAAAAAGAGCCGCAAGAATCAAACCCATAGAAGCATTAAGAGCAGACTAATTATGAAATTTTTATTTGATTCAGATACATGGCAAGAAATTTACGGAAGCATCCGTAAAAACAAAGTGCGAACCGGAATTACCATTATCGGTGTTTTATGGGGTATTTTCTTGTTAGTGGTTTTACTAGGAGCTGCAAGAGGTTTAGAAAATAGTTTTAACAAAGCTTTTGGTAATTTTGCCACCAACAGTGTATTTGTGTGGACACAATCTACAGATACACCCTTCAAAGGCTTTCAAAAAGGAAGAAGGTTTCGATTAAATATGAAAGATATTCAGGTTTTAAAATCGGAGTATGCTGATGAAATTAAACTATTGGCACCCAGAAATCAGACCATGAATTTAATTGTTAAAGATTTCAAATCAGGTTCTTTTAAAGTGAGTGGTGATTTCCCGGTTTTAGATCAAATTCAGAAGAAAAAATTGATTTATGGTCGTTTTTTAAACCAAAATGACATTAACTCGAGTGCAAAAGTAACCGTCATTTCAGAGGACATGTACAAGCAACTTTTTGAAAAAGATGAAATGCCGATTGGTCAGAATATTAAGATCAATAGCATCAATTATAAAGTTATTGGGGTCTACGAACCTTCCAATACCATTGATTTTGATGGAGATACTGCATATATTCCTTTTTCAACCTTTAAAAAGGTATACAATACCGCCAATAATATTGATTGGATGATGATAACTGCTAACGAAGCTATTGACATTGAGCAAATGGAAAGTGATGTATTGCTCACCCTTAAAAATTTACACAAAGTTCATCCTGAAGACGAGAGAGCGTTTGGAAGTGTAAATCTTGGAAAAGAAATTGCGAAATTTACTGGTTTTTTAACGGGTATGCAGTTTCTAACTTGGTTTGTGGGGATTGCAACTTTAATCGCGGGTGTTTTTGCCATTGGAAATATTCTTTTAATTACCGTAAAAGAACGCACCAAAGAAATAGGAATCCGAAGAGCCTTGGGGGCAACTCCTAAAAGCATTCGACAACAAATTATTTTAGAATCAGTTTTTTTAACAACTGTAGCGGGAATGATTGGAATTATTTTGGGCGCCACTATTTTAATGATTATCGACACCTTGTTTGGGCAAGGTGTGGATGCAACCCTCGTAAATCCAACTGTAAACATTCCAATCATTCTAGCCGCATTTACAACATTAGTCGTTTTAGGAACATTAATTGGTTTAATTCCTGCGCATATGGCAACTATAGTGAAACCAATAGAAGCATTAAGAGAAGAATAAAGAGCATTAAACAATCAACAAATCATGAGTAAGAGAGCAAAAATTATTTTAGGAATTATCGTTTTATTTTTTGCAGCCGCATTAGTATGGTTCGGCATGAAAAACAAAAGGAATATCATTCAATATGAAACAGAGACCCCTTTTAAAACCTCTATCGTTAAAAAGACGGTAGCAACAGGTAAGGTAACTCCTTTAGAAGAAATTGAAATCAAACCACAGATTACGGGGATTATTGATAAAATTTTACTGCTAGAAGGTGCCACTGTCACCAAAGGAGATTTAATTGCAACCGTAAGAGTAGTTCCAAATGAGCAATCTTTATTGAGTGCTAAGGGACGTGTAGACAATGCCAAATTGAGAACTAATAACTCGGAAATTACCTACAAAAGAAACAAGCAATTGTTTGATAAGGGAGTAATTGCAAGGGCAGCCTATGAATCTGTCGAACTTGCTTTTAATCAAGCAAAACAAGATTTGAAAAATGCTGCAAACGATTATCAGATTATTAAAAAAGGATATTCTGGTTCAGGAGCTACTGCAAACACAAATATTATTGCACAAATGTCGGGTACTGTTTTAGAAATTCCTGTAAAAGAAGGAGATCAAGTAATTCAGTCAAATAATTTCAATGCTGGAACAACCATTGCATCCATTGCAGACATGCGAAAAATGATTTTTGAAGGAAAAGTAGATGAGTCTGAAGTGGGGAAGCTAATCAATGGAACCAATATCGAAGTATCTATTGGTGCGATTGAAGGGATTAAATTCCCTGCAAAATTAAACTTCATTGCACCCAAAGGAACTGAAGAAGGTGGAGCTGTTCAATTTAAAATTAAAGCAGATGTTACTTTGGATGATAAGTATTTCATTAGAGCTGGATACAGTGCCAATGCGGATATTGTATTAGAAAAAAGAGACAGTGTTTTGTCTATCAAAGAAGCCTTGCTAAAGTTTGATAGAAAGACAGAGGAACCTTATGTAGAAGTACAAACAGCAGAAGGGAAATTTGAAAAAAGAACTCTAAAATTAGGAACTTCTGACGGGGTTAATATTGAAGTTTTAGACGGGGTTACACTAGAAGATAAAATTAAAATTTGGAACAAAGCCAAGAAATCGGATGTCAAAGAGGAGAACGATTAATGAGCAATTCTAATGATTTTGCATAAAAAAAGGAACTCTGTTATGAGTTCCTTTTTTTTGTCTTCATTTCTTAATCTGTACAGCTATCGGAACATTTTAGCTACGCTATCTGACTTCTTACTTTGACTGTAGTCATAAAAACCTTCCCCGGATTTTACCCCTAGTTTACCTGCCATAACCATATTGACTAATAAGGGACAAGGCGCATATTTCGGATTTTTAAAGCCATCATGCATCACCTTTAAAATGGATAAACAGACATCCAAGCCAATAAAATCTGCCAACTGTAATGGACCCATTGGATGCGCCATTCCTAATTTCATCACAGTATCTATTTCGGCTACACCAGCAACACCATTAAAAAGTGTTTCTATAGCTTCATTAATCATTGGCATTAAAATTCGATTGGCAACAAAACCAGGATAATCATTTACTTCTACTGATACCTTAGAAATTTTGCATGTAAGGTCAGTAATAAACTTCATCACTTCATCGGAGGTATTGTATCCTCTAATAATCTCTACCAATTTCATAATCGGAACAGGATTCATAAAGTGCATCCCAATTACTTTATCGGGTCTGCTAGTAACGGCTCCAATTTGTGTAATAGAAATTGAAGAGGTATTGGTTGCCAAAATGGTGTCTTCTGGACACACTTCATCCAATTCTTTAAAAATTTTGGTTTTTAAAACTGTATTTTCAGTGGCAGCTTCAATAACCAAACTTGCGTATTTGACACCATCTTTGATAGATGTGAAGGTAGTTATATTTGCGAGGGTCTTTGTTTTCTCTGCTTCAGAAATTTTTTCTTTTGCAACCATTCGATCTAAGTTCTTAGAAATCGTTGCAATTCCTTTCTCTAATGCAAGCTGGGAAACATCGATTAGTTGGACGTTGTAATTGAACTGAGCAAAGGTGTGTGCGATACCATTTCCCATAGTTCCTGCTCCAATTACTGCTATATTTTTCATATACTATTAATTAAAATTCATTTCTAAAACTCTTCAGTTATTTGCAAAAGATAAATTTATTTTGGTTAAAAACAATCAATAATTTGTTGTGCTACTCTTAATGCTTCCGTTCCTTGACGTAGGGATACAATAGGTGTTGTATTTTGCTGAATCGCATCTGCAAAAGATTCTAATTCATCCAAGATGGCATTATTTCCTTGCACTTCTGGATTATCAAAATAGATTTGTTTTTTAATGCCTTCAGCATTTTGTAAGATCATGGCAAAATCATCAGGGTTTTCAGGGACTTCTTTCATACGAACAACTTCCGCTACTTTCTCTAAAAAATCAACGGAGATATAAGCATCTTTTTGAAAAAATCTTGATTTTCGCATGTTTTTCATGGAAATTCTACTGGCCGTAAGATTGGCAACACAGCCATTTTCAAATTCAATCCTTGCGTTTGCAATATCTGGAGTTTCAGAAATTACCGAAATTCCACTTCCGTGCACATTTTTCACTTTGGATTGAACAACAGATAAAATAATATCAATATCATGAATCATTAAATCCAACACAACAGGCACATCAGTACCTCTTGGATTAAATTCGGCCAATCGATGGGTTTCGATAAACATCGGATGCTTGATTTTTTCGCTTACAGCTGTAAATGCAGGATTGAAACGCTCTACATGTCCTACTTGCCCTTTGACTTGGTGTTTGTCTGCGAATGCACTAATCGCTTCCGCTTCTGTGACTGTTTTCGTAATTGGTTTTTCAATAAAAACATGGCAGCCGTTTTCAATTGCTTTTTTTGCACAATCAAAGTGAGAAAGAGTTGGTGTAACAATATCAATCACCTCAGAAGCAGCAATTAATTCATCAATAGAATCAAATAATTTATAGCCAAACTCTTTGGCAATTTTTGTTGCATTTTCAGTGAATGGATCATAAAATCCAACCAATTCATATTTTTCAGATTGTTGTAATAAACGTAAGTGAATTTTTCCAAGGTGACCAGCACCTAATACTCCAGTTTTTAGCATAAATGTGTTTTTATTTCATTGCAAGGAGCACAGAAGCAATCTATAAAAGAAAAAGAGTACTTCATCTTACTAGCTCATAATGATCTTGTTAAATTTGTATATAACCTTCAAAATAAAAAGTGAAAATACACCAACAAATATACAATTTTATAAGATTGTATTTAGATTTATCACTACTTTTAAGGTCTTACAAAGGAATCAGATTTGAGAGATACATCAAAACATCAAGGACTTAGAAATCAACTAGCTACCCTATTACAAGCAAAAGGAATTACCGACAGAAAAGTATTGAATGCGATTCGTCAAATTCCACGGCATCTTTTTATTGATAGTAGTTTTGAAGATCATGCTTACAAAGATAAAGCATTTCCAATTGCAGCTGAGCAAACGATTTCTCAGCCTTATACAGTTGCGTTTCAATCGCAAACCTTGGCCATACAACCCAATGACAAAGTATTGGAAATTGGAACAGGCTCTGGATATCAAACAGCTGTTCTGTTAGAATTAAAAGCTGCTGTATTTTCCATTGAGAGACAACAAGAATTGTTTAAAAAGACCTCATTATTTCTACCAAAATTAGGATATATACCTAAGAAATTTGTTTTTGGTGACGGTTATAAAGGACTGCCAGCGCAAGCTCCTTTTGATAAAATTATTGTAACAGCTGGTGCGCCATTTGTACCGAAACCATTATTATCACAATTAAAAGTAGGGGGAATGCTTCTTATCCCGGTTGGTGATACCACGCAAATAATGACTTTGTTTGTTCGAAAATCTGTCAAAGAATTTGAAAAACAAGAATTGGGTGATTTTGCTTTTGTGCCAATGCTAGAAGAAAAGAATTAGTTTTATAAAGAAAGGTATCTGCTTCGTGAAGTGTGTCAAAGGGATATCAATATACGCCAATTTCTTTGGCTAAAACCTTAATTACTTCGTTCTTTCCCAATAAGCAGTTTTTCCAAAAAGTGAAATTCCAATATAACCTCTAATTTTTAGTTTATTTGGGTTTTCGAGTAGGATACAACACTTATAAACATTCCCGTTTCTAGGATCTAGAATTGTACCTCCCGACCATTCATTACCATCTTTTTCCAAACCATCTAAAATGTTCATTCCGAGGATTTTCTGCCCTTTCCTATTTCCTTCACACAAATCACAAAGAATATCTTGTCTTTTTGGATCCATCACTTGCACCACTTTTGCATAGGCTTTTCCTTTCTCTTGATAGACTTCGATTACAGAATCAATTTCGCCTGTAGTGTCATTTTTAGAATTCCATTTTCCAAAAATACTCTGTGCATTTATAGAGATAGAAAGCGCAATCAATAGGCAGCTACTAAGTAATTTTTTCACTATTGGAGGGTGTTTATAGGGTTGCATTAAAGTTAGAATTCCATTTTCCTTGCACTCGCATTACTTGCTCAATAACATCGCGAACACAACCTTCGCCACCTTTTTTATTAGAAATATAGTTGGCAACTTCTTTGATTTCAGTAACAGCATCATTGGGACAGGCTGGCAATCCTACGATTTTCATCACTGGATAATCAGGAACATCATCCCCCATATAAAGTATATTTTCTGCCTTTAAATTGTATTTTTTTACCAATTCTTGATATTGTTCAATTTTATTATGCGCGCCTAAATAGATGTCCTCAATTCCCAGGGCTGCTAATCGATTTCGAACACCTTCATTGGTACCACCAGAAATAATACATACCAGATAGCCATTTTTTAAGGCTGTTTTCATGGCATAACCATCTTTTACATTCATATGTCTCACCAACTCACCATCGGGCATAATAGTAAGCGTTCCGTTGGTAAGTACCCCGTCAACATCAAAAATAAATGTTGTAATTTTTGGTAATAATTGTTTGAAACTAATTTCCATTTTGTATCGATTTTGTAACTATTGTATAGATTTCTTGCTGCTGTTTGTTCAACAGTGCTAAATGTTCTTTTATTGTTTTTTGATCTTTTCTAATAGCAGGACCTGTTTGTGCTGCAGCTGGTGATAGTGATTCAATCTTGGCTGCTGTTTCCTTTATCAATGGTTCCAAAATAGCAAATGGTACCTTGTATTCTGTACAAATATCACTTCCTGTTTTGTACATATGATTGGTGAAGTTATTGACAAAAACCGCTGCAACATGCAATGCTTTTCGTTGTTCTGAGCTAACAGGATACACTTTTTCACCAATCGATTGTGCCAAAGTTGCTAACAATGCATAGTCCTGTTCATTTTCAGCTTCCAAACAAAAGGGCACCTCAGAAAATTCAATGATTTTGTCTTTAGAAAATGTTTGCAACATATAGAAAACACCTTTTCTACCTTTGCTCTTTAGGGAGGTCATTGCAACACTTCCCGAAGTATGTACGACCAATGAATTCGCTATTTTTGATGAAACTTCAGCGATGGCATCGTCAGAAACTGCAATAATGGTAACGTCTGCATTTGGGATGTTCGTTAAATTTTTTGAATTTTTCATTGCTACAACAATAGTATCGACTTTTGAAAAAGCCTTGTATAAATGTGAAGCTACATTTCCATCCCCAAGAATTAATATTGAAATCATTGCAGCGAAGATATTCAAATTTCTTAAATTCGCCTTATAATTTAAAATACAATGGCGAATAAAAATGATTTTGGGATCAATACTCAATGTGTTCACGTTGGTGAAGTAGAAGACAAGCAGTTTAAAGGTGCAGTTTCCCCTATATATATGGCCACTTCTTATGCCTTTGACGGAGTAGATGTTAAACGATACCCGCGATATTATAACACGCCAAATCAAGAAATGCTTTGCAAGAAGATTGCAGCTTTAGAGCATACAGAAGCAGGATTGATTTTTGGATCTGGAATGGCTGCCATTAGTACTGCATTATTTGCTTTTCTTAAAGCAGGGGACCACATCATTATTCAGCAAGTTATCTATGGTGGTACTTACCATTTAATTGTTTCCGAATTTGAAAAGTATGGCATTGAATATTCTTTTACAGATTCAGATCAAGTAGCCGATTTCATTCCACTGATCAAAGAGAATACCAAGGTTTTGTATATTGAAACTCCCTCAAACCCATTATTGGGAATTACGGATATAAAAGCAATTGGTGTGTTGGCAAAAGAGCGAAACATTATTACAATGATCGACAATACATTTGCATCTCCCATCAATCAAACACCTGCCGATTTTGGAATTGATATTATTTTACATTCTGCTACAAAATATATGGGGGGACATTCTGATATTTCTGCGGGTGCAATTGCTGCCAGTCAGGCACATATAGATCGTATTTGGAATACGGCAATCAATTTTGGTGGAAATTTAAGTGATCAAACAGTTTGGTTGCTAGAAAGAAGTTTGAAAACACTCAACATTCGAGTGAAAGAACAAACAAAGAATGCACTGGTAATGACAACCTATTTAGAGGAAAATCCAAATATTGAACGTGTGTATTATCCAGGATTAAAGAGTCATCCACAATACGAATTGGCAAAATCTCAAATGCACGGTTTTGGTGCCATGTTGTCTTTTGAATTGAAAGAAGGCATGGATGCAATGGACTTTCAAAATAATTTGAAATTGATAAAACCTTCGCTCAGTTTGGGAGGTTTAGAGAGTACTACGGTAAGTCCTGCTCAAACAACACATGCACTACTTAGTGAAGAAGAACGTTTGTCTCGGGGTATTAAGGAGGGACTAATTCGTTTTTCAGTAGGAATCGAAGAACCAAAAGATCTCATTGCAGATATAGAACAAGCAATCGAAAAAACAAAAAAATGAAGTTAGATATATTAGCTTTTGGGGCACACCCAGATGATGTAGAATTGAGCTGTGGAGCTACGATTGCCAAAGAAATTTCTTTAGGGAAAAGTGTTGGTATCATCGATTTAACACGTGGTGAATTAGGGACTCGAGGCTCTGCAGAATTGAGAAATCAAGAATCCGAAAATGCAGCAAAAATTCTTGGAGTTTCCGTGCGAGAGAATTTAAATTTTGCAGATGGATTTTTCATAAATGATAAAAAACATCAATTAGAGGTCATTAAAATGATTCGGAAATACCAACCAGACATCGTCTTATGTAATGCAGTAGAAGACCGACACATTGATCATCTAAAGGGGAGCAGCCTAGTTTCTGATGCTTGTTTTTTAAGTGGTCTTATGAAAATTGAAACCGATATTGCTGGAATTCAACAAGAGAAATGGCGTCCAAAACAAGTATATCATTATATACAATGGAAAAATAGTGCACCCGATTTTGTGGTCGATATAAGTGGTTTTTTAGATCTAAAAATAAAAGCGATTTTAGCCTATTCGTCACAATTTTTTGATCCAAACAGCAGGGAACCAGAAACGCCAATTACCAGTAAAAACTTTAAAGAAAGTATTCATTACAGAGCAAAGGATTTGGGACGCTTAATCGGTGTAGACGCTGCAGAAGGCTTTACAACAGAACGTTACGTTGCTATTGAAAATTTAAGTAAATTAATTTAATTTTTTTTTTCGTTGCAATAGAAAAAACGATTATATTTGCACCCGAATTTATATGGTGGTTGTAGCTCAGTTGGTTAGAGTATCGGTTTGTGGTACCGAGGGTCGCGGGTTCGAATCCCGTCTTCCACCCAAAATAAAATCCTTCTCATTATGAGAAGGATTTTTTTGTTATCTTTATTTGAATTTGCTGATTCTATTAAAAGTTTTTATTTATTTTTCACGAGCATCTTTTAAAAAGAATTCAAAATGTGCAGCACTTCATTTCTCTTTCTGACCGAAACAGGTACGTTAGAGCTGTCTTTTAATAAGAGATAGCCTCCATCAGATTTAATAAATTCTTTAATGTATTTGATGTTGATTAGGTGACTTTGGTGTACTCTAATGAAATCAACCTCTTTTAGTAGATCGGCATAATATTTCAATGTTTTAGACACCAGAATTTTACTGCCATTTACAAAGTAAAAAGTGGTGTAATTATTATCAGATTTACAGCGAATAATATCTTCAATGTTTACCACAATAATTTTCTCCGCGGTATGCAGTGATATTTTTTTTGGTTGGCTGCTTGGTTGCATTACGGTTTGCTGTAAAATGCTCAACTGATGGTCGTCTGGTTGTATTTTGTGCTGTACCTTCTCTAAAGCATTGGCTAAGTCTTCCTCTGTGTAGGGTTTCAAAATATAGTCTATGGCTGCAAACTTAAAGGCTTTAATTGCATAGGCATCACTCGCAGTCACAAAAATAATTTTTGAGGTTAAATTTGGAAAAATCTCTAAGAGATCAAAACCGGTTCCATCACCCAGCATAATGTCTAAAAAAAGAATATCAGGTTGCTTTTTTTGTAATAATTTTGCTGCTGAAACCACACTATTTGCAGTTCCGATAATTGTTATCTCTCTATGATTTTTAGCAATGTCATTCGCCAACATTTCTAATGCGTTTGGCATGTCATCTACTAAAACTGCAGTGATTTTTTTCATCGTTTAATAATCTGTTTTTAAAGGGATTTTAAACCAGACTCTTGTCCCTATTGTATTTTCTTTCTCTTTTAGCTCTCTAATTGTAAATGAATTTTTACCAGATAAATTTTCAATACGGGCTCTATTTACTGCTATGGCAACTGATTTATGGCTTTTTTTATTTGCATTCGCTTGCTGTAAGCCTACTCCATTATCATCAATAGAACAATGCAGAAACTGATCTTTCACTTCAAATTTAAGGACAAGAAATCCTTCTTTTTGTAAAGGTTGTATCCCGTGTTTTATACTGTTTTCTATGAAAGGCTGTAACAACATTGGTGGAATTAATATTTCTTCAGGATCAATACCGCTTAACTGTTTTATAATCTCATAACCAAATGATTTTGAATTCATCATTTGTTCTAATTCAATATAGTTTTTTAACGTTTTTATTTCTTCATTCAATGCAACTTCATCTGTTCTCGAATTGTTTAAAATGGCACGTAAAAGCGTTGCAAATTTATTAATGCTCTTGTTCATTTCGTCCTTATTTCCTGCGTTTCCAGCTGCTTTAATACCGTTTAATACATTAAATATAAAATGAGGATTCATTTGTAATTGTAATGCTTTCTGTTCTAAAGAAAGTAAATGGTTTTTAAGTTGTAAAGAGGCTATCTTTTCCTCATTTTTTCTTTTAGTAATTCGTAGATATCGAATCATTAGTGCAATAAATAGAAGGATGGTAAAGGCACAGAGAGATAGTAAAAACCAAGTTTTTTTATAATAGGGGACCGCTATCGAAAACCGGATTTCACGAGGGGCACTTAGTTGTTTTCCTAAAGTTCTTGATTGTACAGAAAAGGTGTAATTTCCTGGTTTTAAATCTCGAAAAAGCACCGAATTGGTCCGAGACCAAGAAGAAGTTTCAGCGTTAAGTGTCCAACGATATTCAATTTTATTTGGATGAAGAAGATCAACTGTTTTGTATTGAAATGAAATGGTTGATTGATTTGCTTTTAAGGGTAAAACCTTCTTGTAATCGTTTGGATTTATGGTGTCTAATGCTTTGTAAGAAACTTTTAAACCCTCTAAAAATAAGCTTGGTTTATGTGTTTTAGGCTTTGCATTTTTGTAAACAATTAAACCTTCATTCTTTGTGCTTATCCATATATTTTTTTGCTCATCGTTAAAAATAGTACTGACTGAATTTGAACTTAACTT
The DNA here is from genome assembly GCA_943846595.1 of uncultured Polaribacter sp. Taxonomy (GTDB): domain Bacteria; phylum Bacteroidota; class Bacteroidia; order Flavobacteriales; family Flavobacteriaceae; genus Polaribacter. Next base: position 1,735,602 of record OX044355.1, read on the forward strand.
ACTATTGTATTTATTAATTTTTCTTTTAAAGAGATAGCTAACAACCTCCAATATTTCTATGGCTTCATTCGTGGAGGCTATCCAAATTTCATCCTCAATGATTGCAACACTAGCAATGTTGGAAATGCTTTGTTTTGTTTGTGTTCTTTTACTTTCCTTAAAAACATCAATTTTGTTTGTATTTTCAACTGCAATTAATTCAGTTCCATTTTGCAGAAGTTTCGAGTATGTCTGTGCGTTTATCTTTGTTGTTTTTATTGGATTGATAAGTTGCTCTATTCTCCAAAAACCACGATTACTTGCTATATAAAAAGCACCCCGGTAAAAGTTAATATCGTTGATTTTGGCAAAATCTAGTTGCGTATTTATTTCAATAGGATGTATACCGCTTTTACTGAAATAAGCAATACCTTCATCAGTGGCAATATAGGAAACCCCTTTGTGAAAAATTATTTTATTAATTTTTTTGCTTTCATAGTGATAAAAATTAGACCTAACTTTTATTGATAAATGAGTATTTGTTCCAATGAAAAGAGAGTCTTTTTTAATTGAAATGGTATGCACATGATTTGTTGCTAAGTTGTTCTTTGTATTGTAATGCAAAAATTCAGTACCATCAAATTGAAAGAGTCCTTGAGAAGTAGCCATCCACAAATGCCCAATTTGATCTTGTGCAATTAAATTGATGGGAGTTTCTGGAGCATTTTTAATGGTTATAAACTCTTTGTTGGTGTTGTTTTGACTCACAAGATTCCAGCCATAGAAGAGTCCAAGCAGTAAAAAAAGAGCATTTACTTTTTTTGAATTGTAGTATACTTTAATAAAATTACTGATGAATTGCATGCTAACAAACTTACGTGAAAAAAGTAACTGCCCAAAATGAACAGTTACTTTAACTACAATTTCTATTCCAACTTCATTTTTTTTTAATTTATTGCATACAATCTTAAATTGGAAGTATCTGGTTTTATATGTTCTAGATCTCCATAAGGCTTTGTCAAAGGCTTCAATACACACAAAGCAGTTGTTTTACCTTTAATAATTAATCGAGTGTTTTTTACCGTCCAACTCCATCTAAATTTCGAGTACTCAATTCCAATTTTAGCAAACTCAGTATGTATTTTATTGTGTTGTTTTAAATATTCTATGAGCTCCTTTTTAGAAGTTATTGTTGGTACTTCATCGTCAGAATTATGAAAATCGATTTCATATTGTACAGGAATATTAAACTGGATCGTATAGGCTTCGCCAATATATCTTTCACTTTCATTATTCAACGCATCATACCACTGAATTTCTTGCTCTTCTGGGTATTTTTTTGCAATCTCTTTTGAAAGATCTGTTTTCCCTGGTGAGTTAGCAGTGGGATAAAACACATAAAAAGGCTTTGCTAAATAGTATTCTGAGTAGTTTCCGCCAAAGACTGTGAAATACTGAGAGGCTACAATATTTGTAGGAATGTCTGTTACAAAAGCATCTTTTATTGTTTTCATCAATGCGGTATTGCTTCCCAATCCGTCAGCATGAAAAATGATTTTAGAGTTTTGGGCAACGACCTTCTTTAATTTTGGCAGTTTTCCTTGCGTAATGTTTTTACGGAGTGTTTCTGTAGTTACTTTTTCTCCTTTAATTACTGTTTCTAATGTCAAACCTTTATAAGGATTGCTTTTATTTACAATGTGGATGTCACCAAAATAAGAGTCGCTTTCATGATTATTCAACCAGGTAATGATTTCTTCTATTGAATATTGATCTTCTACAATTTGATATTCTTTCTCTTTAAAATAACTTCGGGCATCTTCATAATAATGTGCGCTCCCTTTGTCTATTCCTGTAATAAATACGATTGGACTTCTATAAATAATTTCTTCAGGAACCATCGCAGTTGGAGCGATTACTTCTGCGACTTCAATTGCTGATGCTACTGTTTTTTTTGTTGATTTATAGCAACTTGTTAATTGGAGTGCTAGGATTAAAAATGAACAAACAATTCCGGTTTTTGTGATTACTTTTCTCATGGCTTCTAAATTTTAAAATGTTATTACACTTCAAAAGTAGGGGAGATGAAAGCTGCTATTTTAGCTTTTTTAGAATTCGTAGCTATTATTTTAGAATTCGTTCATAGGAATTCTTTCTGAAAGGTTTTTTCTGAAGGTTTAGTTGTTTGTTTTAGACCAATAGATTAAGAATCGAGTTTTTCTTTCAAGTACTTTGCGGTATATGAATTTTTAATTTTGGCCAATTGCTCTGGAGTTCCTTCAAAAATAAGTGTTCCTCCATTTTTTCCACCCTCCAAACCCAAGTCAATAATATAATCGGCGCATTTTATGAGTTCTATATTGTGTTCAATAACCAATATGGAATGTCCTTTTGCTATTAAAGCTTTAAAGGATGCTAATAATTTTTTAATATCATGAAAATGCAAACCGGTTGTAGGCTCATCAAAAATAAAGAAGGTTTTGTCTTTGGTTGTTCCTTTTACTAAGAACGATGCCAATTTAATTCTTTGCGCTTCACCGCCTGAAAGGGTTGACGAAGATTGTCCTAATTTTACATAGCCCAATCCAACATCCTGTAAAGGTTTTAGTTTTTGCGATATTTTCTTTTCTCCATTGTCTGTAAAAAAGTCTACAGCATCATCAATGGTTAAATTTAGAATATCATCAATGTTTTTTTGATCTACTTTGACTTCTAAAACTTCTTTTTTAAAGCGTCTTCCTGCACAGCCATCACATTCCAAGTGAACGTCTGCCATAAATTGCATTTCGATCGTTACTTCTCCTTCTCCTTTACAAATTTCGCAACGCCCACCCTCTACATTAAAAGAAAAATGTTTGGGTTTGTAGTTTCTTATTTTTGATAATTTAGAATTTGAAAACAACGCACGTATATCATCATATGCTTTTATATAAGTAACAGGATTTGAACGTGAAGAACGCCCTATCGGGTTTTGATCAATAAACTCTACATTTTTCAGGCTCTCAAAATCTCCAGTAATGCGAGTATGTTGCCCTATTTTATTTCCATAACCGGTCAACATCTTTTGTAGGGATGGATATAATATATTTTTTACCAAGGTACTTTTCCCAGAGCCAGAAACACCAGTAATTACGCTTAAACTATTTAGAGGAATCGTAACATCAATATTTTTAAGGTTGTTTTCTCTGGCGCCAATAATTTTAATCTTATTGGTCGATTTCCTTCTTTTAGTTGGAACTTCAATTTTTAAATTTTCGTTCAAGTATTTTGCAGTTAAAGAGTCTGATTTTAAAATATCATTAAAGGTTCCTTCAGCAACAACGTGACCACCAAAAGTTCCTGCTTCTGGTCCAATATCGATAATATAATCTGATTCTTTCATGATGTCTTCATCATGCTCAACAACAACAACCGTATTGCCTAAATCTCGTAAATCTTTTAAAACACCAATTAATCTTTCGGTATCTTTTGGATGCAGACCTATACTCGGCTCATCTAAAATATACATAGAGCCTACTAAAGAACTTCCTAATGAAGTAGCCAAGTTAATTCGTTGACTTTCCCCTCCCGAAAGGGTGTTTGAGGTTCTATTGATTGTTAGATAATTTAATCCCACATCATTTAGAAATTGCAATCTATTGTTGATTTCAATTAATAAACGTTTTCCAATTTTTTGTTCGTATTTGTCTAATTGTATCTTCTTAAAAAATACTGCCAATTCATCTAATGGAAGCGTTACGAGGTCTGAAATTGTTTGATTGTTAATTTTTACAAATTCAGTTTCCTGACGGAGTCTTTTTCCATTACAAGTAGTACATTTTGTTTTTCCACGGTAGCGCGATAGCATGATACGATTCTGAATTTTATAGCTTTTTTCTTCTAAAACCCTAAAAAAGTGATGAATGCCGTGAAAACTTTTGTTGCCATTCCATACGAGTTGTTTTTGTTTGTCAGTCAACTCAAACCAGGGCTTGTGGATTGGAATATCAAATTGAAAAGCAGCACTTACTAAGGATTCTTTATAGTGAATATAGGAGGGGGTTTTAAATGGAAAAATAGCATCATCATAAATTGATAATCCCGTATTTGGAATGACTAAATCTTCATCGATACCTAAAACATTTCCATAACCTTCACAAGTAGGACAAGCACCATAGGGGTTATTAAAACTAAATAAATGGGTATTGGGTTCTAAAAAAGAGAGGCCATCCAAATCAAATTTATTGCTAAATTCTGTCGTCTTCTTTTTTTCTAAATCTTCAATGAAACAAATTCCTTTTCCCTCAAAAAAGGCAGTTTGTATGGCATCTGCAACTCGATTATAAAAATCTTCATTGTTTTTTGTGATAATTCGATCGACTACTAAAAATAAAGCTTCGTTATTGTATTCTTCAACAATAAAGTTTCCAATTCTTACGATTTTTTCTTTCCATTTTAAACGAGCATACCCTTGTTGTTCTAAAACTTGTAAAAGAGTTTTTAAATCTCTTCCTTCATTAATAACAATCGGAGCCAATAAAAGTAATTTTGTGTTTTCGGTGCATTTTTTTACAAAATTCACCACATCTGATACCCTGTCTTTTTTTACTTCGTTTCCTGAAATAGGAGAAAATGTTTTTCCAATTCTAGCAAACAATAATTTAATATAATCATAAATCTCTGTGGATGTACCTACGGTTGAACGCGGATTTGTGGAGTTTACTTTTTGTTCGATAGCAATTGCTGGAGCGATTCCTTTAATGTAATCCACTTTTGGCTTGTGCAATTTGCCTAAAAACTGCCTCGCATACGAACTCAAACTTTCTACATAGCGTCTTTGACCTTCTGCATACAAGGTGTCAAAAGCCAATGAGGATTTTCCTGAGCCAGATAATCCAGTGATCACCACCAACTTATTCCGTGGAATTACAACATCAATATTTTTTAAATTATGGAGTTTTGCTCCTTTAATGATGATGTTTTGTTTGGGGTCAATCGTAGAAATATCTGCTTTCATTTATAAAAAAATATAAGCCTTAAAAATACCACTTTTCAAAGTCTTAATAAATAAATAAAATGAAATTTGTTAAAAAAAGTTGCTAAATTGAATAATAATAAAGATATTTGATTTCTTTAACACTCATAAAAACACGCTTATACGAAAAAATTACTTTTAATTATTTAAAAAATAATAAGAACGAAAAGTGCTAAGCTTTTCTAAAAGTAATTTTATGATGCGTAAAAATTCAACTCCAGACAGTACCTTAGTAAGTGATTTTATTAAGGGTAACGAAAATTCCTTAGAAGTATTAATTAAAAGACACAAACAACGTCTGTATAGCTTTATATACAGTAAAGTTTTAAATAGAGACATTGCAGAAGATGTTTTTCAAGATACTTTTATCAAAGTAATTCGAACTCTTAAAAAAGGAAATTACAATGAAGAAGGAAAATTTCTTCCATGGGTAATGCGAATTGCTCATAATTTAGTAATTGATCATTTCAGAAAAACAAACAGAATGGTCACCTTCAAAAACACCGATGAATTTGATATTTTTTCTGTGATTGGGGATGGGAACTTAAATGCTGAGAAAAAAATGATTCAAGAACAAATTCATACAGATGTAAGAGCGTTGATTGAAGAATTACCAGAAGAGCAAAAAGAAGTTTTAATAATGCGAATGTATAGAGATATGAGCTTTAAGGAAATAAGCGAAAATACCGGAGTAAGTATCAATACCGCTTTGGGAAGAATGCGGTATGCTTTGATGAATATGAGAAAATTAATAGAGAAAAATAAAATTATATTAGTCAATTAACAATAAAAGTAAAAGTGCCTCGTTACTTGTTTATATCGAACCTATTAAACAAAAATGTATGATGCAACTTTACCCAAAAAAGTCATTTGATTTTCAAATGCAACCTAAAAAAGAAACAATTCAATTTTTGATTCTTTTTTCCAAATCACTCACCTTTGTAAAAACAAAATCAAAAAACTTCATTGAATTGAATTTGAATTAATGCAGAAAAAGTTCCAACATTTGTTGGAACTTTTTTATTTTCTGAGGATTAAGAATCATAATTACTTTTTGTGATATGCATCTATAACAGACTTTCTACCTATCGTTTTGGTAATGATGTCTTTCTCTAGATCCCAACCTCTTGCAGGAGAATATTCTCGACCATACCAAATAATTTGCAAGTGCAGATCATTCCAAAGGGCTTCTGGAAATAACCGTTTTGCATCTTTTTCTGTCTGAGCCACACTTTTCCCATTGGTTAAATTCCAACGAAATAGCAATCTATGAATGTGGGTATCTACGGGGAATGCTGGCACACCAAAGGCTTGACTCATCACCACGCTGGCTGTTTTATGCCCAACAGCTGGAAGTTCCTCCAAACCTTCAAAAGATTGAGGTACTTCGCCGTTGTATTTTTCAATGAGAATTTTAGACAGCCCATAAATCCCTTTTGATTTCATTGGGGACAATCCACAAGGGCGTATAATTTCTTTAATTTCTTCCACCGACATTTTTACCATATCAAACGGATTGTCTGCTTTGGCAAAGAGTAAGGGGGTAATTTTATTAACCCGAACGTCTGTACATTGTGCAGATAATAAAACGGCAATTAGCAATGTATAAGGATCTTTATGGTCTAAAGGTATTGGAATTTCTGGGTAGAATTCTTCTAGGGTGTCAATGACAAATTGTACTTTTTCTGACTTGTTCATTTTTATCGTTGCAAAATTTCAAAAGGTTGATCTTACAAAGTTAACCTAAAACTTTAATTTCTGCACGAATAAATACTTTATCACTTTTGTATCTTTGTGAATAAAATATAAAACATGACTACATTAAAAATAGGTGAGAACGCTCCAAATTTTGAAGCAAAAGATGAAAAAGGCAACACAATTCAGTTGTCCGATTATGCTGGAAAAAAATTAGTTTTATTTTTCTATCCCAAAGCAAGTACGCCAGGTTGTACAGCCGAAGCATGTGATTTAAGAGACAATTACGACGCTTTTTTAGCAAAAGGATATGCTATTTTGGGTGCAAGTGCGGATGCTGCGAAACGCCAACAAAATTGGATCAATAAACACGAGCTTCCATTTCCATTATTAGCCGACGAAGACAAAACGGTTATCAATGCCTTTGGTGTTTGGGGCCCTAAAAAGTTTATGGGAAAAGAATATGATGGCATTCACAGAACTACTTTCATTATTGATGAAAATGGTGTAATAGAAGACATTATTTCAAAAGTAAAAACCAAAGCACATGCAGCACAAATTTTAGGCTAATCAATACGATTTATTTAAAATTGCATTCCTATTTTAAAATTCAAGACCCTACCAGTCATGAAATTAGGAACACCAAATTGGGTTTTGGAATACACATCCCGAACCCATGTGTTTGTGATGGCATTTTGAATGTCAAACATATTAAAGAGTTCCAGCCCTGCAGTTAGCTCTTTGAAGTTTGATAGTAATCCCGTTGTAAATTGTTTTTTTGCGCTTGTAAAGACATAGGAAACCCCCAAATCGGCTCTTTTATAATCTCGCAATCGGTTTTGAAAATTATACGGGTTTGAATACGAAGGAGAACCTCCTGGAACGCCGGTATTGAACACTAAATTTAAATAGGCTTTTAAGTCAGGTAGGTTAGGGACGTAGTCTTGGAATAAAATACCAAATTTTAATCGTTGATCGGAGGGACGTGCAATGTTTCCTTGATTGTCAATGTTTTCCATTGTTTTCAAATACCCCAAACTCACCCAGCTTTCACTTCCAGCAATAAATTCGCCATTTAATCGAACATCCACCCCAGAAGCAAATCCAGTGGTCTTATTGTCCGCTCTGTATCGAATTCTTACGTTGTCTATGGAATAGGCATTGATATTGCTTAAATCTTTATAATAGATTTCTGTTGTGAGTTTAAAAGGGCGCTCCCACATCTGAAAGCTATAGTCCATACCAGAGACAAAATGAATTGATTTTTGGGCTTTTACATCGACATTTAACTGACCATCATAATCTTTTAGTTCTCGATAGGAAGGGGGCTGTGAATACCAACCGCCTGATACTCGAAATAACATATCTTGAGACCAGTCTGGTTTGATGGCAAATTGCCCTCTCGGACTTATTGTTATTTGATTTTTTGAAGGAACTCCATTGCCAGTTACCTTCCAGTTTTGTGCTCGTACACCAACACTGTACCAGATTTCATGATCTTTCCACAAACGTTTTTCATTCAATTGTATAAAACCCGAAACACGATTTATTTGCACATTGTTGTCTGCCCTTATATTTTGATAGGGAAGAATGGGGCCTTCAAAAGAAACATAGGGTTGGTTGTTTCCTGCAGTCAATGGAGGACGCACCGAAAACCCTAATGAATCTATGATTTCCCATTCTCGGATACGGTCTTTGATATCTTCCTGTTGGTATTTAAGTCCAGCAGAGATTTCTAAAGCCTCTTTTTTATAAGTTCCTTTGAATTGAAAATTACTGATCAGCGCATCGAGATCATTTCTTGCATGGTTTAATTGTGAACCAATTCCTTCAGAAAATTCAACTTCTCCAAAATCTTCTGAACCAACATTGGCATCAACTTCTCCTAAATTATAGGCAGCTGCAATATCAAAATATTCTTCTTCTTGTGTATTGTAGCTTGAGGCTGTTGCAGTAAGGTCGATTGCATCATTCACTTCATAATTTGCAGAAAGTGCTCCAAATAAGGTGAGATAATTGTTTTTTTCCTGTCCCTCATAAAAAACGGTTAATTCTATGGGGGCATTTACAGTTCCAAAACGAGTTCTTCTCGAAATTGGTGTATAATTGTAATTATTTAAAGAGAAATTCCCCAAAAAGTTAAGTGTGAATGCATCCGTGGCTTTGTATGATAAAAACGACTGTACATCCGTAAATCGAGGTTTAAAGTTGGTTTCTACTTGTTTGCTATTTACAAAAAGGCTGTTGTCTCGATATCGAATTCCTGTAATTGCGCTTAACTTTTTATCCAAAAATTGCCCTTCTAAAGTAATGCTTCCTCCCAAAATACTAGCATCTATAGTTGTAGCTCTTTCTTTTGCATCTCGGTAAGTAATGTCTAAAACTGAGGACAATTTGTCGCCATATTTTGCTTGAAAACCACCTGCCGAAAAGTTGATATTCTTTACCAGATTGGAATTCACAAAACTCAATCCTTCTTGTTGCCCAGATCGAATGAGAAAAGGTCTGTAAATTTCGATTCCATTAACGTACACGAGGTTTTCATCAAAATTCCCCCCTCTAACATTGTATTGTGTACTTAGTTCATTGTTATTATTTACTCCGGGAAGGGTCATTAAAACATTTTCTACTCCTGCATTTGGACCGATAATATTCTTTGCTTTTAAGACATCAATTTTGGTAACTCCTGCAGCATTCTTTTTATTATTTTTAACAACAACTTCCTTTAATGCTTCTGTTTTTGGAGTTAATATTGGCGAAAATCGCATCAGATTTTTACTGGTTGCTGTAATCTCTTTTGTAAATGAATAATGGGCAATATGACTGTAGGTAATTGTGATTTTTTGGTTTAAAGGAATTCGTATGCTATAATTTCCATTTTTGTCGCTGGTGGTTCCAAAGGAATTGAATTGAATATTCACTCCCTCGATGGCCTGTTTTTTTGTGTCTTTAATGACACCTCTTAAAATTGTTGTTGTCTGTGCATACATGATTGTAGGCAGCAAAACCAAAATGAAAAGTATTTTTTTCACGTAAATTGTGGAATTATATGTTGAACTATTTTTTATAAAACGTTCTTATCAGTGTATTCGTATTTGATGCATTGTCTAAGACTACAAGTTTAAAGATATGTTTACTGCCTACCAATTTTTTATCCTTAAAATTATAGGTTAAGATGCCTTTTTTATGGTTATATTCCATCAATATCCATTCACCATCAATCGTAGCTAAATAATTCTTAATTCCAGAATCTGCATCAGAAACTTTCACTTTTAAAGTAGTTGCATTTGAAATCCATTGTTCATCCTTAAAAAACAATGGGGTTAATTTAGGCGCTATCGTGTCTAACAACAACTGGTAATTCCCTAAGGTTTTTGTGGTTGTATAAAAGGTAATGTCTTTTTTTCGGGTATATTGGTACCTTGGATATTTTTTGTAATCAACATTTGCAATGTATAATTGCGCTTTTTCCTTTTCTGTATATTTTGAAACATCAAATGTTAAGGTATAGCTTTTATCTATTGGAACTGTTGGTTCATGAACTTTTACGATCCCATTTTCTTTTCTAAGATTTAAATAACAATCCTCATAAAAGGTGTTTTTAGGAAAAGCAACCGTAAAACCTTCCAAAGTAAATTTCTGAAACTTTTTTGCTACGATTTTATAGGTGGTTGTGTCTCTTTTTTTTGTGAATAGTACATTGCTATTGATTCCTTTAATCGGTATTTCTAAAATACTTTTATTCCCATGAAAATCTTTTGCGATTACCTGTACTTGGTAATTGGCATTCTCCGCTACTTGGATCTTTCCATCATTCACTAGATTTTTATAAATAGATAAGCTATTCTTTTCTACTCGATGTGTTTTTTGAATTCGTTGCTTGTATGTTTTAAAATAGGGGTAATCAATAAGTAGGTTGATAAGCTTGCTTTCTGAGAAAGAAAAAGTGCTTACATCGTGATAATATACGCTTTTACCATTGACGAACATTTCCAAACTATAAATTCCGTTTTTGTTATTCGCATTGTTTAAGCGATCAAAGACACGAACACCAATACCAATCAATCCATTGGAGGAAAATCGATTTGTTTTATAAATGCCTTTTGCTGTTTTTTTTATGGGAAGCGCCACATTTAAATTGTTTTCATTGATTCGTGAAGCACTGCTTAATGCATAAATCATCAATGACTGAAAGACGGGAGGAATGTCATCTTCGGGACGGATTCCAAAAAGCATCGGGTTTACAACCTTTTCAGTTGAAGTGTTTCTTATTTCAAAATGCAGATGAGGTCCACTCGAACCTCCTGTATCTCCTGTATAAGCTATGACATCTCCCTTTTTAACTGGAAATTGATTTTCTTTTAAATAGAGATTCCCCGCGGTGTTTTTTTTCGTTTTGTACTGATATTTTTTTACATATTTTTCTATGGCATCAGCATATTTACTCAAATGTGCATAGACAGAAGTATATCCATTTGGATGTCGAATATAGATTGCTTTTCCAAAACCATACTGCACTATTTTTATACGAGAAACATAGCCATCTGCCACTGCATAGGCTTTCAATCCTTCTTTGCCTCGTGTTTTAATGTCAATGCCAGAATGAAAATGATTGCTGCGAAGTTCTCCAAATGTACCCGATAATACTAGCGGAATATCTAAAGGACTTCTAAAGTAGTTTTTCGGATATTTTTCTTGACCAAACCCTAAAAAAGAAAAGAATAATAACGTGAAAGGAATGTATTTCATTGAAAGCGTAAATTTTTAGCTAAAATAGGGAAATTTGACGGTAGTTATTAACTTATTGAAATTCAATTACTAACTAAAAAACCAATTAAACCTTGTAGAATGAAAAAAGAATATTAACTTTGTTATCATAGTTTTTTCTAAAAGTTAAAATGAGCATACCATTAGAAGCAATTCATTTACTGGAAGATAAGTTGAAAAACTTGCTTTCAAATTATGAATTTTTAAAGAATGAGAACGAAATATTGCTTCAAAATGCAACAATGTATCAACAGAAGCTTAAAGAACAGCAACAATTAATTGAAGGGCAACAGCAACAATACCATCTTTTAAAAATTGCAAAAACTATTGAAGGCAGTAAAGAAAACACAAGAGAGACGAAACTCAAAATAAATACTTTAATTCGAGAAATCGACAAGTGTATCATTCAATTGAATGCTTAAGTTCATTATATTGTGGGGAAATTAAAAATAAACGTTGTAATAGCAGGCAGAACTTATCCTTTAAACGTGAGTAGCACACAAGAGGAAGAGGGGATGCGTAAAGCAGCTATAGCCATCAATGCTTTAATTAAGAATTACGAGCAAAATTATGCCGTAAGCGACAAACAAGATGTTTTAGCCATGTGTGCATTACAGTTCGCTTCAAAATTAGAAATTTCACAATTAGAAGAATCAGCAACAGATACCGAAGTATTAAATAAAATAAAAGCGCTTACCCAGCTGGTAAATACGCATTTAGAATAGTTTTCTTAAAGATATTAATAATATACTGCCTACGTTAGTAATTTGTTTGATAAACTCAACACGAATCTATTATGAAGGATAAGTCTTAGTAGCTAAAGCATGCCATCTCAGTATTGACCCTTGATCTACTAGTTAGTCCTATAAATACCATAATGGAGTTTATATAAACCCAACTGATGTAGGCTTTTTTATACATTAAATTTAAATTATGGAAGAAATGATACTTCCCATTAGCATGGGAATTTTAATAGGAATTGTTGTAGGTTTTTTAATCTTGAAAATTGCTGAAAAAGCAAAAGGAAAAAAAGCTTTACATAGAACAACTAAAGAAGCTGCTTCAATTTTAAAACAAGCTAAAATTGACGCTGAGTCTATAAAAAAGGATAAAATCCTCCAAGCAAAAGAGAAGTTTATTGAATTAAAATCGGAACATGAAAAAGTAATTTTTTCTCGAGAAAAGAAAATATCAGATGTTGAAAAAAGGATTCGAGATCGCGAATCTCAAGTAGCCTCTGAAGTAGATAAGAATAAAAAATTGAATCGCTCTTTGGAACAAAAAGAAAAAGATTTTGATTTTAAACTTGATTTCTTAGACAAAAAAGAAAGTGAGTTAGAGAAAAACCACAAACGTCAAGTAGATATGCTTGAGCAAATCTCTGGTTTGTCTGCAGACGAAGCCAAAAAAGAATTAATTACTTCTTTGAAAGATGAAGCAAAGGCTGATGCAATGGCATTTGTTCAAACCACCATTGAAGAGTCTAAATTAACTGCAGAACAAGAAGCGCGCAAAGTAGTTCTTGGAACCATACAAAGAGTAGGCGTAGAGCAAGCTGTAGAAAATTGTGTTTCTGTTTTTAACTTAGAATCCGATGATGTAAAAGGAAGAATTATTGGTAGAGAAGGAAGAAACATTAGAGCTATAGAAGCTGCAACAGGAGTAGAAATTATTGTTGACGATACTCCAGATGCTATTATTCTATCTTGTTTTGATCCAATTCGAAGAGAAATTGCACGTTTGTCATTGCATAAATTAGTCACCGATGGAAGAATACACCCTGCAAGAATAGAAGAAGTAGTTGGGAAGACAGAAAGACAAATTACACAAGAAATTATTGAAGTTGGTAAACGTACTGTGATCGATTTAGGCATTCATGGATTACATCCTGAATTGATAAAAGCAGTCGGTAGAATGAAATACCGTTCTTCTTATGGACAAAACTTATTACAACACTCAAGAGAAGTTGCAAATCTCTGTGGAATTATGGCCTCAGAAATGGGCTTAAATGCTAAGGTAGCTAAGCGTGCTGGATTGTTGCATGATATTGGTAAAGTACCCAATGAAGAAAGTGAATTGCCACACGCATTGTTAGGAATGCAATGGGCAGAGAAATACGGTGAAAAACCAGATGTTTGTAACGCCATTGGAGCCCATCACGATGAAATTGAGATGAAAAGTTTGATCTCTCCAATCGTTCAGGTTTGTGATGCGATCTCAGGAGCGAGACCAGGTGCCAGAAGGCAGGTGTTGGATTCTTATATCCAACGATTAAAAGACTTAGAAGAGATTGCTTTTGGATTTACAGGAGTACAAAAGGCCTATGCTATTCAAGCTGGTCGTGAATTGCGTGTGATGGTAGAAAGTACGAAAGTAAATGATGCCAAAGCAGCAGAATTATCATTCAGTATTTCTCAGAAAATACAGAACGACATGACCTATCCCGGGCAAGTGAAAGTAACGGTAATTCGAGAAACAAGAGCCGTGAATGTTGCTAAGTAATAGGACATTATATGAAAATAAAAAAAAATCCTGCGAATGCAGGATTTTTTTTATTTTCGAGGATGAAACTTTTCGACTACATCCTGTAAGTCGCTTTTGTCTAAATGCAAATAGACTTCCGTGGTGGTGATACTTTCATGACCTAACATTTGTTGAATCACACGTAAATCGGCGCCACCTTTTAAGAGGTGTGTTGCAAAAGAATGCCGAAAGGTGTGCGGACTAATTCTCTTTTCAATTTGCGCTTTTAATGCCAGTTGTTTTAAAACAATAAAGACCATTTGTCGACTCAAACCATTGCCTCTTCGATTTAGGAACAAGGTGTCTTCAAAGGCTTTATTCGGGTTGATGGTATTTCTAAAATGAAATACATACGCATTGATTAATTTTTGAGTGGTACTATGTATGGGGATAAAACGCTGCTTATTTCCTTTACCAATGACTCTTATGAATCCCTCTTCAAAAAAAAGATCTGATATTTTTAATGAGATCAACTCACTCACACGCAATCCACAACTATACATTGTTTCAAGCATTGTTCTATTCCGTTCGCCTTGTGGATGTCTCAAATCAATGGCCGCAATAATCGTATTAATTTCTTCTATAGATAGGGTGTCAGGAAGTTTTACCCCTAGCTTTGGGGTCTCTATTAAATCTGTCGGATTCGTAGTTCTGTAATCTTCAAAAATTAAATAATCAAAAAAACTTCTGAGCCCAGAGATTATTCTTGCCTGGCTTCGAACGGCTACTTTTTTCGCTGTTTCGTAGATAAATTGTTGAAGGATATTTTCATCTATAGCAATGGGAGAGATGTCAATTTCATTGACCTTCAAAAAAACAATGAGCTTTTTTAAATCCCTTGCATAGTTTTCTATGGTGTTGCTAGAAAGCCCTCTTTCAATTTTTAAAAAAAGTTGAAAATCGTTAATTCCGTTTTGCCAGTTCATACAGATAAAAATAAGCATAATTAAACAAATACAGTTGCTAATAATTACAATTAAAAATTCGTTTTTTTAAAATAAAATTAATACTACTAATTTTTCTGATGAGTAATAAAATGGACTAAATCTGCTTCGTTATCAGATTCACTTATTCCTTAATTCGCCCACTTATTCCTTAATTCGCCCACTTATTTATTGACGTTAGTTTTTTTTTAAATAATTACTTTATTTGTCAAAAGTCATGAAGACTTTTATTTAACTTAATTTAAAAATATATGAAAAAAGTAGTAAGTATTGCTTTATTAGCATTGTTAGGATTTGGAGGTTTATCTGCCCAAGAAAGAACCAAAGGAGAAGTTGAAATCACACCATTTATTGGTTATCAAGAGAATTTTTTAATGGAGATAATGTCAGTGAACTTGATTACAGAGGAGCAATAAAATTTGGTGCAAATGTAGATTATTTTTTCAATGATAGATGGAGTCTTCGCTCAGGACTAATATATGATTCCATGGGGGGCAAAGGTTTTGGGTACGAGGCTATCTTAGATTATCTAAATATTCCTTTAAATGCTAATTGGCACTTTGGAAGTAAAAGAAAATGGAATTTAAATTTCGGAATTACACCAGGATTTTTGATTTCTGCAAAGGAAGATAAAGAGGATATAAAAGAATATCTTGCTTCTTTTCAACTAGGAATTTCTTTTGGTATTGGATATAAACTTACAATTTCTGAGAATTTCAGTTTACTATTTGATGTGCAAAATTTATTAGGCATAACAAATATTATTGAAAAAGACACTTTTGATCGATTAAATGCAGGTTATAGTTTCAATATTGGAGGTGTTTTTGTATTGCAATAATTAAATATATAAATAAAAAAAGGAAGTTATAATGCTTCCTTTTTTTATTTATATATTATTTTAGCAGTATGAAACTATTAATTTTAAACGGCCCCAACCTTAATTTATTGGGAAAAAGAGAACCATGTATCTACGGTTCAGAAACTTTTGAAGCCTACTTGAAGGTTTTGCAAGCCAAATATTCCGACATCGATTTGCATTATTTTCAATCGAATATCGAAGGAGAACTGATTGATAAATTGCATGAAGTGGGCTTTAGTTATACTGGCATTGTTTTAAATGCTGCGGCTTATACCCATACCTCTGTTGGAATTGGAGATGCTGTTAAAGGCATTGAAACTCCAGTAATAGAAGTTCACATTTCCAATGTGCATGCAAGAGAGGCCTTTAGACATCAAAGTTTTATCGCTCCAAACGCAAAAGGAGTCATTGCTGGTTTCGGTCTAAAAAGCTACGATTTAGCGATCGAAAGTTTTTTATAAATCCAAACGCATTTTAATATCTGCGCGTTCATAGTGAACGTCCTCTTCTAATGCTATTTCTTTAAATCCTATCTTTTTGTATAAGAATATCGCTGCTATCAAAGATCTGTGAGAATAGAGGGTAATACTTTTCCATTGTTGTTTTCTTGCAAACGCAATGCAATGCTCCATTAGTTGCAATCCGATCTTTTTTCCTTGGTAAGCAGGTCTTACTGCCATTTTACTCAATTCAAAAAAACCACCTTGTTTGATCAATGCAACGGTGCCCACAATTTCTGCGTTGCTTTTTGCGAAAAAAATAAAACCACCATTTTTAAGAATATAGGTTTCTGGATTGCTGAGTATCTTTTCATCGTAAGGTTCTATGTAGAAGTATTTTCTGAGCCATGCTAAATTTAAGGCATAAAAATGAGCTGCATATTGCGGTTCAAAAGGAATGATTTCAATGGTAAAAGATAGCACTTTAATTATAATTTTTCATTGATAATTGCCATCATTTCAAGTTCTAGGTGGCAGGTTTTTTGATAGATGTTTGCTGCTTTTGTTAAAATTTCTTTGGCAAACTCACGGTCTTTAATATCTTTTGCATTGATCTTCACATTAAAATAAGCACCTGTAACGGCAGTTTTTGCACACAGTACTCCAACACCACCATCTGACAAGGAGTTTTGAATACCATGCTGCATCATAGCAAGCATTACTTCTATAGAATTATATGCTGTTTCCATTACTTTATATGGGATTTCTGTTGCATATTTGGTGGCATTCTCTATCGCTTTATTTCGAATTTCAATTTCTTCTATATTTGTTTTTGGTAAACGAAATCCGTCGATAATTTTATGAAATGCTTGGGTATCTTCATCTACTAAAAACAACAGGTCGTTTTTATATTTTTGACCCTTTACGGCCCAATCTGAAAAAGATTCCCATTGTGCATCCCATCCTGCTTTATGAGCAGAAAGATTGGCTACCATGGTGCCTAACGAAACTCCTAAAACACCAACATAGGCGGCAACACTTCCGCCACCAGGCGCCATTGATTCTGAAGCAGTTTCTTCTGCAAAATCGGCAACCGTAAAATCGATTAGTTTTTTAGTCGCAGCTGCATTCATTACATATTCTATGATTCTTTCTTCTGGTTTAAACGGTTTTAAATCATCCAGTCCCAAAGATTTAATGGCAATTTTTATTTTTTCCTTTTCCGAAATACCCAAAGAACGTTGCTGTTTTTTTAGATAAAAATCAGCAGCATCTAACATG
The DNA here is from genome assembly GCA_943846595.1 of uncultured Polaribacter sp. Classification (GTDB taxonomy): domain Bacteria; phylum Bacteroidota; class Bacteroidia; order Flavobacteriales; family Flavobacteriaceae; genus Polaribacter. The sequence continues at coordinate 1,753,104 of OX044355.1, forward strand.
GCTTTTAAAGGAACTAGACCCACCAATTCAGATCCTGTAACGCGCAAACCACGTTTTATAGCTGACAAGGTGGTCTCATAAAAAGCTTCATGCATAGAAGTGATACTAATGTTTGTAAGATTGTAAGATATTTGTGCGATACCATACTCTTCAATAAACCACCCGATTCCTTTGACAGCTTTTAGTTTTCCTGGTATTCTTTCTGGAACACCATTTTTGTCCAATACATTTTTACCATTCACCAGTTTTGTACGCCCGTTTTCTCTAATATCAAAAGCAATTGCATTGGCTCTTCTGGTAGATGTTGAATTTAAATTTACATTGTAGGCAATTAAAAAATCTCTTGCAGAAATAGCAGTTACGCCAGATTTTTGCACTTGAGTATTGAAGACCGTAGGTCCAAAATCCGGTTTCCAATCTGGTATTGAAAATTTCTCTTTCAATCCTTCATATTCTCCTGATCGAACGTTTGCCAAATTTTTACGATCCTCTGAAGTTGCTGCATTTTCATAAAAATAGCCGGATATGCCCAATTCTTCGCCAACGCGCTTTCCTAGCATGCGTGCATAGTTGGCTGTTTCTTCCATAGAAATGTTTGCAATGGGTACTAGTGGACAAACATCGGTTGCCCCGAACCTAGGATGTTCTCCGGTTTGTTTGCGCATATCTATCAACTCAGCCGCTTTTTGTATCAATAGAAAAGCAGCTTCAATAACCTCTTTTGGTGCTCCAACAAATGTAATGACGGTTCGGTTGGTTGCCTTACCAGGATCAACATCTAATAACTTTACACCTGTTACTGTAGTTACAATATTTGCGATGGCATGAATTTTTTTCAAATCACGACCTTCACTAATGTTTGGTACACATTCTATAAGTTGTTTTTTCATTTTAATTGTTTTTTATATACTATAAAATAATCAGATTTATCTCAGAAAAACGGTGTTTTCCTTATTGATTTAAAGTTGAAAAATAGCGTTGTAAATAGACATATCTTATTATTAGAAATACCAGAAACGGGATGACTGCGTAGGGAAATGACTGAACTCCAAGAATCCAAAAGAGAAACATTAAAATTAATAAAGCCGTTAAAAATTTAAAATACTTAGCAGGCCATTGCTTTGATGTTTTTTTCAAAAGTAAAAAAGCCATTATAAGGTTGGGAGCAAAGGCCCATAAAAAATTAAAGTTATTCGGGGTGGTAGCATGATTTGTAAAAAACCAAAGAAAAAGGATAACAACTCCTAAAATACCCGAAATAAATAGGATAAAAAAATCAAACCATTTTGTTCTATTTCTTTTGCGGTAGTCTTTGTAGGTGATGAACAACCCTAATATTGATAGAAGTCCAAAAACTAATAAAGGGCTTATAAATTGAGAGGTATAGTGCTGTTTTCTGTGATTCAAAAGCAGCTCTTCTCTTTTAACCAATTTTATTTTTTTACCGTCCTGAATGCGAGTTGCTGCTTTAAATTTCTGAAATACATAGTTTGGCAAATACATATATTGTGCTTCTGTTGCGATTGCATCTAATTGGTTCCCTAAGGCAAGATTGATTCCGAAACTTCCCCAAGTATTCCAGAAAATTTCTTGTCGCATTAAAGCTCTCAAACTGTAATTCTCTCGAGATTGATGAAGCGCATCAAAGCTTACTAGATCCCCTAGGACGTTCATAGTGATGTCTCTTAATTTTGTAGCACAATTGTTATAATAGGGATCGTACAAATAGTTGCGATTTTCTGGAGTAGCATTGTTTTCTAAATAGAGAAAAAAGGCCTGTCTTTCTGACTGACTTAAATTTAGCACTTGTTGCTGAACATTTCTTTTTTGGTAATTATAGCTGCTAATAAACCGATTAAAATACTGTCTTCCAAGTTGGTAATTTAGTTTTCCTTTAACAAAATTGGTGTAAAAATTAGGCGCATTAAAATCGAACATTCCATAATTATAAACTACATCTAACTGTAAAACTGGATCTTTAATTCGGATTGCAGCATGCCCAAATGCTTCAAAAAGTTCAGTCCCTGGATCTGCAGTAATAATGCTTACTTCGGAATACACAGAAAGGTTCACTTGTGCATTTGAAACATTAAAAAAGGAGAAAAAACAAAGAAGAAGGATGTATTTTTTTTTCATAAAAATTAAGGTCTAAAAAATCGATAATCAAATGTAATAGAGAATACGTTGGAAAACAAAGCATTTCCAATACTACCAATGTTTGTTAGGGCATAATCTACTTGAATTCCATTGTATTTGAAGCCGACGCCAAAATTTGGTTGTACATACATTGATTTGCTATCGTCAAACTCGGTGATGTACTGAAAATTACCTACTCCGGCTCTTAGATAGACCAGATTATCAAAATCTAATTGCAGGCCAACGGCAGGGTCTATACTTACGATGTCAGAGGATATAAGGTCATTTGTTTTTGCAAATCGCATATTTAGGTCTACTTCAGAAAGTAAATGAAGCAGTCGACCAATTTCAAAACGCTTGGCTACTCCGAATTGAATTTTTGGTTTTGTAACTTCTGTTGTTTCGGGTAATTCTTGATTTTGCCCAGGAATTGCATTTTTAATTTTATCAAATTCATCCTGATCGATACTCCAACTATTAAAAGTGGTGGTAACATCTCTGATCATGAGTCCAACATACCAATCATTTCTTTCAAACTGGATCCCCATGTCAAATCCAAAACCCCAAGAGGAGGCAAAGTCTCCAATAATTCTCCGGACTACTTTTGCATTGACCCCAAATTTCAAATCTTTAAAGATAAGGTTTCGAGCATATGCCACATTAAATGCATAATCTGCTGCAGAGAATAAACTGATATTGTTAAAATCTATATTTCCTTGATTGTCAATTAGTTCTGTTGTATTTAAAATATCATCTACTCCAAAACGAATGATGGAAAAAGCGACGGCGCTTTCTTTGTCTATGGGCATTGCAAATGCTGCATAATTATAATTTGCAATTCCTGCAAAATAGGAAGCATGCATAATGGAACCCTGATAATCGTCGATACCAACGAGTCCAGCTGGGTTCCAGTAAATCGAGTTCACGTTATTACTTGTTGCAACAACGGTTTTACTCATTCCCAAGGCGGCAGCATCTACACCAATATTTAAAAACTCGTTGGAATAATTTCGAAATGCTTGCGCACTAATAAATTGTGGAAAAACCAATAAAAGAAAAAAAAGGATTTTAGGTTTCAATAGGTTTATTTTATGATTAACAAATATCTAAATATATAATTTAAATAACAGTTCTTTCGAACAGATATTGTATAATTATAAATGCTGTTTTATAAAATTTAGCATTCTGTTTTCTAGCCATCTATTTTTATCAATGAGAAAGGAAGAAATAAAACCAACATGTCCTCCATACTTGGTCATTTCTAAATAGAAGTTTTTAGAAGTTTTTGCTTCTTTTATGGGGAAGCATGCAGCTGCTAAAAAAGGATCATCTTCTGAGGAAATTAATAATGTAGGGGTTTCAATGGATTTCAGATAAGGCTTTGAACTTGCTTTTTCCCAATAATCTTCAGCTCCAGAATACCCATAAACGGGTGCTGTATACAATGCATCAAAATCGCTGAAAGCTTTGGCTTTAAATAATTTATCTTTATCTAATTTGAATTCTGGAAATTTATGGGCTTTCTCTAAAACTTTCAAACGCAATGTTTTTAAGAAAGCTTCCATGTAAATTTTATTTTTATACGAACTCATTGCAACACTCGAGGAAGCCAAATCGACAGGAACTGAAACTGCAATTGCACATTTAATTTTAGAAGATAGTGTTTTTGCAAATTCGCCCATATATTTTAGGGTTAAATTCCCTCCTAAACTATAACCAGCAAGAACAATATTTTGATAGGAATAGTTTTTTAAGATATAATTGATGATAAAATGAACATCATCCGTTTTACCAGAGTGATAGGTTTGTAAGAGTAAATTGTCTTCCCCAGAACAACCTCGGAGATTAAAAGCAACCGTATCCATCGCTTCATTATTAAACTCGCTTGTGGCTGCTAATATGTATTTTGATTGTGAACTTCCTTCTAATCCGTGGATTAAGATTACTAGGGTTTTAGATCCTACCAAAGAAAAATCTAAATCAATGAAATCCTGGTCCCAAGTGGTTACTCTTTTTCGAGAATATTCAACACTTTCTTTCATGAATAGCGATCTATAAATCGTGTTGAAGTGCGAATTCCGAAATGGTAGTGTAGGGAAGAAGGTGGATTTTAATAATGGCATAACTTTTTTGATTGCAATTCTTTACAAATATGACAAAAAAAGCACAATTGTCAAAACACTCAAAATAGATTCCCTATTTTAGCTCTTTGAAACTGATGATGCCTTTTTATGAAGAAACATATTCCTAATCTAATAACGCTTGGAAATCTTTTTAGCGGAACCATTGCGACCATTTTTGCAGTACAAGAAAATTTTAAACTTGCAGCAGTTTTTGTAGTTCTTGGAATCGTTTTTGATTTTTTCGACGGATTTGCAGCCCGTTTGCTAAACGTCTCTGGGGAATTAGGTAAACAATTGGATTCTTTGGCAGATATGGTGACCAGTGGTGTTGTCCCTGGAATTATTATGTATCATTTGATAGACAATGTCTCTTCTGGAGTTCCTGCACTCAAATATGTAGGATTATTACTAACTTTAGGTGCCTGCTATCGTTTGGCGAAGTTTAATATTGATACGAGACAGTCCGATTCTTTTATTGGTTTACCAACACCAGCGATGAGTTTATTTGTGATTGTATTGCCTCTTATTCAGATGGACACTGATCTTGATTTTATCCGAAGTTTACTGGCGAATCCCTATTTTTTAATTATAATAACCCTTCTTTTGACCTACTTGATGAATGCTGAACTGCCTTTGTTTTCGTTGAAGTTTAAGAATTATAATTTTAAAAAAAATGGATTGAAATACCTGTTTTTAATAGCTTCTTTACTATTGTTACTTTCGCTAGAATACATTGGTATACCTTTGGTTATTCTTCTGTATGTCGTCTTGTCAATGATACATAATCTTACGACTAAATAAACTTCTTCTTTTTTAGTTCAAAATCGTGTCCTAAGTATACTTTACGGACCATTTCATCCGCTGCTAACTCTTCTGGTGTTCCTTCTTTTAAGATGCTTCCATTGTACATTAAATAGGTTCGGTCAGTAATTGCTAGGGTTGCTTGTACATCATGATCGGTAATTAAAATACCAATATTCTTGTTTTTTAGTTGCGCAACAATACTCTGAATGTCCTCTACTGCAATAGGATCTACACCTGCAAAAGGTTCATCTAGTAAAATAAATTTAGGATCCGATGCTAAACAGCGTGCAATTTCTGTTCTTCGTCTTTCTCCCCCGGATAATAAATCACCGCGATTTTTACGAACATGTCCAATATTAAATTCTTCAATTAGAGATTCTAATTTTTCTTTTTGGGCTTTTTTTGACAATCCTGTAAACTGTAATACAGACATGATATTGTCTTCTACAGATAATTTTCTAAATACAGAAGCTTCCTGTGCCAAATAGCCGATCCCTTTTTGGGCTCTTTGGTACATGGCATCATTGGTGATTTCTTCATCATTCAAAAAAATTTGCCCCAAATTTGGCTTTATCATTCCAACAATCATATAAAAAGACGTTGTTTTCCCGGCACCATTTGGACCTAAAAGGCCTATGATTTCTCCTTGTTTTACTTCCAAAGAAATTCCTTGTACTACTTTTCTTCTTCCGTAAATCTTCTGAATATTTTTGGCTTTTAAAATCATGTTTCAAATATAGTAAAACTGGTTGTGGGAAATCTTAAAGTATTTATAAAGTGTTTTCTTCTAGAAGTTCCCAATATTCAACGGCGCGTCTTAGATGGGGAATTACAATAGTGCCTCCTACTAAAGTGGCTATTGACATGGTTTCCATCATCTCTTCTTTACTGACACCATTTTTCATGGCAGATTCTAAGTGATATTGTACACAATCATCACAACGTAAAACTGCTGAAGCAACTAAGCCTAGCAATTCTTTTGTTTTGGAAGGTAGGTGTCCTTCTTTAAAGGTATTGGTATCTAAATTAAAGATTCTTTTGATCACTTTATTATCACTACTGAGTATTTTATCGTTCATTTTTTGACGATAATCATTGAACTCTTGAACTTTATTTGGCATTTTTTTGTTGTCTTTTGATGACAATCGCAGCTACTTTTATACTAATTTCATATAAAATTAAAACTGGGATTGATACGATTATTTGACTCGCGACGTCTGGTGGGGTTATAATTGCTGCAATAATAAGTACAAAAACGAGCGCGTGTTTTCTGTATTTTTTTAGGAATGCAGGTGTTATTAATCCTATTTTAGCTAAAAAATAGATAAGTACTGGAAGTTCAAAAAGTGCAGAAACACCAAGTATCATGTTGGTTACTAGTCCGATATGAGATTCTAGTGTAAAGTTATTTTGAATCGCATCTGTAATTTGATAGTTATACAGGAAATGAATTGAAATTGGGGCTATCACATAAAAGCTAAACGCAACTCCCAAGAAGAACAGGAGGGAAGCAATGGAAATAAACCCTCTTGATTGACGCCTTTCATTTTTATGTAAACCTGGTGATATGAATCTCCAAAACTCCCATAAAATATAAGGAAATGCAACAATAATTCCTAAAACAAATGAAGTCCAAATGGAGTTCATTAATTGAGAAGTTACTTTAATACTTTGTAGTTTTTTGTCTGCGAAATTAATAGTACAAAAATCACTCTCAAAACCAAAAAACCTAAAGAAATCACAAAAGAGTTGATAGGTAATAAAATCTGGTTGAATATGCGCTAATAAAAAATTATTATAGACTTCTTCCGCAAAAGCAAAGAATACAATCCCAAGGAGAAAGATAGCGGCAGCACTTCGAACTAGGTGCCACCTTAGTTCTTCTAAATGCGATAAAAACGACATTTCTTTTTGTTGCGTCATTAGAAAATTCCTTCTTTTATTAAATCGTGTAAATGAACAACACCGATATATTTATTCTCCGAATCTGTTACTAAAATTTGGGTAATACTATTGTTTTCTAATCTTTCTAATGCTTCAACCGCCATTGCATCATGATGTATTGTTTTTGGTTTTTTCCCCATGATATCTTTGGCAATTAAACTGTCAATTTTAGTCGATTTACTCAACATTCTTCGAATATCTCCGTCAGTAATAATTCCAACGATTGTATTCTTAGCATCTAGAACAGCAGTTACTCCTAATCTTTTTTCAGAAATTTCTACAATTACATTAGCAATACTGTCCTTTTCTAAAACTTGAGGCACTTGATTGTTCTTAATTAAATCTGAAACTCTTAGGTAGAGTTGTTTCCCCAGTGCACCACCAGGGTGGTATTTCGCAAAATCTTTGCTGCTAAAGTTGTTTAATTTCAACAAACAAACAGCAATCGCATCTCCCATAACGAGTTGTGCTGTTGTGCTGGTCGTTGGCGCTAGGTTGTTGGGACAAGCTTCCTTTTCTACAAAAGTATTTAAAGGGAAATCTGCATTTTTACCTAAAAAGGAATCGATATTTCCTGTAATCGCAATAATTTTATTTCCATAATTTTTGATCAATGGGACTAAAACTTTTATTTCGGGTGTGTTTCCACTCTTAGAAATACAAATAACAACATCGTCTTTTTGAACATTTCCTAAGTCCCCATGAATTGCATCAGCAGCATGCATAAAAATAGCAGGAGTTCCTGTAGAATTTAAAGTGGCGACAATTTTATTTGCAATATTGGCACTTTTACCAATACCGGTTACAATGACACGACCTTTGGATGCAAGTATAAAAATTATTGCTTTTGCAAAATTATCATCTATTAAATTTGCAAGATTTGCAATTGCATCGCTTTCTAAAAGGATGGTTTCTTTTGCTGTATTTAGTATAGAATTGTTATTTTTCAAGTTTTATGGTTTTATCATAATAAAAAAAGTCTTATCTTTAAATTATTATTAGTGGCAAAATTACTACAAATAATTATAGCACTGAAATAAATGCATTTGCATTCTTAAAAAAGATTTATATTTAAGCATTAAATACACATACCCCCAAGCCCAAATGGATTTACACAGTCCTCTGAAAAAATTTTTTGGATTTAATAAATTTAAAGGATTACAAGAAAAAGTTATCAAAAGTATTATTAATGGTGATAATACCTTTGTGATTATGCCAACTGGTGGTGGTAAGTCATTATGTTATCAACTCCCCGCATTAATGTCTGAAGGAACTGCAATTGTAGTTTCTCCTTTAATTGCTTTAATGAAAAATCAAGTAGATGCCATTCGTGGAATCTCAGAGCATCATGGGATTGCACATGTTTTAAATTCATCCTTAAATAAAACAGATGTCAACCAAGTAAAAGCAGATATTGTAAGTGGAATCACAAAGCTTCTATATGTTGCCCCAGAATCCTTAATAAAAGAGGAGTATGCTAGTTTTTTAAGGAATCAGAAAATATCCTTTGTCGCCATTGATGAGGCGCATTGTATTTCTGAGTGGGGACATGATTTTAGACCTGAATATAGAAATCTTAAACACATTATCAAAGCGATTGATAATGTTCCTATTATTGGTCTAACTGCTACTGCTACAGAAAAAGTTCAAGAAGATATTTTAAAAACATTAGGAATTTCAGATGCAAATCGGTTTAAAGCGTCCTTTAATAGAGCCAATCTATTTTACGAAGTACGTCCAAAAACCAAAGAAGTAGAAAAAGATATCATTCGTTTTGTAAAACAGCGTATTGGGAAATCTGGAATCATCTACTGTTTAAGTAGAAAAAAGGTTGAAGAAGTCGCCCAAATATTGCAAGTAAATGGCATCAAGGCAGTTCCTTATCATGCAGGGTTAGATGCCAAAACTCGGGTAAAACATCAAGATATGTTTTTAATGGAAGATTGTGATGTTGTTGTTGCAACAATTGCATTTGGTATGGGAATTGATAAGCCAGATGTTCGGTATGTAATTCATCATGACATTCCAAAAAGTTTAGAAAGTTATTATCAAGAAACAGGTAGAGCGGGCCGTGATGACGGTGAAGGCTATTGTTTGGCTTTTTATGCATACAAAGATATTGAGAAATTAGAGAAATTTATGGCAAGTAAGCCTGTTGCAGAACAGGAAATTGGACATGCCCTATTGCAAGAAGTAGTTGGCTATGCTGAAACTTCAATGAATCGTAGAAAATACTTATTGCATTATTTTGGTGAAGAATTCGACGAAATAAACGGAGCTGGTGCAACAATGGATGACAATTCCAAAAATCCAAAAGTAAAACATGAAGCAAAAGAGAACGTTATTAAACTTCTTTCGGTAATTAAAGATACCCTGCAGAAATACAAATCAAAAGAAGTTGTAAATACTTTAGTCGGTAAAGAAAATGCTTTATTAACTTCTCACAGAACCCACAAACAACCCTTTTTTGGAATTGGTCGAGATCGATCTCCATCCTATTGGATGGCACTGATACGCCAGGTTTTAGTAGTCAATTTTATTCGAAAAGAAATTGAACAATATGGCGTACTTAAATTAACAACGATTGGGTTAGAATATATTGCCAATCCTACTTCTTTTTTAATGACTGAAGATCACTCTTATAATGAGGGAGATGACAATTCAATCATTGTAAACACAAAAACTCTGGGTGGAATTGCTGATATAAAATTGATAAAAATATTAAAAGACTTGCGGAAAAAAGTTGCCAATAAATTTGAGGTTCCTCCGTTTGCTGTTTTTCAAGATTCTTCTCTAGATGATATGGCGTTAAAATATCCGATCAATTTAGACGAACTCTCAAAAGTACATGGAGTTGGAGAAGGGAAAGCTAGAAAGTTTGGAAAGGAATTTATAAAAATTATTGCCGATTATGTTGCCGAATACGACATTTTAAAACCAGATGACTTAATTGTAAAAAGTACTGGAGTAAACTCAGGATTAAAACTTTATATCATTCAAAATACTGATAGAAAACTTCCTTTAGAAGACATTGCCAAATCAAAAGGTTTGAAGCTAGATGAACTTATTAAAGAAATGGAAGCGATTATTTTTTCTGGGACAAAGTTAGACGTTAACTATGCGTTAGACGATTTGTTGGATGAAGATCAACAAGAAGAAATACACGAGTATTTTATGGAAGCTGAATCGGATAGTATTCAGGAAGCAATTGATGAGTTTGATGGAGAATACGATTTTGATGAACTCCGATTGATGCGAATCAAATTTATTAATGAAGTAGGAAATTAATTTAAAAGTCTGCTTTCCGATTATAAAGTAAAGATCGTGAGTAAAATACCAATAAGTATCGCTGTAAATTTCTGAATATTAAATTTGTGATTCTCTGAACTTTCAAACAGAATAATTGTAGAGATGTGTAAAAAAACTCCAATTATTAATGCAGTGATCTCTGAAGCATAGGTGTTGAAAAACAGTATTTTATCGCCTATTAACATACCCAATGGACTCATCAATCCAAAGAAAAGTAAAAAAGTAAATACTATTTTTTTAGCATATTTTATGTGCAATAAAAAAGTGGTTAATACGATTGCAATCGGAATTTTATGAACTACAATTGCCCACAATAAATTATAACCAGCATTGTGTATTGGCAACCCCTCCGAAAATGCATGGATACACAAACTGATAAATAATAGGCTTGGAAAGCTTTTATCATTGGTATGTATATGTACATGACCATGTTCTGCTCCTTTCGAAAAAGATTCCAATACAGATTGTAATATAATTCCAATTAAGATATAAATCCCAATGCTTTTGTAGTCATTACCATCTATATAAACTTCTGGTAATAAGTGTAAAATAGTTACAGATAGTAAATAAGCACCGCTAAAGGCTAAAAGTAATTGTACAAATTTCTTGCTTGGTTTCAATAATAAAACAAGTGCTACACCTAGTACAACAGAAAGAATAAGTAAAATATAATTCATTTATTTGGCAACTAAAATTAAACGATCAGAAGTGTTTTTTTCAAAAGTAGTTAAATTATAATCACCAAAGATCGCAACTAATTGAAAACCTACCTTATTTAAATAGGAAGTCATTTTTGATAAATCTAAATACTTTACACGCTCTGTATAGGAGTAAGCTGTATTCGCTTCAGTAAATGTGATGTGTTTTAAAATAAAACCGTTTTTAATTTCTCTTCGTATGTTGAAGGTAATTTCCTCAACAATTTTTGTTTCTTCTTTGACCAATGTTGCCTCCAACTTCGTGGCATTTAAAAAGTCGAAAACAAAAAGACCATTTTTGTTCAATCCTTTTTTAATATTTCTTAAAACCTTAATATCGTCTCGATCGTCTTCAAAATAACCAAAACTTGTAAAAAGATTGAAAATTGCATCATAGGTATGATCAATAGGATCTCTCATGTCCCAAACTTCGAAATTTAGATTTTCATTTTCGAACTGTTTTGCATGTAAAATACTGTTTTCAGACAAATCACCTCCAGTAACCTTGTATCCTAAAGAATTTAAATAAATAGAATGTCGTCCTTTACCACAAGGTAGATCTGCAATATGTGCCCCTTTTTTCAGGTTTAAAAATGCAGTGATATTTTGCATAAATAACTGAGCATCAGAATCATTCCTGTTTTTATATAAAATGTGATAATAAGAGGTGTTAAACCATTCTGTAAACCAATCTTTTGTTTTCATACGTTTTAAAAAGAATGTAAAAGTAACTAATTATAGTTGCTTGTAAAATGATATTTAGAAACTTTGAAATATCATTTTTATAAAATGTATTTTTGCAATGAATTTTACAATATGGAGAAAGATTTTAAAATGGTGGCAACCACCATGTTCGGTTTAGAAGGAGTATTAGCAAAAGAGTTAGCAAACCTAGGTGCCAAAGAGGTGACAGAGGCAGTTAGAAGTGTCTCTTTTAAAGGAGATACAGGTTTCTTATACAAAGCAAATATTGCTTTAAGAACTGCGATACGTATTTTAAAACCGATAAAAGTTACTAAAATCTATGATGAAGAAGATTTGTATGATGCCGTTAAAAAAGTGAAATGGGAAAAATACTTAGACATTGATGGTACTTTTGCAATCGGTGCCGTTTCTAACTCTGTGAACTTACCCAATCACTCCCACTATATTGCCTTAAAATCGAAAGATGCAATTGCGGATTATTTTAGAGACAAATTTGGCAAGCGACCAGATGTTGATGTTGCTTATCCAGATTTGAAAATTCACATTCATATAAAAAACGATTACTTAACGATTTCATTGGATTCCTCTGGAGATTCCTTGCACAAGCGTGGATATAGAACTGCAACGAATATTGCACCCATCAACGAAGTTTTGGCTGCTGGAATGGTACTACTCTCTGGTTATCGTGGCGAAGAGAATTTTATTGACCCGATGTGTGGTTCTGGAACAATTTTAATTGAAGCCGCCATGATTGCCAATAATATTCCTGCCAATATCAATAGAAAACGTTTTGGTTTTGAAACATGGAAAGATTATGACGAAGAATTGTATTTCATTATTCAGGATGCTTTATTAAAGAAAATTAGGAGCTCCCACTTTAAAATTATGGGATTTGACAAAGCGCCTTCTGCCATTCAGAAAGCGGAGACAAATATAAAAGAAGCAAATTTAGATGAGTTTATTGGGGTGCATCACGTAAATTTTTTCAATTCTAAAAAAGAGGTTTTTGGAAAAACAACCATGATCTTCAATCCGCCTTATGGTGAGCGTTTAACTCTAGACACTAACGAGTTTTACGGTAAAATAGGGGATACGTTGAAACACAATTATCCAAACTCTACCGCTTGGTTAATTACCTCGGACGTTCAAGCATTAAAAAATGTAGGATTGCGGACCTCTAAAAGAATTCCTTTAAAGAACGGTGATTTAGATTGTCGTTACGTGAAGTATGAATTGTACGAAGGATCTCGTAAGTTTAAGAAAAACCAACAAGACTCTCCAACAGCAAACTCAACTTCAGAAGCTGCAATCGTTAAGGAAATTACGATTGAGGAAAACACCACAAAAGAATAAATAATTAGCAGCATATCCATTATTAAAATTTTTCTTTATTTTAACACCAATGCAGTCCATTCTTCAGGACTTTCCAACATTGGGAAATGACCGCAATTTTCTATCCAATATAATTTGTTATTTGGAATTTCAGTTGCGAGTAATGTTGCAATTCTGGCAACTGCTACCGGGTCTCTTTTTGCCCAAATAATTTTTGTTGGTATTTTTGTTTCTTTTAATGCACCAATCCATCGGTGCCAAAACGTGTATCGCTCTACCATATAGGAACTTAAAAGGTGAATTACTGCACGCCCGTTATTGTGTTCTAATTGGGCCCAGATTTCAATAAGTTCTTTTTCTGAGGCCTGTGTTTTATCAAAATAGACATTCCGAAGATTTTTGCTAAAAATAGCGTAATTCGTAAGTTTAGCGATCCATTTTCCAGTGTATTTATTTTTTAATAATTTTTGAATAGTTCGTAACTGAGAAAGTTCTATGTGCACAGAGCCATTACACATTATTAGGGCATTGATTTGTAAATTGATTTGCAGTTTATTGTGTCTCGCTAAAATTTCTGTACAAACACTCGTGCCATAATCATGGGCAAAAAGTGTTACCTCTTTGACACCCATTTGTTTCCAAAGTTGCAAAGCAACATCTGCTTGTTCAATTAAAGAATAGGAATAATCGAGCGGTTTGTCAGAAAAACCAAAACCAAGGTGATCGTGGAGGATTACACGGTATTTTTCACTCAGCTGTGGTAACACTTTGTAATAATCATACGAGGAAGTTGGGTAGCCGTGCAATAGCACTAGTGTTTTTTTATTATTGGCGGATGAATTTGAATTTACTGCAGTGTCAATTACAAAAATTTTTCTTCCAAATACAGTTACAAAACCTCCTTTATTTCTCCATTCCTGTGCCCTCATATTTGTTGCTGTTTTCTAATGACAATGTAGTGATTTTTATGTAATTTTGAGTTTCAATTTTCTTAGGTCTTAAAGAGTGGAATTACAAGGTGAATTTTAAAATTTATAACTGCTCTTATAATTCTATTAGAAATAATACCCTAAAATTTAGATTTCTTGTCCTACTTTATAGATGTTGTTTTGCCCATACCGATTCAGAAAACGTTTACGTATTCAGTAACCGAGGAGGAAGCAAGTTTCTTACAAAAAGGAATGCGTGTGGCTGTTTCATTTGGAAAAACCAAAATGTATACGGGACTAGTTTTTAATATTCATCAAATAGCACCGATGCTTTATGAGGCAAAGGAAATTCATCAAATTTTAGATGAAGTGCCTTTGGTCAACGAAAAACAATTAAATCATTGGAAATGGATTGCTGATTACTACATGTGCTCCTTAGGCGATGTATATAGAGCTGCTTTGCCATCTGCTTTTTTATTAGAAAGCGAAACTATTATTACAAAAAATAAACAAGAAATTGATCCATTGAAATTATTGGATGATGAATTTCTTATTTACGAGGCTTTGCAACATCAGTCTCAGTTAACCATACACCAAGTAGCCGCAATTCTAGGAAAGAAAAAAGTAATGCCAACAGTAAACGGTCTTCTTGAAAAATCGGCCATCAGTGTTCAAGAAGAAATTTACGAACAATACAAACCAAAATTGATTAAGTATGTTCGTTTGCATGCAAATTATGCAACAGATACTTCTTTGGAAACCTTATTAGAATCTTTATCTAGAGCAAAAAAACAACGCGAAGCGGTATTGAGTTTCTTTCAATTATCAGCAAACAAAAAACCCATAAAAGCAAAAGATTTAGAAGAGCAAGCAAACGTTTCTGCTACCATCATAAAGTCTTTAGTGGATAAAAATATTTTTGAGTTCTACCAGATTCAAATTGATAGAATTAGTTTCAAGGGGACTACCAATGATTTAAAGAAACTCAATAAATTTCAGGAATTTGCGTTGAAAGAAATCAAAGAAACCTTTACAACAAAAGATGTAACACTTTTACACGGAATTACGAGTTCTGGGAAAACAGAAGTGTATGCAAAATTGATTCAAGAGGTTTTAGATGCTGGAAAGCAAGTTTTATTTTTATTGCCCGAAATTGCATTGACTACGCAAATTATAACTCGCTTACAGGTGTATTTTGGAAATCAAATTTCTGTTTTTCATTCTAAATACTCCATGAATGAAAGGGTAGAAGTTTGGAGAAATGTTTTAGAAAACAAATCAAAAGCAGGAATTCTTTTAGGAGCAAGATCTGCGCTCTTTTTGCCTTTTTCAAACTTGGGATTAATTGTTGTAGATGAAGAGCATGAAACTTCTTACAAACAGTTTGAACCTTCTCCAAGATACAATGCGCGTGATGCTGCTATTGTTTTGGCAAAATTGCATGCTGCAAAAATTTTGCTAGGTTCGGCAACACCTTCATTAGAAAGTTACTTTAATACAGCACAAAACAAATATGGCTTGGTAGCTTTAAATAGACGTCATGGAGATGTTCAATTGCCAAAAATTGAGTTGATTGATGTTAAAGAAAAACAACGTAAAAAAGAAATGAAAGGGCATTTTTCGGACCGAATGCTGTTGTTAATTCAGGAAGCTTTAGACGCAAAAGAGCAAGTAATTTTATTTCAAAATAGACGGGGGTATTCTCCCGTAGTGGAATGCAAGACATGTGGTGTATCACCTGAATGTCCAAATTGTGATGTAACGCTTACTTTTCACAAATTCAAACAGGAATTGCGTTGTCATTATTGCAACTATCAGCGTGCCATGCCCAATAGCTGTGGTGCGTGTGGTAGCAATACACTCAACACAAAAGGCTTTGGTACTGAGCAAATTGAAATGGAATTAAAAGTACTCTTTCCCGATTTTAAAATTGGTCGAATGGATTTAGATACGACGCGAGGAAAGCATGGATATCAAAAAATTATTACTGCTTTTGAATCCAAAGAAATCGATATTTTGGTAGGAACTCAAATGTTGTCTAAAGGATTGGATTTTGAGAATGTTTCTTTGGTGGGAATTTTAAATGCGGATACCATGTTGAATTTTCCAGATTTCAGAGCCCATGAACGTGCCTATCAAATGATGGTGCAAGTTTCGGGAAGGGCAGGAAGAAGTAAAAAGCAAGGAAATGTAGCCATTCAAACCTACAATCCCAATCATCAAATTTTACAACAAGTTTCCACTACGCGTTACGCCGAAATGTACAAAGAGCAGTTGCAAGAACGCTGGCAGTATAAATATCCACCGTATTATCGATTGATAAAAATTACCTTAAAGCATCGTGATTATAGCAAAGTAGACAAAGGAATTGATTGGCTTGCAAAGGCTTTACAACAATCTTTTGGCGAATTTGTTTTAGGACCCACTGCACCAGCAGTTTCAAGAATTCGAAATCAGTATATTAAGAATTTAGTGATTAAAATTCCGCCCAAACAGTCTTTGGTAAATACTAAAAATCAAATTACTAAAATTAGAAACACCTTTGAAGCGGTAAGTGATTTTAGACCAATTCGGTTTGTTATTGATGTGGATGCGTACTAAAATTTCTTTTATCACGAATTAGACATTTGGTTACATAGCATCTTCTCTTTCCATTCAATATAATTTTCTTCTCATCAATGAGTACTGATCTATTTTTTTAAAAAATTTAGCAACCTTTTATTGATTAAATTAAATATCAGCAGTTGTAGATACTTTCAGTCACTAAAATATTATTTTATTAAACTTCCTTCAGCTTTCGTTCATTGGTGTATCAATCTACTAGTTTGTATGTAAAATATGATATGAACCCATTGTTTAAAAATATAAAAATTAGAACTATTTCCCTTGGAGTTCGATTGGATTTAAATTGAGGGTTTCTAATTAGGAAAATCAATACGATATGAAATTTTTAAAACAATGATCGGAGTTCCTTTACGAAGATTAAAAAACCTTTGAAATATTGTTCATAAGATGTTTTATATAACAAAAAAGTCACTATATTTGCAGCCTTAAAATTAATCAATAAATATTTAATTATGAATCATTACGAAACTGTTTTCATTTTGAATCCCGTTTTATCTGACACTCAGATAAAGGAAACAGTACAAAAGTTTGACGACTATTTAGTTTCTAAAGGAGCTGAATTAGTATCCAAGGAAGATTGGGGCTTAAAGAAATTAGCGTATCCAATCCAAAAAAAGAAAAGTGGTTTTTATCACTTATTCGAGTATAAGGTTTCTGGTCAAGAAATTACAGCCTTTGAATTAGAATTTAGAAGAGATGATAGCGTTATGCGTTATCTTACCGTTAAATTAGACAAACATGCAGCAGCTTGGGCAACCGTAAGAAGCGAACGTGTTAAATCTGCAAAAAAATAAGATATGGCTACGATAGAACAACAAGCAAAAGGAGGTAAATCTGCTGACGTTAGATATTTAACGCCATTAGACATAGACACAAAAAAAGAAGCAAAATACTGTAGATTTAAGAAAAAAGATATCAAGTATATCGATTATAAAGATGCAGACTTCTTAATGTATTTAGTAAACGAACAAGGTAAAATTTTACCAAGACGTTTAACAGGAACATCATTAAAATATCAACGTAAAGTTGCGCAAGCAATTAAAAGAGCGCGTCATTTAGCGTTAATGCCTTACGTTGGAGATATGTTAAAATAATAAAGAAGTAGAGATATGGAACTGATATTAAAACAAGACGTAGAAAATTTAGGATTTAAAGATGACGTTGTAACTGTGAAAAATGGTTATGGAAGAAACTTTTTAATTCCTACAGCAAAAGCCGTTTTAGCTACTTCATCTGCAAAGAAAGTCTTAGCAGAGAATTTAAAACAAAGAGCTTTTAAAGAGGCTAAATTAATTGAAGATGCAAACAAAGTTGCAGAAACAATTAAAGGATATGAGATTAAGATTGCATCTAAAGTAGGTTCAGGAGACAAGTTATTTGGTTCTGTGAATAATATTGATTTAGCTGCAGCAATCGCAAAAGCAGGTACCGATTTAGATAAGAAATTTATCAAAGTAGTTGGTGGTTCTGTGAAAAGATTAGGTAAATATGAAGCAACTGTTCGATTACACAGAGCTGTGGTTGCAGATATTTCTTTTGAAGTTGTTAAAGAGTAATCCACAACGTTCAATAATTTAAAAAAAAGCTCGTTAGAAATAACGAGCTTTTTTATTTTTAAATGTAATTCCATTACAATATATGAAACTATTTTGGATGCTTGGGAGAACAAAGACAAATAGCGATTTTTAAAATTACCAAAATGAAGTACAGACAATTAACCAAAGAACAATTTAAATCCTTACACGTTGAGTTTTCGCGCTTTTTAGCTTCCCAAAGCATTGATGCAAAAGAATGGATTCAAATAAAAGAAGAAAAGCCAAAGGTAGCAGTAGATGAAATGAATGTTTTTTCAGATGTTGTTTGGGATGATGTACTAACAAAGACTCAGTATTTAGAGCATTTTTCAGAAACAACTGTAAACCTTTTTAAATGCGAAGCAGAGGAGATACATAGAATAGTAATCAAAATAAATTGGGATATTAACTTACTAGAGCAAAAAGGGTTTGAATGGTTGATGCAAAATCCAATGGATACTTCTGTCGATATCTTCAAAGGATCTAAACCTTATAAAGAGGAAAGAAACACCGAACTATTTGACCTCATTGAAAAAGGGAGCAACATCTCTAAGGGTGATATTTTTGATTATTTTAATCAATTAGTTTCCTAAAAATAATTTTTCCTCCACTTATCTAAACATACGTTTATATTAACGTACTAGAGAATCCATTTATCGATTTATTTTTCTGCTTACACATCAAAAGATGCATTTTTGTAATAGAAATAGATTTTATCCATATAAATAATTAAACTAAAAACATACTATTATCAACGCAAGATTAGCCATAGCCGAAAACGCAAGATTAACCAACCTCTTTTTTGATGATGTTAAAAACTATGCTTCAAAAAAAGGGAAAACATTACTAGAATCATTGCATATTTTGTGCGTCTTAAAAATGAATTGGTGCACCAATGACAATGAAAAGGCATCTCTGAATATAAGAGCTAAGAAAATTGAGAAAATGATTAAAGATGCTTGGACTGAATCACTCTAAAATCTTCAGAATTTGTTCAAGATTTAAACTTTAAATATCTGAAGAACAGGATGAAAAAAAACCAAACACATCCACATGGCGCGAATATACCTTTTTATGCTATTTGAGGTCTCTAATAATGGTGTTTTTTGAAGAAAACTTTTAAGTTACTCGATAAGAGATTTCCAGATTTTACTCAAAGGTATGACGTAATTCGTCTGTGGAAGAAGCACTAAGCAGTTGATTGAAGGTTTTAATACAATCAAAACTCTTTGTAATTTCTTCTGAAACTCCAATACCAGAAATTCCTGTTGCTAAAATACTCTTTACGTCTTCTGTTTTGATCCCTCCAAAACCGATGATGGGAGTTGCTGTATTTAAAGCCTCCATGATGGCTGAATATCCATGGATCCCTAAAGTGGGAGCATTTTCTTTTTTGACACTTCTAAATGGACCTAAATTGATGTAGTCAACTTCTTCTGCTAACAATGTTTCACAATCTTGTAGGGAATTTGCAGTACCTCCAATCATCTGCCAAGTGTATAAGTGGATTCTAGCTATCGTTGCAGATGTATCTGATCTTTCTAGATGAACACCATCTGCTTTCACCGTTTTTGCAACTTTGTAATGCGTATTAATGATCAATCTGGTTTGAAAATGAGCAGTGATATCTCTTGCTGCTTTTGCAATTTTTAAAATGGTTTTTTCTGAAGTTTGTTTCAAACACAATTGCACTAATTCAACTCCAGAGGTACAGGCATTTTGAATGTTTTCAAGGTGCTCTTCTGGAGTATTTCCTTCTGAAATATAATGTAATTTTGGAATGGTCATAAAGTTGAATAAAGGAATTTAGTATGATTCTATACTTTCGTAGCTTATTATATCGCAACTGTTTTATAAGGGTACATAAAATAAGCCTCAAAACGCTTTAAGGTTGGATGCATTTTTTCGGCATACATTACAAACTGACATTTTTGAATGCTTTGTGTAACAGCTATTAAATCTGCAGAAGATGATTTCTGAACTAAAAAATCAGCATCATCAATACTAAATAGTTTTACTTGAGTAGTATTTAATCCTTCTGCTAGAATTAATTTATTAATCGTTTTAGGTGAGGAAACAAGGATATCGACTCCTTCAAAAATTTCTGACTTTAGCAAGTCTATATGCGCCCTTTCATCACCAAAATAAACTCGTAAAGAAGTGGGTCTTGTGTATTTTATAAAGAGCGCATACAGTTGTTGTGCTTTTTCATTGTTTTCTACGATTACAATTGCTCTTGGCGCCGTCCCAGTTTCTTCACACTTCAATTTTTGCATCGTTGTTAAAATCAATGCAATAGTTTTTCCACTTCCTGCTGGAGCTATACAAAAAATATTGGCGCCACTTTTTATAGCAGGGATGCTTGCTTTTTGAAAAGGGGTTGGAATCTTAATCTCTTGATTTTCTATGAATTCTTTGATCGTTGGATGTAATTTTTTAAAGGGCATAGGAATTATAAACAGTTTGTTATTTGTAATAGCACTGCAAATGTACAACTTAATTGATCTAGTTATTTCGTCAAGTTTTCATTTTTATGAAGCATTTAATTTCTGAATTATAAATCTATATCAATCGAATGCCAAGTTCTGAATACCGCAATGAAATACTACAGTTTCTGGGATATTTTACATAATATAGAATTATAGCTATCTAATTGTAAAAACCCTTAAAATATAAAATGAGATATTTGTACTATAATTTATATTATGTTAAATTGTAATTCTCAACAGACAATATGCTTATTCGGAATCACAAAAAGTGATTCCAAGACCCCCTCTTTAAATTTATTCTATAAATTAGCAAATAAAAAACAATGGAGTTAGAAATTATTTATAAGGATGATTATTGTATTTGTGTAAACAAACCCAACAACCTCATTGTGCATCACTCTTATCATTCTAGAAATATATCGGACGAAAAATCTTTATTACAATTATTAGAAACACAATTTGGTAAAAAATATCACCCTATACATCGATTAGATCGAAAAACATCTGGAAGTATATTGCTAACAAACAATACAGAAAATGTTTCAAAATTTCAAGCACTTTTTACGAACAAAGAAATACAAAAAATCTATTACGGAATTGTTCGTGGCCATGCCCCTAAAACAAAAGTAATTGATTCACCCGTAAAAGGAAAAGATGGAAAATTGTATAAAGAAGCGTTAACACATCTAAAAACCCTTGCCACAATTACGCTAAATATTCCCGTAAAGCCCTATGATTCCTCTCGCTATAGTTTAGTGGAAATGGAGCCCAAAACTGGGAGAATGCATCAATTGAGAGCACATACACTCAAAATCAGCCATCCTTTAATAGGTGATGCAAAATACGGAGATAAAAATCACGACCTCATGTTTGAAACGAACTTTGGTTGGAACAATCTCTTCTTACACGCAGGTCGTTTAAGCTTTAAGCATCCCTTTACAGGTAAAGAACTAAACTTAAAAAGCGAATTCCCAGATAATTGGAATTCGCTTTTTAAAGAATTTGATTGGAAAAATCCAATCTTGTAAATTAGTATTCTTCAATTACTTTCAGTACTAATTTACCGTTTTTATCACCAGAAAATAGTCTTTCATAGGTTTCTTTAAAATTTTCAATGCCTTCATAAATATCCTCACGCGATTTTAGTTTCCCTTCTTTCATCCAAGTTCCCATTTCTTTTGCTGCAACGGCAAAGTCTTTGGTATAATCCATTACAACCATTCCTTGCATCGAAGAGCGCGTAACTAAGAGCGATAAATAATTACTAGGTCCATCAATTTTATGTTTTTTATTGTATTGTGAAATTGCTCCACAAATAACAACGCGTGCATGCATCCTAAGTTTGCTTAATGCAGCGTCTAAAATAAGACCACCAACATTATCAAAATAAACATCGATGCCTTTCGGACACTTTCTCTTCAATGCAGTATAAATATTTTCTGATTTGTAATCAATAGCCTCGTCAAAACCCAACTCGTTTTTTAGATAATCACATTTTTCTTGTCCACCCGCAATCCCTATTACAGTACATCCTTTAATCTTTGCTATTTGTCCAACAATACTTCCCACAGCACCTGCAGCTCCTGAAACCAATACAATATCTCCTTCTTTGATTTTACCTACTTGAGTAATTCCAAAATAAGCAGTCATTCCTGGCATCCCTAGTGTCCCCAAATACATAGGCATTGGTGCCAAACGCTCATCCACTTTATACCAACCATCGCCGTTTCCAATGGCATATTGCTGTACACCTCCCCAACTGGTTACACAATCTCCAATTTCAAATTTAAGATTGTTATTGGTATCAATTACTTTACCAATGGAGCCTGCACGCATTACATCACCTAAAGCTACAGGTTGTATATAAGATTTGGTATCATTCATCCAGCCACGCATTGCAGGATCTAACGAAATATAATGCTGTTGCACTAAAATTTCACCCTCCTGTAATTCAGGAACTTCATTCTCTTGAAATTCCCAAGTAGTATCATCAGGTGCCCCTTTTGGTCGATTCTTTAATATAAATTGCTTGTTATTCATTGCTTATAATTTGTGCTTAAATATATACTTTTTTTTAATAATTTAAGAGTGCTTTTAATTCATTTTCAAAACTATTTTTTGCTAAGTATTGATTTTCTAAATCTCCTTGAAATGGAATTGGGGTTTCTAAACTCCCGACTCGTTTCACTGGAGCATCGAGATAATGAAAACAATTCTCAGTAATTAAAGCAGAAATGTCACTGGCAACACCTCCAAAAAGAGAATCTTCCTGTAAAATTATGGCTTTTCCAGTTTTTTGAACAGAACGATATATTGTTTCAACATCTAGAGGTTGCAATGTTCTTAAATCAATTAAATCTGCTGAAATTAAAGGATTTTTCGCGAGCGTTTCCAAAGCCCAATGTACTCCTGCACCATAGGTAATAATTGAAATATTCTTTCCGGTTTTCAATTGATTTGCTTTCCCCATCTCAATGGTGAAATGATTTTCACTTACTTCCTGATATACGGAACGATATAATGCTTTGTGCTCAAAAAACAAAACAGGATTTGGATCGTCAATGGCAGCAGCTAATAATCCTTTTGCATCTTGTGGAAAGGCAGGGTACACCACTTTTAGTCCAGGGGTCTTTGTAAACCAAGCTTCGTTTGTTTGGCTGTGAAATGGTCCCGCTCCTACTCCTGCTCCACATGGCATTCTAACAACTATTGCTGCTTTTTCTCCCCAGCGATAATGCGACTTTGCCAATAAATTGACAATAGGATTAAAACCAGAAGAAACAAAATCAGCAAATTGCATTTCCATAACAGCTTTCATTCCATTAATGGATAAACCGTATGCAGCTGCTACAATTGCAGATTCGCAAATAGGGGTATTCCGGACTCGTTTTTTGCCAAATTGTGCTACAAATCCATCTGTAACTTTAAAAACGCCTCCATATTCTGCAACATCTTGACCCATAATCACCAAATCATCATATTTCTCCATTGACTGGCGTAGTCCTTCAGAAATTGCATCTACAAATCGAATCTTTTTCTTTTTACCAGAAGGTACAATGTCTTTGTAGTTAGATGTTTTATAAACGTCAAGTAATTCAGTTGCTAAATTGGGAATAATTTTACTTTCTTCAAAGGCAACCTCTAAATGAGTATCTATTTCTTCTTTTATTTCCAAAGTATACCTCTCGATAATTTCATTCGTTAAAACAGCGATTTTCAGCAAGTATTGCTCAAAATTTGAAATTGGATTTTTAGTTTCCCATAGTTCCAATAATTCTTGTGGAACGTATTTGGTGCCACTAGCTTCTTCATGTCCACGAAGACGAAATGTTATAAATTCGATTAAAACGGGTCTGGGGTTTTCTCGAACACTTTCGGCAATTTCAGAAACTTTTTGGTAGACTTCTAAAATGTTATTTCCTTCGATACTATGACTTTCCATACCATAACCTTCTCCTTTATCTGCAAGGCTTTTACAGTTAAACTGTTCTGAAATAGGTGTAGAAAGTCCATACCCATTATTTTCAATACAGAATAAGACGGGTAAACTCCATACAGAAGCCACATTTAAAGCCTCATGAAAATCACCTTCGCTTGTACCTCCATCTCCGGTAAAGACAGCACAAACTTCTTTGATTCCTTTTATTTTATTAGCCAATGCAATACCATCTGCTACTCCAAATTGAGGACCTAAATGAGAAATCATTCCAACAATCTTATAGGCTTGTGTGCCAAAATGAAAACTGCGATCTCTTCCTTTGGTAAAACCATTCATTTTTCCCTGCCACTGTGAGAAAAGTCGGGAAAGTGGTATTTCTCTTGTCGTAAAGACGCCTAAGTTTCGGTGCATTGGCAAAATATACTCGTCCTTTTTTAATGCCATAGTCACACCCACAGAAATTGCCTCTTGACCAATACCAGAAAACCATTTTGAAATTTTTCCTTGGCGCAGTAAAATCAACATTTTTTCCTCGATCAAACGAGGCTTTAACATATTTCGATAGAGCTTAAGCAAAGTTTCTTGTGATAAGAGGTGTTGCTTATAGTCAATAGGTTGAGACATATTTCAAAGTTTGTATACAAACATAAAAAATCCCCATCAAAAGATGAGGATTTAATAAAAAATATGTTTATTTTTTTACATTTCTTTAAAAATTGCGTGCATCATTCTTTTTTTGTCATTGATACTTTCTTCCAATGCAATCATGGTTTCTGTTCTATTTACTCCTGGAATTTCATCGATCGCATAAATGATATCCTTCGCATCGGTGGTCCCCTTCGCTCTTACTTTACAAAATATATTGTACATACCCGCAACAACATAAGCAACTGTTACATTTGGAATTTTACGTAAATTTTCAATTACATTTTGTGTCATCGAAGTTTTATCTAAAAAGATCCCTACATGGGCTATAAAAGAATAACCCATTTTTTCGTAATTAAGTGTTAGTGTAGAACCCTGAATGATTCCTTCATCTTCCATCTTTTTAACACGCACGTGAATTGTTCCTGCGGATACTAAAAGCTTTTTAGCAATGTCTGTAAATGGAGTCCTTGCGTTTTCAAT
This sequence comes from uncultured Polaribacter sp., assembly GCA_943846595.1. Taxonomy (GTDB): domain Bacteria; phylum Bacteroidota; class Bacteroidia; order Flavobacteriales; family Flavobacteriaceae; genus Polaribacter. Next base: position 1,778,339 of record OX044355.1, read on the forward strand.
TAAAATGTCTAAAATTTGATGATCAATTTCATCTAACATGTATTTTTTCATAATTACGTATAATTCACTTATAAACACAAAAATATGAATTTAATTTACAAAAATCATCAAAATGATGATAAATATTTAAATAAATTATGCTTCGAAAAGGATTTCGTAATGTGAAAGTGGATTTTCAATCTGTTTTTCCGCTACTTTTTGAAGATCGAAGATCAATTTGTTATCAATAATTTTTTCTTCATATTGATACGCTACACAATTTCTTTTTTGATTTGGGTATCTGTGGACTACGTCGTAAAAATTTTTAACATTATTGGGAATGTCAAAATAAGGCTTGTACGCAGCATAATCATCATTCAAAACAATGTGATAAATACCCTGTAATAATGCGAAAAAATGAAATTTCCTTGTTATTTCCCGTTCATAATCATCGGGATAATGCCCTGCTTCAATTAAAATCGTATTGTATCCCAATTTTTGAAAATTATCACCCGTAGCAGTTGGATAAAATTCATCGGTATAGCGTCCAACACCGTTAGGAATAACTTGCTGTAACAAGTTGTTCATAGCAACAATAATATTCATTGTTTGTATTCTACCCGATGTTAAGGTTCTGTCTGCATCTTCTGAGGGTGCCAAAAATGAAATGGTAGCTGGTTTTTTGGTGCCTTCTACTCCAAAGATTGTTCGTTGATCGTGCAAATTAAAACTAAAATCGGGTTGAAAGGCATCCAAAGCCTTTCTTAAAATCTTACTTTCGATAGCACTTCGTTCCACTGCATCCCTATTGAGATCTATCTTTTTTGAATTTACTCTTGTGTAAACTTCGGCACCATCAGGGTTCAACATTGGAATGATTTGCAATGTACATGCATTTAAAATTTGCTGAACACAAGGAGCTGAAGATTGTGTTAGTATGTTTAAAAGGTCGAAAATAGACTTGGTTCCTGTGCTTTCATTTCCATGCATTTGACTCCAAATGAGTATTTTCTTTTTTCCCGTTCCTAATTGAATACTATAAATAGGCCTTTGTTGTTCCGAAGAACCAATTTGTTTTACAATGGTGTTTTTTTCATGCTTAAGAATCAAAGGAGTAATATCCGACAACCGAATCCATCTTCCAAACAATGCGGTCTCCTTTTCTTTTTTGAAAAATGCTTCTAATAATGCGACTGATAGTAATGACATAAATAAAAATTCTTATCCATCTCAAAAATACTCAATTCAGTTTTGTTGGCAAGTTATTTTTTTTACAAATGTGAAAGCAACAATTATTACAATTGTAAACTTTTTTAGTGAAAGAAATAGTTATTAATGTAAACAAATAACCCTTTGTTTATACTTGTAAACTTTGCCAAAACACAAAGAATAATAATTTACTATTAATTTTGTATAAAATACTATATTCTAGCATTTTATAATGTTTATATAATGCTTAAGTTTAAGTTATTTTTAAAATAAAATGTTAAAAAAAAATTTCCTATTGTTTCTTACTTAAAGTTAAGTTACTTTTGTAACATTAAAGGTAGTTACATTGGTAAACGTTATTGAATTTACAAATCGATTAAAGAAAGTGATGGAAATCCATCAACTTACGGCATCCTTATTTGCAGATAAGATTGGTGTACAACGCTCAAGTATCTCCCACATCTTATCAGGTAGAAACAAACCGAGTCTCGATTTTATCTTAAAAATAACAAGTGCTTTTTCAGACGTTGATATTCAATGGTTATTAAATGGCGTTGGAGAATTCCCTAAACGAGAACTATACGCTCCTAAAACACCTTTAAAAGAACCTACACATGCAGCACAGATAGCCGATATTAGTGGTAAAAAAATAAAAAGAATTGTGGTATTCTTTGAAGATGGTACTTTTGATGAGTATCATAAATAAAAAAAGTATTGGAATCTCAACACTTTTTAACAATTACAAAAAACACTTTACACTATATAAGCGCTGCCATTGCAGTTTTAATAATTTGAATATTTACTTTTTTATTTGACTTATTTTGTTTTTTTTGAATTTGAATCATTCTTCGCATCTGATTGATCATCACTTTATCGAAGTTAAAACTCTTGTATTGTCTGCCTTTAACAATCATGTCTTCAACTAAATTTTCAATCGCTTTTTTATTGTTACTTTCTGAAATCTGTTGAAATGCTTTTTGATAGATTGCTTTGGTTTTTTCATCTCCCGTTAAATACATCCCAGAAAGTACGTTCTGTGCTATAAATGGGAGTTCCTTTTCATCTTTCTCTTCAATAAAAATTCGGGTCAATGGCGTGGCCAAAATTTTTCGAATTTCATTGGGTAATGATTTAGATTTTTCGATCGCCATTTTTGGATCTACATAATACAAAGCAACCAAACTATTACCAATAACAGTATACGACTTGCTCTCTAGGTTTTTAATAAAAATTGACTTTAACTCTGGATCTATTAACTTTCCTAAGGTTTCAATTGCCGCCGATTTAACCAACGTTTTTTGATCTGAAGCTGCAATTTTAGCAATTTTACGAATGGCTTCTTTTTTAGAAAATTTATTAATTAAATCGATGTTTTCTAATGCCAGAATTCGAATCTTGTAATAAGAATCATTTAAAGCATCTAGAACTGCATTAAAAGCAGCTTTGTCATCTTGTTTTTTAACAACCTCTAATAAAGCATTTCTTCGATCGCTGTAATTTTCCGCATTTTTAAGTTGGAAAATGTAATCACTTAAAACCTTGTTTTCGGTAATTTCACAGAGTAAAACCCCATCAGCATTTACTTGAATAAAATCGGGTTGTTTTCGGTATGAGAATGTAAAAGAAGCATCTTTTCCGTCCACAAAAACATGCTCCCTTCTCGGGATTCCTTTTTCATATATATCGATTACAAAAGGAAATTTAAACGTCTCCGCTTGCAACTGGGTAATATTGACAGTCACTTTGTCTTGAATGATATTATAATCATAAGAAATTTCTATTTGAGGATGGTTTGCTCCAAAAAACCACTGATTAAAAAACCAATTTAAATCTTTTCCTGTCAATTTTTCAAAAGCCAGTCGAAGTTGATGAACTTCTGCCGTCTTATACTTGTTCTCTGTTAAGTATAGATTTAATCCCTTAAAAAAAGCAACGTCTCCTAAATAATTTCGCAGCATGTGCAATACCGCTCCCCCTTTGTTGTAACTCACCAAATCAAATAAATCTTCCTTATTAGAATAGTAAAAGCGAACTAAATTTTTATCAGAATTCTGACCATTCAAATAGGCTATATTATTCTCAAACAAATGTGCATTTGCTTCTTGTTTCCCATACTTATGTTCTTTCCACAAGTATTCACCATAATTTGCAAAAGATTCATTCAAAGATAGGTTTGCCCAGCTCTCTGCAGTAACATAATTGCCAAACCAATGATGAAAAATTTGATGCGCTATGGTATTCTCATGTTTATTTTCGTCAATTAATTGCCCCGGTTTTTGATAGGCTTGTTCACCATGAACAACTGCAGTCGTATTTTCCATAGCTCCACTTACATAGTCTCTAACAACAATTTGACTGTATTTATTCCATGGATATTCTATACCTAAAAGTGTAGAAAAGAATCCTATCATTTCGGGAGTATCTCCAAAAATATCCTTGGCATAGGGTGCATATTCTTTTTCAACATAATATTCAATAGGAACATTCTTGTAAACATCTTTGATTACTTCAAATTCACCAACCCCCATGAAAAATAAATAGGGTGCATGTTTTTGATCAAATTTCCAGTAATCTGTTCGGTTAGCACCTTTTTTTATTTGACTTACTAAGACTCCATTTGAAAGCGTTTGGTATTGATTTGGTACCGTCAAGTAGATTTCTTGTGAAGATTTCTGATTGGGACTGTCTATCGTTGGGAACCAGCAACTACTTGCTTCTGTTTCCCCTTGTGTCCAAATTTGTGTCGGTTTGTTTTTATCTGTACCGTCGGCATTTATAAAATACAATCCTTTAGCAGCACTTATTGCTAAACTCCCTCTTTGTTTTACCTTTTCAGGTCTTGCTGTATATTTTATGTAGACTGTATAGGACTCTTCTTTGGTATATTTTTTTGGCAAATCAATGCGCAATTCAAAACCATCATAATTAAAATCTAATTTTTTATCCCCGAGTACTACTTGATGAATAATCATCCCTTTAGCATCTAAAATAAGTTTGTCTGTTGGGAAGAAATAAGGCTTCAGAGTAATCCAAGCCTCACCATTAAGCTGCTTTTCTTTAAAATTAAAATCAACTTTTAATTTTGTGTGTTCTAAAAGATGGCGTTTTTCTCTCTCTCCACTGTAGTAAGTGGATTGCTGTGCAAAAATTGATGCAACTGTAAAATAGATAAGAAAAAATAGTAGTTGTTGAAATTTCATAGGGTATATCCGTCAAAATTCAAAAATAAGAAATTAAAGTGTCTAACATGTTAACTACCCGTTAAAAAGAAAAACTGTAACTCTTTTCGGAATTACAGTTTAAGATATAATGAGATTGGATTTTTACTTATTGTTAAAAATAGCTTTAAATTGTCCCTGCTGAAGCATGTCGGTATCCAATTGAATACTATTCATCATTTCCATGATTCGTGCTGGGTTCATGTCTTCACCTAATAATCGAGCAACACCAACTCCAACCTCTTTACTATATCCAAAAGCAATTACTTCGTTGATTTGATCGGTTTGACCTGTATAATACAACTTCATGCTCATTCCTTTTGTCTTGAAAACACCCAGAGTTTTGTATGTCTTATTTGTAAATATATTTTTTAGTTTTGATTTTTCTATTTCATAAGCAGCTACATTCTCTTTTGTTTTTTTAAAAAATACAACATTCATTTTTTTAATACTCTTGATCGTTTCTTTTACATCTTCAGAAGCATCTTCCTTTGGTGTTAGCATCAATCCCACAGGGAGATCGCCATACATAAAGTCTTGCTTCTCGCTACTGTTTACAATGTATGCTTGTAGTGAATTTTTATCATCACAGGCACTTACTATAAGGAGCAGTAAGAATGCTAAAGAGATGATATGGGTTGATTTTTTCATTTTATATAAAATTTAAAATTAGCATTTTTTCAAAGGCATTACTTCTCATTGGATTCGTTGACTAAGGTATCAGTGATCTCAGAAATTTTCTGAATATCAATCCTTCCAGTCAAAGAGATAATCACCGATTCTACATTCTTATTTGATTTTTTCCCAGCACCATTGACAAACATTAAAACTTCGCTTACATAGGCTTTGTTTTTTGTCGCCTTTACATAGATTTTCATGCGAGTATCTTCATCTTTTACACGCATTAACTCTGTTAGTTTTTGTTCTTTAATCACTTGACTTACCATTTGATCCATTTTCTTGGCATTGTTGGCATCATTTGTTGTGAATACTTTCAATTCTTGTAGATCATTTATCAAACTAAAAACCTTCATCGTCTGATTGTCTTCTATTTTGATGTCTTGAAACTTAGAGAGCATTTCAAAAGCATCTTTGGTTACCACCACCATATCCACTCCTTCCATATATTCTAATTTATCAAAAAAAGATTGTGCATAGTTTACGGACGATGCAATTAAAAAAGCTATTACTACTACTAATTTTTTCATAATTTCTAGGGTTACTTGGTTTTACTAATTTACTCGGTTTTATTTTAAAATTGTATTGATTGTGTTTTCATAGGTTTGCACTTTCGCAATCGCACTCTCTCCTTTTTTAAGATTGAATGAAAGCAACTGAAGCGCATTACTTACTTGTGCAAATGTTTTTTCATTTTGGTATTTACGATACTCCTGGTTCCCAATAAAAACACTTACCAATACTGCTATAGAAGCTGCAATAGAAAGCCACTTTAATTTTTTATTTGGGCGTTTTTTAGTGTCCAACTGAATGGTTTCCGTGAAAATTTCTTCTTTGTTTTTCGCGAAATAATAAAATAACGCTTCATATTCTTGTAAGTGAGGGGCAATATCTCCTTGGGTGAAATAGTTTTCCAAGGTTGCTTCTTCTTGCAAAGATGTTGCTGCATTTAAGTATTTTTCTATTAATTTTTCTATGTTAGCTAACTCCATAGTTGTGTGTTTTTGTAAGTTCTTGTCTAATTGTCTTTCTAGCCCTACTGAGTGCGACTCTCACAGCAGTTGGTTGCATGCCAAGTATTTTAGAAATTTCGTCATAGTCATATTGTTCAATATCTCTAAGCTGAATAATCATTTTCTGTTGTTCAGGTAACTTCTGAATCAATCGATGTACTTGGTTTACACTATCTCTATATTCAATCTTTTTATCTAAACTGGTCTCTTTTTCTTTATAATCACTATGTATCAAGGTTAAATTACTTGCTTGCTTCGATTTTAATCGATCATAACAATAATTCTTTGTCATGGTCATTGCAAAGGCCTCAATGTTTTTGTAATCAACAATTTTTTCTCTGTTTTTCCATAATTTCAAAAACAACTCTTGCGTCGCATCTTCAGCTTCTTCTGTAGAAGCTAAAAGTCTTTTTGCAAATCTAAAAACCTTGTTTTTAAAAGGAAACACCATTTTTAAAAAATCGGATTGCTTCATTGTTGCGTTAATTTTTCTTATCTCATTATTTTGATAAAACCCTGTTGCATCTCTGGTTTTCATAATTACGACGAGCGATCTTTTATTTTGTTACAATTTAATGAATTTAAAAGGAATAAGTAGCTCTAATTACTCTAAACATCTGGGCGAAACGCACTCATATCGGCTTCCCGTTTTGTCTTCGCATAATTAAATCCTGACTCCCACCATGCGCGCATTAATTTCTTATCAAATACCAATGAATTTGTTGTTAAAATCGTTGGGGTATAGTATAAGTTTAAAGTCAAATTTTTGTTGTTTGTAGCTAATTTTCCAATGGTAATATTGTGCTTTTCGACATGGGCTAACATAAAGTCAAATACATCAAACAGCAGTGAAAAGGGTTTTTAAAAGGCATTCGATTCCATTGAGTAATTTCTGTATCTAGAATAATGGCATCAATCTCTGTTGCACCTCTTAAAATGGCTTCTAGGATTGGGATTAAAGCTCCAAAACCACCATCTCCGTATTGGCAATGGTCTTTTTCTAACAAACTCATAAAAGGGACATAGTTACAAGAGCCCCTAATCCAATCACAAAAGTCTTCATAAGCACATGCATTTATAGCCTTGTATTCAATCTTATTAGCTGTCAAATTAGAAACCGTTACCACCACTTCTTTGTGATTCTCTCTAATTGAATTGAACATTTCTCGAGTAATATTTTCTTTAATGAATTTTCGCAAATTTTTACTTTCTCCAAATGTTTTCCTTCCTTTAATAAAGTTCCAAAGTGTATTCAAATGATTGATGCTAATTACTTTTTCGCCAGCAATTTTTCGAATGGTAAAAGGGCTATTACTAAAAATTGATTTTTGATCAACATTGGTATATAGTTTCTTTAGTGCATCTAACTTTCCTAATGCTAAATGTGATACCATTAAACTTCCCGTAGAAGTTCCTAAAAAAAGATTGTACTCTTTTTTTTCTTCCTTCATTAAATACTGTGCAACACCACCAGCAAATGCGCCTTTGCTCCCACCACCAGAAATTACCAATGCTTTTTTCATAAAACTCAATTTGTATTCCTTAATTTCGTGATGTAAAAATATCAAAAATGAAGAGATTCCCAATCCCTATTTTGGCGGCTATTATTTTAATTTCTTGCCAAACACCATATCAACCTAGATTTATTGAATCCGTTGTAATTAAAAGCTATAATATAGAAAACACAAGCATTCGAGCAATCCAAGTCATCGATTCAAGTAGTGTTGCCTTCGCAGGATCAACTGGTGTCATTGGCATCTTTTCAGAAGATGAAAAGCTTTCACAAGCACATTTCCCAAGCTATCAAGATTCTATAAAACCCAATTTTAGAAGTATAGCCTTTAACGGAAGCGATTATTTTGCACTTTCGATTGGGAATCCAGCTTTGCTGTATAAGTTATCAGATGGAAAAACAAGTTTGGTATATTCTGAAAAGCATGAAAAGGTTTTTTATGACTCGATGCATTTTTTTGAGGACAATGTACATGCAATTGCAGTAGGAGATCCAACAGAAAATTGTGCTTCTATTCTTATTACTGAAGATCGAGGAAAAAATTGGCGCAAATTGTCCTGTAGCTCTTTACCAGTTTTTGAAGATGGAGAAGCTTTTTTTGCAGCTAGTAATACCAATATAAAAATTAAAGGAAGTACGGTTTGGATCGCCTCTGGAGGAAAAAAAGCTCGAATCTTAAAATCTAATGATTACGGGAAAACCTGGGAAGTTTACACTACTCCTATCGTTCAAGGAAAAGGCTCACAGGGTATTTATTCTATAGATTTTTATGATATGAATCATGGAATTATTGTCGGTGGAGATTATTCAAAACCTCTAGAAAACACTGCAAACAAGGCCATAACTTCAGACGGAGGTCAAACATGGGCTTTGGTTTCAGACACTCAAAACCCCAATTATAAAAGTTGTGTGCAATATGTTCCAGGAACTCAGGGACAAGAAATTTTTGCAGTGGGGAAAACAGGTATTTCTTTTTCAAATGACGCAGGAAAAACATGGAAGGAGATTTCAAAAGAAGGCTATTATGCCATTCAGTTTGTAAATAAAAATACTGCTTGGTTATCTGGCAATAACAAAATTGGTAAACTCATCTTGAAACAATAGCTTCATAATTAATACATTGTTTCACCAATACTTTTAAGATTCGTTGAAATAAAAAAAACAGAGAAACATGATTACCAAAGAAAATATTATTAAAAGATTTTTAAGTTATGTGGTGATCGATACAGAATCTGATCCCAACAATTCTACTTTCCCTTCTACAGAAAAGCAGTGGGATTTAGCAAAATTATTGGAAAAAGAACTTAAAAATATTGGTTTGCAAGAGGTAGATTTGGATGAAAACTGTTATTTAATGGCTACATTACCGAGTAATCTAGATTATAAAGTACCCACCATCGGTTTTGTTTCTCATATGGATACAAGTCCTGATTTTACTGGAAAAAATGTCAAGCCACAAATACATTCAAATTATGATGGGAATGATCTTATTTTAAACAAAGCACAAAACATTGTGTTGTCTCCGGACTATTTCGACGATTTGTTGCAATACAAAGGGCAGACCATTATTACCACAGATGGTACAACGCTTTTAGGTGCGGACGACAAAGCAGGAATTACAGAAATCGTTTCAGCCATGGAGTATTTGGTTCAAAATCCTCAAATCAAGCATGGTGCCATTCGAATTTGCTTCACTCCTGACGAAGAAGTTGGCAAAGGAGCCCACTTATTTGATGTCGAAAAATTCAATACAGATTGGGCATACACTATGGATGGGAGTCAGATTGGAGAATTAGAATATGAGAATTTTAATGCAGCATCTGCTAAAATTACAATCGAAGGAAAAATTGTACACCCAGGATATGCAAAAGGGAAAATGGTCAATTCAATGACCATTGCAAACGCGTTCATGAAGAATTTACCAGCAAATGAAGTTCCCGAAAAAACAGCCGGATACGAAGGCTTTTTTCACTTACATTCCATGAGGGGAACCGTAGAAAAAACAGTTTTAGAATACATCATCCGAGATCATGATTTTGATTTGTTTGAAAAACGAAAAGGTTTAGTCGCGCAAATTGGAATAGATTTCAATAAAAAATACGGTGAAAAAACAGTCAATATAGAAATCAAAGACCAGTATTATAACATGAAAGAAAAGATTGTACCGGTAATGCACATTGTTACCATTGCAAAAGAGGCGATGGAAGAAATAGGAATCAAACCCTTAATAAAAGCAATTAGAGGTGGTACAGACGGATCGCAACTTTCTTTTAAAGGATTGCCTTGTCCAAATATTTTTGCTGGAGGACATCATTTTCACGGGAAATACGAATATGTTCCTGTTGAATCAATGATGAAAGCAACCGAAGTAATTGTTCGAATAGCTGAAAAAGTCTCTGAAAAATTTGCAGAAAAAGCAAATTAAATTTTAAAGAAAATATAGTCTTAAAATTGATTTGGTTTTTTCCCTTTAACTTGACTAAAAAAGGCATGAAAATAGGTGAAGTCAGCTTCTTTATTGTCTGTGATTGTATAGGCTTTAGAAATTTTTATTTGTTTGTTTCCAAAATCTAAGCTAGCCATTACTACTGGCACATTGGCCCCTTTTGCAATGTAGTAAAAACCTGTTTTCCATTTGGCTACTTTTTTTCGAGTTCCTTCTGGCGACAAGCCCAAACGAAAATCTTCCTTGGAATTAAATAGCGCTACAATCGAGTCTACTAAATTATTATTCTGACTTCGATCAACAGGGATTCCTCCTAAAAGACGGAATATAAAACCAAAAGGCCCTTTAAATAAAGACCCTTTTCCAATGAATTTAATCATAGTGCCTGACGACATCCTTGCTAAAATTGCAATCGGAAAATCCATCCAACTAGTGTGAGGTGCTGCTATCACTAAATACTTTTTAATATCTTGAGGAAAATCGTTGATTAGTTTCCAACCAAAAAGTCTAAATAATATAAAACTTGAAAATGCTTTCATTGTATATTTTAAAGTCCTAAATTTAAGCACTTAATTTGATATGATGAATATTTTAGTTATTAACTTTTTAATCGTTGTTTTTGGGATTTCAATTGGCTTATTTATAGGTAGATTGCTAGGGAAATTAAAATCAGAAAAGGAGAAATCAGTTTTAGAAGGAAAGAATGCTTTACTGCAATCTTCCCAAGAAATTGCAGAAAATGAAGCATTAAAAGTTCAAAAAGAACTGCGGTTTTTACAGCAAGAAAAAGAACAATTATTAACAATCAATTCTGGTCAAGTTGCGGATTTAAGAAATTTGCAACAAAAATTAGATGATAACAAAGAGGAAGTAACGAAACTCCAAGAAAAATTCACCAAAGAATTTGAAAACTTAGCCAATAAAATATTTGAAGATAAATCGACAAAATTTACGGCACAGAACAAAGAAAATATTCAAACGATTTTACATCCTTTGCAAGAAAAAATTAAAGGTTTTGAAGATAAAGTTGAAAAAACGCATAAAGAAAGTATCGATTATCATGCCGCTTTACGCCAGCAAATAGTGGGATTGAAAGAAATGAACTTGCAAATGAGTAAGGAAACTATCAATTTGACAAAGGCTTTAAAAGGAGATAATAAAACTCAAGGAAATTGGGGAGAACTGGTCTTAGAGCGTGTTTTAGAAAAATCGGGATTGGAAAAAAATCGCGAATATGTTGTGCAACAAAGTTTCACCAATGAGGAAGGAAAAAGAGTCTTACCTGATGTGGTAATTCATTTGCCCGACAATAGAAAGATGATTGTCGATTCTAAAGTATCTTTAACTGCATATGAACAATTTGTAAATGCTGAAGAGGAACCTCAAAAAGCGCTGTTTCTGAAAGACCATATTAATTCTCTTAAGCGTCATATCGAACAGCTGAGTGAAAAGAAATATGAAGATATTTATAAAATTGAATCGCCAGATTTCGTCTTATTATTTATACCAATAGAACCTGCTTTTGCTGTAGCAATAAACTCAGACAACTCCCTGTATAATAAAGCATTTGACAAAAATATTGTGATCGTAACGCCTTCTACACTATTGGCTACACTCCGAACCATTGATACCATGTGGAACAATGAAAAGCAACAAAAAAATGCACTAGAGATTGCAAGACAAGCTGGGAGTTTGTATGACAAATTTCATGGCTTATTAAACGATTTAATCGGAATTGGAAAGAAAATTGATGCTTCTAAAACAGATTACAATGCTGCCATGAACAAACTAGTTGAAGGAAATGGAAATCTGATTACAAGTGTAGAAAAATTAAAGAAAATGGGGGCAAAAGCAAAGAAGGCACTTCCAGAAAATATTATAGAACGTGCAAGTGACACTTTATAGATACAGTAGCTTTTGTGTAATAATTTGATTGTTGGTGATGATCTTGATCAAGTAAATATCTTTTCCATAGGAAGAAATAATCATCCCAAAGGAAGCGGCACTTTCTAGAAAGGAAACTTGGCTAAGCAATGGAATTGCACAAAAAAGGAAGGTGAAAAGAAGGCAATTACATTTCTCCAACAACCGAGTTTTCGATTGAAAACGTTGGAAGAAATGTAATTGCCGAATCATTTTTTACATCACAAATAATCTTCTGTGAGACATCATATCTGAAACACGGTCACCAATTTCATGCAACGCATCATCATTCTCTGCATGCTGTATTGCTTCATCAATAAAACCAACTACAGCAGCCATGTCAGAAGCTAAGAGTCCACGTGTTGTAATTGCAGGCGTTCCAACACGGATTCCTGAGGTTACAAAGGGACTTTTATCATCAAAAGGAACCATGTTTTTATTCACGGTAATATCTGCCTTTCCAAGTGCAATTTCAGCATCTTTACCAGAAATGTTTTTGTTTCGCAAATCTATCAACATCATGTGATTGTCTGTACCTCCTGAAATGAGATCATATCCTTTGGCTACAAATGCTTTTGCCATAGCAGCCGCATTTTCTTTTACTTGAATTTGGTAGGCTAAAAACTCGTCGGTTAATGCTTCTCCAAAAGCAATGGCTTTGGCAGCAATTACATGCTCTAAAGGCCCTCCTTGATTTCCTGGGAAAACAGCCGATTGAAGTAGTGATGACATTTTCTTTAATTTTCCATTTTTTAATGTTTCTCCAAATGGATTGTCAAAATCTGCACCCATCATAATCATTCCACCTCTTGGGCCTCGCAATGTTTTATGAGTTGTTGTTGTAACAATATGACAATGTGGTAAAGGATCGTTTAAAATTCCTTTCGCAATCATTCCAGAAGGATGCGAAATGTCTGCCAGTAAAATTGCACCAACACTATCCGCGATAGCTCTGAAACGTTTAAAATCGATATCTCTCGAATAGGCAGAAGCTCCAGCTATAATTAAATTTGGTTGTTCCTTTGTTGCTGTTTCTTGAATTTTATCATAGTCCAAAACTCCAGTTTCTTTTTCAACTCCATAAAAAGAGGTTTTGTATAATTTACCAGAAAAATTTACTGGCGAACCGTGTGTAAGGTGACCTCCATGTGATAAATCAAAACCTAAAATTTTGTCGCCTGGTTTTAAACACACTGAAAAAACAGCTGTGTTTGCTTGAGAACCAGAGTGTGGCTGAACATTTACATAGGCAGCACCAAATAACTCTTTGGCTCTATCAATTGCAATTTGCTCAACAATATCAACAATTTCACACCCCCCATAATAACGTTTTCCGGGATATCCTTCTGCATATTTGTTGGTTAAAATAGAACCTTGGGCTCGCATTACTTGATCGCTTACAAAGTTTTCTGAAGCGATTAATTCTAATCCGTTTAATTGTCTTTCTTTCTCCTCTTCTATCAGGTCAAAAATTAAATTATCTTGTTGCATTGTTGTGTGTTGTTTAATTTAACAAAAATACAGAAAATGATGCATCCATTGAATAGGTTTTATTGATATTTTAAACATTTATATTAACAATTATTAAATTGAAAAAAAAGGAGTTGTTAAAATACGTTATTGATTATTTTTCAAGACAAAAATGAAAAAAAAATGCATAAATTTGATTTAAAATATAAAAATCAAAAAATGATTATAACCGCAAACAATCCAAATAGAAAATCTTGGTTGAATGTCAACAAGGATTCCGATTTTCCAATCCAAAATATTCCTTTCGGTGTTTTTATCACCAAAGAGGATATCATAACAATTGGGAGTAGAATTGGTGATTTTGCCATTGATTTAGGCGCATTGCATCAATTGGGTTATTTTAATGGGATTCCATTAACTGACGATATTTTTTTGCAAGACAATTTGAACGATTTTATTGCGGATGGGAGAAAAACATGGCGCTTGGTTCGCAACAGAATTGCTGATATTTTTGATGTTACAAATGGAAAACTCCGAGATAATGGAACCCATAAAGAACATATTATATTTAGAATGGACGAAGTAGAGATGCTATTGCCCGTTTCTGTTGGAGATTATACCGATTTTTATGCCAGTAAAGAACATGCTACGAATGTTGGATCCTTATTCAGAGATCCAGATAATGCCTTGTTGCCAAATTGGCTTCACATCCCTATTGGATATCACGGAAGAAGTTCTTCAATCATCCCATCTGGAACTCCTGTTAGAAGGCCGTATGGACAAACGAAACCAGCTGAAGGTATTGATACTCCTGGCTTTGGTCCTACAAAATTATTAGATTTCGAATTGGAAATGGCATTTATTACAACCGATGCTAATACATTGGGTGATCGCATTCCAATTCACGAAGCTGAAGAATATATTTTTGGATTGGTGCAATTTAATGATTGGTCGGCAAGAGACATTCAAGCCTGGGAATATGTACCTTTAGGTCCCTTTTTAGGAAAAAGTTTTGCCTCTACCATTTCTCCTTGGATTGTTACCTTAGATGCTTTAGCGCCTTTTAAAACAGATAATCCAAAGCAAGTACACCCTCCTTTAGCCTATTTAAAACAAGAAGGAAAAGGAAGTTATGACATCCATTTACAAGTTGGTATTCAGCCAGAAAACGGTGAAGAAACGATTCTTTCAAATTCAAATTTCAAATACATGTATTGGACGATGGCACAACAATTGGCTCATCATACTGTGAATGGTTGTCCTGTAGAAGCTGGAGATATGATGGGTTCTGGAACAATTTCCGGACCCACAAAGGACAGTTATGGTTCGATGTTAGAATTGACTTGGCGGGGTCAAAATCCAATCAGATTAAAAGATGGAACGACGCGTACATTTATCAATGATCATGACACCGTTATTATGCGCGCTCATTGTAAAAATGAGCATGTTCGAATTGGTTTTGGTGAATGTGTTGGTAAAGTATTACCAGCCAAATAAATTCTTATAAAACACCTAAAAAAAAGCGCTGTTATCAGCGCTTCTATTATATCTTCTTATTCCTCAATGGGTGGATGCCCATGAATCTTTTCAAAATCTCTATCAAAATTTTCACGTAGGTAGGCTTTTAACTTTTTACGATAATCCTCTTTTAGCCAAGTGACAAAATTATGTGTGCTTTTTGAAATACATTTAGCATATCTGTTAATGCGATCGTCAATCTCCTCTCCTATTTTCTTTGCTAAAATTAAGGCATCAAAAACATCTTCACTGTTTTCGATACACATTTTTGCATGATGCACGATTGATTTTTCTAATACCCTTTTTGAGGATTCACCATTTCTAATAGTATCAATATACACGTGCTTAACATCAAAATAAGTATCGGTAGATTTTTCAAAATCTTTTTTTATGTTGGTGGGTAATTCGTATCTAAAATTACTTTCAATATCTTCATCAGAGAGAATAGCATCTAGATAATAATCAGGCGACTTGAACATTTTCTGCCAGTCTAAATCAGCTCCCCAAGCACCAAATCGATGGAAATTATTTCCTAAATCGACTACGTTAAACGTATTTTTATTCGCTAAAATTCTAGATCCACGACCAATCATTTGATAATACAATGTCAATGATTTTGTGGCCCTGTTTAAGATAATAGACTCAATGGTAGGTTCATCAAAGCCCGTCGTTAAAATACTTACAGATGTAATAATCGCATTGGGTGTTTTCTTAAACCAAGTAAGAATAAAATTACGTTCTTTTTTTGTATTCGTGTTGTCTAGATGTGCAATTGGATACCCTGCCTTTTTAAAAGCTTCAAATACTTGAATAGAAGTATTAATTCCGTTATTAAAGATCAGTGTTTTCTTTCCTTTAGAAGTTGCTTCATAGGCTTCAATAAGCTTACTCAACATGTCTGAATTGGTATATAGATCTTCTGAAGATTTTACAGTATAATCTCCATTTACACCTACTTCTAGTGAGGTTAATCCTACATTAAAGGAATGCAAATTTGCACTTGCCAAATAATGATTATCAATTAAATGTTGAATGGTTTCTCCAACAAATAATTCCTGATAATTCTCATACATTGGTAATTTAATATTAGAACTCAATGGAGTTGCCGTCACTCCTAGTATGATGGAATTGTCAAAAAACTTAAAAATTTTTGTAAAAGAATTATAGTGCGCTTCATCTACAATAACCAAACCAATATCAGAAATATCAAGCTTTTCGTCATTCAATCTGTTTTTCAAAGTCTCCACCATAGCAACAAAACAATCGTATTTATCTTGATCGTCTAGTTGGGCGGTACTGTTAATGATTTTATTTTCAACTCCAAACTCGCTAAGCATGTTTGAGGTTTGCTTACTCAATTCTATTCGGTGCGTTAAGACTAAAACTTTTTTCTTATACTTGGAGATATAGCGTCTTACAATTTCAGAAAAAATGACCGTTTTACCACCTCCCGTTGGAAGTTGATACAATAAATGGTAATCGTCACCAGCATTATCAAATCGTTGAAAGATTTCCGTGATGGCATCTTTTTGATAATTATATAATTCTTTTCCTGAAGTATTCTTTAAGGTGCTAATTTCTGCCAAGATTTTAAAAATTTTGAAATACAAAAATAAGACTTAAAATAGGTTTTTCACTACTTTAGGCTATTGAAATTTTAATAAATTTGTTTCTGTGATATCATTATGTGAAAAATGAGCAAAAGTAACTCCATTTCGAACTACGATCAATTGAGGAGATTGATGGACAACTTGGAAAGAATATCCGACTTCATCCGATATATTTCGATAGTTTAAAAGATCTAGATAGTACACTTTAAGTTTCTTCGTTTCCACTGTAAAGAGGTTTTCAAATTGTTTGATGACCATTCTGCTAATTCCACAACGAGTCGAATGCTTAAAAATAAGCACAAATTCAGTTTCAGATTCTACTTTAATAGTTGCTAATTGATCTAAGTTTGTGAGCGGAATCCAATTGATAAATGTTGCTACATCTCCTTTTTCTTTTTTATTACTCTTAAAAACTCCGTCAAACAATCCCATACCTTTCTTTTTATTTTCAAATTCACTGCAAATGTAGGAAACTTTTATTAAGTCAAAAAGTCAGTAATAACAAGGTGAAACACGACAAAATGACTTGATTCTAGTAAATTCATCAAATGGTATTAGAATTGCATTTAAGAGAAAAAAAAAATAAAAAAGAATAAAAAAATGAATTTCAATAATTATACCACCAAAGCACAGGAAACTATCCAATTGTCTCAAGAAATCGCACAAGCATTTGGGCACAATCAAATAGAAAATGAGCATATCTTTAAAGCATTGACGCAAGTTGATGAAAATGTCCTTCCGTTTATCCTCAAGAAATTGCATATAAATATCGCAATGGTAATTCAGACATTAGATAAACATTTAGAAAGTGTTCCTAAAGTCTCTGGAGTTGATTTAATTCTTTCAAGAATTGCAAGCAAAAGTTTAACGGAGGCAGCTGTAATTGCTAAAAAAATGAAGGATGAATTTATTTCCATCGAACATTTGATTCTTAGTATTTTTAAATCAAAAAGTACAATTTCACAAATTTTAAAAGATTTAGGAGCTACTGAAAAAGAGTTGGAACATTGCATTAAAGAATTAAGAAAAGGCGAACGAGTGACTTCTCAAAATGCAGAAGAAAACTACAATTCGTTGCATAAATACGCGAAAAATTTAAATCAATTAGCGAAAGACAATATGTTGGACCCTGTGATTGGTAGAGATGATGAAATAAGACGATTGCTTCAAATACTTTCTCGTAGAACCAAAAACAATCCAATTTTAGTTGGAGAACCGGGTACAGGAAAAACGGCAATTGCAGAAGGATTAGCACATAGAATTGTAGATGGAGATGTTCCTGAAAATCTAAAAGAAAAACTCATTTTTTCTTTGGACATGGGGGCTTTAATTGCGGGTGCAAAATACAAAGGAGAGTTTGAAGAGCGTCTAAAAGCGGTCATCAAAGAAGTCACCACATCCAATGGAGACATTGTTTTATTTATTGATGAAATTCACACATTGGTAGGTGCAGGTGGCGGAAATGGCGCTATGGATGCCGCTAACATTTTAAAACCTGCATTGGCTCGTGGAGAATTACGTGCAATAGGCGCGACTACCCTAGACGAATATCAAAAACATTTTGAAAAAGACAAAGCACTCGAAAGACGTTTTCAAAAAATTCTAGTAAATGAGCCCGATACTGAGAGTGCAATTTCAATTTTGCGCGGGATTAAAGAAAAATACGAAACCCACCATAAAGTTCGCATTAAGGATGAAGCCATTATTGGTGCTGTAACATTATCACAAAGATATATTACCAATCGTTTTTTACCAGACAAAGCAATAGATCTCATGGATGAGGCTGCTTCTAAATTGCGAATGGAAATCAACTCGAAACCCGAAGAATTGGATGTTTTAGATCGTAAAATTATGCAATTAGAAATTGAAATTGAAGCTATTAAACGTGAAAAAGACGAAACAAAGCTCAAAGGTTTGCGATCTGAATTGGGTAATTTTAAAGAAGAACGAAACGAGATTAATGCAAAATGGAAATCTGAAAAAGAAGTTGTTGATAATATTCAAAATGCAAAATTAGCGATTGAAAACTTTAAAATAGCGGCTGAGAAAGCAGCACGTGAAGGAAATTATGGAAAAGTTGCAGAAATTAGATATGGCAAAATTAAAGAAGCACAGGATCAATTAGAAGCCTTACAAGACCATTTGAGAGAAAATCAATCTGAAAACTCAATCATCAAAGAAGAAGTTACCCTAGATGATATTGCTGAAGTTGTTGGCAAATGGACGGGGATTCCAGTCAAAAAAATGGTGCAATCTGAACGCGAAAAATTATTGCAATTAGAAGATGAGTTGCGGAAAAGAATCGTGGGTCAAGAAGAAGCAATTGTTGCTGTTTCCGATGCTGTTAGAAGATCTAGAGCTGGTTTGCAGCATCCAAATAAGCCAATTGGAAGCTTCTTATTTTTAGGAACAACTGGTGTAGGAAAAACAGCATTGGCAAAAGCTTTGGCTGCTTACTTATTTGATGATGAAAATGCAATGACAAGAATCGACATGAGCGAATACCAAGAACGGCATTCTGTGAGTAGATTGGTGGGTGCACCTCCAGGATATGTTGGCTATGATGAAGGAGGTCAATTGACAGAAGCTGTTCGAAGAAGACCCTATTCTGTAGTCCTATTGGATGAAATTGAAAAGGCGCACTCGGATACTTTCAATATATTATTGCAAGTGTTGGATGAAGGAAGATTAACGGATAATAAAGGCCGTGTTGCCGATTTTAAAAATACCATCATAATTATGACGTCAAATCTGGGAAGCGCTATGATTCAAGAGAAATTTGAAGCTTCAAAAGCAGATTCAACGTTGGCTTCCGAGGCTGCCAAAATTGAAGTACTCGGCCTCTTGAAACAGACGGTAAGACCTGAGTTTTTGAATAGAATTGATGATATCTTACTCTTTACTCCTCTAAACAAAGCTGCTATTCATCAAATTGTAAAATTACAATTTGATGAATTGAAAAAAAGGATTGACCAACAGAAAATCACAATCGATGCTACAGACGAGGCTATCGAATACCTCTCCATGAAAGGATACCAACCAGAGTATGGAGCTAGGCCAGTAAAAAGAGTGCTTCAAAAAGAAGTACTTAATGCGCTTTCGAAAGATATTTTATCAGGAAAAATAACAACTGATAGTATCATTTTATTAGATTGTTTTGATGATCAGCTCGTGTTTAGAAATCAATCTGATTTGGTGGAAAGTTTATAATTTAAGTTTACGAGACCTCAAAAAAGTGATGTTATAAAAGACATCCCTTTTTTTATTTTTACGTATATTGTTTGCCTAAAATATGCCCTAATGAAAAAATACACACTCCTTCTTCTTTTTGTTTTTACCGCGCTACTTTCTTGTACTACTGAAGAAACAACGACCTATTATTTAATTCGTCATGCAGAAAAAGTAAGAACCGATGCAACAAATCGAAACCCAGATTTAAATGAAGCGGGAAAAAAAAGAGCTATAAATTGGGCACGGTATTTTAAAAATATAGCATTAGAGGCTGTTTATTCAACAAAGTACAATAGAACGATACAAACAGCTACACCAACTGCAAATCAAATGAATCTCTCAATTCAACACTATGATCCCAAAAAGATGTATACGGAAGATTTTGCTGCAGCTACAAAAGGAAAAAAGATATTGATTGTTGGTCATAGCAATACAACACCTGTTTTTGCAAACAAAATCTTAGGAGAAGCGAAATACAAAAACATGGACGACCACGACAATGCAAGCCTTTACATTGTTACCGTGGTAGGAGCAAAAAAGACGAGTCGTATTGAAATTCTAGAATAAGTTTACTTTTTTGCAACCAACAGCATGTGCGGACTAAAAGCCAATACTGATTCGTCTTTTTCGGTGACTTCTAAAAGTGCCAATAATGTTTTTTTCTTTTGAGGATCTAACATGTTTGCAAAGTATTCATTGTCCAACCAAATCATTCCTTCCACTGCAAACAAATTGATAATTTCTAAACCCTGAGAGGTGAATTCTTTCTTTAATTGTTTGGGCTTGTGACAAAAACCATCAGCCAACAACCAAGGGAATTCCTTTGGAGGATTGTGAATTCCTGAAGTTAACACTGTCTTACACATGTCAAAAAAAGTTTTTTTATGAATGAGTCCTTGCAGTAAGCCTGCTATTGTTGATGCAGCGGAATTGATAGCAAAACCTAAAACAATGCCTCCTTTTTTCAACACTCTTTTTGCCTCCTGAATGGTTTGCAATCGATCTTCTTTTTTCTGAAGGTGGTACAAGGGTCCGTGTAAAATAACCAAATCAGCAAACTCGTTTTTGAGTTGGAGATTTCGTGATTCCCCCAAAGTCACCGAAAAGGGATTCTTTAATTGCTGAGCGCGTTTTTGTGCCAGTTTGAGGTGTTTTTCTACAGGTTCGATTAAATGCACATGATGCCCCATTTTTGCCAACCATTCACTGTACTTTCCGGTACCTCCACCCACATCAATAATAGTTGCATTGGTTTTGAAAAGATGCCTCTCAATAAGCGACTTAATGCGTTCAAACTCAAAAAAACCCATACCATTGTCCAAGCGTGTTTCTTCGGAGGCCTTGGTATAAAAATCGTTTAATGCTTTACTAATGAGTTGTTTTTTGCTCATTTTAATCTGTTAAAAGGGTTACCTCAATGTTTTCTAGGATAATTTCTGATACTTTTTTCAATTGCTTTTTATCAAAGGCGAGGTCCAAATCGACCAATGGAGTTTCTGGATGTATTGGTTGATAGTTGTGGTAATCAACAAATCGTATTCCTTTTATATTGCATTGCTCCTTTAGCACTCGAAAGCGTTTTCCACCGCCATTTGTATGAAAGGTATAGGCCAAATAGTCAATTAGAAAATCTTCTTTTCCAATCCAATAGACAAAAACATCCTCAAAATCTTCTCCTCCACCATCTTCCAAAAATGTAATCATCACCTTGAAGTAGTCCTTTCCAGCGACAACCGATGAAGGCAATAGTTTCTTTTGTACCGCTTTATCATTGAGTCCATAAGGCAGTACAGAAAAATAGTGCACAGAGTTAATCGAATTTCGATATTTTACAGCCATCGTATCTGCCACTGTAATAGGTGTATCATCTTCAAAACGCTGAAAACCTTCATTGGATATGACATCTCTTATTTTAGAAGTAGTATTGAGAGCAGTCCTTTCCAAATAAAAGGTTCCCTTTTTTCGAATTGCTGCATATTTTTTATCTCTAAATTGAAACCTAATTTGAGCACTCCCTACTTTGTCTGCCCCTGATCGAACGAAAGTTTTATCTACAATTTGTTGCGCGGTAAGTGGTGTTTCCTTCTTTGCACAAGAAATAAAAAGTGTGAATGTAACTAGAAAAAAAAAGCGTACCATTATGATTGTATTTTAAGTATAAATTCACTGCTAAATTACACATCTTAATCTTAATCAAAAATGTATCTTTGTTAAAATTTGGCAATTTTTTAATCCAAAGAAAAAAATACATTTACAAGCAATAACGATTCTAAAATCCAGTCAATGACTGTTCAGAAAAACATCAACATACAAAATAAAAAGGCGCGATTTGAATATGAAATTCTCGACAAATTAGTTGCTGGAATTCAATTAACAGGTACTGAAATAAAATCAATTCGACTTAGCAAGGCCAGAATTACGGAAAGTTTTTGTGAGTTTAATGAGCGTGGTGAATTGTTTGTTGTTAACATGTATATTGAAGAATATATTTTTGGGCATCAATTCAATCACAAGCCAAAAAGTGAACGAAAATTACTCTTGAACAAACGTGAACTTAAAAAGCTTAAAAGAGATGTGGAGGCAAAAGGAAATACTATCGTTCCTTTGCGTTTGTTTATCAATGAGCTTGGTTTTGCAAAATTGGAGATTGCATTGGCAAAAGGAAAACAAACCCATGACAAGCGTGAAGTATTAAAAGATCGAGACAATAAACGAGATTTGGATAGAATTAAAAAGAACTTCAATTAGAGATACTGGATCTAAACCCAGAAACATGTTACGCGAAAAATTAAAAAATTACCATATTATTTTGGCTTCTGGATCTCCAAGAAGGCAGCAATTCTTTAAGGATTTGGACATTGCATTTACCATTGAATTCAAAGATGTAAAAGAAGTATATCCTTCCTCATTGAAAGGACTTGCAATCACTGATTATTTGGCCGATTTAAAATCAAAATCCTTTACCAACTTAAAAAAAAACGATGTATTGATTACCTCGGACACCATTGTTTGGTTGGACGGAAAAGCTTTGGGAAAACCCAAAGACAGGCAAGATGCTTTTAATATGCTCCGAGCGCTCTCTGGGAAGAAACACGAAGTAATGACTTCTATTTCAATAAGAGGTACTCATTTTCAGAATATTGTAAATGATATTACCGTGGTTTATTTCAAAGAAATCTCTGACGAAGAAATCAATTATTACATCGACACTTACCAACCTTTCGACAAGGCGGGCGCCTATGGAATTCAGGAATGGATTGGTTTTATTGCTATTGATAAAATAGAAGGTAGTTTTTTTAATGTAGTAGGATTGCCCGTTCATAAACTCTATGATGCATTGATGCACTTATAAATTGTATCGAACCTAATTGATCTTAAGAAAGCTTCTTGCAGACTTTTCAACAGAATGTGTGAAAGTCTTGGTTGTATTCTCTCTTTTCTTTTCATTAAAGAAAAATAAAAGTTTATTTTTACGCAAAATTTAACAACACACACTTAGAATGAAAAAATACACCTACACAGAAAAAAAAGATACTAGATCTGGTTTTGGAGACGGTTTAACAGAATTAGGGAGAACAAATCCTAATGTAGTTGCCCTTTGTGCCGATTTAATTGGTTCTTTAAAAATGGACCAGTTTATCAAAGAAAATCCAGAAAGATTTTTTCAAATTGGGATCGCGGAAGCAAATATGATTGGAATTGCAGCGGGACTTACCATTGGAGGTAAAATACCTTTTACAGGAACATTCGCAAATTTTACTACGGGTCGTGTGTATGATCAAATTCGTCAATCAGTTGCTTATTCTGACAAAAATGTAAAAATTTGTGCTTCTCATGCAGGTTTAACCTTAGGGGAAGACGGTGCGACGCATCAAATTTTAGAAGACATTGGTTTGATGAAAATGTTGCCAGGTATGACGGTAATCAACACCTGTGATTACAATCAAACCAAAGCAGCTACCATTGCTATTGCAGACCATGATGGGCCTGTTTATTTGCGTTTTGGAAGACCTAAGGTGCCTGTTTTTATGCCTGCAGATGAAAAGTTTGTTGTTGGAAAAGGAATTCAATTAACCGAAGGAACCGACGTAACCATCGTTGCTACTGGACACTTGGTTTGGGAATCCTTACAAGCGGCAGAAAAATTAGAAGCGGAAGGGATTTCTGTAGAAGTGATCAATATTCACACCATCAAACCATTAGATGAGGACATTATTTTAAAGTCTGTTGCCAAAACAGGATGTATTGTAACTGCTGAAGAACATAATAAACTAGGTGGTTTAGGAGAAAGTGTTGCGCGAACATTAGCAGTGAACACCCCTACTCCACAAGAATTTATAGCTACCAATGATACTTTTGGTGAATCAGGGACTCCAGCGCAATTGATGAAAAAATATGGATTGGATTCGGATGCAGTTGTTGCTGCCGTTAAAAAAGTAATTTCAAGAAAAAAATAAAAAATACAGTATGAAAAAAGGAATTTTACTCATTTGTTTGACATTTGCTTTTAGTCAAAGCACTAATGCACAACTCAATTTTGGAATTAAAGGGGGAGTAAATTATAATTCGGAAACTATTGTTGCAGTTACTGAAAATGTTTTTGAAGGCGCAGAAAGTAAAACAGGATACCACGCAGGGATCTGGTTACGCGCAAAAATCCCTGTATTGGGAATTTATATTAGACCCGAATTGATCTATACCAATTTAGAGAGTAGCATTACCTATCTTCCAGCAGGAATTGTTGCAGATGCACTTCAAACAGATTTTAGTTTTCAAAAAATTGATATTCCTGTATTGTTTGGTAAAAAGTTCTTAGGTGTGGGAAATGTATTTATTGGACCTAGTTTTCAATATGTTTTAGCTCAAGATTTTGACTTGAATGATATTCCAGAGGTAACTGGAGATGGTTTTACCGTTGGACTGCAAATAGGTGCTGGAATTGAATTGGGGAAATTAGGAATAGATGTACGTTTGGAAAGAGGTTTCAACGATATTGAATCTCGTTTTCTAGATGATACTACGAGTATTGAATTTGATACTCGAGTAAATCAAATACTTATAGGATTGTCGTATCGATTCTAAAAAATATTTTTATGGCATAAAAAAAGCGCTTGAGAATTTCAAGCGCTTTTTTTGTAGGGTAAAACATCAATTTCGTTAATTAATGTCTGGATTTAGATAATCTGCTAATGTTGGGTTATTAGGATCACTAAAGTCATTTGCGGGATTTCCATCCCCATTAGCATCTTCGTCTTTGGTTAGTACCCCATCCCCATCATCATCGCCGTCTAAATAATTGACAAAAAAGTCACCATTGGTATCATCATTTCTTGGGTCACCATCTCCGTCAGGATCTTCTAACCAAGATGGAATCCCATCATTATCATGATCAGTGTCTTTTACAAAATCAAATAAATTAATGTAAAAGATTAAGTTTTCATTGGAACGAATGGAACCGCTGGTTCCCGAATTTCTGTAAGCCAAACCTGAAGGAATGAATAAAATACCCTTTCCACCATTTTCAAAAGTAATGGGGCCGTTATCGGTTACATTGTCTCCGTTTTTAAAATTGGTAAATCCATAAGACCAACCTCTAATTACTGAGTTTAGAGTAAACCAAATTGGCGTTTCTCTGATTTCAAACCTAGGTGTAATACTATCAGAACCATTAATTCGAAACCCTTCGTATTTTACAAAAATAGAATCTAAAGGGGTTGGAAATCCTTTCTCATTGATAGGGTTTCCAACGCTTTCTACATAATAATACAATTCATAGTCAATTTCATTTTCTGTTACATTCATGGTCTTCAGATTCGCATCTTCAGAAAGAGGTGTTGCACCCGCCACTAAAGTTTTTACAGAATCAACCGCTGTGTCATAGTAGTGTTTGGTAAAGAATATCGATAGAGAGTCTCTGTCAATGAGTGCTTGTGCTTCATGGTCAAAAACCTCAACAGAAGTCCTATCAGAATCGCCACATGCATATGCTAGAACACTTAGGATACAAAGTGCAAAAATATTTTTTAAATTATTCATTTATTCGTCTTAATTTGGTGTCGCAATTTAGCAATTTAATACCTTTGTAAAAAGGCAAAAGTACTTTTTTAACAATTTTTATGAGAATTGACAAATATCTATGGTGCATTCGGGTTTACAAAACCCGAAATATCGCTACAATAGCCTGTAAAAAAGGCCATGTAAAGATAAACGACGCCAATATAAAACCGTCTAAAGAAGTCTTTGGAAACGAGCTTCTTTTGGTGCGAAAAAATCAAATCAATTATCAATTTAAAGTTTTAGATTTACCCGAAAGTCGTGTCGGTGCAAAAATTGTGGATTTGTATCGCAAAGATGTGACTCCAAAAGAGGCCTTTGAGAAAAATGAAATGCTTAAATTTGCGAGAGATCACTACCGAAAACAAGGTTCTGGACGCCCTACCAAAAAAGACCGACGCGATATTGAAGATTATAGAGATATAGAAGATATAGATAACCAAGATGACTGATACAAAAAACATTATTTTAAACACTCTAGCAGTGTCGCAAAAAATACGAAGAATTGCTTATCAAATTTTAGAGAGTAATTCCAACGAGAAAGAAGTTGTTATTGTTGGAATTGTTGGCAATGGTTTGCTATTGGCTAAAAAGTTAGTAGTTGATCTTAACAAAATATCAGACATTAAAACAACACTCTGTGAGATTGTTGTCAATAAAAAAAATCCCTTAGATCCCATTCGAACTACTTTAAATGAAAAAGATTATAAGAACAAATCAATTGTTTTGGTAGATGATGTACTCAATTCTGGAGCTACTTTAATCTATGCCGTTAAACATTTTTTAAACGTTCCATTAAAAAGATTTAAAACTGCGGTTTTAGTGAATCGGAATCACAAAAAATATCCTGTAAAAGCAGATTTCAAAGGAATTTCATTGTCAACCTCTATCAACGAACATGTCGTGGTAGAATTTAACAAGAATGAGACCATTGCCTATTTAATGTAATTTTGTTTGTATTGCTGTAACAATTTCTTGGGCATCTTTTTGATCTATTCCAATTTTATGAAGTGCTTGTTCGTAGAAGAAACGTCTTTCAAACAGATGTTTTGCAACGTATTCTCCCAACTTCTCATCTCCTATTTCTTTGACCATAGGCCTGTTTTCTCTCCCTTTTATCAATCTTTCCACCAAGAGTGAAATACTTGCTTGTAAATAAAATGAAGTAGTTTGCTGCGCCTTTAAAATAGATTCCATATTGTTTGCATAGCATGGGGTTCCGCCCCCTAGAGAAAGAACGAAATCCTTCTCAGAACTTAAGAGATCGCTAAGGTAGGCATGCTCTATTTTTCGAAAGTATATTTCTCCCTTAGTTTTAAAAATAGCCTTGATCGTACTTTTCTCTTTGGATTCGATGTAGGCATCTAGATCAATAAAAGGCATCGAAAGCTCTTTGGAAAGAAGCATTCCAATAGTCGATTTTCCAGAAGCCATATATCCTAATAAAACGATTTTCATTCTTTGGGAGTTTCTGCAAATATCGATAAAAAAAAGACATTTTTATAGGGTTAATTTTTAAGAATGATATTATATTTGTACTCGATTTAATTGAGTCTCGACCTGGTAGCTCAGTTGGTAGAGCATCTCCCTTTTAAGGAGAGGGTCCTGGGTTCGAGCCCCAGCCCGGTCACCATGAAAAAGTTGGGCGTGGTGCTTGACTTTTTTACTTTAATAAAAGCGCACGTGGCGAAATTGGTAGACGCGCAGCCTTGAGGGGGCTGTGTTCGCAAGAACGTGGAAGTTCGAATCTTCTCGTGCGCACTTTTACAACAGCTGCTCTACTTCGTGTTATCTTTGGCTTATAGCTCTTGCTGTTTTGAATACGACTTCTCTTTTTTCCTAGCGTCATTTTAGAACGCTACTTAGCAACAAACCCAGTAATAACAGTTTTTAAGAAACTTTTAGTATTTCAATCAACGTGCATCCCCACAAGAAAGCAAAAATTTATTTTTTTAAACCCTAATTATCAGTTTTCATTTTTGAAATTTCTACAAGAGCCCCATTTTAGGACACTAACGTCACTTTTATTTAAAATTTATAAATTTATTTATGTTAATTTTTAACACTTTAAAAAAAGAGGCTTTTGTTCTATCGCTGTAAAAGAGATTTCATTTCCTTTTGCGCTTTCTTGATGTACTATTTATTCCATATCTTCAAATTTTCCTCTTTTAAAAGGAACTTCTCTTTTACGCACCGTTGTCGCAGGATTGCATCTTGTGGTTTTCAACCGTATTGCATGGTGAAAAATGATCTTCCAAACCAACTTCTCATTTTCCAAGCGCCAGTTTGGGATACTAACAGCTTTCTTTTCGTTCATTTTTACAAATAATTCACCAATCTATACCCGAATATTCTTAAATTTGTCACTATGCAAAAAATATTCTTCGGGTTCCTTTTCGTTTTTACAATCAGTAGTTTTTCTCAAACAGACTCACTAAAAGTAAGCCCTTTAAAAGGTCAAATTGTGCACGGGATCAGCAAACGTTCGTTAAGCGCAGCTCATATTCTCAACTTAAATACGGTTGTAGGAACCATTACCAATGATAAAGGTTTTTTTGATCTTCCAACCCGCGCAAATGATACCATTTTAGTTTCTTATTTGGGCTTTGCTTCCATCAAATTAAAAATTACCAACGATTTATTAAAAGGTAATGAATTGGTAATTGCGCTCTATGAAAAACCGGAAGAGGTGCGTGAAGTGATCATCAAATCGACCAAACTCATTGGGGTTTTAGAAGTAGATATCAAACAAGTACCGAAAGATAAATTTACACGGATTCATATCAATGGGCTGCCACAAACCTATGAGGTGGGGAAACCAAAAGAAAAAGACTTCTCTTCTCCTTTGGCTGCCCTATTTCAACCTGTAGATTTCTTATACTCTCTTTTTGGGAAAAAACCCAAACAATTAAAGAAACTTCAAAAGTTAAAGAAACAGGATGATTTGCGGAAAATGTTGGCCGGGAAATTTGATCGTGAGGTAATGATGGAATATTTAGAAATGGACAGTCAAGAACTCTCAGAGTTGCTTTCTGATTGTAATTATTCGGAGTATTTTATCAAAAAAGCTTCTGACCTACAAATGATTGAAGCTGTCTTGGATTGTTATGAGAGCTATAAAGCGCTTAAAAAAGGAAAGATTGAACGCAATAACATTCCTGAAAGAAAACAAAATTAAAGCAAAAAAAACGGTCAGAAACATTGTTTCTGACCGAACCCTACTTTTTAACTAACTAACTAACTAACTAACTAACCTTATATGATTTTCGACTGAATCGTTTCTAATGAATTGTTTTTCTTACCTTTTTGTAGCTCTTTTTCTTCAATTTTCATTTTTTATAGCATTTAATTACACCTGTAGGACGGGGCATTTTTCATTTCGTTACACTCTTTTTTTTATTTAACATATATTTAAGAAATTACGTTTCGGTTATGTAGGTGAAATTAGCGCAAAAAAAATCCAGCTAAGGCTGGATTTTTATATAATGTGTGGAAAATTTATTATTGATTCCCAAGAATGATAGGCATTCCAGACTCCCCAGAACCAATGACAATTACTTTACTGTTTGAAGATTTCGCAAGCTCTAAAGTAGCGTCAATTCCTTTTTCTTGTAAAATTTTATCTGTCAAAGAAGCACTTAAAATTTTATTTGCAATGGCTTTCCCTTCGGCATCAATTTTTTGCCTTTTTGCTTCTTTTTGTGCTTTCGAAATTCGAAACTCGTATTCTAAGGATTCTTGCTCTTGTTTTAATTTCGTTTCAATAGCTGTTCGAATCGTTGCAGGTAATTTTACGTCTTCAACCAAAACTCTTGTTACCAATAAAAATTGATTTTGTAGTACTTTTTGAACTTCGTCTAAAATTTCTTGTTCAATGACATCTCTTTTACTAGAGTACAATTGTTCTGGAGTGTATCGACCAACAACGCTTCTTGCTGCGGCATTAATAGCTGGATCCAACAATTCACGCTCATAATCCTCTCCTTTGGTTTTAATTAGTTTTCCTAAATTACTAAATTCAGGTTCATACCAAATGGTTCCGTTAACTCTTACTTCCAATCCATTTACTGAAAGTACATTCATTTCATCGGAAATCGATTGCTGACGAACTTTTCTTACAATCATTTTATTCCAAGGCAACATAACATGAAAGCCTTCTCCATAGGTTTTCTCTGTATCGATACCGCCTCCAAGGCTTTCAAAAATTACTCCACCTTCTCCAGGTCCGATAGTTATGGTTGATTTAGAAAATAAAAAAATTCCGATTACGGCAACTATTATTAAGAAAACTCCTCCTTTTGGGAAGTTAAGATCTACTTGATTCCTTGTCATATTTATTTGTTTTTAAGTTTATTCAAATTTACAAAATTAATATTCATTTATGAAAATAAAACAATCTATATCTCTTAACAAAAGTTTATAAAGTTATTGAGTTATTTTAAAATTTAACTAATTTTTTCCATGAATTTCAGGATTCCCTTGAGCATCTAATGCAACCATTACAATGCGATCTATGGTAAGAATTGTTTTGTGAGTATGGGTATCTCTAACACAACAGGAAAGGGTAATGGAGGTGTTGCCAAACTGCTGTACTTCCATACCAATTTCTATAATAGCCCCCAATTGTACAGGATGTACAAAATTAATCGCCCCCATATGCCTAACTGCTGTTCTTGGAGTTTCTAGCTGAATACTCGTATAAATCCCGATTTCCTCATCAATCCATGCTAATATTCTTCCTCCGAACAAAGTCCCAGATGGATTTAAATCTTGGGGTTTTACCCAGCGTCTTGTGTCAAATGTCATTTTTATTGTTCTAAGTTGATTGCATTAAAGGTTGTTAATTCCCCATCTTCAAAACGCGTTTCTATTTCTATTGGATTGCAACATGTTTCGCAATCTTCTACATAATTTTGATGCGATACACTGGTATCCAATAACATCGAAATTTCTTCCCAGCAATAAGGGCATTGAAAAAAGTATTCTAGCATTGTTTAAATTTTTCCATAATATTTTCTTACAAACCATTCAATCGTTAATAGGCTAAGGAGGAGGATTAATAGCCACTTCCAGTCTATTAAAGCCTGTTTTTTGAGCACTGTCTTCTGAAGAGTAGCATAATCTTCATTCTCAACATAAGCATCAATCAAACCTATAATCTCTTTGGAATGGTACACCTTCCCTCCTGTGCTCTTGGCCAGTCGATTCAATTTCGTTGTATTTGCCTTGGTAAATTGTGCTTCTAAGCCTGCTTCTGAAATTGTAAAAACACCGCTACGCATACTTTTCTGGCCCGCGACAGTAACGACATACTGGTAATTTCCAGGCACTAAATTTTCTACAACAACTTGAAACGAATTGTGCGCCAAAGAAAAGGGAAACTCTCGTTGTTCTTTTGTAACGGTATTGGTAACAGAAAACAGCAAAGAAGCTCTCGGATCGAATTGATAATTTTTGTCTGTATAATAAGCAGAAATGCGTATTGGAGCATTGGATAGATACAGGCTTTCTAAAGACACTTCCAACCGCTTACGTTTGCTGCTTGAAGCTAAATACTGCACTAAATTGCCTGTAAATTCATCGAAATC
This sequence comes from uncultured Polaribacter sp., assembly GCA_943846595.1. Classification (GTDB taxonomy): domain Bacteria; phylum Bacteroidota; class Bacteroidia; order Flavobacteriales; family Flavobacteriaceae; genus Polaribacter. The sequence goes on from OX044355.1 coordinate 1,809,789, forward strand.
TTCAAATGAATTATTTTGTAAATAAGAAGCAGCACGCCATTTCCAAATTCCTTCTCCAAAAATAACCGCAGACTTTTGGCTGTTTTGCTCGAATGTTGCCAATAAAGGCTGTTCGAAGGCAACTCCAAAAACACGTTGTTGTAGTAAAACGTGATTTTCTGTGGATAGCAGTACTTCTCCAAATTGATCTTTTAAGGGTGGAAAATTATTGAATCCGATATTTTTTTGTAAAAAAGGTTGAAAAGAAAATTGATAATTGGCCGTATAATTTTCTGTTTGCGCGATTGCCTTTTTAGTAAATCCGAGTTGCTGTTTGTTGAGGAACTCCCAATCTGTACTGACGCCAGAAACTACTAAATAATTGGATTTTAATGTTTTCAATTCTTTGAATAAATAATTAAAGTCATAGTTTGGTTGATACAATATAAAAAATTGATAATCATTTAATTGAATATCATTATTTTTGATATTAAATACAGCAACACTACGTTGTTTGTTTTTTTCTATGGACCGCTTTAAGGCTCCCAAATCGGGATGCAGAACGGCAGAAATCAGCGCTATTTTTGTTTGTGTATCAATCACCTCAATGGAGAAATCTTTAGTGTTGTTCTGCGTGTTTTTTTCTGTTTCGAAGGCTTCAATAGATGCTTTGTAAAAATTGATTCCTTCTCGGGTAGCCATGAGATTCGTCCGAATTGTTTTTGATTTTTCTGATGCTGAAAAACGAACTTGTTGTTTGAATAGGGTTTTTCCTTTCTTCTCTATCTGAAACATAGTACTTATTGGATCTATTCCTTCATAAAAAAGATGCACTTCTACTGGAAACTGATTTTTTAAGTAGCTGTACTTATTGACATTTATTTGACGAATGCGAAGATCAGTATAATTTGCTGTATCCCCCAGTATAATTGGAGTAATTGGCATATTAGAACTTATATATTCATAGTCATTCCCAGAAGTTTGATTGCCATCTGAAAGGAGTACAAGTTCTCCTATTCTATTCTTATACAGTTTATTGATTTCAATAATGCTCTCAGAAATTGCTGTTAGTGGCGCATCGAATAGTAAAGAATCTTTTACTTTTACAGAGGTTCCAAAAGAAAAGTAGGCCAATTCAAATTTAGCATTTAAAGGTCCACTTGTCTCAAGGGCTTCTAAGATGTTTTCTACCTTTTTTTCTTCGTTAAAGACGGCTATGGATGCTGAATTATCAATTAGAACGGCTAAAATAGGTTTTGTATTTTCTATCACTTTTTTTTGAACTGCTGGATTGATCAGTAGTAATAGCAACAGAAATAGACTGAGTGCTCTGAATGAAAACAACAGTATTTTTCTAGAACGCGCGTCTTTTGATCCATAAATGTACTGGTAATAGGCGATCGCCAAACTCAATAGGAATGCAAGCAATATAAAAAGCGCGGTAGTTGTTTGCAATGTTTTTATTTTTACGGAAAGATATAAAGAACTATCTAAAAAAAGAAAACCTGTAACGTTAAATTGTTACAGGTTTTTATAAGATTAATTTCAAAGCTACTAGGTCATCATACCGCCATCTACAGACAAGGTTTGTCCTGTAATATAAGCACTCATATCTGAAGCTAAGAAAACACATGCATTTGCAATGTCTTGTGGCTTTCCTCCTCTTTTTAATGGAATACCATCTCTCCAGCTTTGTACCACTGCAGCATCTAACTTGTCCGTCATTTCGGTTTCAATAAAACCAGGTGCAACTACATTGCTGCGTACGTTTCTTGAACCTAATTCTAAAGCTACAGATTTAGAAAAACCAATAATACCTGCCTTCGAGGCTGCATAATTGGCTTGTCCTGCATTTCCTTTTAAACCTACAATAGAACTCATATTAATAATAGATCCCGCACGTTGCTTCATCATTGGACGAATTACTGCTTTTGTAAGATTAAAAACAGATTTTAAGTTGACTTCAATTACGCTATCAAAATCATCTTCTGAGATCCGCATTAACAAATTGTCTTTGGTAATTCCTGCATTGTTTACCAAAATATCAATCGCACCAAATTCTTTTAAAACTTCTTTAGCCAATTCTTGCGCTGCATCAAAATCTGCTGCGTTGGATTGATAGCCTTTTGCAGCAACTCCAAAAGCTTTTAATTCTGTTTCTAATGCTTCTGCAGCTGCTACAGACGAACTATAGGTAAAAGCAATATTGGCACCTTGTTTTGCAAATTCAATAGCAATACCACGTCCAATACCTCTTGTAGCGCCCGTGATAATTGCTGATTTGTTTTCTAATAATTTCATATCAATAGGATTTAAGTAGTTGATAATTAAATGAAAATTCCCACTAACTAAGCGGGAATCTACTATTTATTTTGAGTAGTTCTCGATGCTGCTCGAACTTATATTGAATCTTTATTTTAAAACTTTAGCAACCATTTCTCCAATTTTTGCAGGAGAACTCACAACATGTACACCGTTTTCTGCCAAAATTTTCATTTTCGCTTGTGCCGTATCATCTGCACCTCCTACAATGGCTCCAGCATGTCCCATTGTTCTACCAGCAGGAGCGGTTTGCCCAGCGATAAAACCTACAACTGGCTTTCTATTCCCATCTGCTTTGATCCATTGTGCTGCTTCAGCTTCTAAATTTCCACCAATTTCACCAATCATTACAATCGCTTCTGTTTCGGGGTCGTTCATTAACATTTCTACAGCTTCTTTGGTGGTCGTTCCTATAATTGGATCACCTCCAATACCAATGGCAGTGGTAATACCAAAACCTTGTTTTACAACTTGATCGGCAGCTTCATAGGTTAGTGTTCCAGATTTAGAAACAATCCCTACTTTTCCTTTCTTGAAGATAAAACCTGGCATAATACCCACTTTAGCCTCTTCTGGAGTAATAACTCCTGGACAGTTAGGACCAATTAATGTACAGTCTTTTGCATCGATATAGGCTTTTACTTTTACCATATCTGCAGTAGGAATTCCTTCCGTTATACATATAATCACCTTGATTCCTGCATCGGCAGATTCCATAATGGCATCCGCAGCAAATGCTGGTGGTACAAATATAATTGATGTATCTGCTCCAACGTTCTTTACAGCTTCTACAACCGTATTGAAAACGGGTTTGTCTAAATGCTTTTGACCTCCTTTACCTGGAGTTACACCACCAACAACGTTGGTTCCGTAGTCAATCATTTGACCGGCATGAAAGGTACCTTCACTACCTGTAAAACCTTGAACAATAATTTTTGAATTCTTATTTACTAAAACACTCATTGGTTTATTTTTTGTTTTTTTACTGCCGCAAAAATAGTTTATTGTAGGTTTTAAAAAAAGAATTTTAAGAATTCTTTCGCCCTTTTAAAAAACGTTTCATTGCTGCCATTTCTTTTAGTTTTTCTCTTGATTCTGCCACAGGGGTCCCAAAGTAAGATTTCCCTCCATCTACAGATTTTGTAACGCCTGTTTGTCCCAGTATTACTGCTCCTTTACCAATTGTAATTCCACTATTTGTACCTACTTGCCCCCAAAGAGTTACTTCATCTTCAATAATTACACAGCCTGCTATTCCTGTTTGTGATGCTATCAGACACTTTTTTCCAATCACAGTATCATGTCCAATATGTACTTGATTGTCTATTTTTGTTCCTCGGCCAATAGTGGTTGCTCCAGTAACTCCTCGATCTATCGTACAAGACGCGCCTAAATCTACATGATCTTCCAAAACAACATTTCCTCCAGAAAGCAACTTATCAAATCCTTCGGGTCTGTTTTTGTAATAAAAGGCATCGGCACCTAAAACAGTATTTGCATGAATGGTTACATGATTTCCAATGATCGTATTGTCGTAAATAGCTACATTTGGGTGAATTACACAATGACTTCCTATGGATACATTGTTTCCAATAAAAACATTGGGTTGAATACGAGTTCCCTCTCCTATGCTTGCACTTGCGGCTATACTTGCGGTTGCGGCTATGAATGGGTTGAAATGATGGGTCAGCTTGTTGAAGTCTCGAAAAGGATCTTCAGAGATCAGCAAAGCTTTGCCTGCTGGGCATTCCACCTTTTTATTGATTAATATCGTTGTTGCTGCTGAATTTAGCGCTTTGGCATAATATTTTGGATGATCTACAAAAACAAGATCTCCTTTTTTGACAACGTGAATTTCGTTGATACCAGCTATCGGGAAATTTGCGGCTCCTACATATTCACATTGAATAATTTGAGCAATTTCTTTTAAAGAATGTGTGTGTTTAAAGTCCAATTAGTTGATGAGTGTAAATGATTTCTGAATTGTTTTCATCGTGTTTTCGTATTTTTGATATCGCTCTTTCAAAGTCCAAGTCATCACCATATACATCTTTTGATTGCTTTCTATAAATCCTAACAAATACCCAATTTCGATACCATCGGGTACCAAAATCCCGTGCAATTCATAATGTTTGGTTGAAAGATTTTTGATTTTAATAGGGACAATATTATTCCTCGAATTCACTAAGCTTTCTTTGATACTTTTCATTTGAAAATCGGCATAATTTTCTAAGGGTGTTTTGCTCTCATCATACATTTCTAATTCTTGAAAAAGAGAGATAAACTTTTGCTTACTCTCATCAAGAACAACAACATAAACTTCTTTATAAATATTTGCATATTCAAAAGATGCTTCATCATGTAAGGCTTTCATCTCCTTCAAATATTTCGGAATGTCTAAACGATAATCGTCGTTAGTAGCAACGGCCTTATAATCTTCGCTCGATAATTTTTCGATGCCTAACGAACCTACTGAACTTATGATTTTTCTACAGGAAGTGAGTGACAAACTAAGAAACAATACTATAAATAGCGTTTTCTTCATAATTTAGATTTTAAAAAACACTATTCTTTGATTCTTTCTTGATAGGTCCCTTTGGTTGTTTCAACTTTAATTTTATCTCCTTCATTGATAAACAAAGGCACATTTACAATTGCACCCGTTTCTACCGTTGCAGGTTTGGTAGCATTGGTTGCAGTATTTCCTTTGACACCGGGCTCGGTATGTGTTACTTCCAACTCTACACTTGCTGGTAGATCAACAGATAAGGGCATGTCGTCTTCTGCATTAATAATGATGGTTACAATTTGTCCTTCTTTCATTAAATCAGGAGAATCCAAGGCCGATTTTTCCAATTGTATTTGGGAATAATCTTGTTCATTCATAAAATGATAGGTTTCCCCTTCATTATATAAATATTGAAACTTATGCGTTTCTACTCGTATGTCTTCAATTTTTCTTCCTGCTGGAAATGTATTATCTATGACTTTTCCATTGGTAACACTTTTTAATTTTGTTCTAACAAACGCAGGTCCTTTTCCAGGTTTTACGTGTAGAAATTCAATTATTTTATAAATATCGTTGTTGTATCGAATACACAATCCGTTTCTAATATCTGATGTTGATGCCATATTGTTGTTTGTTTTTTTAAATCCACGAGGGGTTTTTTCGATTAAATATTCTCTAAAGACTTTTTTGATTCTTTAGCTTCCTAAATATCCTTTCATAATTCCTCGTTGGGAATTTCGAATAAATAAGATGATTTCATCTCTTTCTGGAGTTGCCTCCATTTCTGCTTCAATTTTCTCTAAAGCTTGTGTGTTGTTGTATTTACTTTGATACAAAATCCTATAAATGTTCTGAATTTCTCTAATTTTCCCAGTACTAAACCCTCTTCGTCTTAATCCAATGGAATTGATTCCAACATAAGAAAGTGGTTCTTTTCCTGCTTTGGTAAATGGGGGAACATCTTTTCGAACTAGAGAACCTCCGGAAACCATTGCGTGGTCTCCAATATGTATAAATTGATGTACTGCTGCCAATCCTCCAATAATTGCGTGTTCACCAATAATGACATGGCCTCCTAAAGCAACTCCATTTACAACAATCGAATTATCTCCCAATACACAATCGTGGGCAATGTGGGCAGTTGCCATAATCAAACAGTTTTCACCAATGGATGTTTTACCAGATGCATTGGTTCCTCTGTTAATGGTTACACATTCTCTAATAGTCGTATTGTCACCAATAACCGTTAAAGAATCTTCTCCCTCAAATTTTAAATCTTGTGGAATTGCAGAAATAACTGCTCCTGGAAATATTCTACAATCTTTTCCAATTCGTGCACCTTCCATGATGGTTACATTGGATCCGATCCAAGTTCCAGAACCAATTATTACATTGTTATGAATTGTGGTAAAAGGCTCTATTACTACATTTCGAGCTATTTTTGCTTGCGGATGTACGTAGGCTAATGGTTGATTCATGTATTATTTAATTTTAGAAATTTGTGCCATTAATTCTGCTTCTGCAACCACTTTTCCGTTTGCATAGGCATAGGCTTGCATATGACAGATACCTCTTCTAATCGGTGTTATTAAGTCGCATTTAAAAATGAGCGTATCTCCTGGCAACACTTTTTGTTTGAACTTCACATTGTTCATTTTCATGAAAAAAGTTAAATAATTTTCTGGATCGGAAACGGTACTGAGCACCAAAATACCTCCACATTGCGCCATTGCTTCTACTTGCAGTACACCTGGCATTACTGGTGATCCCGGAAAATGGCCAACAAAGAAATCTTCATTCATTGTTACATTTTTCATTCCAACGACGTGTGTTGGTGAAAGTTCTAAAACACGATCTACCAATAAAAAGGGAGGTCTGTGTGGCAAAATTTCCATGATTTGGTGAATGTCTAACAATGGTGGCTGATTTAAATCATATTGTGGCACCTTGTTTCTTTTCTCTACTTTAATAATCTGAGCTAATTTTTTTGCAAACTGAGTGTTTACTTGGTGTCCTGGTTTGTTTGCGATGATTTTCCCTCTAATTCTTGTACCTACAAGAGCTAAATCTCCAATTACATCCAAAAGCTTGTGTCTAGCCGCTTCGTTTGCCCAATGCAATTTTAAGTTGTCTAAAATACCATTTGATTGCACCGAAATTTCTTCTTTATTAAATGCTTTTTTTAATTTTTGCATTGTACTATCAGACAGTTCTTTATCGACGTAAACAATGGCATTATTTAAATCACCACCTTTTATTAAATCATTTTCTAGGAGCATTTCTATTTCGTGCAAAAAACTAAATGTTCTTGCTGCTGCTATTTCTTCTTTAAAATCTGAAATTTTCTCTAATGTCGCATTTTGAGTTCCTAATATTTTAGTGCCAAAATCTACCATCGCGGTTACTTGATACTCTTCTGATGGCATTAACATAATCTCACTCCCAGTTACTTCATCTTTGTAAGAAATGACTTCTTTTACAATGTATTCTTCAATTTCTTCTTCCAATTCTATGATTCCTGCTTCTTCTAATGCAGCTACAAAAAATTGTGAAGAACCATCCATAATTGGGGGTTCTGAAGCATCCATTTCAATCAAAAGATTTTCAATATCTAAACCAACAGCTGCTGCTAAGACATGTTCTGATGTTTGTATTTCAACACCATTCTTTTTTAAATTAGTACCTCGTTGTGTATTGACAACATATTCTGCTTTTGCTTCTACAGTTGGGGTTCCTTCTAAATCCATACGAACAAACGCAAATCCATGATTTGCAGGCGCTGGTTTAAATGTCATATTCACAGTAACTCCTGTGTGCAAGCCTACTCCTGAAAGTGATATTTCTTTTTGAATAGTTTTTTGTTTTTTACCCATTTTTTTTTGTTTTTTGAGCTTTCAACTCTTTTTCGATTGTATCCATTTTTATTGCCAATTGGGGTAAATTTTTAAAATAAACATAGCTTTTATTATAGTCTTTCGCATTAAAAGCAGGAATCCCATTCACAATGCTATTGTCTTTTATATTTTTGGTAATACCAGCCTTTGCTAATACTTTTACATGATCGCCTATGGACAAATGACCTGAAATACCTACTTGTCCACCAATCATACAATTGGCGCCAATTTTAGTAGATCCAGCTATGCCTGTTTGAGATGCTATAACGGTGTTTTTTCCAATTACTACATTATGAGCAACTTGAACCTGATTGTCTATCTTCACACCTTTTCTAATAATTGTTGATCCAAGAGTTGCTCTGTCTATGGTTGCACCTGCACCAATATCTACTTGATCTTCTATAATTACATTTCCAATTTGTGGGACTGCCTGATATGCTCCATTTTCATCAGGTGCAAAACCAAAACCATCTGCACCAATAATAGCTCCTGCATGAATTTTGCAGTTTTTTCCAATAAGGGTATCGGAGTATATTCTTACACCAGCAAAAAGGGTGCAATTATTGTCAATAATTGAATTGTCACCTATATAAACATTGGGATAAATCTTTACATTATTACCAATTTTTACATCATTTCCAATATAGGAAAATGCACCGATATATTCATCAGATCCAATGGTTGCAGATTCAGAAATATAATGTGGAGACTCTCTTCCAGTCTTATTATTTTTTACAGTATTATAAAACGCCAATAATTTTGAAAACGATTCATAGGCATTTTCTACTTTAATCAAAGTAGCACTTACTTCTCTCTCTGGAATGAAACTCTTATTAACAATAACAATGGAGGCATTGGTCTCATATAGATAGGAGTTGTATTTTGGATTTGACAAAAAAGTCAAAGAGCCTATTTCTCCTTCTTCTATTTTAGATAATTTTGAAACTTCTTTTGCCGGATTTCCAACAACTTCTCCTTCTAATATCTCCGCTATTTGCTCGGCTGTAAATTTCATAAGGTGCAAAAATATAAAATTTCTTAGGATTGCGCTAATTTCATTTGCTTTGGATAGCAAACAAAGTGTTTAATTACGGGTTTGCTTAATGCTTGTAAATTTAATTGGTCGGATGCTTTTGCAATATCTTTTAATTCTCCATTTTTATTTAAAATTTTAATGGGCATTGACGGATTGTAAGCCTGATTTTGGATTTGCTTTTGAAATACGAAATAACGGGCTTCACTATCTGATAAATTCATCGTCGATTTTAGTTCAGAAATTTTAACATTAATATCCGCCTCAGAAAAATGCGCTTGTTGGATTTCAACTTTTAATAAATTTCGATCAACTATCATTTTCGACAATAAAGAAAGTACTTTGTCTGAACTGTCTGTCCATTCTTTAATGGCAGATAGAATATCATAATCATCTAACTTTGAAAATATTTCTAATGTTTCATTTGTAAAGTTTTCTTTTGTAATCTTCGTCGTCAAAAAATAGGTCAATGCGTTGCTTGCAAACAAGTGCTCGCCTTTTTGAGTCAATTCTTTTGCTCTTCTTAAAACATTTACCAGCATGTTCTCTGCAGACAGCCCCGTTTTATGTAAATACACTTGCCAATACATTAGCCTACGTGCAATTAGAAATTTCTCAACAGAATAAATTCCTTTTTGTTCGATGACCAACTCGTCATTTACCACATGAATCATTGCAATTAATCTTTCCGAGGAAATATTCCCTTCGGCAACCCCTGTATAAAAGCTATCTCTTTTTAAATAATCCAACCGATCAATATCTAATTGACTGGAAATTAACTGATTTAGGAATTTACGAGGATACTTTCCTTCGAAAACACGGATTGCCATTGTAAGTTGACCGTTAAATTCTGTATCCAATTTTTTCATGAATTTTAGCGATATTTCTTCATGAGAAATACCCTCAACAATACTATGTTCCAATGCATGAGAAAAAGCACCATGGCCAATATCATGTAACAATATGGCAATATATAGAGCATTTGCTTCCTCATTAGAAATTTCAATTTCTTTGAAACGCAATACTTGTACTGCTTTTTGCATTAGATGCAAACAACCAATTGCATGATGAAAACGGGTGTGATTTGCCCCAGGGTACACCATGTTGGAAAAGCCCATTTGAGAAACTCTTCGCAATCTTTGAAAATAGGGATGCTCTATAATGTCGAATATTAATGAATTCGGAATGTTCGTAAATCCGTAAATAGGATCGTTTAAAATTTTTAATTTATTTGATTTCAATATTTTAATTCGATTGATTCTACGGCAAAATACAAACAATTGTTTAGAACTTAATTTTATTGGCAATATTTTATCATTTTAAAGCCGAGAAACCTGTAACAATTGAATACTTTTATCGTTAGAGTTTTAAATTGATAGCTTATGACAACAATACAGATTTTATGGGTAGATGATGAAATAGATTTATTAAAGCCACATATTTTATTTTTAGAACGAAAAAACTATGAGGTGACCCGTTGCACAAACGGTGCAGATGCAATAAATTTAGTAGATCATAAAAATTTTGATATTGTTTTTTTAGATGAAAACATGCCTGGACTTTCTGGATTAGCAACCCTTTCTGAAATCAAACAGAAACAGCCAAATTTGCCGATTGTAATGATTACAAAAAGCGAAGAAGAATATATTATGGAGGAGGCGATTGGCTCTAAAATTACGGACTACTTAATTAAACCCGTCAATCCCAATCAAATCTTACTTACTTTAAAGAAAAATTTAGACCATTCGCGGCTTGTTTCTGAAAAAACAACTTCCAACTATCAGCAAGAATTTAGGAAAATTGCAATGGATTTGGCAATGGTCAATTCCTATGAAGATTGGATTGAACTGTATAAAAAACTCATTCACTGGGAATTAGAATTGGAAAACATTAGTGACTCTGGAATGTTGGGTATTTTAGAAAGTCAAAAACAAGAAGCCAATACACAGTTCTTTAAATTTATTAAAAAAAATTATGAAGATTTTCTTACTGCGCATGACAAACCTACTTTTTCACACACATTATTTAAAGATTATATAGCACCCGAATTAAGTAGAGAGCAAGGTGTTTTATGGGTTATTGTTGATAACCTTCGCTATGATCAATTTCGAACCTTAGAACCAATAATTAACAATCATTACAAAAAAGAGGAAGAACATTCTTATTTTTCAATCCTACCAACAGCAACTCAATATGCAAGGAATGCCATTTTTTCTGGATTAATGCCTTCGGAAATGGAAAAAAAACATCCCAATTTATGGAAAAACGATACTGATGATGGAGGTATGAACCTCTTTGAAAATGAGTTTCTAACAGCACAAATAAAACGCTTAGGATTAGATATTAAACATGAATACTACAAAATTACTTCCTTAAAAAACGGAAAAGAATTGGCAGACAATTATAATGGTACGAAGCAAAACAATCTGACTGCCGTGGTCTATAATTTTGTGGACATGCTTTCCCACTCGAAAACAGAAATGGAAGTAATCAAAGAATTGGCTGGTGATGACAAAGCATACCGATCTTTAACACTGAGTTGGTTTAAAAACTCTCCCTTATTTGAAATCATACAAAAAGCCCAACTATTAGGTCAGAAATTAATTATCACTACAGATCACGGAACCATAAACTGTAAGAATCCTAGCAAAGTAATTGGTGATAAAAACATCAGTGCGAATCTCCGTTATAAAACAGGAAGGAGCCTTTCTTATGAAGAGAAAGACGTATATGCTGTAAGGAATCCGAAAGATATATTCTTACCCACTATTGCGATCAATAGTCCCTTTATCTTTGCAAAAGAGGATTTGTTTTTTGCGTATCCAAACAACTTCAATCATTTCGTAAAATATTACAAAAACTCCTATCAGCATGGAGGAATTTCTTTGGAAGAAGTAATTATTCCATGTGTTATTTACAGCCCAAAATAACTTCTTATTTTCTTAATTTTATGTCGATTGAGGTGATCAAGATTAAAACAGTTTAAAAAACCAAAGGCTTTTTCCAGAAAAAGGATACGAATGCATTTGATAGCATCACTATTTTAACAACAAACAGATTATAATAATAGTCAACAACAAAAAATAAACGTTGAATAAGAGTGCTATCAATAAAAATAGAAATTGGCGGAGTTTGTAGAATGTAAAAAAATGAGTAACTTTATCAGGAAGCATTCATTTAATGAAAGCATGATTTCTATGAACTCATTTTTTTAAATAATCTGACATGAAAAAAATCCTACCTTTTTTACTTCTTCTTTTTTTTATAAATAGTAATTTTTCACAAACGAGACAAGAAAAGCTCTCAAATGCTGCATTAACGCTCACCAATGACCTGGTAGTTTACGATCCGAGTTATTTTATTATTGATTACCCCAACGGAGATGTGCCAAAAGGAATCGGGGTATGTACCGACGTTGTCATAAGGACTTTTAGAAAAATTGGGGTTGATTTACAACAAGAGGTACATGAAGACATGAAACAACATTTTGAACGCTACCCTAAATTATGGGGCTTAAAAAAACCCGATTCAAATATTGACCATCGTAGAGTTCCAAATCTGATGACTTTTTTCTCAAGAAAAGGAACCGTAAAGACCATTAGTAAAAATCCAAAGGATTATGTACCAGGAGATATTATTTGCTGGAGCTTAGGAAAAGGCATCACACATACAGGTATGGTTGTCAATAAAAAATCGGAAGATGGCAAACGTTTTTTAATCGTACATAATATTGGTTCTGGCCAAATTATAGAAGACTGTTTGTTTGATTATAGGATCATCGGACACTACCAGTTTTAAAAATAGTTATAAAAAATCAACACTCAGGTTTTAAAAGCCTAATAGGTTTCTTATTTTTGTAAGATGAACAAGATGTATTCTTTAAACGATTTAACCACCATTGCAAAAGAAGTGATTGCTAAAGCTGAACATAAAACACTCTTATTTCGTGGAGAAATGGGGGTTGGTAAAACTACTTTAATTAAAGAAATTTGCAATACCTTAGGAATAAAAGATAGGGTTTCCTCTCCTACTTTCTCATTAGTAAATGAATACCATACAACAAGAAATGAGGTTGTTTTTCATTTTGATTTTTATAGAATTACAAATGAAGAGGAAGCTTTGGACATGGGTATTGAAGAATATTTATATCAAAATAATTGGTGTTTAATTGAATGGCCAGAAAACATTGAAAATTTACTACCTTTAGATGCAGTTCAAATTCATCTATCTGTTTTAAAAAACGGACAGCGTAACATTCAATTAACCTAAATTTTATGAGTTCATTTTCTCCATTCAGTAAAGAAGAATTATTGCCACAGGCAGAAATGTTAGAAATAAAAAAAAGAAAAGGATCTTTATTTATTGGATTGCCAAAAGAAACTCACTTAGGTGAAAAAAGGGTTTGCCTAACGCCTGATGCTGTAGCTGCTTTTACAGTTCATGGGCATCGAATTGTGGTTGAAACTGGCGCTGGAGATGGCGCTAATTATAGTGACAAAGAATATTCAGATGCGGGAGCAAAAATTTCCTACAATACTGAAGAAGCATTTAAATGTTCGATTATTTTAAAAGTAGCACCACCCACCGAAGACGAAATAGGGTATATTAATCCACAAGCAATTATAATTTCTTCACTACAATTAAAGACACAAACCAAACAGTATTTCGAAAGCTTAGCAAAAAAAAGAATTACTGCAATTGCTTTTGATTATATTAAAGATGAAGAAGGAACCTTTCCAATTGTAAAATCACTGAGTGAGATCGCAGGAACTGCTTCTGTTTTAATTGCTGGCGAATTGATGAGTGGTCTAAACAAAGGAAATGGATTGCTTTTTGGAAATATTGGAGGTGTTCCCCCAACAAGTGTCGTCATCCTAGGTGCTGGTACTGTTGGAGAGTTTGCTGCAAGAACCTCCATTGGACTCGGTGCAAGAGTGAAGGTTTTTGACAATTCGATTAGTAAATTACGAAGATTACAACAATGCTTGAGTGCACCAATATATACATCTACGATACAACCAAAATCACTTGCCAAAGCATTAATGCGATGTGACGTAGCCATTGGCGCAATCAGAGGGAATAATAGATCTCCGATCATTGCTACAGAATCAATGATTGAAAATATGAAAGAAGGAGCTGTCATTGTGGATGTAAGTATTGACAGAGGTGGCTGTTTCGAAACATCTAACATTACAACACACAAAACACCAACCTTTATCAAACATGGCGTTGTGCATTATTGTGTACCAAATATTCCTGCACGTTATGCTAGAACCGCGTCGGTTTCTATAAGCAACATCTTTACCCCATATTTACTAAACATTGCTGAGGAAGGCGGATTTGAAAATACCGCTCGTTACGACAAAAGCTTAAGAAATGGTCTGTATTTTTATCATGGAGTGCTTACCAATAGAACCGTGGCAGAATGGTTTGACCTTCCTTTTAGAGATATTAACTTGTTGATATCTTAATTAAAATTTAAACTTTTTATTATATTTCTAATTCGTTTTAGTGGGACGATTTTACTACAACGATTGTAAGTGAACAGACTTTTTTATATAAACGGTTTTCACCAATTCACCAATTTTAATTACTCTTCCAAATAAACATAAAAATTTACAGAAATTTTCTTTTTGTCCTATTTAGAACATAATATTTTTTTTTAGCAAACTATTATCATACTTTAATAAATATTTCATAAATTTAAGTCCCCTATTTATTGATTTTTAAAATAGTAAAAAATGTTTTGTAAAAAAAATAGGCGGAACCCAAAAATACTCCTAGGTATTTTATTTTTAATATTTCATATTCAATTGTTTAGTCAAACAATAACAGTAAATGACACAGAGAATACCCCAGAAGAACTTGTTGATTTATTAATTGGAAATAATTGTATAACAAGATCAAAGGAAATGCTGATTGTTTTGTAGAAGATCAGTTTCAAATAACTGTAAATCCATTAGTTCATTTAGAAATAAAAGGCGGTGTTATTTGTGTAGATGCTGCAACAGGATTGACAACAGACTCCTTTTTATTAGAATCTAAATTAGATGAAGATGAATTTACAGTGAATTGGTATTTCAATGATGAACTTGTAGGAACAGGACCTAACTACCTTGCAACTAAAGCAGGAGAATATAGAGTAGAAACTGTAAAGTTAACAGAAGATAATGGTGAAGATTGTAATTACGCACCCACAATAGTAGTCGTAGAAGCTTCCACACCAAAATTTGAAATTCGTTTTCTAACAAAAGATTTTGTTGATAAATACGCAATAAAAGTACATACAATAGAACAAGGGCTCGGAGAATATCTATACGCAATAGATAATAGCCCTTTTCAAACTTCCAATCTATTCGAAAACGTGATTCCAGGCGAATACACCATCACAATAAAAGATCTTTCAGGAATATGTTCTGATTTCACATTGAATTTTATTGCGATAAAGTACCCTAAATTTTTCACTCCAAATAATGATGGAAAAAATGATACTTGGAATATTACAGACCTAAAGAATGATCCAAATGCAATTATAAAAATATTTACTCGGTTTGGAAATTTGATTACAACTATAAAACCAAACGGAATTGGATGGGATGGCAAAAACAAGAAGGGTCTTCCAGTTCACTCAAATGATTATTGGTTTTTGATATCCTACACGAAAAATGGAGAAATTAAAACCTATAGAAATCATTTTTCATTACTAAGAAAATAATTTTTTTTTATGCATTCATAGTTTATCAATTTCCATAAATTTGCATTTCAATATTCAACAATGCTCGTAAAAAGAATTTTTTATTATTTAGTGGGATTATCTCTAGGATCTGTTGCCGTTTATTTTTTTTGGCAAAAGAAAAATGCTTCTTTTGACTACGGAATGGATGCCAGAACACTTAAAACACTTCGTATTAGAGAGCGTTTGTTTTCCGAACAAGCAAAACTTTCTATGCAACAACATCGCATTGATACCGCAATGATTTCTACCATTTTGTATTTAGGGGATGTTGACTTTGGGAAAAGTGATCAACGAAAAGAACCCTGTGGAGAATACTACATTACTGGAACCGAAGCATTAGAAAACATTCACCTATTGGTAAAACGTTGCGATTCTACTGCTACCATTGAAAAAGTAATGATCCACTAAGATTTCTTGTACCGATCGTTTAAGCCTTCCCCAGAAAGAATTAACGGAATAATTTTCTCGAGTCTTTTCACTTTTGTTTCCACTCTTTTTGCCGCTGCTATATACGCAGCAAATTCATGCTGTTTGCTTTTAGAGAAACGATTAAAACCAGCCTCTAGTTGTTTGTCTGATGACAACCGCTGCATCAATTCTAAAGGAATTATCAAGGGTTTCGTATTTCTAGTAAACTTTACCTCATTCCCATTTTCTATGTGAGCCATTGTCTCTAAAACATATTCTTTAATCAAAAGAAGATCAATTTCATCCATGGAATAAAATCGCCATTGCCTCATGGCTTTGGTTTTGCCTTCTTGCGCGTTGATAAATTTTTTTTGTCTATCTTTTAAGAGTACTCCTTGAAAAAACCACAAACCGCAATACTTTTTGAAAGCAGCCAAACCTACAATATTCTTTCCTTTAAAAACATAGGTGGGTGCCCCCCATTTTATCGTTTCTTCTAAAGGTAAACCCTTAAAAACAGAACGCAGAAGGGCTAACTCTTCTTTCCAAACTACTTTCTTATTGATATAAATTTCAACGGGTGTCATTCATTATTTTTTAAATTTTGATGATAATAGGCCTCAATCTTATCCACATTTTTAATGGTTGTTTTCACCCAGTTAAAATATAACATTTGTTTTTCTTCGTTGGACAACTTCCAATCAACCTCCGAATTTCTCAATTTTGAAGTCACTTCTTGTAAAATAATCGCAGCAGCCACAGAGATGTTTAAACTCTCTGTAAAACCTACCATTGGAATTTTCAAAAAGCCATCTGCATTTTCAGTTACCGTTTCCGAAACCCCTTCTGCCTCTACTCCAAATACAAAGGCGGACTTTTTGGTAACATCAAAATCTTGCAATAAACAGGAATCATTGTGCGGTGTGGTGGCGATAATCTGATAGCCCTTTTCTTTTAAAGAAGCCAAGCAGCTTTTTGTATTATCCCTATCATCGCGATAGCGATTGTAGATAAGCCATTTTTGAGAACCTTTCGCGACGTGTCTCGAAATCTTATTGTTGTATTTGTTCTCAATTGCATGCACATCTTGAATCCCAAAAATATCGCAGGTTCTTACCACAGCACTCGCATTGTGAGGCTGGAAAATGTCTTCCAAAACAACCGTAAAATGTCGGGTTCTGTCCTCTAAAACCTTCTTAAATAACGCTTTTCTCTTCTCCGTTAAATAGCCTTCCAAATAAGCAAGTAGTTTTTGATCCATCATAAAAACAAACTTAAATATAAATATGCTTACTCTTATATAAAAACTAAATTTCTTATTTCGAACCTTATATTAAAAAATACTATTTTTATAATAGTTTTGTACGCTCCCCTATAAAAACCAATTGTTTAGAAGTATAAGAATTAAAGAAAGTTATTTGTTAGAGGAAAATGTTTATGATTTGTTTACTATTAAAAAAAAAATAATTTTGTAAATGTATGTTAACTATTTTGTAAACTTAAAAAAAATGAAATGAAAAATTTATCAAAAATAGTCTTAGTTATATTTATGAACTTAACATTCTTTACTTGTACTAATAGTGAAAATTTAAGCAGTAATGAAACTCAAGAAATTCAACCGGAGCAATTTGGAAAATTACACAATGAAGCTATTTTGGAATTATTAAATCATCCTGATTATGAATCAGATAATAGTCCTCAAGATAACATGGTTTTGATGCATAAAATAATGTCAGAAAAATATCCTGAGTACTTCAGCAAAAAATTAGAGATAAAAAATATGCCAAAAATATTTTTGGCGATTCTAAAAAAAATGATATAAGTTTTAAAAAATTAATTGTGATTTTAAAAAAAATCAGATGTTATAGATAAAAATTTAAAAGAATTTATTTCAAATCAAAGACATGAAGAATTCAATAAATATGATTATAGTTTAATTGATAAAGATCAGTTGATCGCGTTTAATTCTGTCAAAGAGCATTCTAAGCTTTTATGGACAGAACAGGTTTCAAACGATTTAATTATTAAACGAAATAAAAGGCAAACAAGAGATTGTGATGCTACTCAGCAAGTTATATTTGCTGATGCTACCGCATCTTTATTGTTTTGGTGGAACCCACCCGCTTCAATTATAGCAGGTGCAGCTGCTTCTCTTCTAGTCAGAGAAGATCAAATACAAAATTATGACGGTGGTTGCGCTACAAATTAAAAATTTATGGATAGGATATTAAAAATAAAAAGACAAAATAGATTTTATGACTCTTTAATAAAATATGACATTTACCTCAATAATAATAATAAAATTAAAATCTCTAATAATGAAGTTTTAGAATTAAAGTTAGAAAAAGGTGAAAATATATTATTCGTTAAATTTTGGCATTTAAAATCGAATACACTACTCTTAGAAGGTAATAAAAATCGTTTGGTGGATATAAAAAATTATGTAACTAATAACCAGTTTTATGTTTATTTGTTTTTAATCGTAGTGGGAATTTATTTTTCATTTTTTAATGTCTCAGAGTATTTTTTTATCAATTTCATAATCAAATTTGTTGGTTTTTATATTTTTTCAATACCTATAGTTTCTTTAACTTTCAATTCAAAAAGAAACATATTAATTGAAGAATTAAATTGAAAGTAGGTAAACCTTCTCTATACTTTGTAAACAAAAATTATATATTTTAGTCTACCACAGCACAAACTTTAATACAAATCAGATTTATTTGTAATAAAAAATTTATACGTATTAAAAATAAAATGACCGCATCAAAACTTGAGCGGTCATTTATATGCAATCGATGGTAAAAGAGGTTAGCTCAATGTTACGCGTACTTTCTTCTTTTTCAAGCGTGTATTATTTAATTTTTCAATCAAATCATTAGCAATTGTTAAAGGAACTGCAACAAATGCACAATCCTGTTTTAATTCGATATTTCCCAATTGATCTTTTGTAATATTTCCCTGCTTAAAAAAGAGTCCAGCAATATCTCCTTTCGATATTTTATCTTTTCTACCTCCAGAAATAAACAAGGTTTCCCAATACTGAGATTTGCGAGGAGCTCTTTTAGAAATATCTTCAATTTTCGATTTCTTAATAAAAACAGGCAAGTTTTCTTTTTCCCATTTCAATACATAAGCGGTCCCTTTTGCGTCAACCCTAGCAGTTCTCCCATTTCTGTGCGTAAATTCTTCTGAAGCCTTGGGAAGTTCGTAATGAATGATAAATTTCAATTCAGGAATATCAATCCCTCTGGCCGCTAAATCTGTTGCAATTAAAATTTGACTGGTGCCATTTCTGAATTTAATCAAAGAACGTTCTCGATCTCTTTGTTCCATTCCACCTGAAAAACAACTGTGTGATATTTTATTTTTAGCTAAAAACGCACTTACTTTGTTGACGCTGTCTTTTAAATTACAAAAAACAATACCGGGCTGATTTCCGATATGTAAGATTAAATCCACCAAGGTTTCGGATTTGTTTTTAGCAGCAGCAATCACTGTTTTAACCTCCAATTTAGAAGCCACTTTTTTCTTCAAATAGTTGATGGTTTTCGCCTGATCTAATTTTATAAATTCTGGAACCTCAACTCCCTGTGTTGCAGAGGTTAGTATTCGCTTATTTAAAGTAGTTAATTGATTGATAATTCCCCTCATTTCATATTCAAAACCAACCTCTAATGACTTGTCAAATTCATCTAAAATTAAGGTTTTAATATGGGTTTTAGCAAAACGTTCGTTAGCAAAATGATCTGCTATTCTACCCGGAGTTCCAATTAAAATAGCGGGTATATGCTTCAATTCAATTTTATCTTTTGACATGGGTCTCCCCCCATACACTGCATTTACCTTAAAACCTGATCCCATATTACGAACCACCTGCTCAATTTGTATTGCCAACTCTCGAGAAGGCACTAATATCAATGCCTGCACCTCACTTGAATTCGGATCAAGTGTTTCAATAACTGGCAGTAAAAAAGCCAATGTCTTTCCAGTTCCTGTTGGAGAAAGTAATATCGTATTGGTATTTGATGCGATTGCAGAAATTGCTTCCTCTTGCATCGAATTCAATGCATGAATGTTTAATTTTGCTAAAATATCTTGTTGCTCTTTTATTGTATTTGCCATATCTATATCGATTGTCCTACTGCTTCTTTTTCTTTTTAATAGTGTCTTTTGTCTGCGTACTTATAGTAGTTTGTGTCAGATAATTTGCCAACACTTTCTCTATCAACTCTTCCTTAGTTAAATGATGAAAGACCGTTCTCACTTTTTTTCTAAATTCTTCTGAAATGGTTTTGTTGGGTTTGGTCTTAAATATTTTCTTAGCCCATAACAATCCATTATTTTCTTCAATACTTTTCGTATCTGCTTTTTGAAATGGATGAAAGATAATGCCTAATTCTTTTTCAAAATCGGTAATATCTGGCGTTTCTTCTTGCTGTATGATTGTTAGAGAAAGTCCCTTTGCTCCTGCTCTGGCGGTACGTCCACTTCGATGCACATAAGCACCATAGGTGTCTGGTAAATGATAATTGACTACATAGGCGATTTCTTTTACATCGATTCCACGGGCCGCCAAATCGGTTGCTACTAAAATATCTATATGCCCCTCTCGAAATTGCCCCATGATACGATCACGAATTCCCTGTGTCAAACTCCCATGAATCGCTCCTGAGGAAAACTTATTGATTGCTAAATTTTTTGCCAACTTGTTGACAGCAGCTTTTGTTTTACAAAAAATAATTCCTCTTTGACCTTCTTTCGAACTTAAGAAATGTAATAAAACGGCTAATTTCTCAATCGGTGCTACAACAACATACTGGTGATCGATGCCTTGATGCCCAATGGAATTCATATCTGCGGCGATCTCAACAATGTGATCAGACATATAATTGTTGATCAACTGCTTAATAGCACCTGGCATTGTTGCTGTAAATAAAAGCGTTCTTCTTTTTTTTGGAATTTCCTTGATAATATGATCCAGTCCTTCTTTCAATGCGCTGACCATTTCATCTGCTTCATCTAAAATAAAATGAGAGATGTCTTTAATATATATGGCGTCACGCTGCACTAAATCGGCCAAACGACCTGGGGTTGCAACCACAATATGAGTGGTTTTTTTTAAACGCTCTATTTGAGGTTTAATCGGGATTCCACCACAAATGACAGCGATGGAGATCTCAGGGTTATTTGCAGCAAAAGAAGCTAAATTTCGATGTATTTGCTGACTTAATTCTCTTGTTGGAGCCAAGACAATGGCTTGAATGGCATCATTAGTTGTATCTATTAATTGTAGTAATGGCAAACCAAAAGCCGCTGTTTTCCCAGTTCCTGTTTTTGCCAATGCAACAACATCTTCTGTTTGAGATAGGATTACTGGAATTACTTTTTCTTGAATATCTGTAGGGACGGATATCTGAAGCGCAGATAGGCTTTCTTGAATTTCTATGTTAATTCCTAAATCGGCAAAACGGTTTGACATATAAAGTGTTTTTAAGCAAAGATAGTCACACTTTTAAAGAGAAGAGTGTGTGGAATGATATATTATTCTAAAATAGCGGGAATAAAAAAGACCCATCATTAATGATGGGTCTTTTTAAAAACTTTAAGTATATATTTAGATAACTTTTACGTTAACTGCATTTAATCCTTTGTTTCCTTCTTGTAAATCAAATTCTACTTGGTCTCCTTCATTAATCTCATCGATTAATCCAGAAATGTGTACGAAATGATCTTTTTCAACTCCTTCTTCAGTGATAAATCCAAATCCTTTAGATTCATTGAAAAACTTTACGGTTCCTTTGTTCATTATATTATAATTAAATTATTAAGTAGCAAATGTATAACATATTTTAATACGAAGTACTTTTTTAACTTTTTATTTTTAGTTTTTCCTTTCTTTCAATACTAATTTAGCTGTTTGACCTGGCTATTTATAGGGCTACCTACTCTATCTTCTTTTATCACTCTTAAAAAGAATCGGAACCTATAAACGTTTGCGAGAAGTTATAAAATAAACCCCTGTCAATAATACAACAGATGCAATAATTGACTGGATTGATAACTGCTCGTCCAAAACATACCAACCTAAAATCATTGCTACGATTGGGTTTACATAGGCAGAAGTGGCGACTTTTTCCGGGGAAACATTTTTTAAAAGGAAATTAAAAGCAGTAAATGCGACAATTCCTCCAAATAAAATCAATCCAATAACAGACAATTGCGCCTCAAAGCTCCAATCTGATGGCAATAACCAAGTCTCTTGCAATCCAAGACTTATTATTAAAAGTAATACTCCTGCGATTATCATTTGATATCCAGTACTCACAAAAAAGTTTTTAGGCAAATCGGCTTTAGACACAAAAATACTCCCGTAACTCCAGCTAAGTACACAAGTAAACATCACAAAAATGGCCAAAAGACTCCCTTCTTTTGCTGATATTCCTTGTTGACTGACCAACAAATACATTCCTATCATTCCTAAAACAACTCCAATAATGGACTTTACTTGCATTTTTTTACCGTCAATCAAGCGCATAAATAGCAATACAAACAAAGGTTGTGTAGATGCCAACAGTGCTGCAAAACTACTATCAATATAATTTAACGCCCATACGAAAACACCGTTTCCATAGACTAGAAAAAGACATCCGGCAATGGTGACATTTAAAAATTGTTTTTTCGATATCTGTAAAGGCTTTTTTAAAATTTTTGCCAACAGCAGAATTAAAACTCCAGCGGTTAAAAAACGTAAAGCTGCTAGGGAAAAAGCCGGTATTTCAGTGACTGCTATTTTATTCAACAAATAAGTAGAACCCCAGATTCCATAAATAGAGAAAAAAGCGAGGATTAATAAGATTTTATTTTTATTCCGTTTCAAAGCTTTGATTTTGGCGGGGAAATTAACCATTTAATTTGAATAAACATTTGGGATTCCTATTTCAATTGGAGAAAAAAAAGCAAAAAAAAACTCTACCAATGGTAGAGTTTATCTGTTGGTATGCTGAAAATTATATTTTAGTAACTTTTACCGCATTCATTCCGCGCATTCCTCTTTCCAATTCGAAAGATACTTTGTCGTTTTCTACAATGGTGTCTATTAAACCACTTACATGTGTAAAATATTTTTCATTGTTCATGGAATCGATGATAAAACCAAAACCTTTAGAAGAATCAAAGAAAGAAACTTTTCCTTTTCTAACAGGATCTTCTTCAGGTAAGTCTTCTTTTTTAGGAACTGAAACCGCTATATCTTCTAATTCTATTTCTACTTTTAAATCTGGATCCGGTGGCGTATCTGTTAAATTACCATTGTGATCAACGTAAGCAAACTGTATCCCTGCAGATCCATTTTCTTCCCTTTCCGCTTTTCTAGCCTCCATTTTCTTTTGCTTGTCCTGACGTTTTTTTAAACGTTTCTTTTCCTTTTCACTCTTACTAAATGTCTGTTGCGATTTTGCCATTGACGAAATAAATATTTATAAAATTTGATATTTGAAAGATAAAAACACGTCTCTTCTAATTAAAATATCAAAGAATTTAATGATACGGTGTATTTTTTCTTGCGTAACAAAGATACTATTTTTTACTGATTTACCGAAGCACATACAAAAAAACAATTGAGAACAATTTTTATAATTTATAAAACTATATGAACTAGTGAAACTTATTTTAACTACACGTATTGCAGCCCAAAAAATTGAAAGTATTGATTCATCTTCTTTGATTGTCCAGTTTATTTGATAATTTTACAACATATTTTAAATAATGATCAAAAAACTTCTTTTTCTAATTTTATTTATAGTCTTTATAATTATTCCACCCAAACTAAATGCCCAGCATTCGGTAGCTAGAGAATGGAATGAACAACTTTTAGAGGCTATAAGAAAAGATTTTGCCCGCCCTACCGTTCATGCTAGAAACCTTTTTCACGCTTCGGTACTGATGTATGATGCATGGGCCATTTTTAACAATGCTGCGAAGCCTGTTTTTTTAGGGACTACTTTTGGAGGTTATTACACAGACTTCACTCCTATTGCAATGCCAATTGATAAAAATGAGGCCAGCAAAGAAATAATGAGTTACGCTGTTTTTAGACTGTTAATGCATCGTTTTGGAAATTCTCCAAACGCAATGGAAACATTGGCATCCTTGGAAACTTTTTTTTCTTCTTTAGGCTACGACAAGAGTAACACCTCATTAGATTATAGCGACGGATCCTATGCCGCGCTTGGAAATTATATGGCCAGCAAAATGATTGATTTTGGTTTCCAAGATGGAGCGAATGAAGAAAATGCATATGAAAATCAGTTTTATGAGACTGTCAATGACCCATTAGCGCTAGAATTGTATGAAAACAATGGTACTATTGATCCAAACAGATGGCAACCGCTCGCTTTCGATGTGTTCATCGATCAATCTGGAAATCCATTCCCTTTAAATACACCCGAATTTTTAAGTCCAGAATGGGGAGAAGTCACCCCTTTTGCATTACAAAGTACAGATTTAGAAATTCTAAACAATGATTTTGATTCGTTTGTCTATAACAACCCAGGAGCCCCTGCTTATATTGAAGAGTCGAGTGAAAACGGTATTGAAGATCCCTATAAATGGCATTTTTCATTGGTAATTTCTTGGTCTGCTCACTTAGATCCTTCTGATGATGAAATCATTAATATTTCTCCAAATTCGATTGGAAATGTGACCATGAGTGATTTTCCAACAAGCTTTGAGGAGTACAAGAACTTTTATAATTTTAACAATGGAGGAGACATTGGTCAAGGGCATCAAAAAAACCCTACGACCAATGAACCGTATCTAGACAACTTTGTAAAAAGAGCAGATTATGCGAGAGTTTTAGCCGAATTTTGGGCCGATGGTCCCGACTCTGAAACACCACCAGGGCATTGGTTTACAATTTTAAACTATGTGAGTGACCACCCGCTTTCCAAAAAAACTTTTGGGAACTCAACTAGAGAACTTCAAGCATTAGAATGGGATGTAAAAAGCTATTTAACGCTAAGTGGTGCCATGCATGATGTTGCAATTAACATTTGGGGAATTAAAGGGTATTATGATTATATACGTCCCATTTCTGCGATACGATACATGGCTTCTAAAGGACAAAGTACAGACATGGCATTGCCAAATTACCATCCACACGGTTTGCCACTGATTGAAAATTTAATAGCAGTAATTTCTGAGGGAGATGCCTTGGCAGGAAGCAACAACCAGCATCTTGGCAAAATAAAAGTAAAGTCGTGGAAGGGACCCGATTTTATAAACGACCCAGCCATGGACTTTGCAGGGGTCGATTGGATTTTAGGAACGCGGTGGTGGCCCTATCAACGCCCCTCTTTCGTCACGCCACCTTTTGCGGGATATCTTTCTGGCCATTCTGCCTTTTCAAGAGCAGCTTCCGAGGTGTTAACTTTAATTACAAATGATGCTTTTTTCCCTGGCGGAATGGGTGTTTTTGATGTTGCCCAAAATGAGTTTCTGGTATTTGAACAAGGACCTTCGGAAAGTTTCTCTTTGCAATGGGCTACTTATAGGGATGCCTCAGATCAAACGAGTTTGTCAAGAATATGGGGCGGAATTCACCCTCCAATAGATGATATAAAAGGACGAATTATTGGAGATAAGATTGGGAAAGAAGCCTTTGATTTTGCCAGCACTTATTTTACTACCAGCCTAAATATAGACAGTGAAAATGATACGCAGAACCTTATAATTTCTCCTAATCCAGTTATAGAAAATCTTTTTATAAATACTACAATTACAAATTTAACACGCATCGATATCTACGATGTACTAGGAAATAAAGTGTTCTCCAAAGAAATTGATACGAGCAATGCTGTAAATCTTTCCAACTTAAATACAGGTATCTATTTTGTAAAAATATACACGCGCAACGAGAAGCTGCATTTTGTGAAAAAAATTATAAAATCAAACTAAACAAAAGCCTTCTTTAAACAACTATTTTAGTCACTCTCCTCAAGAAAGAAAAAAGTATTTACTGGAATTTTAAACAGTGCAGATAGTTTTAATGCTAAAACTGTAGACGGTACGTACCGTCTCTTCTCAATTGAGTTGATTGTTTGACGTGAAACTCCAATTTTCTTCGCCAAATCTTCCTGAGTCAAATCTAAAATTGCACGTTGTACTTTTAAAGTGTTCTTCATTTTTCTAATGCTGTTTTTTTAATTTCCAAAAGAATAATAATTGTACAATTAGCATAAAAAATAGGACTTGAAAATAATTAAAACTTTCATATTCATTGTCTTGTTGAAGTACATAAGAAACAACAACGTTTACAATCGGTTGCAGCAACGCATATACAATTGCCAAAATAAATGCCAATCGATAGGATTGTGATCTTAGACTGTCAATATATTCATCTTCAATTTTTTCTTTTGATACAGAGATCAATAACAAACCAATTAATAGGATTCCATGTAAAAAAGGTTTCAACCAAACAGGATTGTCTATGTATTTAATTGCAATTATCTGGAACCTTATGGGGGTTGATGGTTATCTTAATCAAACCTATAAAACGGAACGTTTTAAATCAATGTATTCCGAGGAACAATTAGAAATTATATTTAATAGCCCTTCTTGGGTAACAGCAGCTTTTGCAATGGCTGTTTTTTAATCCGTTCTAGCAGTGATATTATTATTGTTAAGAAAAAAAGCTGCAAAATTATTTTTCGTTATCGGCTTATTGGCCGTTCTCGTTCAAACCGTGTATAATGTTTTTATGAACCCTGGGATAGAACTGTATGGATCTATGGAATATTCAATGCTAACTATCATCCCATTATTTTCTATCTTTTTAGTTTGGTATTCTCGATTTGTTGATGCCAAGGGATGGGCTTTCATAAAAGGAATACTTTTGAATAAAAAAAAGCTGCCAATGGCAGCTTTTTTTTATTCAAAGAGTGCAGCTACAAACTCTGCCACACATGCCGGTTTTTCTTGTCCTTTAATTTCAATGGTACAATTGAAAGTAACTTTTATACCGTTATCGCCGAGGTTGTCAATTTCTTTTACAGAAGTTAACATTCTAAGTTCACTATTTACCGGGACTGGATTTGGAAAACGTACTTTGTTCATTCCGTAATTTAACCCCATGGTTACACTCTCAATTTTAAATGCATTTTCGAGCATTTTAGAAATCATGGCCACCGACATAAAGCCGTGTGCTACGGTACTTTTAAAAGGACTTTCTTTTGCCGCTCTTTCTACATCAATATGAATCCATTGCTTGTCTAAAGTCGCATTTGCAAAATCATTGATCATTTGCTGGGTAATCCTGTACCATTCGCCATCTGGCAATGGTCTTCCTAAAGATGTTTTAAAGGCATTAATATTTTTAAAAATTTGAGTTTTCATCGTATTATTTTTTTGAGAACAAATCGTCTTTTACTTTCGGCAATTCTAAATGAAACTTTACCGCTAAAAGTCTTCCTAAAATTACTGAAAATAATGTGCATAAAAATTGAGTGGTTTCAGTAACCTCAAAATAATTGGTAGCCCAAAAGACCAACCCCCCAATTAAACAAGCAGAAGCATAAATTTCTTTTTGAAAAATAAGTGGTACCCTACTGGTTAAAACATCTCTCAAAACACCACCAAAGACCGCTGAAACCATTCCCATGATAATTGCCACTGAGGGATGCAAATTATAGCTAAATCCTTTTTGAACCCCTAATAAGGTGAAAACACCAATTCCAATAGTATCAAATAAAAAGAGTGTTTTGCTTAAGGGTGCAATTTTACTTTTAAATAAAATGGTAAAAACCACTGCAATTAAAATCGCCCAGAGATAATTTAAATCGCCAATCCAATTAATTGGGTGTGCGTTTATCAAAACATCTCGCAACATACCACCACCAACAGCAGTTACAAAAGCTATAATGAGGACACCAAATAAATCAAACTTTTTATCTGAAGCAAACAATGCACCGCTAATGGCAAATGCAAAAGTTCCAATAATGTCTAAACTATAAATTAAACTCATTGCTATATTTCTACTTCCTTAAATTTTATATGTAGTTCTTTTTGAATTTCGTGAATTCGTTCCAATTCACTCGGTAAAATAAAAGCAATAGAATTCCCAGTTTTCCCTGCTCTGGCCGTCCTTCCACTTCGGTGCGTATAATATTCTAATTGTTCTGGTAATTGATGATGTATAATAAATTCCAAACCTTTTACATCAATACCTCTAGCAGAAACATCCGTAGATACTAAATATTGAAGGCGCTCATTTTTGAAGGCTCGCATTGCTTTTTCACGATCTCTCTGTTGCATATCCCCTTCCAAAGCACCTACAGAAAAGCCTTCTTCTTTTAGTTGATGACATAAACTTTGAACACCTAATTTGGTTCTACAAAAAATGATCCCTCTTTCGGTTCCTCGCTTTTCGATATATGAAATGATATCGTTGGTTTTCTGTTTGATCGTAGTTTTTACAAACTGATGCTTGATATTTTCATTGATCAAAGCATTTTTATTCACGGCTATTCTTGGAGCATTCGCATCCATATAGGTTTTAATAATTCGCTGAATTTCCTCTGGCATGGTTGCAGAAAACAACCAGGTATTTCTTGCTCCAGTTGTGAACTTTAAAATTCGGTTTAAATCTTGTTTAAAACCCATAGACAACATTTCATCAGCTTCATCTAATACCAAAGTATGAATGTTGCTCACATCAATATCTCCACGCTCGATTAAATCTACCAATCGCCCAGGAGTTGCCACGACAATATGGGTGGTTCTTTTTAATTTTTTTATCTGAATATCTATTTTTTCTCCTCCATAAACCGCTTCTAAAAAGATTTTATCATTCGCATACTTTGTATATTTAAAAAGTTGTTTTTTTATTTGCTGCACCAACTCTCTCGTTGGTGACAAGATCAATGCTTGAATTTCATCTTTCGTCACATCAATCTTTTGTAAAATAGGCAAACCAAATGCTGCTGTTTTCCCAGTACCTGTCTGAGCCAATCCAACCAAATCTGTTTTCGATTTCAATAAAATTGGAATTGCGTTTTCTTGAATTTCTGACGGAACTTTAATCCCAAGTTCATGCAATCCTTGAATATAATCTTTGCGAATTCCTAATGCGGTAAATGTTGACATAATTGCGATTTCTAATATAGATTGCAAAGATACTTTTATTTAAAAGGTTCTAATACTTTTAATACGTTTTCTCTTATTCTAGTTGGCTTATAGGTTTTGGCGTCTAGCATTCCATAAATGGTTTTTGCTTTTACAAGTATCTTTTCATTGGTAGAGAATTCAAAATGCCGTTCCGACTTAAAACCCTTCGTGTCTCCTATCCATGTTTTAGAAACCACCAAATCGTTTAAAACAGCTTGTCCAATATAATCAATTTCATGTCTTAACACCACCCAAATATAGTCTGGCAAGGGGTAATTCAATGTCAAAGCGACCCAATGTTGATGGGCAATCTCATCCATCCATTTCACGTAAACAGCATTGTTTACATGGTTTAAATCGTCAATATCAGCTACTTCTATAATACGTTTCAATTGAAAGACTGCGCTCATGTATGTTTTTTTAACAAACTTATAAAATTTTAATGCGTCCATAACAATTATTGATGTATGTATTGCACAATTTAGTTATTAAAGTAGCATCTTTGTACTCAAGAAAATTATGACAAAACTAACCGGAGAATTAGGAACAGAAAAGATCAGTAAATTACTGATAAAACAAGCGGTTCCTGCATCTATAGGAATACTTGTAATGTCTTTAAACATGATTGTTGATACCATTTTCGTGGGACAATGGATTGGTGTTTTGGCCATCGCAGCAATTACAGTCGTTTTACCAATTGCTTTTATGATTTCTTCGATTGGAATGGGAATTGGTATTGGAGGAAGCTCTATCATATCTCGGGCTTTGGGAAATGAAAATTCCGAAAAAGCATTGCTTACATTTGGGAATCAAATTAGTCTAACTACCATTTTGGCACTTCTTTTTGTGGTATTGGGCAATATCTACAGTACAGAAATTTTAACCCTTTTTGGTGGAAAAGGAGCGATTTTAGATCCAGCACAAGCCTATTTTGATGTCATTATTTACGGAGTTCCTTTTTTAACCTTTGCCATGATGGGGAACCCCGTCATCAGGGCAGTTGGGAAACCAAAGTTTGCCATGTATGCCATGCTGATTCCTGCAGTTGTGAATATTGCATTGGACATTCTCTTTATAAAATACATGCACCTTGGGATGTACGGAGCTGGATTAGCTACCGCAATTGCTTACGCAAGTTGTGGATTGTTTATTCTCTATTTTTTTATTTCGAAAAAAAGTGAATTGAAAATTATCCCTAAGAACTTTGGATTGGATTTTTCTATTGTAAATGAAATTATAAGATTAGGAGGCGTTTCCATTGCAAGGCAAGGGACGATCAGTATTTTAATGATTGTGCTAAACTATTCTTTATATAAGTATGGTGGTGAAATTTCGATTTCTATTTTTGGAATCATCAATCGCGTGATGATGTTTGCACTGTTTCCAATCATGGGTATAACACAAGGTTTTTTACCAATTGCTGGCTATAATTATGGTGCTAGAAAATACGATCGTGTCAAAGAAACCATCCAAAAAGCCATTGTCTATGGCTGCGTCGTTGCTGGATTTGTTTATATCATGATTCTAGTCTTTGCAAAAGAAATTATTAGTGTATTTTCAACCGATACCACCCTATTGGAAGCAACACCGAGAGCCATGCTTTTGGTCTTCTTAGCCTCCCCAATAATTGCCATACAACTCATTGGTTCTGCCTATTTTCAAGCGGCAGGAAAAGCCTTACCTGCATTGTTTTTAACTCTATTAAAACAAGGTTTTTTCTTAATACCGTTGGCCTATATTTTACCCATGTATTATGGAGTCGATGGTGTTTGGTATTCCTTTGCCATTGGTGACATTTTAGCAACCATGATCACCTATATTGTTGTTAGAAGAGAAATAAAAAAAAACTTACAGTAGGAGTCTAAAGAATACTTTCTCCGTTTAAATTGGTCGTTAGAAGATCACTAAAAAGATTGAAAAAAGGACGCAATGCTTTGTAACTCTTGGTAACTTCTTCAATAAAGTTTTCAGATAAAACTTCTGCATCCGTAAAATTTCGAGAAGCAATAAAGCCTTTTTTACGCAATAAATCGATGTCTTTATGCGCTTTATCAAAGCCTCTAGGGGCCGTTTTAAGTTCACTAAAACTTTCAAATTTCCCACCAAAATATTGTTGATAGTCTTTCGCTGCTAGAATGGCTCTAATTTCAGAGGCATCCAATTCAATCTCTTTCCGAATTCTTAATAAATCTTCCTTACTGGGTTCCCAAAAACCACCTGCTAAAAAAGATTCTCCTGGACGTATTCGTAAAAAATAGCCACCACGTAGTTCCTTCCCCAACCTTGAATAGGAATTCGCAAAATGTGCTTTGTAAGGTGTCTTATCGTTGGAAAAACGAACATCTCTATAAATACGCATCATTTTAGATTTCTCAATTTCGTCATGCATTTGTAATTGCTCATGAATGGCTGCAAAAACTTCTTTTGCATTTTTTTGCGCTTGTACATACCTCGGTTTGGTCTCTGAAAACCAATCTCGGTTGTTGTTTTTTTGAAGGTCTTTTAAATATTGAAGAGTGGCATTTTCGATTTTCATGATCTAATTTTTAAAAGTGAAATTTACGAAAAGAAAATGAAAATCGTTTTGTAATTTCGAAGCACAATGCATCAAAAGACAAAAGACATCCAAAATCATTTTGAAGGTTTTCTTAAAACCCCTTCTCTATGGACCGGAAACACGGTTTATAATTTAAAACAATTTCAAATAGATCAAAAATCGATCTCTCTAAACAAAGAAATTGACGGAAAATTAAGACTTGGAAAGTATATCGAACGTTTTGTCTCCTATCAACTTGATCAAAACGAACAGATTAAAATTATTTCAGAAAACATTCAAATTCAGAAAGACAAAATCACATTAGGAGAATTAGACTGTATCCTTTTAAAAGCGCAACACCCCATTCATTTAGAAATTATTTATAAATTCTACCTTTATGACCCTTCAGTTGGCACTGATGAAATAGCACATTTTATTGGTCCAAATAGGAAAGATTCCTTGGTGTCTAAATTAGAAAAGCTTAAAGAAAAACAGTTGCCCCTTCTCTACTCCAAAGAATGCCAAAACTATTTAAAAACAATCGGTATAAATACTAATGACATCAAACAAGAAGTCTATTTTAAAGCCCAGTTATTTGTACCTTTCACAAACAAAAACATTCAGTTAAAGCAATTAAATTCAGCCTGTATTGTTGGTTTTTACATCAATATGGAGGCATTGCAACAATTTAAAGAGAGTAGCTTTTACATTCCCAATAAAAAAGATTGGTTGACCCTACCACATCCACAGGTAGCTTGGCAGTCCATTACATCCTTTACCAAAGACTGCAGTATAATTCGTCAACGGAATTTCTCCCCCATGTGTTGGATAAAACATAAAAACGGTTGTATCGAAAAATTTTTCTTGGTATGGTGGTAAAATTCTTTTTATTGCTGCCTCTTTTTCAACTCAGTTGCAATATCCTTAAGGGTAAATCCTTTTGCTTGTAAGAGCATTAAATAGTGAAACAACAAATCTGCCGATTCGTATAAAAACAATTCATCATTACTGTCCATGGCTTCAATCACCACTTCCACAGCTTCTTCGCCTACTTTCTGTGCAACTTTATTAATCCCTTTTGCAAACAAACTTGCCACATAGGATTTTTCAATATCCTGATTCGCAACTCTTTCAGCAATGGTGGTTTCTAAGGTAGAAAAGAATCCATAATTGGGTGTGTTTTCTTCGTTCCAGCAGGTGGCGGATCCTTTGTGACAAGTAGGCCCATTGGGAGTTACTTGAATCAATAAGCTGTCATTATCACAATCTAACTTAAGATCGACTAAATGCAATACATTACCACTTTCTTCTCCTTTGGTCCACAAGCGTTTTTTGGATCTACTAAAGAAAGTAACCAGCTTGGTTTCTTGTGTTTTAACAAATGCTTCCTCGTTCATATAGCCCAACATGAGCACGTTTTTTGTGGTTGCATCTTGAATGATTGCAGGGACCAAACCGTCGCTATTCTTATTAAAATCGATATTCATAATTTTATTTTATTGAATTTGTAACTCCTATTATATCCGAATAGGAATTTTATTTTCTCTTAATTGAGTCTTTAAATCCATAATTGCAATTTCTCCAAAATGAAAAACACTGGCTGCCAAAGCGGCATCTGACTTTCCAATAGTAAAGCTGTCTATAAAATGCTGCACGGTTCCAGCACCTCCTGAAGCTATAATTGGGATGTTTAGCCTAGAGGATAGTTTTGCCAAGGCTTCATTTGCGAAACCTGCTTTTGTACCATCGTTGTTCATCGAGGTAAAGAGAATCTCTCCAGCACCGCGTTTTTCTACTTCTTTTGCCCAATCAAATAAATTGAGTGCTGTTGGTACAGTTCCTCCTGCCAAATGCACCTTCCAGTGGCCATCTATTCGTTTTGCATCGATTGCAACAACCACACACTGACTCCCAAACTTGTCTGACAATTCGTTGATCAATTCAGGTCTTTTAATTGCGGATGAGTTGATAGAAACCTTATCGGCACCACAGTTTAACAGAGCGGTTACATCTGCTACCGAAGAAATTCCTCCTCCTACGGTAAAGGGTATATTTACTTGTTCTGCTACTTTCAAAACCATTTCTAACATGGTTTTTCGGCCTTCTAAAGTTGCCGAAATGTCTAAAAAAACCAATTCATCTGCACCTAATTCTGCATATTGTTTTGCCAAAATTACAGGATCGCCAGCATCGATGAGATTCACGAAATTGACTCCTTTTACCGTTCTTCCATTTTTTATATCCAAACAAGGAATGATTCTTTTGGTTAGCATTTTATGAATTGATTATAAAATTTTCTAATTGTTTTAAACTGATCTTGTGCTCATAAATCGCTTTTCCGATAATCACTCCTTCACAGCCTAAATTGGCCAATCTCGGCAACTCATCAAAAGTTGAAATTCCACCCGAAGCAATCAATTTGAGTTTTTTTGATGTAGAAACAATTTCTTGATAGATGTCAAAACTAGGGCCTTGCAACATACCATCTTTAGAAATATCGGTACAAATAACATAGGCAATTCCTTTTTCTTGATAGTCTTTTATAAAAGGGATCAATTCCAAACTGCTTTCTTCTTGCCAGCCGTTTGTGGCAATTTTTCCTCCAGAGGCATCTGGATAAAAATCGGCGCCTAAAATGATTTTCTGTGGTCCATATTTCGAAATCCAGCGTTCAAAAGTCGCAGTGTTTTTTACAGCGATACTCCCTCCTGTTATTTGATTGGCTCCTGAATTAAAAGCAATTTCTAAATCTTTATCAGATTTTAAGCCTCCACCAAAATCAATTTTCAATTGGGTCTTAGAAGCAATTTGTTCCAATACTTTGTAATTGACAATCTGACTTGCTTTTGCGCCGTCTAAATCAACAACATGCAAGTATTCGATGCCTGTTGCTTCAAATTCTTTTGCAACTTCTAAAGGCTGCTCGTTGTATATTTTCTTCGTAGCATAGTCTCCTTTGGTTAAACGAACACACTTTCCGTCTATGATATCGATGGCGGGTATGATTCTCATTACTTATAAATTTAAAAAGTTTTGTAAAATTTTAGCCCCTGCTGTTCCGCTTTTCTCTGGGTGAAACTGCACTCCATAAAAATTATTTTTTTGCAAAGCAGCAGCATATTCAATTCCATAATCTGTAGTGGCAATACTTTCCGAACATTTTTCTGCATAGAAACTATGCACCAAGTACATAAATTCGTTTTCTTTGACTCCTAAAAACAAATCGGATTTTAAACTAGCAATGGTATTCCATCCCATTTGTGGTACTTTTAGCGCATTCGAAAAACGTTTTACTGCTACCTTAAAAATACCCATTCCTTTGGTATTTCCTTCTTCAGAAGAATTGCACATCAATTGCATACCCAAACAAATTCCTAATACAGGTTGTTTTAATGTAGGGATGATTTTGTCCAAACCACTTTCTTCTAGCATTTTCATAGCAGCACTTGCCGCACCAACTCCTGGAAAAATAATTTTATCTGCGGCGCTGATTTCATTAGGATCATTTGACAATATTGCATCCACTCCCAAACGCTTAAAAGCAAATTGAATGCTTTTAATATTTCCTGCTCCATAATCAATGATAATGACTTTCATAATTGGTTGTATCTATAGAGGTTGATTAAAGCATTCCTTTGGTAGAAGGTAAAAACATCTTGTTTGCATCTCTTTTTACTGCCATTTTCATTGCTTTGGCAAAGGCCTTGAAGATTGCTTCAATCTTATGATGCTCATTTTTTCCTTCTGCTTTGATATTCAGATTGCATTTTGCACCATCTGTAAATGATTTAAATAAGTGAAAAAACATTTCTGTAGGCATATCTCCAATTTTTTCGCGCTTAAAATCTGCCTCCCATTCCAGCCAATTTCTTCCTCCAAAATCAACAGCAACTTGTGCCAAACAATCATCCATTGGCAAACAAAAACCATATCTTTCCACACCCAATTTACTCCCCAAGGCTTTGTTAAATACTTCCCCAAGTGCAATCATCGTATCTTCAATGGTATGATGTTCATCAACTTCCAAATCACCATTTACCTGAATCGTTAAATCCATTGCACCATGACGCCCAATTTGATCTAACATATGATCGAAAAATGACAGGCCCGTGTGAATCTTATTTTTACCAGAACCGTCTAAATTCAGTTTGATATAAATCTGCGTTTCATTGGTATTTCTTGTAATTTCTGAAACCCGGTCTTCCAGTTTTAAAAATTCATAAATTTGAGCCCAATCAGTAGTTGTAGTGGCAATACAATCTAAAATTTCTTGTTGGGATGTTTCAATCTCTTCGATTCCTAATACTGGTTTTTCCGATAAAAAAATACCTTTTGCTCCTAGGTTTTTAGCCAACTCCATATCTGTTATTCGATCTCCCAGTACGAATGAATTTTCTAAATCATAGTCCTCCGAAAAGTATTTTGTCAACAATCCCGTTCTCGGTTTTCTTGTGACTGCATTTTCATGAGGAAATGTTTTATCAATCAATACCTCAGAAAAAACAACGCCTTCTTTCTCAAAAGCAGTAATAATTTTGTTTTGAGCTGGCCAAAAGGTGTTTTCAGGAAATGAAGCTGTACCTAAACCATCTTGATTGGTAATCATCACCAATTCGTAATCCAATTCTAAGGCAATTTTTGCCATGTATTGAAACACTTTTGGATAGTATTCTAACTTTTCTAAACTATCTAATTGATAATCTACTGGTGGCTCTAAAACCAGGGTTCCATCTCTATCTATAAATAATACTTTCTTCATTTAAATTTCTTTTAAAACATGAATTAAACGGCTATTTTCTAAACGGGTACCAACTGTTAAACGCAAACAATTTTTACACAAAGGCTGGGTCGTTCTATTGCGTATTACAATTCCTTTTGCAATTAATTGATCATAGCGTTTGGTGGCATTGTCTACCTTGACCAGCACAAAATTACATGCGGAAGGATAAATTTCTTGGACATAATTTATTGTTTTTAAATTTGACACTAAGTTGGCTCTCTCCTCCTTTATTTTCAGAATTTCTTGTGTCACTTCATCGGGCTGTAGCAATCGCTCAATGGCTTTTTGCTGCGACAATTCGTTGACATTGTACGGTGGCTTTATGGTGTTTAAAATTGCAATTATTTCTTTGGATGCGTAGCAAATACCTAAACGAATTCCTGCCAATCCATAAGCTTTGGAGAGTGTTTGTATTATCACTAAATTTGGATAATTCTTTAATTTTTCCAACCAACTTTTTGCATCAGAAAAGTCAATATAGGCTTCATCGATGACCACCAAGCCATTAAACCTTTGCAACAATTCCTCTACCCGTTCCATAGAAAAACTATTTCCTGTAGGGTTATTGGGCGAGCATAAAAACAACATTTTACTCCGAATATCTACTGCTTCCAAAATTGAATCTACGCGAGGTTGAAAGTTGTCGGATAATAAAACAGCTCTATTTTCTATGGCATTGATATTTGCCAATACAGCATACATTCCATAGGTTGGCGGCAATGTAATAACGTTGTCTACATTGGGCTCACAAAATGCTCTGAAAAGTAAATCGAGTACTTCATCTGAGCCATTTCCTAAAAGAATATTTCCGGTCTCTACATTTTTCATTGCTGACAACAGCGCTTTTACTGCATGTTGCTGTGGATCTGGATACCGGTTTACACCATTCTCAAAGGGATTTTCATTCGCATCTAGGAAAATCATCTCCTTTGAGCTCGCATCTTTGTATTCATCCCTTGCTGAAGAATACGGTTGTAAATCCTTGATATTCGCTCTCACGAGAGTATTTATGTTGAAATCTGTAATCATTGTAAATCATTTAATCGAACGGTAACCGCGTTTTTGTGTGCTTGCAGCCCTTCTGCTGCTGCCATAACTTCAATGGTGTTCCCAATATTTAAAATTCCTTCTTGGGTGATTTCCTGAAAGGTAATGCTTTTTAAAAAGCTGTCTAGATTGACACCAGAATAGGCTTTTGAAAAACCATTTGTGGGCAGTGTATGGTTGGTTCCCGAAGCATAATCTCCTGCACTTTCTGGGGTATAATTACCAATAAAAACGGATCCTGCATTTTCAATATTCTCGAGATAATACTCATTATTATGCTTACAAACAATGAAATGTTCTGGGCCATATTCATTAATAAGTGCCAAGGCAGTCTCGTCTGTTGCAACAAAAATAGCTTTCGAATTGTCCATTGCTTTTTGAGCCAGCTCTTTTCTCGGCAATAACAACAGTTGTTGGGCGACCTCTTTTGAGACTTGATCGATAAATTCTTGAGAAGTAGCTACCAAAATCACTTGACTATCAGCTCCGTGCTCTGCTTGACTTAATAAATCTGCAGCTACATAAGAGGCATTTGCCGAAGCATCTGCCATTACTAACAATTCACTCGGACCAGCTGGCATGTCTATGGCTACACCAAATTTTGTAGCCAACTGTTTTGCTACAGTAACAAACTGGTTTCCTGGACCAAATATTTTAGATACTTGTGGAATGGTTTCAGTCCCAAAAGTCATCCCAGCAATGGCTTGAATGCCACCAACTTTTATTATTTTGGTAATGCCACAAAGTTGTGCTGCATACAAAATTGCTGCATGAATCTTACCTTCTTTATTGGGTGGTGAACACAACACAATTTCTTTACAACCTGCTATTTGTGCTGGAACTGCCAACATTAAGACTGTTGAAAAAAGCGGTGCAGTACCCCCTGGAATGTACAAGCCCACTTTTTGAATGGGTCTTTTTTCTTGCCAACAGGTAACTCCTGGACTGGTTTCTATGACTACCTTATCTGTTTTCTGTGCAGCGTGAAAAACCTCAATGTTTGATTTTGCTTGTTGAATCGCAACTTTTAATGCGTCTGAAACTTCTGCAATCGCCATATTTATTTCTTCTACAGAAACAATTATATTTTCTAAGGATACCCCATCAAATAATTGGGTATACTTTGAAATTGCAATGTCCTTGTTTCTTTGTACGTCTTCAAAAATTTGGGTTACTGTACTTTCGATATCGTCTACCGTTTGAGTCGGTCTTTGTAAAAGCGCATTCCACTCTTTTTTTGGAGGGTTGTTGATGATT
Source organism: uncultured Polaribacter sp. (assembly GCA_943846595.1). Lineage (GTDB taxonomy): Bacteria > Bacteroidota > Bacteroidia > Flavobacteriales > Flavobacteriaceae > Polaribacter. The sequence goes on from OX044355.1 coordinate 1,848,454, forward strand.
TTCATTATAATACCATATTTTCAATTGGACATACCAGAATTCCTTCTGCTCCTTTGGCCTTTAATAGGTCTATAATTTCCCAAAACTGGCCTTTATCAATTACAGAATGCACAGAACTCCAACCTTCTTTTGCTAAAGGCAATACGGTAGGACTTTTCATCCCTGGTAAAATAGCGATGATTTCTGCAAGTTTATCATTGGGAGCATTCAACAATACATATTTCGAATTCCTTCCTTTTAAAACGGCTTTCATTCTAAATTGAATCTTTTCTAAAATTACTTTTTTATCCTCAGATATTGCAGGGGATACCGCCAATACTGCTTCCGACTCAAATAAAACCTCAATCTCTTTCAAACCATTTTTATACAAAGTACTACCACTAGAAACGATATCACAAATTCCATCTGCCAAACCAATATTCGGAGCAATTTCTACGGAACCATTAATGGTGTGTAACTGCGCATTGATGTTGTTTGCTGCTACATATTTGTTTAGGGTATTTGGGTAAGATGTTGCTATGCGTTTTCCATCCAAATCTTTCAATGCATTTGCTGTAGCATTTTTTGGAACAGCAATCGAAACCTTGCATTTTGAAAAACCTAAGCGCTCAACAAATTCGATGTCATTTCCATTTTCGATCAAAACATTTTCTCCGATAATAGCGGCATCTACAACCCCATCTCTTAGGTATTGAGGAATGTCTCCATTTCTTAGATAAAAAACTTCTAATGGAAAATTTCTTGCTGCTGCTTTCAATTGGTCTTTACCGTTGTCTATGGCAATGCCTATTTCTTTTAAAATACGCATGGAATCTTGGTTTAATCTTCCTGATTTCTGAACTGCTATTCTAATTTTATTCATTTCTTCTTGGTTTGGTGCCTGAGCAACCTTTTGATTTTTAAATAGAAAAACCCGTTTGATTGTCTCAAACGGGTTTATAAATATTTTGAATTTATTCAATACATTTTCAGTTCGCTTGATTGCAAATTTGAAAATGATGATGATGGTTTTGAATAAAGTACATTGTTTTCTAAATTAGTCGCAAATATATTGCCTTTATTTTTCTTAAAGCGTATCTGATACTTTTTTTTTAGTTTTTTTGGCAACTATTATCAATATCAAAGTTTACTCCTACATTTTTTTAGTTTTTATTAAAATAGTACCCCATATTTTTAGGTTTACAATAATAATAAGTTATGCTATTGACTTTAAAAATATAGCTATAATTTTTTGAATAACTCAAAAATTAAACCTATTTTGCAAGTGAAAGAGAAAAAATAAAACATGGATTACAAAAAAAATACGAAGGGCAACTTGAAAAGAATACCATACTTCAAAAAAATACAATGAGAAAGTTAAAGAAAAAGATTATAAACTACCCGCACTATTTAATTCAATAGATAGCACGTTTCAATTGATATCCCCCATTTATGATGAAAATGATTTCGTGGTTGACTACTATTACAAAAATGTAAATAATAAATTTATCAGTAAAATCGGGAAAACTAGAGAAGAAGTAATCGATAAAAGGGGAACCGATATTATTGGTTTCATCGAAGATTACTGGTTCAAAACCGTTGAAAAAGTTATAAAAACAGGAAATCCAATCATTTATAGAAACTACAGTGACACACGAAAAATATATTTTGAAGTGTATGCTTGGAAAGTTAATGAAAAGGATGTGGCCGTTTTATTAAATGATCTAACTGCACAAAAAGAAAACGAGCGATTTCTTCTTGATTCTAAAGAAGAAATAGATAAGCTTACGATTTCAAAGGAACGACTTATTGCTGTTATTGCTCACGATTTGAGAAGTCCTTTCAATGCCATTTTAGGGTTTTCCAATTTACTAATTGATAGTGTAACGCATCAACAAGATTTAGAAGAAACGTTAGATTACAGTAAAATAATATATGGAAAAGCGAAAGAAACACTTGTACTACTCGATAACTTATTGGATTATGGAAATTTAAATAGCAAATACGTACATTTTGATCCGAAAAGAATACTACTTTCCTCAATCATAGACCAAACAATCAAATCTCATCTTCAAGAGGCAACACTTAAAAACATTTCTTTGACATGTAATGTAGAAGAGCAACTTTATGTGTATGTAGATAAAATAATGCTCGAAGCTATTATAAGAAATTTAATTTCAAATGCCTTGAAATTTAGTTATTTAGATGGTACTGTTACCGTTTCTATGAAACAGATTGGTGGTGATTGTAAAGTAACCGTTACAGACAATGGTGTTGGAATTCCCTTTGACAAACAAGCAGATTTATTCAGTTTTAAAACCAACAGAACCACAAGAGGAACTCTCGATGAAAAGTGATCTGGATTGGGTTTATTAATTTGTAGAGAATATCTTGAAAAGAACAAGGGTGCTATCAGTGTGAAAAGTGAAATTGGTCATGGAAGTGAATTTTCATTTACACTGCCTTTGGTTGCTTCCTAATCCTACAGGACTCAAAGTGCTTTTAGGGGTTCTCTTTTTCATTCAACCATAAAAAAACGAATCTACGATTGCAAAGCGATCTCGGGCAAAAGGTTTCTAAAACTCGGTGCATTGTCTCGATAAGAAACCATTTTCTTTTTAGAAACTAGAATTAGCAAATCTTCACGTAACGTAAATAAGGTTCCTGCTCTAAAGGTTTGCATGAGTAATTTCTCGATTTCTACAAAGGCTTCTGCTAAAGTAAATTGCTTGTAAAGCTCTTCTGTTTCATGTCGATATTTAAATTGAAAAATTTGTTTTCCATTCACTAAAAAAAAACGCATGTATACGTTTTTCAAGCCTTCACTTTTTCGAAGTGGCTTGCTGAGTGTTAATTTGACAAACTCATTGTTAATCAGACTATTTTCTAGGGTTTCAAAAAGGATATTAAATTCACTCATACTGCAAAGGTAGATAATGAAACGAAAAAAAAGAGGCTTAAATCATAAAAAAAGCCCAAGTTAAAACTTGAGCTTTTGTAGTTGTCATCAATACTTATTGGTATTTATCCTTTAAAAACAATCTTACGCATACGCAAGTTCTCTGGAGTGACCTCTAAATATTCATCCGATTTGATGTATTCCATATTTTCCTCAAGAGAAAAATTTACTTTGGGTGCAATTTTCATTGCATCATCGGTACCTGATTTTCGCATATTTGTCAATTGCTTTCCTTTGATCAAGTTTACAGCCATTTCATCAGATTTAGAGTTTTCTCCAATTACCTGGCCTACATAGATTTCTTGATTAACATCAATAAAGAAACGTCCTCTGTCTTGTAAACGGTTCAATGCATAAGCAGTTGCTTTACCAGCTGCAGAAGAGACAATGGCTCCTTTTACTTCTTCTGTAAAGTCACCTTTATATGGACCGTATTCAGAAAAACGGTGGTTTATGATAGCTTGACCTGCTGTTGCTGTTAAAATTCTATTTCTTAAACCTATCAATCCACGAGATGGAATTGAAAATTCTAAGTGTTGTAAATCTCCTTTAGGCTCCATAATCAATAAGTCACCTTTACGTAAAGAAACCAAGTTTACTGCTTTAGAAGCGACATCTTCTGGTACATCAATCGACAATGTTTCCATGGGTTCATGTTTTACACCATCTATCATTTTAATAATTACTTGTGGTCTTCCCACTTGCAATTCATATCCTTCTCTACGCATTGTTTCAATCAATACAGACAAGTGTAAAACACCTCGTCCGTATACATTAAACTTGTCTTCAGAATCTGTTGTTTCAACTTTTAAGGCTAAATTCTTTTCTAATTCTTTGAACAGACGGTCACGAATGTGACGAGAAGTTACATATTTTCCTTCTTTACCAAAGAATGGAGAATTGTTAATCGTAAACAACATACTCATTGTAGGTTGGTCAATTTCTGTTCTTGGCAATGCTTCAGGGTTTTCTAAATCGGCAACCGTATCACCAATTTCAAAACCATCAAGCCCTGTAATTGCACAAATATCTCCACAAGGCACTGATTCTACCTGAACTTTCCCCATTCCTTCGAATACGTGTAGTTCTTTAATTCGTACTTTTTTAGTAGAACCATCTGCTTTACATAACATATAGTCTTTCCCTACTTCTAAATCTCCTCTGAATACACGTCCAATAGCAATTCTACCCGTAAAAGAAGAAAAGTCTAGAGAAGTAATTTGCATTTGTGGGGTTCCTTCGTTGTATTTTGTTGCAGGTATCGATTCTAATACCGCATCTAATAAAGGAACGATATTGTCTGTTTCATTTTTCCAATCAGTACTCATCCAATTGTTCTTTGCAGAACCATAAATCGTCGTAAAGTCTAATTGCTCTTCGGTTGCTTCTAAGGCAAACATTAAGTCAAATACTTTTTCGTGAACGATATCTGGAGTACAGTTTTCTTTATCTACTTTATTAACAACTACAATCGGTGTTAATCCTAATTCTAGAGCTTTTCCTAATACAAAACGCGTTTGTGGCATTGGTCCTTCAAATGCATCTACTAAAAGTAACACCCCATCCGCCATTTTCAATACGCGCTCTACTTCTCCACCAAAATCGGCGTGACCAGGAGTATCAATGACATTAATTTTTGTGTTCTTGTAGGTTACAGATACGTTTTTAGAAAGAATTGTAATTCCTCTTTCACGTTCTAAGTCGTTATTGTCTAATAATAAATCGGTACGTTCTTTACGATCGTCCAAGACTTTTGCTTGATCAATAATCTTATCTACTAATGTTGTTTTTCCGTGATCGACGTGCGCAATAATTGCGATGTTTCTGATTGATTGCATTTGTAATTCTTAAATTTCGTGCAAAAGTAGTTGATTCCATACGAATTATACTAATTCAAAGAAGTTATTTTGATTGAACAACCTATTTATATGCTAATTGGGTGGAATGAATTGTAGATGATAGGCTGCTATACTTGAAATTTCTTGTGTGAAGCTACCATTGTGGAAATTTAATCTAATTAAAAATAGATGCACATATAACAAGAATTTGACCATTTCTGAACGCATCCAACTTTAATTACTGTTTCAAGAAAACACTACAAATCTTCTCGAAATGCAGATGGCAGAATATCTGGGATTAATTTGATTAATAATGGGAGTAGCAAAGCTCCGCCTGGCAACATAAATACAGCAAAGGAAGGAATTGCTTTGCAGATATCTAGTAATTGTGCCTTCACTTTTGTTTTCTCAGCTTCGGTCAAAGCTATTTTTCTTGATTTTTGAACCAAGTGAACGACTTCTCTACTCTCCTCCAATTCTTTTAAGAATCTTACTTTGTTTTTATTTAAAAGTTCTTTTATTTCGTCTAAGGTTGTCATGACAACTTTCTTCTTTTGCGCTCTGTTTTTAGAAGATTTAACTCCCTACTGGTTTGCCCAGCAACAGAGGTGTTTTCCTCAGCTCTTCTTATCAAATAGGGCATCACATCTCTCACAGGTCCAAAGGGAAGATATTTGGCCACATTATAGCCTTCTTTTGCAAGATTAAAACTGATATGATCGCTCATCCCAAATAACTGCCCAAACCACAATCGTTCATCATTGGGAGCTATTCCATGCTTTTTCGCCAATTCAACAACCAACATTGAGCTTTCTTCATTATGAGTTCCTGCAAAAATGGCCGTATTTTTGTGTTTCATCATAAAATGCACAGCAGCATCATAGTTTCTATCTGTGGCTTCTTTATCAATACAAATTGGTGAGGGGTAGTTTTGTTCTTTTGCTCTTTGTCGTTCTTTTTCCATATACGCACCTCTCACCACTTTAATTCCTATATGAAAGCCTTTTTGTAGCGCGCGTTCATGAAGGCCTCTTAAATAGTTCATTCGGTCGTGTCGATACATTTGCAGGGTATTAAAAACGATCGCTTTGTCTTTGTTGTAGGTTTCCATTAAGGTTTCTAACAAATCGTCTGCAGCAGCTTGCATCCAACTTTCTTCAGCATCGATTAGCAAAGGGACATTTTTTTCCAAGGCAACAGAACATACTTTGTCAAAACGTTCTTTCACACGTTTCCACTCGGTTATTTCTGCTGGGGATAATTCTTTTTTCTCTGTAATTTTTTGATACAAGGCAAATCTTCCAAAACCGGATGGTTTAAAAACTGCATAGGGAATGGCTTCTTTTTCATATCCAAATTTGATGATTTTAAGAATTTTATCCATTGTTTCATCAAAAATAGCTTCTCCTTCTTTGCCCTCGACAGAATAATCTAAAACACTACACACCTTTCCTTTTTCGTACATTTTATCGATTACAGGCAAACAGTCTTCTTCATTCACACCACCACAAAAATGGTCAAAGACAGTAGACCGAATTAACCCTTCTACGGGTAGCTTTGCTTTCAAAGCAAAATTGGTAACTGCGGTACCGATTCTTACCATCGGCTGATTTTGAATCATCTTAAAGAGAAAGTAAGCTCGTTCCAGCTCAGAATCCGATTTTAAAGAAAAGGCAACTTCCGTGTTGTCGAAAAAATTCATTCAGTATCTATTTATCTAAACAAAGATAGGTATAGACTGTAAATAATTCAATATTTTCTTCTTAATTTGCAATCCCATTTATATCGATATGAAATCCATACAAGCAGCTACATATCTTGTTCATTTTCAAGAGCAAGCATACCTAGAATTGAATACTTTAATTGCTCAAAAAAAGTACTCTACACTTTTTATTTTAGTAGATGAGAATACTTTTGAACATTGTTACTCTAAATTCATTCCAAATTTAGATACCGATAAGACCATTGAAGTGATTGAAATTGAATCTGGTGAGATCAATAAAAACATAGAAACTTGTGTTGGTGTTTGGAATGCGATTACAGAACTAGGCGGAGATCGCAAAAGTTTACTGATTACTTTAGGCGGTGGTGTCATCACAGATTTAGGTGGTTTTGTAGCATCTACCTTTAAACGAGGAATTGATTTTGTAAACATCCCTACCACTTTATTGTCAATGGTAGATGCTGCTGTTGGTGGAAAAACTGGTGTTGATTTGGGTGTATTGAAAAACCAAATTGGTTTGTTTTCCAATCCAGAAATGGTGCTGATTGATACGGCATATTTAACAACAGTTACGGACCGAGAAATGAAATCTGGAATGGCAGAAATCATTAAATACGGATTGACTTATGACCTTAAACTATTCAATCACATTAAAGAATATAAAGGATTACATATAAGTGATTTAATTTTCAGATCTATTCAAATAAAAAACGAAATTGTATTGCAAGATCCTACTGAAAAAAACATACGAAAAGTATTGAATTTCGGACATACGATCGGACATGCAATTGAATCATTTTACTTAGAATCTGAAGACAAAAAAAACTTCACACACGGGGAAGCAATTGCAATTGGAATGGTTTGTGAAAGCTATATCTCTTGGAAATTATTAGGCTTTTCAAATCAGAAATTAAACGAAGTCAAAGAAACTATTACAGCCATCTATGGGAAAACAACACTTCTAACCGAAGACTACCCTGCTGTCATGGATTTACTGAAGCATGACAAGAAAAATGAAAACGGACAAGTGAACTTTGTGTTGTTAAATGATTTCGAAAAGCATCAACTAGATTGTAATGTATCTGTAGAATTGATTGTTGAGAGTCTAAATTTTTACAACTCTTAACCCCTATCTAAACAAGATCTATAAATAGTTTCGTAAAAAGGTAAAATATTTTTCAAAGCAAATTGCTTGGTGTGTTCTTTTGCATTTTGTTTAAATTGAAGCAAGGTTTCATCATCTTTTAAAATTGAAATGGCATTTTTTGCCATATCGCTTACATCGCCTACTTCACTTAAAAAACCTGTTTTTCCGTGAATATTTACTTCAGGTAAACCTCCTGTATTTGTAGAAATTACTGCGGTACTAGCAGCCATAGCTTCCAATGCCGCCAATCCAAAACTTTCTGTTACAGATGGCAACACAAAAACATCCGAATAGCATAAAATTTTAGCAACCTCATTGCTATTTCCTAGAAAAATTACTTTGTTTGAAATTCCTAATTCGCGAACTAACTGTTCTGTTTTTGCTTTTTCAGGACCATCACCCACCATTAATAATTTTGAAGGTATTTCTTGCTGCACTTGGTTAAAAATCCGAATGACATCTTCGGTTCTTTTTACAGGTCTAAAGTTACTCACATGGGTTAGAATTCTTTCATCAAGTTTTGCCAATGCAATCCTTTTACATTCTTCTTTATGAGCAAGTTCGTATTTATCAACATCGATAAAATTATATATGACCTCAATTTCTTTTTTAATGGCAAAAAGACGGTTTGTGGTATTTTTTAAATTCTGAGAAACTGCGGTAACCACATCCGAATTATTAATACTAAATGCTACCGCTGTTTTATAGGTCGGATGACTACCTACCAAGGTAATATCCGTACCATGCAGAGTAGTAACCACCTTTATATGAATCCCTTTTTCCTTCAACATTTGTTTCGCCATAAAAGCTGCATAGGCATGCGGAATCGCATAATGCACATGCAAAACTTCCAATTGATGCTTTTCTACAACATCCACCATTTTCGTGGAGAGTGCTAATTCATAGGGTTGATACTGAAACAGTGGATATTCTTCTATAAGCACTTCATGAAAATGCAAGTTGAGAGAAATAAAATCCAATCGAACAGGTTGGTTGTAGGTAATAAAGTGAACCTCATGCCCTTTATCGGCTAAAGCCATTCCCAATTCTGTTGCTACTACTCCACTACCTCCGAAGGTTGGATAACAAACGATCCCTATTTTCATAATGTTTCTTGAAAAATTTAAAATAATGATACATAAGTCAATGACGGTATGATGTATCCGATGTAAATATAGCGGTAATCTGACATTATTTAGTATAAATAAATGCCAAAAAAAAAGTTTTTCATCAGAATGAAAAACTCTTTTTTAATTTTATATTATCAATAGTTTATGCCTAATAATCTCCTAGGGTTTCTGGATTTTGTGACAATGCATTTTCTAATTGTGCGTCATTGGGTGCTTTTCCATGCCATGCATGTGTATGCATCATAAAATCAACTCCGTTCCCCATTTCAGTATGCAATAGGATACACACAGGTTTTCCTTTACCTGTCATCGCTTTTGCTTGAGCCAAAGCAGCTAAAATAGTTTCAATGTCATTTCCTTTTTCAACATCAATAACATCCCAGTCAAAAGCTTCAAACTTCGCTTTTAAACTTCCCATCGACAAAACTTCGTCTGTAGTACCATCAATTTGTTTCTCATTTAAATCGATTGTACAAATGATGTTATCTACTTTTTTTGCGGAAGCATACATTATGGCTTCCCAGTTTTGTCCTTCTTGCAATTCGCCGTCCCCATGTAATGAATAAACGATTTTATCGTCTCCATTTAATTTCTTTGTTTGTGCAGCTCCTAAAGCTACCGACATTCCCTGTCCTAAAGAACCTGATGCGATTCGAATTCCTGGCAAGCCTTCATGTGTTGTTGGATGTCCTTGCAAGCGTGAATTTAAGAGTCTAAAAGTGGACAACTCTGCTACTGGAAAAAAACCACTATGTGCCAAAACACTATAAAAAACAGGTGAAATATGACCATTTGACAAAAAGAATACATCTTCATTTTTACCATCCATTGTAAAATCTGTAGAGTATTCCATAACTTCTTGATATAGACAGGTAATAAATTCTGCACATCCTAAAGAACCACCTGGATGACCAGAGTTAACCTTGTGAACCATGCGTAAAATATCTCTGCGAACTTGCTGTGTAAAATCTTGTAATTGTTGTGTTGTTGGCATTTTAAGTTATGATTTGTTGCCAACAAAAATACAAAAGGGATTGGATTAGAAATTATTTTCTAAAGTATTTATTCGATAATTATTAACAGAATGATGAACAGATTGTTTGGTTGCTAATAATCACTAAAAATCAGGTTTTGTTTTTCTTCTTTTTTGCAGCAGGAAAAAGCACATTGTTCAAAATTAAACGGTATCCAGGCGAAGTAGGATGCAAATCCAATTCTGTTTTTGGGTCTCCAACTCGATGGGTATAATCCTCTGGATCATGACCGCCATAAAAAGTAAACATTCCTTTGCCTTTGGTTCCATGAATATATCGTGCTTCTCTATTAGTAGTATTTTCTCCTAAAACGAGCACATTCGACTTTATAGTATTCCGATCAAAGGAAGTCGTTTGCCCCATAAATCCTTTTACCAAACTGGTGTGGTTTTGGGTCAGCATGGTAGGTACTGGGTCCCATTTTGCAGAAAAAGCACCCAATGAAAAGTAATCGGAGGTTTTAGGAATTTTTCGCTTACTGGTCATGTCTATGGTAGAAAACTCATAGGTAGTAGGTCTTCGTATCAATTCAAAGTCCTTAAAAGCAAAGGTTTTATTATCATTAATTTTCAATTGATAATTTGCTTCTGAGGCATCCCCATCAAACATGGCTTCCACAATATCCACTCCTTCGGCAGAAAGCGCAATATCAAAACTATCTGTTGCAGAACACATGGCAAACATAAAACCACCGCCAACTACATAATCTCTAATCTTTTTTGCTACGGCCAATTTTTGTTGTGACACTTTTGCAAACCCCAATTCCTTTGCTTTTCTTTCTGCTCGTAACTTCCCTTCTACATACCAGGGTGCGGTTCTGTATGCGCCATAAAAACGCCCGTATTGACCTGTGAAATCTTCATGATGCAAATGCACCCATTCGTATAAAAGCAATTGATCTTCCAAAACTTCTTTGTCATAAACAACCTCAAAAGGGATTTCAGCATAGGTTAGAACCGTGGTAACAGCATCGTCCCATGGCATTTTATCTTTGGGTGAATACACCGCTATTTTTGGTGCTTTCTCTAAGGTAACGGCATCTTGATTGGATGAGGGTGCTGCAATTGCTTCTAAAATAAGTTGTGCTTTCGCATCTGAAATCACCTGATAGGAAACCCCTCTGACCTTACATTCTTTCTCAATAATGGTATTGTTTTCAATCAAAAATGCCCCACCATCGTAGTTCAATAACCATTTAGATTTTAATCCTACTTCCAAACCAAAATACACAATTCCATAGGCTTTTAAATGATTTTTCTGTGTATCAGCACTCATGGGTACATAAATAAATGAGGCCCAAATGGAGTTTGTTACAAATAGAAGTATAAGAATTAAAAGACTTTTTTTCATATCCAAAACTAAAATACACAATTCCTTTAAGGCAATTGTGTATTTCTATAATTTTATAAAATATTTAAGGTTTAAAAAGGAACATCATCTCCACCAAAAGCATCTTTGGGTTCAATTCTTTGATCTGGAAAAACATCCTCTGGAAAATCGGCATTCATAGATGATTGGAATTCAGAACTAAAGCCTTCTTCTAAATCGGAGAATTTTGCCAAGTGACCTGTAAATTTCAAACGAATATTGTCCAAACCACCATTCCTATGTTTGGCAACAATAAACTCTCCTTGTCCTTCACATGGAGTATGCTCATCATCGTCCCATTCTGTCATTCCATAATATTCTGGACGGAAGATAAACGACACGATATCGGCATCTTGTTCAATAGCTCCCGATTCACGTAAATCAGAAAGCAACGGTCTTTTAGATCCTCCACGGGTCTCCACAGCACGCGATAGTTGAGAAAGTGCAATTACGGGAACGGCCAATTCTTTTGCCAATGCTTTTAAGTTTCTCGAAATCATCGAGATTTCTTGTTCACGATTTCCACCTGCTTTTCCTCCTGCTGTCATGAGTTGTAAATAATCAATCACAATAATTTTTACATCATGTTGCGACACCAATCTTCGTGCTTTGGCACGCAAATCGAATATGGATAAAGAGGGCGTATCATCAATAAATATTGGCGCATCCGAAAGCTTTTTCACTTTTACGTTCAGTTGCTCCCATTCGTGTGGTGCTAGGTTTCCTTTTCTTAGTTTTTCGGAAGTCAGCCCTGTTTCTGAAGAAATCATACGGGTAATCAACTGCACCGAAGACATCTCTAACGAGAATACTGCCACTCCATGGTTAAAATCAATGGCCATGTTTTTTGCCATCGAAATTACAAAGGCGGTTTTCCCCATACCAGGACGGGCCGCGATAATCACTAAATCGGAAGGCTGCCAACCCGAGGTTAGCGCATCCAATTTGGTAAAACCGGTTGCCAATCCAGACATTCCTTCTTGATTTCCAATTTCTTGTATTTTCTTTAAGGCTTGTTTTACCAGAGAGCCTGCATCTTCAGAACTCTTCTTTAAGTTTCCTTGAGTTACTTCAAAAAGTTTTCCCTCGGCATCGTCTAACAAATCAAAAACATCGGTACTTTCATCATAGGCATTTTCAATAATTTCACTTGAGATAGAAATCAATCTTCTTTGAATGTATTTTTGAAGAATAATTCGGGCGTGAAATTCGATATGGGCAGAAGAAGCTACTTTTTGTGTCAAGCGAATTAAAAAGAAATCACCCCCAACAAATTCCAGCTTTCCGTTCTTTTTCAATAGATTCGAAACGGTTAAAAGATCAATCGGTTCCGAATTCTGGAACAATTCAAAGATCGTTGCATAAATTTCTTGATGCTTGTTGTCATAAAAAGCATCGGGACTCAGGATGTCAATAACATCATCAATTCCTTTCTTATCGATCATCATTGCACCCAAGACTGCTTCCTCCAATTCTACTACCTGTGGTGGAAGTTTCCCTTTTTCAAGGCTTATGATTCTCGATTTGTCTACTTTTTTTCCTGCGACTTCTTTCGTTTTTTCCATGACTACAAATGTAATTTTTTACATTGATTTGCGTTTCTTAATTGTAACTTTTATTTGTTGACAATTATTGTAAACTAAATTGTTACTATCTTGTTAATAACCTCACAACTTCGAGTTTGATTTGTTATTTTTACACTAATGAAAATTCAAAAAAAGCATCTTTTTTTTACTTTTTTATTGCCTGTACAGATTGTATTGGTGCAAATAGCTGGACAGTACCCTGCTTTTATTGAGCATTCTTATTCCAATGGCATCTACCCAATGATTGCGCGTCTTTTAAGATTTTTATTCGGTTGGATTCCTTTTTCTGTAGGCGATCTGCTGCTTGGTTTTCTTGTGTTTGCATTGCTCCGATTTGTCTATCGACTGTGCAAGTCACGATTTCAAGATTGGATAGCAAAATTAGTCCATTTAACAGCAATTTTATCTGGGATTTATTGTTGTTTTTACCTCTTTTGGGGATTGAACTATTACCGTGCACCACTAAATGAAACCCTAGGCTACGAGCAAAAGGAATATACTACGAGTCAATTAGTAAACACTACCTACTATGTCGTAGAACAGTTGAATTTTTATCAGCAAAATATTACCAACTACGATAGCATACAAGTTGAAAATCCCTATTCTGAAAAGAAAATGTATCAAATGGCGGTTGTGGGGTATCAAAATTTAGCGCAAGATTTTCCAATGTTTGCCTATGAATCTCCATCGGTGAAGAGCTCTTTAATGAGTTTACTACAAACCTACAATGGGACTTCTGGCTATTTCAATCCACTCACTGGGGAAGCGCAAGTAAATGATCGAATTCCAAAAACAGGTTATCCTACCACTACCTGTCATGAAATGGCGCATCAGATTGGATTTGCCGCAGAAAATGAAGCCAATTTCGTGGGCTTCTTAGCAGCAAATTATACCGACGATTTGTATTTTAAGTATGCAAGTTATAGAATGGCTTTCGGGTATTTAATTCGTGAAGTGCGAAAAAGAGATCGCCAAGCTTACGCAGAAATTTGGAAAAAAACTCACAAAGGCATTCTTAAGGATTTTAAAAACAGTGCCGCGTTCTGGGAATCCCATAAAAATCCTTTTGAACCTTTGGTGAAAAAAGGGTACAATGCCTATTTAAAAGCCAATAAGCAAGACAAAGGAACTGCTTCATACAATTATGTGGTGGATTTATTGATTTCTTATTTTGAAGAAAAGGGCACTAATTTTTCTTAAAATTTTGTTAAAAAAAATCATTTTTACCTTTGCTGGCTTACTTCTGATTAAATTGACGGTCGAAGCTTAAAAATCAATTCAAACTTATGAGAAAACTACTCTTATTATGCTCCCTGCTGTTGGTAATGTCTGCCAATGCGCAGGATTATTTTCCTACAAATACGGGCGTAAAAACTACCAAAAACACTGTCGTTGCTTTCCAAAATGCAACGATCTATGTAACTCCACAAAAAAAAATTAAAAAAGGAACCCTCCTTATTAAAGACGGTAAAGTGGTAGCTGTTGGAAAAAAAATACAAATTCCAACTGGAACTAAAATCATCGATGTAAAAGGAAACACCATCTATCCATCCTTTATAGATATGTATGCCGATTTTGGAATCTCAAAACCAAAAAGGGAGCGTTCCAACAACAGAACACCACAATATGATGCAAGCAGAGATGGGTATTACTGGAACGATCATATACGGCCAGAAACCAATGCAGTCCAAGCTTTTAAATTTGATGCTAAAAAAGCAAAGGATTATTTAAAGGCAGGTTTTGGTGTGGTAAATACGCACTTGCAAGATGGAATCATTCGTGGAAATGGAATGCTAGTGGCATTAAATCCAAATGCTTCGGATGCCTACCGAATTTTAGAAAATAGGTCTGCACAGTATTTATCATTTACAAAAAGTTTGCAATCGCGTCAGTCCTACCCTACCTCTAGAATGGGTGCAATGGCATTATTGCGTCAGACCTATTTGGATGCAGATTGGTATGCCAAGGGCCATGCAAAAAATAAAGATGCCTCTTTAGCAGCATTGAATAAAAACAAAAATTTAGTTCAAATATTTGAAGCCGGAAATCACTTAGACGCTTTAAGAGCCGATAAAGTGGGCGATGAATTTGGGATCCAATACACGATTGTGGGTGGTGGTGACGAATTTGAACGGATTGCTGACATTCAAAAAACGAATGCCGATTTTATCATTCCCATCAACTTTAGAAAACCGTATGATGTAAGCAATCCAAATATTTCTAAAAACATTCCCTTAAGCGATTTGCGTAAATGGAACCAAGAACCTACAAACTTGGCAGTTTTAGATAAGAACGATGTCAACTTTGCACTTACAATGCACAGCTTAAAGTCCAAGGATGCTTTTCACAAAAACTTGCAAAAGGCCATTGAACTTGGTTTTAGCAAAGAAAGCGCTCTGGCAGCTTTGACCACAAATCCAGCAAAAATGTTGGGAAGCACCAATATTGGAAACTTACAACCTGGAAGTCATGCGAACTTTATCATTACCTCTGGAGATATTTTTGATGCCAAAACAACCCTTTATGAAAACTGGGTTCAGGGCGCTAAAAATGTAATCAACGACCGACACATTAAAGATCTTACAGGGAGTTATAACTTGGCTTTAAACGATGTCAACTACACGCTTACTATCTCTGGTAAAGGGGCCAAACAAACCGCTACTGTTAAATTGGGTGATCAAAAGGTGAAATCTAAATTTTCATTCAAAGATAACTGGATTCATATTACACTGAACGAAACCAATGGATATGCTCGATTGGTTGGACAAACGATAAACACTTCCAATGCCATGCAAGGGACTGCCTATGACGATGCAGGCAATGAAACTTCATGGGCTGCAGCAAAACAGGTAAAAAAAGATAAAAAGGCAAAAAAAGACAAAAAGAAGCAAAAAAAGGATTTAAAACCCTTTCCAGTAAGCTATCCAAATGTTGGCTTCGGGAATTATGAGATCCCAAATCAAGAAACAATCTTAATCAAAAATGCCACAGTTTGGACCTCTGAAGCTGCAGGGAATTTAGAAAATACTGATGTACTAATCAGCAAAGGAAAAATTGAAAAAATCGGTAAAAACCTTTCCGCCAGGGCTGCGAGAGTCATTGACGGAACTGGGAAACATTTAACAGCTGGAATTATCGATGAACATTCACACATTGCAACGTCTGCCGTAAATGAATCGGGCCATAACTCTACCGCAGAAGTAACCATCGAAGATGTTGTCAATCCGAATGACATGAACATCTACAGAAACTTAGCAGGTGGTGTTACCACCATTCAAATTTTACATGGCTCTGCAAACCCAATTGGAGGAAGATCTGCCATTATCAAACTAAAATGGGGAGAGAATGCTGCAGGAATGTTGCTTAAAAACTCTCCAAAATACATCAAGTTTGCCTTGGGTGAAAATGTAAAGCAGTCCAACTGGGGAGCCTCCAACACCATTCGTTTTCCTCAAACAAGAATGGGAACCGAACAAGTATTTATCGATTATTTTCAGAGAGCAAAAGAATATGATGCCTTGAAGAAAAGCGGGAATCCATATCGAAAGGACATGGAATTGGAAACCTTGGCCGAAATCATCAACAAAGAACGTTTCATTTCGTGTCATTCTTATGTACAGTCAGAAATTAACATGTTGATGAAGGTCGCAGAAAAATTCGATTTTAACATTAATACCTTCACACATATTTTGGAAGGTTATAAAGTAGCTGATAAAATGAAAGCACACGGTGTTGGCGCCTCCACCTTCTCAGATTGGTGGGCCTACAAGTATGAAGTATTGGATGCCATTCCATACAATGCAGTAATTATGGCAAATCAGGGCATTACTGTAGCGATCAACTCCGATGATAGAGAAATGTCGAGAAGATTGAATCAAGAAGCTGCAAAAACCATTAAATACGGAGGCATGTCTGAATTGGAAGCCTGGAAAATGGTGACGATTAATCCTGCAAAACTATTGCATTTAGACAGCAGAACTGGTAGTATAAAAATTGGTAAAGATGCGGATGTCGTTCTTTGGAATCATAATCCTTTGTCTATTTATGCGAAAGCTGAAAAAACCATTATTGATGGGGCTATTTATTTTGACATGGAGTCCGACTTGAAAAAAAGAAAAGCCATTCAAACTGAAAAAAGCAAATTGATAAAGATGATGTTGGATGCAAAAATGGGCGGTGGAGCAACTCAAATGCCAAAGAAAAAAAGAAATAGGAACTTCCACTGTGACTCTGAATAAGCACTTAAAAACAAACAAAATGAAAAATATATTTATATACAGTTTGCTCTCTTTCTTATGGATAGGAAATCTAGTGGCACAACAAACACCTGCAGTAAAACAAACACAAGCCTATTCCATTGAAGGCGCAACGGCACACTTGGGTACCGGTGAAGTTATTGAAAATTCGTTATTGATATTCAATAACGGTAAAATTACTTTTGTTGGAAAGGCGACTGCAAAAATAGCACGGCAAGGCACTCGAATAGATGCTACAGGAAAACATGTGTATCCTGGATTTATTGCAGCAAATGCTTCTTTAGGTTTGGTAGAAATTGATGCTGTTAGAGCAACGGATGATGAGGATGAAGTAGGCTCGATGCTGCCACACATTCGTAGTTTAATTGCCTACAATGCAGAAAGTAAAGTGGTTGAATCAATGCGCCCGAATGGTGTATTGATGGGGCAAATAACCCCTAGAGGTGGTACCATATCGGGCACATCCTCTGTTGTACAATTTGATGCTTGGAACTGGGAAGATGCTGCGATTAAAAAAGATGATGCCATTCATATCAATTGGCCTGGAAGTTTAACACGAGGACGTTGGTGGATGGGAGAAGATCCAGCCTTAAAATTAGATCCAAAGTATGGAGAGAACGTTCAGAAAATAGTTACTTATTTTGCAGATGCGAAAAGATATTTATCCAGCAATCAAAAAGTAGAAAACATTCCATTTTCTGCTACAAAGGGATTGTTCAACGGCAGTCAAAAGCTCTTTATTCATGCCAATGGTGAAAAAGAAATTACAGATGCGGTTACAAAAATGAAAGTAATTGGCATCAATAACCTAGTATTGGTGCATGGAAAAGGAGCTGAAAATGTTGCTAATTTATTACTTAAAAACAACATTCCTGTGGTTATAGAACGTTCGCATAGAATTCCTGAAGGTGAAGATGATGATTTCGATCTATCCTATAGAAAAGCCAAAATTTTAATGGACAAAGGAATTACGGTTGGAATTGGAATGGAAGGACAAATGGAACGAATGAATACGCGAAACTTACCTTTTTATGCGGGTACTTATGCTGCATACGGCGTCGGAAAAGAAGACGCATTAAAAATGATTACATCTAACAATGCTAAAATACTAGGTATTGACAGTTTTGTAGGTTCATTAGAAGTAGGCAAAGATGCAACCCTATTTATTTCTGAAGGAGATGCCCTAGAAATGAAAGGGAATATTTTAACCGATGCATTCATTCAAGGAAGAAAAATTAGTTTAGAAACACACCAAACCAAACTTTGGAAGCGCTATACCAACAAATACAAAACAAACTAAAAAAATGGAACAACCATAAAAGACTCGCTTAAGCGGGTCTTTTTTTTGGAATATAAATTGAAACTAAAAAAGAAGATTCTAGCAGAATATTAATTCTTAAAAATTAGTCTTTACACACAACATTCAATTGGGTATCTTTGCAATAATGAAAGCCATAACAAGCATACAGAACCCCTATATAAAGAACCTTCTTAAGTTACAAGAAAAAGCGAGGGAACGAAAAAAACAAGGACTCTTTTTAATAGAAGGAAAACGCGAAATTTCTTTAGCAATAAAAGGCAATTACGCTTTTGATACTGTATTGTACAATTCAGATTTTGTTTCAGAAAATGACATTTTACATTTGTTTAATGAAAACATCCATCGGATAGAAGTTTCCAAAGAGGTCTATCAAAAACTAGCTTACAGAGATGCAACAGAGGGAATTATAGCCGTTGCTAAAACTAAAGATTTCTCTTTAAAAAACATTCAATTTAAAAGCAATACGCCACTTATTTTAGTAGCAGAAGCTCCAGAAAAACCAGGCAATATTGGCGCCTTATTAAGAACAGCAGATGCTGCAAACATAGACGCAGTTATCATTGCAAACCCCAAAACCGATGTATACAATGCAAACATTATTAGATCCAGCGTTGGCTGTATTTTTACAAATCAGATTGGAACGGGTACATCTCAAGAAATTATTGATTTTCTAACAACGCATCAAGTATCATTGTATGCTACAACGTTACAAAATTCGAACGAATACCACAAAGAAGACTACACCAAAGCAACGGCCATCATTGTTGGTACAGAAGCCAGTGGATTAACAGAGGTTTGGCGAAAAAAAGCCACCCAAAACATTAACATACCCATGCAAGGGCAAATAGATTCAATGAATGTATCTGTAGCCGCAGCTATTGTTTTATTTGAAGCAAAAAGACAACGAAATTTTAATTAATATGAACGTTTTAGGAATAGATATTGGAGGAACAGGAATAAAAGCAGCAATTGTAAACACAAAAACTGGGGAATTAGTTTCGGAGAGACATCGAATCAGCACACCAAAACCTGCTACTCCAGAAGCAGTCGCAACTATCGTAAAGGAAATGGTTGCACATTTTGATTGGAGTGGAATTGTTGGCTGCTGTTTTCCAACCATTGTCGTTGATGGGCAATGCAAACACAAAGGAAATCTAAGTGAAGAATGGGTAAATGTTAGCATAGACCATCTTTTTAAAACAACTTGTGATGGATTGCTTTTTTATGTGAGTAACGATGCCGATTTAGCGGGTTTGGCTGAAGTAAGTTTAGGAGCTGGAAAAGAAGTGAAAGGAAAAATATTTGTAATTACAATTGGTACAGGTATTGGCTCTGGACTATTTTACAATGGAAAATTGATTCCGAATGTAGAGTTGGGAAGAATCTATCATACTAATGGGGAAATCATTGAAAAACATGTTGCTGATTCTGCAAGAAAAAGAGACGACTTATCCTTAGAGCAATGGGCAAAAAGATTTGATCTTTTTTTACAACATGTCAAAACACTACATACTCCAAAAATGTATATTTTAGGAGGTGGAATTAGCAAAAAATTTAAAAAATTTAAAAAATTTTTAACAATAGACATCCCTGTAAAGCCAGCAAAATTTAGAAACAATGCAGGCATTATTGGCGCAGCTTTGTATGCGATAAAGAAAAATGAAACAGTAGGATGATCAAAAATTTCATGTGCTTTTGTACATTCAATTTATTACTCAGGAGGTATCAGAAATGGTAGATTAAAGACATTGTAAGAGATTACAATCATAACTGTAAAAAATAATATGACTGCAACCACACTTTTTTATCTATTAATTTCAATAATCGTCATCAGTTTTATCATTGATACTATATTAAGTGCTTTAAATGCAAAACATTACAACGATAAAATCCCTTTTGGGTTGTTGGATGTTTATGATGAAAAAGAATATCAAAAATCACAAGCATACAAGAAAAAAAATGCCCAGTTTTCGAAGATCACTTCCTTATTTTCAATAACACTCACCCTCTTTTTCTTCTTTTTAGATGGCTTTAAATATGTAGATGATTATGCACGAAATTTTACAGAAAACCCAATTCTCGTTGCTTTAATATTCTTTGGTATTATTCTGATTGGTTCTGATTTATTAACAACCCCTTTTTCCTATTACAAGACCTTTGTTATAGAAGAAAGCTTCGGTTTTAACAAATCGACAAAAGCCTTATTTTGGATAGATAAGATAAAAGGGCTGCTAGTATCTTCGTTTCTAGGAGGTGGAATTTTAGCATTAATTATTGAGTTCTATCAAATTTTTGGAGAAAATTTCTGGGTGTATGCCTGGATTTTAATTGCACTATTCACAGTATTTATGAATCTCTTTTATGCGAAATTAATTGTACCGCTATTCAACAAACAAACCCCTTTAGAAAATGGAGAATTAAAAACTGCAATCGAAGCATACGCGAACAAAGTTGGTTTTACCTTGGATGCAATTTTTGTAATCGATGGATCGAAGCGGTCTACAAAGGCAAATGCTTATTTTTCTGGTTTAGGTTCTCAAAAAAGAATTACGCTTTTTGATACTTTAATCAATGACTTGGAAATTCCAGAAATTGTGGCGGTTTTAGCACATGAAGTTGGTCATTATAAGAAAAAACACAATCTCTTTAATTTATTTACTTCGCTCCTAGTTACTGGTTTTATGCTATTTCTTTTATCATTATTTATCAATATGCCCCTCTTTTCAAAAGCATTAGGAGTTGCAGTACCAAGTTTTCATATTGGTTTAATTGCCTTTGGAATTTTATATACACCCATCTCAGAGATTACAGGAATATTGATGAATTACGTATCACGTATTTTTGAGTATCAAGCAGATAATTATGCTAAGGAAACCTATGCTGCAATCCCTTTAATTTGTGCACTTAAGAAACTATCTAAAAACAGTTTGAGCAACTTAACGCCCCATCCTGCATATGTATATACGCAGTACTCCCACCCAACATTATTCGAAAGAATCCGAAATTTAAAAAAGGAATAGTTGCTTATGTAATTTCTTTGCCTTAAATTCACTTTGGATTGAAATGCTCCAAACGTAAATGAACTACTCCATTTCTATAGAAGAAGAAAATAAGGAAATTGCAAGTCGATATAAGGACTTGTTAAAGGGGACCTATGAAATTTTATCAAAGGACGATAAAGACTTAATTCGGCAGGCATTTGAGGTTGCCGTTGAAGCACATTCTGAGCAGCGAAGAAAAACAGGTGAACCTTATATCTACCATCCGATCGCAGTGGCAAAAATTGTTGCTTATGAAATTGGTCTAGGAGCCACCTCTATAGCAGCAGCACTTTTACATGACGTGGTAGAAGATACCCACTACA
The DNA here is from genome assembly GCA_943846595.1 of uncultured Polaribacter sp. Classification (GTDB taxonomy): domain Bacteria; phylum Bacteroidota; class Bacteroidia; order Flavobacteriales; family Flavobacteriaceae; genus Polaribacter. Next base: position 1,870,159 of record OX044355.1, read on the forward strand.
CAATTGAAGATATTGAACAATTATTTGGAGAAACAATTGCACGTATTGTAAATGGATTGACCAAAATCTCTCGTTTAAATAAAGATAAAGACGTTTCCATACAAGCAGAAAATTTCAGAAAAATGCTTCTTACATTGCATGATGATGTTCGTGTTATTTTAATAAAAATTGCGGACAGATTGCACAATATGCAAACGATGGATGCGATGCCTGCTCACAAACAAATAAAAATAGCTTCTGAGACCTTGTATATTTATGCGCCGCTAGCGCATCGATTGGGATTGTATAATATTAAAACAGAATTAGAGGACCTGGGGTTAAAATACACAGAACCCGAAGTTTTTAATGACATTACTGCTAAAATAAAAGCTAGTAAAGAAGAACAACAAAACTATATCAATACATTTTCAGAAACCATTCAAAAAGGACTGAGTAAAGAACATTTTAATTATGAAATAAAGGGGCGTTTTAAATCCATTTTTTCTATTCGTAGAAAGATGAGAAAACAGAATGTGACTTTCGATGAAGTATACGATAAATTTGCCATTCGAATCATTTTTAAACCCAATTCTAAGGATGAAAAATTTGAAGCTTGGAAGATTTATTCCATTGTAACCGATTACTTTAAACCCAATCCGTCACGTTTAAGAGATTGGATTTCTCAGCCAAAATCTACAGGGTATGAAGCATTACACATTACTGTTGTTGGACCAGATGCCCAATGGGTTGAAGTACAAATTCGTTCTAAAAGAATGGATGAAATAGCAGAAAAAGGTTATGCAGCACATTTTAAATACAAACAAGGAAACGTCAATGAAAATGGTCTTGAAGGTTGGCTCAATAAATTGAAAGAAACCCTTGAGAACCAAAGTTTAAGTGCAGTTGATTTTGTCGAGGATTTTAAATTGAATTTATACGCAAAAGAAATTTATGTATTCACCCCTAAAGGGGATTTAAAATCACTTCCAAAAGGAGCCTCGGCTTTAGATTTTGCCTTTTCAATTCATACCGATGTAGGATTAAAATGTAGAGGCGCAAAAGTAAATGGAAAATTGGTTCCACTAAGTTACGAACTCAATAGTGGAGATCAAATAGAGGTCATTACAACAGCACTCAACAAACCAAATTCTAGATGGTTGGATTTTGTAATAACTGCACGAGCACGAACAAAAATTAAAGCCGCCTTAAAAGACGAAGAGAAACAAATTGCAGAGGAAGGAAAAGCGATACTGGCTAGGAAACTACGTCATTTAAAGATTTCATTTAATGAAAAGGTAGTGAATGAATTGGTAACCTTCTTTAAGTTGAGAACAAGTTTCGACTTGTTCTTTAGAATTGGAAGTGGTGCTATAGATAACACCCAATTAAAAAGCTTTGTATCGGGTAGAAACAGTGCCATAATTAGTTATTTTAAAAACAAACTGAGAAGATCTCCAAGCACAGAAATCGTTAGTGAGGAAGTGGTTACTCACAAATACGATGCACTGGTTTTTGGAAACGATGAAGAAAAACTAGAATATAAATTATCTCCATGCTGCAATCCAATCCCTGGAGACAATGTTTTTGGGTTTATCACCATCAATGATGGGATAAAAGTACATAAGAAAAATTGTCCAAATTCCATTTCTTTGCAGTCAAATTATGCCTATCGAATTATAAAAACGAAATGGATCGATTCAACAAAACAAGATTTCAAAGTTATCTTGCAAATAAATGGTGTTGACAATGCAGGAATTGCAAATAATTTAACCCGAATTATATCGAACAATATGGGTGTTTTTATTCACAGTATCAACATTGCAGGAAATGAAGGTTTTTTTGACGGTAAATTATCGCTAAGTGTCAACAATAGCGCGCAGCTTAAAAAGCTCATTACCAGTATTCAAAGAATTGATGGTGTCAAAAAAGTGGCACGTGTTAATACTTTGTAAATATCATTTATTTAAAACTATTAATTTATTCATAAATTAGATTAAATTTGTTTTTGAAAAAAATAATAAATGGGTAATTCTGAAAATAATCAGGAAGTAGTAAGGAAAGTGTTTACCTCTTTTTTAGAAGACAACAAGCACAGAAAAACTCCTGAACGTTTTGCAATTCTGCAAGAAATTTATGCCGTAGAGGATCATTTTGATATTGAGTCTTTATATATCAATATGAAGAATAAAAACTACCGCGTAAGTAGAGCTACTCTTTACAATACAATCGACTTACTCTTAGATTGCGGCTTGGTAAGAAAACATCAATTTGATGGGCATTCTATGGCGAGGTATGAGAAGAGTTATTTCGACAAAAACCACGACCACTTAATATTTACAGATTCTGGAGAAGTAAAAGAATTTTGCGACCCTAGAATCCAAGTAATCAAAAAAACAATTGAAGAAGTTTTCAATGTAGACATTCACAATCACTCTCTATATTTTTACGGAACTAAGAAAAAATAACAAACTACAACACAACAATCACACAAATTACACAACAAAATGGCAGTAGATTTATTACTCGGATTACAATGGGGAGATGAAGGAAAAGGTAAAATTGTAGATGTTTTAACCACCAACTATGATATTATCGCACGTTTTCAAGGAGGTCCTAATGCGGGTCATACATTAATTTTTGACGGAACAAAACACGTTTTGCACACCATACCATCAGGTATTTTTCATAAAACGGCATTGAATGTTGTGGGGAATGGAGTGGTTATAGATCCTGTGATTTTCAAAAAAGAATTAGAAAATTTAGACAAACACGATATTGATTATACTTCAAAACTATTAATTTCTAGAAAAGCGCACTTGATCTTGCCAACACATCGATTGTTAGATGCAGCCTCAGAAACTTCTAAAGGAAAAGCGAAGATTGGTTCTACTTTAAAAGGAATTGGTCCTACATACATGGACAAAACCGGTAGAAACGGAATGCGTGTTGGAGATTTAGAAATGGAAAACTGGAAAGACAAGTATCATGCACTTACGGCCAAACATCTGGGAATGTTGGACTATTTCAATATCAAGATCGAATATAATTTAGACGAATTAGAAGCTGAATTTGATAAAGGAATTGAGAAATTAAAAACATTACAATTTATAGATAGTGAAGAATTTCTAAACCAAGCTATCAAAGACAAAAAAACAATTTTAGCTGAAGGAGCTCAAGGATCTTTATTGGATATTGATTTTGGAACCTATCCATTTGTTACCTCTTCAAATACAACTGCTGCTGGTGCTTGTACTGGTTTGGGGGTAGCTCCCAACAGAATTGGTGAAGTATTTGGAATTTTCAAAGCCTATACAACCCGAGTTGGTTCTGGACCGTTTCCTACAGAGTTGTTTGATCAAGATGGTGCCGAAATGGCACGTATTGGTCATGAGTTTGGTGCAACAACAGGAAGAGCGAGACGTTGTGGATGGTTGGATTTAGTTGCCCTAAAATACGCTGTTGATGTAAATGGAGTGACACAACTAATGATGATGAAAGGAGATGTATTATCTGGTTTCAAAAACCTAAAAGTATGTACTTCCTACAATTATAAAGGAAAAGAGATTTCACACTTACCCTATAATATCGAGCCAGAAAACGTTTCTGTAAACTACTCTGAATTTAAAGGTTGGGATGAGGATTTAACGAAAATGACTGCAGCTGATCAATTGCCTCAAAATTTATTAGAGTATGTAGCGTTTATTGAAAAAGAAACAGGGGTTCCTGTTAAAATCGTATCTGTTGGACCCGATAGAAAACAAACCATTATTAGATAGTTTTACCTAAACATTAAGACACTTGAAATATTCTTTTCATTATTTTTGCCTAAAACCGAACATTTTGAAAAGAATCTTTTTTTTATTGCTTGCCCTCATTGTTCTATCTGCAAATGCACAAACTAAAAAAATACTTTACAATGCAAAACTTCAAGATACTGACGAAAAAAAATATCCCGGTGCAACCCGATTAATTGGTGAAGTTCGAATGGTTCACGAAGGTGCTGTTTTAACCTGTCAACAAGCATTATACTACAAAGAGAAAAACTTTTTCAAAGCCATTGGTAAGGTGTACCTAAAACAAGGAGACACCATTACACAAACCAGTGATTATGCAGATTATGATGGAAATTCGAAACAAGTATTGTCTTGGGGAAATGTGGTCTTAAAAGACCCAACAATGGTCTTAACATCCGATACTCTTCAATTTGACCGAATCAATCAAAAATTATATTACCGAAGCTACGCAACAATTAAAGATGCAACCAATACCTTAAAAAGCAAAAACGGAAACTACTATCTAACCAATAAAAAATTTACGGCAACAACTCGTGTCAATGTGGTCAATCCAGAACACAATTTAGCATCAGTACATTTGGATTATTATACAAATTCGGGGCTCACCTACTTCTATGGGCCAACTACAATTACCAATTCAAAAAATAAAAACAGCATCTATAGTGAACGAGGATTTTATAATACAAAGACGGACATCTCTCATTTTGTAAAAAATGCAAAACTATTTTTAAAAGAAAGAACCATTGAAGGAGATAGTTTGTATTATGATAAAAACCGTGGCTTTGCTTCTGCAACTAACAACATTATCGTAAAAGATACTGTAGAAAATTTTTTGACAAAAGGAAATTATGCTGAATTATTTGAATTCAAAGATTCTTTGTTTATTGTAGACAGAGCCGTTGCCATTACAATCATAGACAAGGATTCAATGTTTGTTCATGGAGATACATTGTTGGTTACCGGAATCCCTGAAAAACGAATTATTAGAACATTTAATAATGTGAAAATTTTCAAGTCTGACTTGCAAGGAAAGTGCGATTCTATTCACACAAACCAAGCGACAGGACTTACAAGAATGTTTAAAAGCCCTGTTTTATGGGCAGATCAGAATCAAATTACTGGAGATACAATTCATTTAATTACCAATGTTGAAACCGAAAAATTAGATTCCCTAAAAGTGTTGAACAATGCTTTCATCAATTCCAAAGATTCTTTATCTATTGCCGATTTTAATCAGATCAAAGGAAGAAATATTTTTGGAAAATTTAAAGACAACAGCATCAGAACTCTTTTGGTTAAGGGGAATGCAGAATCGGTCTATTACAACAGAAACGAATTAGGAGTTTTAGAATCCATCTCAAAAGAAATTTCGAGCACTATTGAATTCACCCTATTTGACGGTGAAATAGAAACTATCAAATACTTGAAGACTACAGAAGGAAAAACCTATCCACCTTCGAAACTTCCCGATCATGTAAAAGAATTAAAAGGTTTTATTTGGCGAGAAGAAGAACAACCAAAAAAAATGACTGATATTTTTATCAAAGAAGGAGAAAACAAAAAAACAACGAAAGCTACTAAGAAATTGGGACCTATAAAACCCATGACTACTCCCAAATTAGATACAAATAAAGAACTGAAAGGCCCCATAAGTATTGAGAAACAATAATGAAAAATGATTTCTTTACATACCAAGCACAAACATCTCCACACCCATTAGCGATAGAGATTTCGCATGCAAAAGGCTCTTATATTTTTGATACCAAAGGAAAGAAACATTTAGACTTTGTTGCAGGAGTTTCTGCAAATAGCTTGGGACACAATCACCCCAAAGTAACACAAGCAATTAAAAAGCAATTAGACAAGCACGCACATGTAATGGTATACGGTGAATTTGTTCAAGAAGCACCTGTTGCATTATGCAAAATACTCGCTGAAACATTTCCGAAAAATGAAATGTCTGTATATCTCACCAATTCTGGTACAGAAGCTACAGAAGGTGCACTAAAACTCGCCAAAAGGCTTACCAAAAGGTCAGAAATTATTGCTGCAAAGAACTCCTATCACGGAAATACACAAGGCGCAATGAGTGTTTCTGGCGCTGAAGAACAAAATCGAGCCTTTCGACCATTGGTTCCAGGTGCACGATTCATTGAGTTTAACAAAGAAGCAGATTTAGATAAAATTACGCATAAAACAGCCGCTGTTATCCTAGAAACAATTCAAGGAGGTGCAGGATTTATTTGTCCCGAAAATGATTTTCTAAAAAAAGTAAAAGCGAAATGTGATGCAGTATGTGCCTTACTAATTTTAGATGAAATACAAACTGGAATCGGTAGAACTGGGAAATTTTGGGGTTTTGAAAACTATCATGTAATACCAGATATTGTAATTACAGGTAAAGGCTTAGGAGGTGGCATGCCCATTGGTGCATTTATTGCACCTTCTAAAATGATGCACTTATTACAAACTACACCCAAATTAGGGCACATTACTACTTTTGGTGGGCATCCTGTGATCGCAGCTGCAGGCTTTGCAACGGTAACAGAAATATTGTCACACACTTTAATAGCAGATACACTTAAGAAAGAAAAACTCATTAGACATCACCTTCAACATCCAGCCATTAAAGAAATTAGAGGAAAAGGTTTGATGTTAGCTGCTATTGTTGACACTCCAGAATTGGCAGCAAAAATTATATTGACTTGTTTGGAAAGAGGATTGATTCTTTTCTTTCTTCTTTTTGAAAAAAGCGCCATCCGGATGACACCTCCCCTAACAATTTCTAATGCGGAAATTATTGAAGGCTGTTCACTTTTAACGGAAGTTATCAATGACGTGACTGCAGAGTCATAAGTGTTGAAACTTTTATTAATAGTCAATTCAAATGGATACAACTCGAATTATTTACTTTTAATATACTATTTCTAAAGTTAAAAAAAAGCTTGAGTCTTTCGATTCAAGCTTAATATATCTTTAAATTAAGATTCTATTTATTTTACGAGAAGCTTATGTGAAGGCTTAAACTTCGTTAGATTAATCCCTTTTACAGCAGCTACATATTCTTCTAAAGTAGGTGTTCTACCGAGTATGGTAGATAAAACCACTACCGGTGTAGAAGAAAGTAAAGATTCTCCTTTTTTCTCACCAGAATCTTTTACAACTCTACCTTGGAATAAACGTGTAGATGTTGCCATCACTGTATCGCCAGGTGCTGCTTTTTCTTGATTCCCCATACATAAGTTACAACCAGGACGCTCTAAATACAAAATGTTTTCATATCCAGTACGTGCGATGGCTTTTGGTGCATTGTCATCAAATTCGAAGCCAGAATATTTTTTCAAAATATCCCAATCCCCTTCTGCTTTCAATTCATCTACAATATTATAGGTAGGAGGTGCGACCACTAATGGAGCCTTAAAAACTACTGCTCCTTGTTGCTCATCAATATTCTTGAGCATTTGTGCTAATATTTTCATATCGCCTTTATGCACCATACAAGATCCTACAAAACCAAGATCCACCTTTTTAGTTCCTCCATAGAAAGAAAGTGGTCTAATGGTGTCGTGCGTATATCGCTTAGAAACATCATCATTATTTACATCTGGATCTGCAATCATTGGCTCTGCAATGATATCTAAATCAATCACTACTTCAGCTGAATATTTAGCATTTGCATCAGGTGTTAAGGCTGGTTTGTCTCCTGATTTAATTTCTGCGATTCGCTTATCTGCAATTGCAATTAATCCTTTCAAAACTTGAAGATCATTGTCCATGCCTTTTTCGATCATGATCTGAATTCTCGCTTTTGCAATCTCTAAAGATTCAATTAAGGTGTCATCTTCAGAAATACAGATAGAAGCTTTTGCTTTCATTTCTGCCGTCCAATCGGTAAATGTAAAAGCTTGATCGGCAGTAAGAGTTCCAATGTGCACCTCAATAATTTTACCTTGGAATACATTGTCGCCACCAAACTGCGTAAGCATTTGTGATTGTGTAGCATGTACTACATCTCGAAAATCCATATACGGTTTCATTTCACCTTTGAAAGTTACTTTAACAGATTCTGGAATTGGCATAGAAGCTTCCCCAGTAGCGAGTGCTAAAGCAACGGTTCCAGAATCTGCTCCAAAGGCTACACCTTTGGACATTCTTGTATGTGAATCTCCACCAATAATAATAGCCCAATCGTCCACAGTTAAATCATTCAATACTTTATGAATAACATCTGTCATTGGTTGGTACTTATGCTCAGGGTCACGAGCAGTAATCAACCCAAAATCATTCATAAACTTCATCAGTCTCGGAATGTTTGCCTTCGATTTGTTGTCCCATACCGAAGCAGTATGACAACCTGATTGATAGGCTCCGTCTAAAATGGGAGAGATTATTGTTGCAGCCATCATCTCTAATTCTTGAGAAGTCATCAGTCCCGTTGTATCTTGAGAGCCAACAATGTTTACTTCAACACGAACATCCGATCCAGCATGCAATACTTTGCCCGGTGTTGTTCCTACAGCATTCTTATTGAATATTTTTTCAACTGCTGTTAGTCCCTGCCCCTCATGAGAAATCTCTTTTGATGTAGCAAACACTGGAGTTACATTTGTATTTAAAACTTTTGATGCGAATGTTTGTAATTTTTTACCAAATACGATTGCATAGGAGCCTCCCGCTTTGATAAATTCCATTTTTTGTGGCGTTAATGACGCAGAAATATCAATTAATTCCCGATCACCATTATATAATTTCTTCTCTTTTGTATTGATTGTAAGCACAGTTCCTGTAGCTACAGAATATGTTTCCTTTAAAATAGGATTGCCTTCCGCATCACGAATCGTTTTTCCATTTTCATCTTTCTGCTTTACCCAGTTTTTAAGATCTACGCCAATACCACCTGTTACCCCTACTGTTGTCAAGAAAATTGGCGAAATACCATTTGTTCCTGCTATGATTGGAGCAATGTTGATGAAGGGTACATAGGGACTTGCTTTGATACCTGTCCATAATGCCACATTATTAACACCAGACATTCTCGAGGATCCTACTCCCATGGTTCCTTTTTCTGCAATTAGCATCACACGCTTATCCGGATGTTGTTTTTGCAATGCTAGCAATGCATTTTGTTGTTCCTTGTTGTGCTCAAACATACATTGACCATGCAACTCACGATCTGATCGAGAATGCGCATCACCTCCAGGAGAAAGTAAATCGGTAGAAATATCCCCTACACCAACGATGAAAGTTACGACTTCTATCTTTTCTTCTACTTCTGGTAATTTCGTAAAAAATTCTGCTTTTGCATAACTTTCAAGAAGTGCTTTCGCAATTGCATTACCATTATTGTAAGCAACTTCAATGCGTTCCATGTCTGCCTCGTAAAGGAACACTTGGGTTTTAAGTACCTCAGCGGCTTGCGCTGCAATGTCCAAAGTATCTCCTAAGGCGATATCCAATAAAACATTAATTGAAGGTCCCCCTTTCATATGTGCCAGTTGCTCAAAAGCAGCTGTAGGCGTAATTTCTTTTAAAATCGATTCACCTAGAATGATCTCCTTTAAAAACTTCGCTTTTACAACTGCTGCGCTGGTTGTACCTGGCAAAACATTATAGATGAAAAAATTAAGAGAATCTTCTCGATGTTCATTCTCTAAATCTTTAATCTGTGCAATGATTTCGCTAAGCAATTCTGCACCATCTATTGGCTGTGGACTAAGTCCTTGCCTTTTTCTATCTTCTATTTGCTGAAGGTAATCTTTATAAGTGTTCATGTAGGATATTTTTAATACTATAAACCGTTCAAATTCAAGGAATCTAAAAAGCTATATCTGTTTTTTTTTTAAGAATTATAGTACCACAAATCTACTGTTTTTATGGCTACTTCAAAAAATAATTAATAGATTGCTTTAATTAATAAATAAATAAAAGTTATTTCTGTATTTATTAAAAATAAATGAATAGAAATAACTTTTTAAAACGTTTTTATTGAGGATATCGTAAAAAAATAACACTAAAAATAGCAGATCAATAAGCCGAATCCTGTACCTTAAAAAAGGCTCTTATCATTTATCTAGTTCTAAAATTACTCTTAGAATCCATCTGCCTACCCTTTAGAATCGAGCGAGTAGCCCTCAAGCTCTAATTTACATGGCATTGCATCGCATAGAGTTTACCTGGTTTCACTACAGCCGAACTGTACTTGCTTTCTGTTGCACTGGTCCTCAACTTACGTTGGACGGATGTTATCCGCTATGCTACTCTTTGATGTCCGGACTTTCCTTCAAGCTAAAAAGCTTGACGATAAGATAGATCTGCTATTAAAAGTGTAAATGTATACAAATTATTCATAAAAAAAACCCACTCATAAATGAGTGGGAAAAATTGCTATGAAAAAGAAAAAGTGTAACTAATTGCTTAGCTACTCAACAAATATATGCTAAATTGGTAAACCATAAAATAAAAAAATCTAAATTTCTGAATTTCTAAATATAGGTTTACGAAAACATATCTTTTACTTTTTCAAAAAATGATTTGTCTGATGTATTAGGGTTGGGTGCAAAATTTTCATTGGTGGTCATTTTCTCAAAAAATTGTCTTTGCTCCTTATTCAACTCTTGCGGTGTCCAAACATTTATATGAATTAAGAAGTCACCTGTTCCATATCTTTCAATACTTGGAAGCCCTTTGCCTTTTAATCGAAGAATTTTACCAGATTGTGTACCTGCGTCAATTTTAATTTTCACTTTTCCTTTGACAGTCTCTACTTCTTTACTGGTTCCTAAAACAGCATCTGAATAATTAATATAGAGGTCATAATGAATATTTGTTCCTTCTCTTTTTAATGTCGCATGTGGAATTTCTTCAATTAAGACTAATAAATCTCCTGAAATTGAATTTTTTCCTGGCGCATCATTTCCTTTACCTCCAACTTTTAGTTGAACACCTTCAGTAACTCCCTCTGGAATGTTTATAGATACAGTTTCTTCTTCAACAACTAAACCTTGAGCATCTGCACCATTGGGTTTGCTGCTAATCATTTCACCAGCACCCGAACAACCTGAACAGGTTACTGCTGTTTGCATTCTACCCAATATGGTATTGGTAACTCGCATTTGTTGTCCAGAACCGTTACAAGTAGAACATGTCTTATAAGAAACACCTCCAGCTTGTACCTTTCTACGCACTTTTACTTTCTTTTCTACACCTTCTGCAATTTCTTCTAAAGTTAATTTTACACGAATTCGCAGGTTGCTACCTTTTACGCGGGCTTGACGTTGGCCTCCTCCGCCAAAACCACCAAAACCGCCACCGCCGCCAAAAATATCTCCAAACTGACTAAATATGTCATCCATATTCATTCCACCACCACCAAAGCCGCCACCGCCACCTTGTGGTCCTTCAAATGCTTGATGGCCATACTGATCGTAACGTGCCTTTTTGTTTTCGTCACTTAAAACCTCGTAAGCTTCTGCTGCTTTTTTAAAGTTTTCTTCGGCTGATTTATCGTCTGGATTTTTATCTGGATGATATTTGATTGCCATTTTTCTATACCCTTTCTTAATCTCTGCTTGTGATGCCGATTTAGAAATGCCTAATACGTCGTAAAAATCTTGTTTTGCCATATGCTTTCAGTGATCAATTCTCAATGATCGATAATCATTGGTTATTGTAAAATATTAATTGTAATTTATTTACTGTCCGATCACTACTTTGGGGTATCGGATGATCTTGAATCCTAACTTATATCCTTTTTCAACACAATCAATTACTTTTCCTTTCAAGTCTTTGCTTGGCGCTGGAATTTGAGTAATTGCTTCGTGAATTTCAGCATCAAAAGCATCTCCTGCATTAGTAACTATTTTGGACAAGCCTTTTTGCTCTAAAGTATTGTATAATTTTTGATATACTAACAACACTCCTTTACTTAATTCTTCAGCTTCTTTGTCTTCTTCAATATGTGACAAAGCACGTTCAAAATCATCTACAACTGGCAGTAAAGATGTCATTACTTCTTGTCCTGCTGTCTTAAAAAGCTCTACGCGTTCTCTTGTTGTTCTCTTTTTATAGTTTTCAAACTCTGCAAAAAGACGCAAAAACTTGTCTTTCTCAGCAAGAAGTAACGCTTCGGCTGTTGGAACTTCTTCCGCTACTTCCGCTACAACTTCCTGATTATCTTCAACTTGCTGTATTTCTTCTGCTGTATTTATTTCTTCTTGTTTTGTATCTTCTTTCTTACTCATTTCTCTGTAATCATTAAATTATACATTTATATTTGCAAAAATGTTGCCAACAAAAAAATAGTGTCAGTTTGACACTATTTTTTTTCTATTGCGACCTAACCCGATTTTTAAAAATCATTTTAAGGTCTTTTAATCTTCAATACGCGTTATTTTTGCTCCAATTGACTTCAATCGGGCCTCAATATTTTCGTAGCCTCTATCGATTTGCTCAATATTGTTAATAATTGATGTTCCATTAGCTGAAAGTGCTGCAATTAATAGAGAAATTCCTGCTCTAATATCTGGGGAAGTCATTTTAGTCGCTTTCAACTGACTTTGAAAGTTATGTCCAATAACTGTAGCTCTGTGTGGATCACATAAAATAACTTTTGCTCCCATATCAATTAATTTATCTACAAAAAACAAACGGCTTTCAAACATTTTTTGATGAATAAGTACGGTTCCTTTAGCTTGGGTTGCTATGACCAAAACAATGCTTAACAAATCAGGGGTAAAACCTGGCCATGGTGCATCTGCAATTGTTAAAATAGAACCATCTATATAGTTTTGTATTTCGTAAGAACTTTGTTCTGGAATGTAGATATCATCATCTCTTTTTTCTAATTGGATTCCTAATTTTCGGAACACATCTGGAATCTGACCCAGATTTTCCCAACTTACGTTTTTGATGGTTAGTTCTGAGCGTGTCATAACGGCAACTCCAATCCAAGAACCAATTTCAATCATGTCTGGTAAAACATTGTGTTCACAGCCTCCTAGAGAAGTAACTCCTTCTATGATTAGGAGATTAGATCCTACTCCTGTTATTTTTGCTCCCATCGAATTCAGCATTTTACTTAATTGCTGAATATAAGGTTCACAAGCGGCATTGTAAATTTTAGTCGTTCCTTGAGCTAAAACCGCTGCCATTAAAATATTGGCAGTTCCTGTTACAGAAGCTTCATCTAAAAGCATATCAGTTCCCTGTAAGCATTTAGCTTCTACTCCGTAAAAATATTCTTCTTTATTGTACCTAAATTTTGCACCTAGCTTTATAAATCCCTCAAAATGAGTATCAAGTCTTCTTCTTCCAATTTTATCTCCTCCCGGACGTGGAATATATCCTTTTCCAAAACGCGCTAACAAAGGCCCAACTAACATGATAGAACCTCTTAATGAACTCCCATCTCTTTTAAATGCTGCAGACTCTAGGTAAGGTAAATCGATTTCATCAGCCTGAAAAGCATAGGAACTACTGTTTAACTTTTCAACTTTCACACCTAGCTCTCCGAGAATAAAAATGAGTTTATTTACATCAATAATATCGGGTACATTATTTACAACCACTCTTTCTGGTGTCAATAAAACAGCACAAAGTATTTGTAATACTTCGTTTTTTGCTCCTTGGGGCGTAATGGTCCCTCCTAACTTGTGTCCTCCTTCTATTTTAAATGATGCCATTGCTGCTTATCTTTTTCTATTTTTATTCTGATTGTTATGGTGTGGTTTCTTGAAGGCCGTTTTTGTATTGTTCTGACCTTGTGTATTTCGTTTTCTTAGTAAATTTTTACTTTCGGAGAGAGCTTCTTCAGTTTTTCTTAAGTCTAATTTACCGTCAGACAAATCATATAAATGTTTAAAAATAACGGCATCATCTACCGTGTCTTTGTTCCAATTTAAATAACATTTTTTCATGTGGTTGGCAATGGTGAAAACCAAGGCTTCTTTTTTATCTCCTTCCTCCCAACTCAAAGCAATGTCAATCATTGTTTGTATGTTATTTCCATAATAACGATATCGAGTAGCAGATTTTGGATAGGCCAAAGCTTCTGGCTTTTCTTGCAACTCTTCTTTTGATGGTTGTGGATAAGGAGAATCCGCATCCAATTGAAAATCGGACATGATGTACAACTGATCCCATAACTTGTGTTTAAAATCTGGGACATCTCGTAAATGTGGCTGTAAATTCCCCATCACATCAACAATTGATTTCGCCATTTTATCCCGTGCTTCTTTGGTTTCTAAAGCAACACAATGGTCTACTAACTTCTGGATGTGTCTGCCGTATTCTGGAATAATCATTAACGGTCTTTCTGAGTTGTATTCTAAATCGAATGTCATTTATTTATTTTTGTGAAGTTCTTATTTTTAATCTGAAAAGTAAGAAGTTGATAATGTAGGTACTCCTATATGTTTGGTAATCCTTTTTTAAAAGCACTTTTAAGTCTCAATTGTGTCGGATTAACAAAATTGTGTGCAGTGTTTATTTAATGTTGCAAAATAACATTTTATTTTTAGTTTTTTAAATGATTTTAAAAGAAATCCTCAAACTCTTTTAACCGATAATTTTCAACTTAACAAAACACAATAAAAGGTTTTTCTTGCCTGCGGTACCAAACTGAATCATGGCTTTTTTGTCGGGTCCTTTTCCTTCTAATGAAATGACCTCTCCACGTCCAAACCGCTCATGTTCTATAATATTTCCAACAATGATATCATTGTCAAATAGGTTTCCTTTGGGAGCTGTTTGTGAAACTTTCTTTAAGTTTTTTGGAAGGATAATTTCTTTCTTTTTTGCCAAATCTCGCTCTGTTTTTTTACGCTGAATTGGTTTTTGAAAGCGAATTCCTTTTGGAGCATCCTCAAACAAACTTTTGTCTACAAAACGATTGATGGTCGGTGCTATTGTTTTTGGAGTAATGTAATGCAAGTATTGTTCGTCTATTTCTTCTAAAAACCGACTTGGTTCTGCATCCACTAACTTGCCCCATCGATATCGTGTTTGAGCATAACTTAAATAGGCTACTTTTTCAGCTCGTGTGATTGCCACATAAAACAACCTGCGTTCTTCTTCCAACTCGCTTCGCGTATTCATGCTCATGGCCGATGGAAATAAATTTTCTTCCAAACCAACAACATATACGTGCGAATATTCCAGTCCTTTGGATTGGTGAATGGTCATTAACGAAATGCTTGGCTTGTCATTCTCTTTTTTAGAATCAAAATCTGTTGCCAAGGCAACATCTTCAAGAAAAGAAGTCAATGAAGCATCTTCTCCTTGCTCAATTTTATCTGTAATAAAATCTTTAATTCCGTTTAATAGCTCTTGGACATTCTCTACTTTACTCACTGACTCTGGAGTACCGTCTTTTTCCAAATCTTTGATTAACAGGGTTTCTTTTACCACGGTTTCGGCAATTTCAAAAGCATTTTTGGTTTGCGATTCTATTTGCAAACGCAACATCATGTTCATGAAATTGTTCAATTTATTCTTAGTCCCAACATTGATTTTTAAATCGATTTTATCAATGTATTTTAGCACCTCAAAAATGGATTTTTTGTAATGGTTTGCTGCAATTGTCAACCGGTCTATGGTTGTTGCACCAATCCCTCGTGCAGGGTAGTTAATGATTCTCTTTAAGGCTTCTTCGTCATTTGGATTGATGAGTATTCGCAAATAAGACAGAATGTCTTTGATTTCTTTTCTTTGGTAAAATGAAATTCCCCCATATATTTTGTAGTCAATCCCTTTTTTACGCAAGGCGTCTTCCATCGCTCTAGACTGGGAATTGGTTCTGTATAAAATGGCAAATTGATCATTTTGCATTTGCAAATTCATCTTAGCATCCCAAATAGATTGTGCCACAAATCGCCCTTCTTCTCCATCGGAAATTGTGCGCATTACTTGAATGAGTTCTCCATCATCATTGCTGGTCCAAACCTCTTTGTCTAATTTGGTTTTGTTTTTTTCAATCACAGAGTTGGCAGCATTTACAATATTACTGGTCGATCTGTAATTTTGTTCTAATTTGAAGGTTTTAACTTCGGGATAATCCTTTTGAAAGTTTAAGATATTTTGAATGTTTGCTCCTCTAAAACTATAAATACTTTGCGAATCATCACCAACCACACAAATGTTTTGAAAACGATCGGCCAATGCTTTTACAATTAAATATTGAGAGTGATTGGTATCCTGGTACTCATCGACCATGATGTACTTAAAACGACTTTGATATTTTGCCAAAGATTCTGGAAAACGGGCTAGTAATTCATTGGTTCTTAGGAGTAAATCGTCAAAATCCATTGCACCTGCCTTAAAGCATCGGTCTACATACTCTTTATAGATTTCTCCTACTTTGGGTCTGCTTGCATGCAAATCTGCTTCCTGAAGGTCGGGGTTGTTATGATACGCTCGCACCGTAATCAAACTGTTTTTAAAAGAGGAAATCCTGTTTAAAATCTGTTTGGATTTGTAGCGTTCTTTGTCCAAACCCATTTCTTTGATAATGGCACCAATCAAACGCACAGAATCTTGTGAGTCATAAATGGTAAAATTGGAAGGAAAGCCCAATTTGTCTGCCTCTGAACGTAAAATTCTTGCAAAAACGGAGTGAAAAGTACCCATCCATAAATTCTTCGCTTCGGTAGTTCCTACCACCGATGCAATTCGGTCTTTCATCTCTCTGGCCGCTTTATTTGTAAATGTAAGCGACAAAATATTAAATGAATCAACTCCCTGTTTCATTAAATGTGCAATTCGGTAGGTCAATACACGAGTTTTACCGGACCCCGCACCTGCAATGATAATCATGGGGCCATCTTTTTGCAAGACCGCTTGTTTTTGTGCTTCGTTTAAGGAATCTAAGTACGTATCCAATCGTTTTATTTTTGAAGAATTTAAAGCGTGAATTTAAGAATTCTTTGGGTCTAATAGGATGCGAATTGCTTTTTTTATTCACAAATTTTACATTAAAAAAAAGTACATTTGTTTTTTGAAAGACATAGTAATGGAAGATAAAATAATTGAAAGTATTGGGTATCTTTTACCTGCAACAGTTACAGGCTATATTGCCTATTATATGTTCAACCGTTTTCTAAGCAAGACTGAAGGTTACACTAGCGCTACAATATTGGCCAAAAAAAACAAAGACGTTTTGGCGATTAAAATCCAGGCTTATGAGCGCATGCTATTGTTCTCCGATAGGATTAACCCCGCAAAAATATTGGTGCGCATCCCTCCAATTTCAGAAGATACTCAAGAATACCTTCAGCTTTTAATGGGCACTATCGAACAGGAGTTTGAGCACAATTTGGTGCAACAAATGTATGTTTCTACAGATGCATGGACTGCTGTGGTGGCCGCTAAGAATGCTGTTTTAATGAAATTGAAGCAGGCTGCCGAAAGTACAAGCAACGCCAATGCATTGCGAGAAACTGTTTTAATTGATTATTCAAAATCAATATCACCTACAGAAACTGCCATTGCTATCATAAAAAATGATGTCAAAAAGTTATTGAAATAGAGAGTAGTGCTTCGAATTGTTTGTTCTTTTTTTAAGTTCCTTAAAGTCGAGAGACTTTAAAGAGCATTGTTAGTGAACAGATAGTCGGGGTTTTACATTTAAGTATTCAGGTTGTTAGTCGTTTATATAACATCAGTCCCTCTTTTATTCATTCTCATAATCATGCACAAATTTAATCCGAGTACTGCTTGCCATCAAGTTAGGATTGGTTCCTTCAACTCCCTCAGGGATTGGATGGTTGAGTGTTTTATAATACCTTTCCCAACTTGCCATTGGGTTTCCAGTACTGTCGTTAAATGTCATTGGATGAGTAAGAAAAGGAATGGAATCTTTAGGTAAGTCTTGAGAAGAAAACATTTTATAAACTAATTCGGAGCAATAATAAGAATCATCATCCCATAAAAAAGCGTCATCATAAGGCGTATTTATTCTTTCGATTCCATAGGCGATCGCTCTAGAAATATAAGGCTGATAATAATGATCTAGTCTTGCAACCCTGGTTTGAGATTTATTGAATTTATTTTTATTTCTGTTCAGAAATTTTAATAAAGGTGTTTGGCAAACTCCTTCTTTCCGAATTGCCTCTAATACAAACCATTTTTCATCTTTTTGCATTGCAATCCCAACATGCGAATAGTTTTTGGAAAGTGAAGTTGCTGTTACATCTTTAATCGCATTAGCGATTTCTCCGGTTCCCGTATTTTGAAACAATAAATCCCCTTGTTTAAGTTCAAAGGCATTATTTTTTTGATTGCTATTGCAACTGGACAAAATAAAGAAGAGCATAAAGTGCATGGTTGTTATTATTCTAATTTTTTTCATCTTTTTATTTTGAGTTCATATTAAATGTTGGCCTATTCCTTCATATAAAAAACTGTTTAATCGGATCGTTAACTCATGGATAAAACAACATTTTATTTTTTTTATTATTAAACGTTTCACATTAAAATATGTATCTTTTGTTTTCAAATGTAAAAATAAAAAAAACACCCTCCTAGTATCAATAAATAAGTGGGCGTTTTTTAGAATAAGTGAGCTTAAATGAGGTATAACTGTTTTTATAAAATTGACATTTAGCAAAATATACAACCTATTTACTTAAAAAAAGACAATTGAAGAGTACCTCGTTTTAGAACTGTAAACGTACCCCTATTTTATAATTTCTCCCGCGGGTAGTATATCCTGCAATTTCTTGAAAATCTTCATTAAAGATATTGGTAACACTTCCGTAAAATGTAACATTGTTCTCTGGTAAACTATGATGTATAAAAAAGTCGACCAGCTGATAAGACGGCAATGCAACGTTTCCAAAATCTTTTGTAGCATCAACAAATCGATAACTTAAAGATGTAAACGTAGACGTTAATAGATGATAATCTGCTTTTATAAAAAATTTGTTTTGAGGAATTTTTAATAATAAACTTTCATCTCTATCGATAAAGGTATAATTGGCAGAGAGACGCATTTTATCATTTGCCTTAAAAGTGATTTCTGTTTCAACTCCTTTTGCAGAAAAAGTCCCGAAATCGTTAATTGTTTGATAGCTAATTGGATCATATCCAATTTTATTGGTTTCTTCACGGTAGAAATAAGTAGCATTCAGTGCCAGTTTTTTGGAGAAAAGCAGTTCAAACCCTCCTTCTATAGTTACATCCTCTTCGGGTAACAGCGTATCAATGCTAGGGAGTTTTGTAAAAATCTCCGAGAGTGTTGGGGTTACAAATGCCGTGCTGTAGGAAGCAAAAATCTTTGCATCCTTTTCTAAAAAGAGAAAATTATAAGATGGGTTGACATTGAAAACAACATTTTGATCGTATTCACTATGAATATTCAAACGAGTACCTAGATTCAAATAAAATCCAAAGCTACTGCTATAATTAAACGACACATACGGATCGTAAAAATGTTGCTTTCCGCTTCCTTTTTCAATGGCACTGTAGGCTGTTTGTTGCTGCATGTCTTGAGATTGCGCCGTAAACCCAACTAAAAAAGAATATTTACTATTGATCTTATAATTATTAAACACATCTAGTCCATACACTTCACCCTTAAAATAATCCTCAGAAGGTGTTTCATTTCTTTGAATTCCAGTAAAAAAAGTTCTCACTTTCAACATTCCTTTAGCGTATTTATAATCAGCATGCACTCCAAATCTTTTTTGAGCACTTTTCAGTGTATTGTCTCGATCTGCGGGAGTACCTTCGTAAGTTACCGGATCATAATCGGTGCCATCAAAATCAGTAGAAAATTGGTTATAGCTAGTAAATACCCCAATTTTAAGTTTGTTACTTAGATGAAAGTTCAAATTAAATAAGAGGTTTTTTCGGGTGAATGCATCCTCCTCAAACAGCGTGTTGGTAATACTTTCTGCAGCAGACAACCCGTTTGAACTATTAGCACTTAAAGCTAGTAAATAATCTACATTCCCTAGCGTTCCATTCATGTTCAAGCTTGTCGCATAGGTATCTCCCGCAAAACGGGTGTCTTCAGAGGAGGTATTTGTACCAACCGAAGAGTTAAAAGTGGCGGCAAACTCTTTTTTAGATGCCTTTTTTAAGAGGATATTTATAACACCAGTAGCGGCGCCTGTTCCGTATAAAGTAGACGAAGCTCCTTTTAAAACTTCAATACTTTCTATTTGACTGATGTCTATTTGACGTAAGTCAAAATCGCCATTAAAGGAAGAAGGATCATTGACAGAAACACCATTGATTAAAATGGCAACTTGTCGGTTTCTACCTCCTCGAATGTAGTAGCCTAAATTCTGTCCTTTGGTACTGAAATTCCCATTAATTTCTACCCCTGGAACATCGTTTAATAAATCTAAAACAGTTTTTCCAGCGTTGTTTTTAATCGTTTCTTGAGAAATCTTGTAGATAATTTTACCAACATTTTTGGTATTGGTTTCAAACTTCGTAGCCGTAACAACCACTTCTTCTAGAGTTTCTACATTTTCTTTTTTTTCTTTTTGCGTTTCATTTTTTTGCGCAAAAAGGGTTGTGCTGGCAAAACTACATGCCAAAACACCTACAAATAAAATTTGCTTTTTCATTTTTTTTTGATTTAATTGAAACAATAAATCAGGTAAATTTCGTATACGAACTAGTATTAGTACATAAACTTTTATCCCGAAAGTTTTTAACTCATGATAATGGGCAGGTCTCCTGACTTGTTTTTATGTTACTTTGCCTTCCCAATTATACATCAGTGGCAAAAGTTGAAGTAACATCCTCTAAAGAGGTACTGTCTACTGAAATGAATTCAGTAAAAGAGGCAGCATAAACTTACAGTTGCGGGAACAGTTCTGGATTTTAACCAGATTCCCTTTTAATTTGATAGCAAACGATGGTGATATCAAAACCTAAAATCATTGCTAAACTAATATAAAAATTGCGAATACAAAATTGTTTTGTAAACTTGTACCAAAATTTAACATAAATGAATATTACTTGTTTAAAAATTGTATCTTTTGGATTGCTCATAGCGATTATCTCTTGTAAAAGAGAAGCACAGCCAGCAGTATTAAAATTGGCATCTGCAAAAATCACATATGCCAAAGGCTTTGAAATTTTTGAAGAAAAGGGGTACAAGAAACTGATTATAAAATCTGCATATCAAAATGCTTCCAAAGTTGCTACCTATCATCTTTATAAAAAAATGCCCATTACTGCATTGGCTAGCCCTCAATTTCATAGGATTCAAGTTCCCATAAAAAATATGGTGGTTACCTCTACCACTCACATTCCAATGGTTGAGCTGTTACAGTCAGAAAATGCCATTGTTGGATTTCCACATGGACAATATATTTCATCAAAACGCACAAGAAACTTGTTGGATACAGGAAAAATTGCTGAGCTTGGAAAAGAAGGTTCTTTAAATACCGAAATTTTATTGGATTTGCAGCCTGATCTCGTGGTTGGATACAGTGTTACTTCACCCGACAAAAGTTTAACAACGCTGCATAAAGCTGGAATTAACGTCATTTATAATGGCGATTGGCTCGAAGAAACTCCGTTAGGAAAAGCAGAGTGGATTAAGTTTTTTGGAGTTTTATTTGACAAAGAAAAACAGGCAGACAGTATCTTTAAAACAATTGAAACCAATTATATAAATGCTAAAAAAAGTGCTTTAGCGGGACTTCAAAAACCGACGGTTTTATCGGGTGCAATTATGAGCAAAGACATTTGGAATTTACCGGCTGGCAAAAGTTTTGTTGCACAATTTTTAAAAGACGCAAATCTTTCTTATTTGTGGGAAGATACAAAAGGAAAAGGAAGTCTTTCTTTGAGTTTTGAAAGTGTTTTTGACAAGGGTTCAAATGCAGATTTTTGGATAGCTCCTGGCTACTTCACTTCGAAAAAACAGCTTCTAGAAAGCAATGAATTGTATGCAAAATTCAAAGCATTTCAAGATGACCAAATCTATACACCAACCACAAAAAAAGGAGAATCGGGCGGTGTTCTTTATTATGAATTGGCAACAACAAGACCTGACTTGGTATTGAAGGACCTCATTAAAATTACAAATCCAGCATTGTTGCCCGATTATGAATTGGTGTTTTTTGAAAAAATGAAATAATCTTTCTTTTTAAAAAAGAGATTGCTGGGTATCCTCGTCTGTACTTTCTTTTTTCTTTTGAATCGCTTTCTTTAAGAGTGCCTCTTTTTTAATTTCTTTACTTAGAAGCTCTGACTCAGAAGAGTTTTCAATTATAGGCACATCCATTGGCAACATTTCTTCAATAATCTGCTCTTCTATGACTTCAATATCATCCGATGACGGTGGTTCTGGTGCTTCATAGGGCAATGGTTCCAATAGATTCACCTGCTTTATTTTATTGGTGGTTAATTGATTTCCTTGAGCTTTAATTCCTTTAACAGCGATAAAGGTTTCAAAATTAATGGTTTGATTTTCAAGATTTCTTTTGGAGTAGACAATTTCTGCTATCGGCCTGTAATCTGTTGCCACAATTTCTAATTGCGATTTTGGATGGTCTGCAAAAAGAATTTCTTCTTTATCCGTGGTTTCAATAAGGAAGCGTTTGATGTAGTATCGCTCCTTCTCTCCATCAAAATAAAGCATGGAAATGGGTTTGTTTGGCTTCCATTTTTCCAACACAATCATATCATTTTCAAAATGCATGGTCAAATCTGGTTTTACTGCTTTTGCTTTTCCACTTTGTGTAATGATGAGCAGCTTATCTTCTGCTTTAAATTCTCCTAAAAGATCTCCTCTATCGTCTACATTTAACCGTTGCACCGCTTCATCAAACCATATCTTCCGTGGTTTTAAGGTAGAAACTCCTGCCGATTTAAATTCGATGGACTTAATGGTATATTTCGTAATAGTATTTCCTCTTACTGCCCTGCCTTTTACGCTCAGGTCAGCAAAATCAAGATCCCATTTGAGTTTCTTTACACTTCCTACTGCACGAAGATTTACGGTAACAACCTCTGCCTCTCCATTTGGATTTGCCGAAAAATACAATACTTTAGAACCTTTGTTCCCATTGGTTAAATCGTATTCTTTGTCTCGAGTAACCGAAGTCACATTAAAACGTTTCATGTATGAAGGACCTTTTGCCCCATCTCGATACATGAAATTATAAACCGTTCGTTTGTCTTTCTTTTTAAAGATAGCTACATGAATGATGTCTTTACCAACAAAGATTTTAGCATCTATTTTTGTGACCGTCATTTTACCGTCTTTTCTAAAAACAATCACATCATCGATGTCCGAACAATCGGTTACAAATTCATCTCTTTTAAGTGAGGTTCCAATAAAACCTTCTTCTCTATTCACATAAAGCTTGGCATTGTTCATGGCTACCTTAGAGGCAACAATATCGTCAAATATTCGAATATCAGTTTTGCGTTCTTTGCCTTTTCCGTAAGCCGCTTTTAAACGCTTAAAGTAATCGATTGCAAATACAATTAAGTTGGCTAAATGCCCTTTTACAACAGCAATCCTATCTTCCAAACCTTGAATAAACTGCTTGGCTTTATCAATATCAAATTTTGATATTTTTTTGATTCTGATTTCTGTTAAACGAACTATATCTTCCTCACTGATTGCGCGTTTTAAATGTTTTATATGCGGTTTTAATCCGGCATCAATTGCTTGAATAACACCTTCCCAAGTTTCTTGATCTTCAATATCTCGATAGATTCTGTTTTCAATAAAAATACGTTCCAAAGAAGAAAAATGCCATTGTTCCTCCAATTCGTTCAATTGAATTTCCAATTCCTTTTTCAACAAGTCTACCGTTAAATCTGTGGAATGCTTTAAAATTTCACTAACACCCACAAAAACGGGTTTATTGTCTTCAATAGTACAACACAAAGGTGAAATCGAATTTTCACAATTGGTAAATGCATACAACGCATCAATGGTTTTATCTGGTGAAACGTTTGGTGGTAAATGCACTACGATTTCTACTTCTGCAGCCGTGTTGTCTTCTATTTTTTTAATTTTTATTTTCCCTTTTTCATTGGCTTTGATGATGCTATCAATCAAATTAGTAGTGGTGGTTCCAAAAGGAATCTCATTGATGACCAATGTCTTTTTGTCAACTTGAGTAATTTTTGCTCGAACGCGAACTTTTCCGCCTCGTTTTCCATCATTGTAATTGGTAAAATCTGCAATACCACCCGTTAAAAAATCGGGTAAAATCGTAAAACTTCTTCCTTTTAAGTACTTGATAGAAGCATCAATCAATTCATTAAAATTATGGGGGAGAATTTTAGTAGATAGGCCCACTGCAATTCCCTCAGCTCCTTGTGCCAAAAGTAGTGGAAACTTTACAGGCAGGTCTATGGGTTCTTTTCTTCTCCCATCATAGGACATTTTCCAATCGGTTGTTTTTGGATTGAAAACAACTTCTAAAGCAAATTTTGACAAACGAGCTTCTATATACCGAGAGGCTGCTGCACGGTCCCCTGTAAGAATGTTTCCCCAGTTTCCTTGCATGTCAATGAGCAATTCTTTTTGACCAATTTGTACCATAGCATCTGCAATGGAAGCGTCTCCATGAGGATGATATTGCATGGTATGTCCAACAATATTCGCTACTTTGTTATAGCGTCCATCATCCAAATCTTTCATCGAATGCATAATTCTACGCTGTACGGGTTTTAGTCCATCTTCTAAGGATGGAACCGCTCTCTCTAAAATTACATAAGAAGCATAATCTAAAAACCACTCCTTGTACATCCCTGTAACTTTGGTAATGGTTTCAACAGTTTCGTTCTGATGATCGAGCGCTTCTGTTTGATTTTTTAATGCGTCTTGGTGTTCGTTGTCGTTTATTTCTTCACTCATATGCTACACTTCGTCTTCTATGGTATCCAACTCTACTTTTAAATTCTCGATGATAAATTTCTGCCTATCTGGGGTGTTTTTCCCCATATAGAATTGCAACATTTCTTCGATTGACATTTCTTTGTCTAACATTACTGGGTCTAATCGGATGTCATCTCCAATAAAATGAACAAATTCATTGGGTGAAATCTCTCCCAATCCTTTAAATCGAGTTATCTCGGGCTTTCCTCTTAATTTTTCTATCGCATAACGTTTTTCATCATCAGAATAACAATAATGCGTTTCTTTCTTATTTCGTACTCGAAACAAAGGGGTTTCTAAAATGTACAAATGTCCTTCTTTGATCAATTCTGGAAAAAATTGTAAGAAAAAAGTAATCAATAACAATCGAATGTGCATCCCATCAACATCGGCATCCGTTGCAATAACAATATTGTTATAGCGCAATCCCTCCAAACCATCTTCAATATTTAATGCTGCTTGTAATAAATTAAACTCTTCATTCTCGTACACAATTTTTTTACTCAGTCCATAAGAGTTTAAGGGTTTCCCTTTTAAACTAAAAACGGCTTGGGTATTTACATTTCTCGATTTGGTAATAGAACCTGAAGCAGAATCTCCCTCGGTAATAAACAGAGTTGATTCTAAATAATTTTGTTTCTTTATATCGCCTAAATGGATTCTACAGTCTCGCAATTTCTTATTATGTAAACTTGATTTCTTGGCTCTATCTCTTGCAAGTTTCCGAATTCCTGAAAGTTCTTTTCGTTCTTTTTCTGCTTGAATTATTTTCTTTTGAAGTTTCTCGGCAACCTCTACATTTTTATGGAGGTAATTATCAAGCTGTGTTTTTACAAAGTCGTTAATATAGGTTCTTACTGTGGATAAATCTCCGCCCATTTCGGTAGATCCAAGCTTTGTTTTAGTCTGACTCTCAAAAACAGGTTCCATCACTTTAATGGCAATGGCAGAAATAATTGATTTTCGTACATCGGAAGCTTCAAAGTTTTTACCATAAAACTCACGCACGGTTTTTACAATGGCTTCTCTAAATGCGGCTTGATGGGTTCCCCCTTGGGTGGTATATTGTCCGTTTACAAACGAATGGTATTCCTCTGAATATTGGGTTTTACTATGGGTAATAGCAACTTCAATTTCATCTCCTTTTAAATGAATGATTGGATACAACATATCTGCTAGATTGTTATTGTCTTCCAGTAAATCTTTCAATCCATTTTCTGAAAAGAATTTCTCTCCGTTAAAGATGATGGTCAATCCAGGATTTAAATATACATAGTATTTCAGCATTTTTGCTACATACTCATTTCGGTATTTATAGTTTTTAAAAATCGCTTCATCTGGAATAAAAGAAACCTTGGTTCCTTTTCTACGAGAGGTTTCTTCTAAAAACTCTTGGTCTGTAAGATTACCTTGACTGAACTCTGCCGAAGCAGATTTTCCATCTCTGGAAGATTCTACTCTAAAAAAAGAGGACAATGCATTTACCGCTTTGGTACCAACTCCATTTAAACCTACCGATTTTTTAAAGGCTTTCGAATCGTATTTTCCACCAGTATTCATTTTAGAAACCACGTCTACAACCTTTCCTAAGGGAATTCCTCGACCATAATCACGCACAGTAACTTTACTCCCTTGTATCGAAATTTCGATAGATTTCCCAGCGCCCATGACATATTCATCTATAGAGTTGTCTAAGACTTCTTTTACCAAGATATAGATCCCATCATCGGCAGAAGATCCATCTCCCAACTTACCAATGTACATTCCGGGGCGCATTCTGATGTG
This sequence comes from uncultured Polaribacter sp., assembly GCA_943846595.1. Lineage (GTDB taxonomy): Bacteria > Bacteroidota > Bacteroidia > Flavobacteriales > Flavobacteriaceae > Polaribacter. The sequence continues at coordinate 1,896,580 of OX044355.1, forward strand.
TTCTTTCCAATCTAATGATCGAATATTATCTTCTGTATATTTGGATTCTTGACTCATAAAATAGCGTACTACAATTAACTGTGAAGTGATAGCTAAAATAGGATTTAACCTAGAAAAATAAAATGGCTTTTTTAATTAGTTATCAACAGGATTTCAACGAAGATTCAGCTGTACTTTTTACATCTTTTCATAAAGGAAAACAAGCATTTAAAAAATTAAAAATCGCCTGCTTAAGGACTCATTTTAAGTGTAAAAATCACAAAAAAAAACAATTTGTTGTATTTTTAAACAAATACTGTCAGCGCTTGTAATTTGGCTAGTTTTGTCAAAAATAAAAAAAACGAAACAACCGTGGAAAGAACACAACTTTTAGCATTGGCAAACAAATATGGGAGCCCATTATATGTTTATGATACCGACAAAATTGAAGCCCAATACAACCGATTAACTAGTGCATTTAGTAGTGTAAAAAGCTTAAAATTGAATTATGCTGTGAAAGCCCTTTCCAACATCAACATTTTAAAGTTTTTTAAAAATATTGGTGCCGGCCTAGATACAGTTTCTATTCAGGAAGTACAATTAGGATTGACCACTGGTATAGCTCCTAAAAAAATTATTTTTACGCCCAATGGTGTCTCTTTAAAAGAAATTGAAGAAGTAGCGAAATTGGGAGTTCAAATTAATATTGACAATCTGTCTATTTTAGAGTTGTTTGGTCAGAAACATCCAGAGATTCCAGTGTGTATTCGCATCAATCCACACATAATGGCAGGCGGAAATTCTAAGATTTCCGTGGGACATATCGATTCTAAATTTGGAATTTCTATCCACCAAGTTCCCCACATTAAGCGTGTTGTAGAAAACACAGGAATGAACATCAATGGAATTCACATGCACACAGGTTCTGATATTTTAGATATCGATACATTTTTGCGTGCCACAGAAATTTTATTTGATGTTGCTAAACAGTTTGACAACATTGATTTTATTGATTTTGGGAGTGGTTTTAAAGTGCCCTATAAAGAGGGGGATATTTCTACAGATATCGAACAATTGGGATTGCAATTGTCAGAACGATTTAATGCATTTTGTATAGAGTATGGTAAAGAAATCACCCTCATGTTTGAACCAGGTAAATTTTTAGTTTCCGAAGCAGGTGTATTTTTAGCAAAAGTAAATGTTGTCAAACAAACTACTTCCACTGTTTTTGCACATGTAGACTCTGGCTTTAACCACCTGGTAAGGCCCATGATGTATGACTCTTATCATCAAATTACCAATATATCAAACCCAGAAGGAAGAGATCGTTATTATTCTGTGGTAGGGTATATTTGTGAAACCGATACCTTTGGATCTAATAGACGCATCGCAGAAATCTCTGAAGAAGATGTCTTATGTTTTCACAACGCGGGTGCCTATTGTTTCTCTATGGCATCCAATTACAATTCCCGCTATTTGCCTGCAGAGGTTATGGTAAACCAAGGAAAAGATTATTTAATCAGAAAAAGACAAACCATTAAAGACATTTTACACAACCAAGAAATCATAGAACTGTCTTAAAAAAAACAATACATTACAATTTTATCCACTTTTAAATGGAAGGACCCCTTCTTTTTTCTAGTGGATTTTTTATACATTTATACTTCAGCTAAAAACAACAACTTATCATGAAAATTTTAGGCATAGAAAGTAATTATGAGAGTTAGTAAAAAGAACTATCAATGGAGAATTGATGTTGGATTTTAAAATGATTTAATCTTTACTTTTATGAAAATCGAGCTTTCTACCCTTGAAAACATCCCTGAAATAATGACGATTATCAATGATGCCAAAGAACTTTTAGCAGCTTTAAAAATTGATCAATGGCAAAATGGATATCCAAATGCAGCTCAAGTTGAAGCAGATATTTTAAAAGGAGAAAGTTACGTGGTATTGAATGATGAAAATCAAGTGATCGCTACTTCAATGTTTACAACAAACAAAGAACCCACCTATCAAATAATTGAAGAAGGTTCATGGAAAGTTGACGAATCAAAAAACTACGGAGTTATCCACCGAATGGCCATCAAAAAAGAATACCGAAAACAGGGTTTAGCAACACTACTATTTGATGAATTTCATCAACAACTAAAAAGCAAAAACATTCAAAGCTTAAAAATTGACACCCACGAAGAAAATCTTGGAATGCAAGCACTCATTAAAAAAATAGGGTATCAATACTGTGGTGTAATTTACACGAATTACGGCGCTAAAAGACTGGCCTTCGAAAAAGTAATTCAGAAATAATTCAATTTTAAAAGTATCCTAACAATGACTTGCAGAATTATCAGTATAGATATTGATCTGAAACGAGTACAAATGACATTTGTAAAATAGCAATAAGCTTACTATTTTATCAAATAATTCCTAATTATTTCACTATTTTCGAATTCCTAAACCCCATCACTATTGAAAGTCTGTATTGCCGAAAAGCCAAGTGTCGCAAGAGAAATCGCTAATATACTAGGTGCCAACACAAAACGTGATGGTTACTATGAAGGTAATGGCTATGCTGTAACTTATACCTTTGGGCATTTGTGCACACTTTTAGAACCCAAAGACTACAAACCACATTGGAAGAGTTGGGATTTGAACAACTTACCGATGTTACCAGAACGTTTTGACACCAAAGTAACAAGCAATGAGGGCATCAAAAAACAATTCAATATTGTAAAATCTTTATTTGACAAAGCTACGGTTGTAATCAACTGTGGGGATGCAGGAACCGAAGGAGAACTCATTCAACGCTGGGTGATTAACCAAGCGGGGTATAAAGGAGAAGTGCAACGTTTGTGGATTTCATCACTAACAGAAGAAGCGATTAAAGAAGGTTTTAAAAACTTAAAACCTGCGGACCAATACGACAATTTATATTATGCAGGATTTTCGCGCGCTATTGGAGATTGGTTATTGGGATTAAATGCAACTCGATTGTACACCGTAAAATATGGCGGTTACCAACAAGTTTTATCCGTTGGTAGAGTACAAACTCCTACCCTTGCCATGATGGTCAATCGTTTTAAAGAAATTCAACAATTTAAACCACAACCCTATTGGGAATTGCAAACCACTTATAGAAATACACTTTTTAATTATGAAGACGGACGTTTTCTAAAACAAGAAGATGGACAGGTTTTAGCCAATAAAATAAACGCTTCCGATTTCGAAATTGTTTCTGTTACTAAAAAGAAAGGGAAAGAATATGCACCAAAACTATTTGATTTAACCGGTTTGCAAGTGTATTGCAATAATAAATTTGGTTATTCTGCAGATGAAACCTTAAAAATGGTGCAGAAGTTATACGAAATGAAAGTAGTTACCTATCCCAGAGTGGATACTACTTTTTTACCGAATGATGTTTACCCTAAAATTGCCGGTATCTTATCTAAATTAACCCATTACAATTCACTAACACAATCGCTTTTAGGTACCAAGATACCAAAATCAAAACGGATTTTTGATGATAAAAAAGTAACCGATCACCACGCCATTATTCCGACAGGAATGCAAGTGAATCTACAATACAATCAGCAACAAGTGTACGACATCATTACCCGAAGATTTATCGGAGTCTTTTATCCAGATTCTGAGGTTTCTAATACTTCAGTAATTGGAAAAGCTGCAGAAGTACCCTTTAAAACCAATGGTAAAGAAATTTTGACCAAAGGTTGGCGGGTTGCCTTTGAGACCGAGGAGAGGAAGATGAAAGCGCTTCGACAAGCTCAAAATAACAATAATGAAGAAACTAAAAGTTTACCTGCCTTTGTAAAAGGAGAAAAAGGAACGCACCAACCTTCGTTTTTAGAAAAAGAAACGAAACCACCGCGAAATTATACAGAAGCAAGTTTATTGCGCGCCATGGAGACTGCTGGAAAGCAAGTAGATGATGATAAAATGCGCGAATTAATGAAAGAAAACGGCATTGGAAGACCTTCTACCAGAGCGAGTATTATTGAGACTTTATTCCGAAGAAAATATATTGAACGTAAAAAGAAATTGGTTATCGCAACTCAAACAGGGATCGATCTCATTGATTTGATTGATAATGAATTATTAAAATCTGCGGAACTCACAGGACGTTGGGAAAAGCGTTTGAAAGAAATTGAGCGAGGAGAATTTAATGCAGGTACCTTCATTAATAATATGAAGAAAATGGTGGATGAGTTGGTCTATGAAGTGCGAGCTAACAAATCTGTAAAACGAATTTCATCTTTTATTGAAAAAGGAAATCAAACAAAAAATCCAAAACCGATTAAAGCAAAAACAACAAAATCGAAAAATGAAGTTGTTGGAAAATCCTGCCCCAAATGTAAAAAAGGTACCTTGATAAAAGGGTCATCTGCTTTTGGCTGTTCTGAATATAAAAACAATTGTAATTTAAAAATTCCCTTTGAAATCTATGGGAAGAAAGTTTCTGAAAATCAAATCATACGATTGGTTGACAAAGGCTGTAGCACAAATTTAAAAGGTTTTAAAACGGCAACAGGAACTGTAGAAGGACTCCTTCGATTTGATGCAGATTTCAGCCTCCTTTTAGAACCCAAAAAACCACCGATAAAAACAGCAACTGCCTCGAACAAAATCAGTTGTCCGAAATGTAAAAAAGGAACGCTCTTAAAAGGAAAAACGGCTTATGGGTGTTCGGATTATAAAGTGGGCTGTAATTTTATATTTACTTTTGATACCATAAAAAAAATCGCCAATGGTGAACCATTGACGAAGGATTTGGTTTTGAAAATTATCCGTGAATAAGATTACAAAATATAATCTGTACTTATGAAATTGGAGATTTTCTTATCTAATAAGTCTTGTAAAATTGCATTGTTATAAGGGCTATCTTTAGACGCCAAAAACGTTCTAATTGAAAAGGATCGCAGTGCATCATGAACACTTAAAGTCCCCGTTGCAGAATCTTTTCTTCCGGTAAAGGGATACACATCAGGACCTCTTTGACAAGAACTATTTAAATTCACACGACACACTAAATTTACCAATGTATCAATTAAGGGCGCTAAAGTATTCGCATTACTACCAAAAATACTGACTTGTTGTCCGTAATTTGAAGCAGCCATATCATCTAAGGGCTCATTAATATCTGAAAAGGCAACAACTGGAGTTACCGGACCAAATTGCTCCTCATGAAAAACACGCATGTCTTTATTTACAGGGTATAAAACTGCTGGAAATATATAATTTTCAGAATGTTCGCCTCCTTTTTTATTCATGACTTTTGCTCCTTTCTGCAATGCATCATCAATTAATTCTTGAATATAACTTGGTTTGTCTACTTCTGGTAATGGAGTTAATTTAACACCTTCTTCCCAGGGGTTTCCAAATTTTAAAGCATCCACCTTCTCAGAAAAACGCTTGTTAAATTCATCTACAATTTCTTCATGAACGTATAAAACCTTCAAAGCAGTGCAACGCTGCCCATTAAAAGACATTGCTCCTGCGATACATTCATTAATTGCCAAGTCTAAATCGGCATCTTTTAAAACAATGGCTGGATTATTAGCTTCCAAGCCTAAAATCTGTCGCAATCTATTTTTTCTAGGATGGTGTGCTTGTAAAGCATTGGCCGATTTGCTATTTCCTATTAAAGCCAAAACATCTACTTTACCTGTTTTCATGATGGGTGTTGCCAAGGTTCTTCCACGACCGTAGATAATATTTACCACACCTTTTGGAAAACTATTTTCAAACGCTTCCAATAAGGGAGCTATTAGGAGTACTCCATATTTTGCAGGTTTGAAAACAACAGTATTCCCCATAATTAGTGCAGGAATTAACAGGGAAAAAGTTTCATTTAACGGATAATTATATGGTCCTAAACACAAAACAACTCCCAAAGGTCCTCGTCTTACGTGGGCATAAACTCCTGAGTTTTTTTCCAATTTTGCAGAATTACGATCCATCTGCTTATAGTCCTCTATCGTATCGTAAATGTATTCGACTGTTCTATCAAATTCTTTTTCTGAATCGGGCAAGGTTTTCCCGATCTCCCACATTAATAGTTTTACAATTTCATCGCGCTTGGTTTTCATTTGTACAACAAATTTCTGCATGGCAGCAATTCTACCTTCCACTTTCATTGTTGGCCAAAGTCCTTTTCCTTCATCAAAGGCATTACAAGCAGCATCTAAAGCTTCTAGAGCTTGTGCTTCTCCCAATTGAGGAACACTTCCTAGGAGGGTTGGTTTGTAATCTGGCGTTGAAGAAATTGTAGAAAGAACATCGGCTGTTTCTCCCGACCATTTTTTTAATTCTCCAGCTATTAAATAGCTTTTTTGATGTAATAGTGAGGTAATCTTATATTTTTCAGGTACTCCCATATCTTAAATATAATTTATAATCGTTTCTAAATTTACACTAAAAATTGAAATAAATCGGGTTTGTTGTTTAAATAATCTCCAAAAAAATTCTTTTCCTTCATTTTTGAAATTAAAGGCGCTAGGTCATTTGACGACTTTAATTGTAAACCAACTACAGCTGCACCGTTTTCTCTATTGGTTTTTTTGGTATATTCAAAATGAGTAATATCATCATTTGGACCTAAAATATCTACCAAAAATTCTTTCAATGCTCCCGCTCTTTGTGGGAATTTAATTATGAAGTAATGTTTTAAGTTGGCATATAACAGCGCTCTTTCCTTAATTTCTGCGGTTCGAGTAATGTCGTTATTACTTCCACTTACGATACAAACAACATTTTTTCCACGAATTTCATCTGCATAGCTATCTAATGCAGCAATACTTAACGCTCCTGCTGGTTCAACAACAATGGCGTCTTTGTTGTATAAATCTAGAATCGTTTGACATACTTTCCCTTCCGGAATTGTAATCATATCGGATAAGTTTTGCAAACAGATATCAAAGTTCAAATCGCCGACTCTTTTTACAGCAGCGCCATCTACAAAAGCATCAATTGTGTCTAAAGCGATTACTATTTTATGAGTGATAGAAGTCTTCATTGATGGAGCTCCTTCTGGCTCTATTCCGATAATTTTTGTTTCGGGTGATAGGTGTTTGAAAACTGCAGATAAGCCTGACGATAAACCTCCACCTCCTACTGCTACAAAAACGTAATCAATTTTTACTAAAGCTTGATTCAGGATTTCTAATCCAACAGTTGCTTGCCCTTCAATCACCTTTTCATCATTAAAAGGATGAATGAATGTTTTGTCTTCTGTTTTACAGGCGACTATGGACGCATGATAGGCATCATCAAAAGTATCTCCTTCAATGACAACCTCAATAAAATCTTCACCAAACATTTTTACCTGCTCAATCTTCTGATTTGGGGTTGGTGAGGGCATATAAATAGTACCTTTTATCTGTAATAACTTACATGATAGTGCCACACCTTGCGCATGATTTCCTGCACTGGCACAGACAATTCCTTTTTCTCTTTGCGCTGGTGACAAAGAGGACATTTTATTATAAGCACCTCTTATTTTATAAGATCGGACGACTTGTAAGTCCTCTCTTTTAAATAATATATTGGCTCCAAATTTTTTTGAATTTTGAACATTTTGGCTCAATGGTGTAATAGAAGCCACTCCTTTTAAATTTGAAGCGGCTGCTTTTACATTTTCTAAACTTGGAAAATAGGTGGTTTTAAGTTGCATTAATTATGCTTCTGATGTAATTACTTTCATTGCGGTCATTGAGGCTCTTAGCTGTGCACCAATGATTTCAACTGGATGATTTCTGATTGCACTATTCACAGCAATTAACTCTTGATTGTCTACGCCATTTTCATTTGTAAAGGCTTTTCCAATAATATTTGTTTTTACTGTTTTCATAAAATCTGTTAACAACGGCTTACAGGCATGATCAAATAAATAACATCCGTATTCTGCAGTATCAGAAATCACTCGATTCATTTCAAATAATTTTTTACGTGCAATGGTATTTGCTATTAATGGTGTTTCATGTAAGGATTCATAATACGCAGATTCCTCAATGATTCCCGCTGCAGTCATTGCCTCAAAAGCCAACTCTACACCTGCTCTAACAAAAGCTACTAATAAAGTACCGTGATCAAAATATTCTTGTTCAGGAATTTCTTGCGCTGTAAGTTCTTGTTTTTCAAAAGCGGTTTCTCCAGTGGCAGCTCTCCAAGACAATAAATTTTTGTCATTGTTTGCCCAATCTTCCATCATCGTTTTTGAAAAATGCCCAGAAATAATATCGTCCATATGCTTGTTGAATAGTGGACGCATAATCTCTTTTAATTCTTCTGAAATTCGAAATGCTTCAATTTTTGCTGGATTTGACAAACGATCCATCATGTTGGTAATTCCACCATGTTTTAAGGCTTCTGTTGTGGTTTCCCAACCGTATTGAATGAGTTTTGCAGCATATCCTGGATCAATGCCTTCAGCAACCATTTTATCAAAAGACAAGATGGCACCTGTTTGTAGCAGACCACATAAAATAGTTTGTTCTCCCATTAAATCGGACTTTACTTCGGCTACAAAAGAGGACGCCAAAACACCTGCTCTGTCTCCACCCGTTGCAACTGCATAAGCTTTTGCTTGCGCCCAACCTTTATTTTCTGGATCGTTTTCTGGATGTACTGCTATTAATGTAGGCACTCCAAAACCACGTTTATATTCTTCACGAACTTCACTTCCTGGACATTTTGGTGCCACCATAATTACAGTTAAGTCTTTACGAATCTGCATTCCTTCTTCTACAATATTAAAACCATGAGAATAGCTTAACGTAGCATTTTTCTTCATTAACGGCATAATCGTTGTTACAACGTTTGTATGCTGTTTGTCTGGCGTTAAATTCAATACTAAATCTGCTGAAGGAATCAATTCTTCATAGGTTCCCACTGTAAAACCATTGGAGGTTGCATTGAGGTATGAATCTCTTTTTTGATCAATGGCTGCTTGACGTAAAGTATATGAAATATCCAAACCTGAATCTCGCATGTTCAATCCTTGATTCAATCCTTGTGCTCCACAACCTACAATTACAATTTTCTTTCCTTTTAATGCTTGGACACCGTCTACAAATTCTGAGGAATCCATAAACCTACATTTTCCTAATTGCTCTAATTGATTTCTTAATGATAATGTGTTAAAATAATTTGACATTTTTAATTTAATTTAGTTAAATGCAGTCAGCATTTGTGAAATTTCCATGGGTTGTTTTGATACTGATACTCTACCAGAACGTGTAAACTGTAATATTCCAAAAGGTTTTAATTCTTTATAAATTAAATCAACCTCTTCTTTTCTTCCTGATTTTTCTATCACAAAAAAAGATTTATTAACGGTAACAATTCTTGCATTGCTGTCTTTGATGATGTTCTGAATTTGTCTTTCTTCAAAGAGTAAGTCAGACTGCATTTTAAAAATACAGGATTCTTGATAGATCGTATCTTCATCTTTGTGATAATAGGCCTTTATAACCTCTACTTGCTTTTCTATCTGACCAATGATTTTTTTAATATTATCATCGGCCATATTGACCACAATGGTAAATTTAGATACTCCTTCAATTTCTGAAGGCGAGGTATTTAAACTCTCGATATTGATATGTCTTCGCTGAAAAATTGCGGAAATTCGATTCAACAAGCCTATGTTATTTTCGGTATAGACTGAGATGGTAAATAATTGTTTTTCTGTACTCATATTTGTTAAAATATTTCTTCGTTGTACCCTCTATTATTTTATGACAAACGGATATCTGAAACACTTGCTCCGGATGGAACCATTGGAAATACATTTCCTTCTTTTTCTACACAAACTTCCAGAAAATAGGCTTCTTTACTTTCCATCATTTCTTTAACAGCTGCAGCCAAATCTTCTCGTTTTGTTACTTTTCTTGCTTTTAAATAATAGCCCTCTGCAATGGCAACAAAGTTGGGGTTGATCATTTCGGTAGATGCATAGCGTTTGTCAAAAAATAACTGCTGCCATTGTCGAACCATTCCTAAAAACTCATTGTTTAAAACTACCACTTTAACGGCTGCTTTTTGCTGAAAAATAGTTCCTAATTCTTGAATGGTCATTTGATAACCACCATCTCCCGAAATGGAAACCACTTCTCTTTCTGGAGCGGCCATTTTAGCACCAATAGCTGCAGGCAATCCAAATCCCATGGTTCCTAAACCGCCCGAGGTAATGTTACTTTTTGTTTTATTGAATTCAGCATATCGACAGGCGATCATTTGATGTTGTCCAACATCTGTAACAATGGCTGCGTCTCCATTACTATGCACATTTATCTGATGAATCACTTCACCCATTGTCAACCCTTCTTTTGTTGGATAGAGATCATCTTTGATTACCTTCTCGTATTCAATGGCATATAAGTCTTTAAAGGCTTGATGCCAAGCTGTGTGTGTATTCTCATTTATAAGCGGCAAAATTGCAGTTAAGGTTGCTTTCGCATCTCCTAAAACAGCTACATCTGTTTTTACATTTTTATCAATTTCTGCTGGGTCAATTTCAAAATGAATCACTTTTGCTTGTTTCGCATATTTGCTAAGATCTCCTGTAACGCGATCGTCAAAACGCATTCCAATAGCAATCAACAGATCACATTCGTTGGTTAATTTATTGGGCGCATAATTACCATGCATGCCCAACATTCCCACATTTAATGGATGTGAAGTTGGCAATGCAGAAGCACCTAAAATGGTCCATGCGGCAGGAATCCCTGTTTTCTCCACAAATGCCTTAAATGCTGCTTCTGCCTCACTTAAAACAACGCCTTGACCCCATACAATCATTGGTTTTTTGGCTTCATTAATCAGTTTTGCAGCCGCTTCTAAGGTACCTGAAACTGTTTTAGGAACGGGAACATAACTTCTTACTTTCGTACATTTTTCATAGGCAAAGTCCAATTCGTCAAACTGAGCATCTTTGGTAATGTCTACCAAAACAGGACCAGGTCTTCCACTTCTAGCAATGAAAAATGCTTTGGCAATCACAGCAGGGATTTCTGAGGCTTTTGTTACTTGGCAATTCCATTTTGTGACGGGTGTTGAAATACCCACAATATCAGTTTCTTGAAAGGCATCACTACCCAACAAATGAGAAGGTACTTGTCCCGTAATACAAACCATCGGAGTAGAATCGATCTGCGCGTCTGCAATTCCAGTAATTAAATTGGTGGCTCCAGGTCCAGAAGTTGCAATGGCAACGCCTACCTCTCCTGAAATTCTTGCAAATCCTTGTGCTGAATGGGTAGCTCCTTGTTCATGGCGTGTTAGTACATGGTGTATTTTGTCCTGGTATTTATACAATTCATCATAAACGGGCATAATAGCACCGCCTGGATATCCATATAATACCTTTACTCCTTCTTCAATTAAACAACGAACAATGGCTTCACTACCTGTAATTCTTTCGGTAACTTTTGTAGCTGTTTCTTTATTTTTGATGGTTTGCGTTTCCATATATTTCTTTTTAACTTTCTGCTTAGACAGAAATGACCTATTGTATGTTAAGCATCTGTAATACATCCTTTTGAAGCGGACGCAACTACTTTTGCATATTTGTATAAGATTCCTTTTTTATGTTTGTATGCAGGTGCCTTCCAATTTGCTTTTCTAGCGGCTAATTCTGCTTCTGAAAGCAATACATTAATGGTGTTATCTTCTGCACTAATTCGAATCGTATCTCCTGTTTCAATAAGCGCGATGGTTCCACCAGTTTGTGCTTCTGGCGTAATGTGTCCTACTACAAAACCATGCGTTCCTCCTGAAAAACGACCGTCGGTGATAAGTGCCACCGATTTGCCCAAACCAGCCCCCATAATTAAGGATGTAGGCTTTAGCATTTCTGGCATCCCTGGACCTCCTTTAGGACCTACATAGCGAATAACCACAACATCGCCTCTAGAGACTTCTCCTTTTGAAATTCCTGTATTGGCAGCTTGTTCTCCATCATACACCACTGCTTTTCCTTCAAAAAGTAACCCCTCATTTCCAGAAATTTTAGCCACAGCTCCCTCTTGAGCAAGGTTTCCATATAAAATTTGAATATTTCCTGAAGATTTAAGCGCCTGGTCTTTTGGATAAATAACGTCTTGAGCGTCTTCCTCAAAAGTCAATGGTTCCACCTGTGATAAGTTCTCAGCCAATGTTTTTCCAGTAACGGTTAAACATTCTCCATGTAAATAACCATTGTCTAACAAATACTTCATGACTGCTGGTGTTCCACCAACCCCATGAACATCTTCCATTAAGTATTTACCAGACGGTTTTAAATCGGCAATTAATGGAGTTCGATCACTCACCTTTTGAAAATCTGCTAAAGTAAAATCGATATCTGCTGCATGCGCAATTGCTAAAAAGTGGAGCACTGCATTTGTAGAGCCTCCCAAAGCATTAACAATGGCAATAGCATTTTCGATGGACTTTTTAGAAATAATATCCAACGGTTTTAAATCCAATGCTAATAAGTTCTTAATGGCCAATGCGGTTCTTTCTGCTTCCGATAATTTATTTGGATTTTCGGCAGGTATTGACGAGTTGTAAGGCAATGCAAAACCCATACACTCTATGGCAGAAGCCATTGTGTTTGCAGTATACATTCCGCCACAGGCCCCCGCTCCTGGAATGGCTCTTTTTATAATTTCTCGGTATTCTTCTTCTTCAATTTCTCCGGCTACTTTTTGACCTAAGGCTTCAAATGCAGAAACAATATTCAATTTTTTTCCCTTATAATTTCCAGAGGCAATCGTACCTCCATACATCATGATGGATGGCCTGTTCAATCGCAACATTGCAATTACGGCTCCTGGCATGTTTTTATCACAACCAACGACAGAAATTAATCCATCATAACTTTGTGCATGCATCACCGTCTCTATCGAGTCGGCAATTATATCTCTAGAGGCCAACGAATAATTCATTCCCGATGTACCCATCGAAATACCATCTGAAACCCCAATCGTATTAAAACCCAAACCCACTAAACCTGCAATCTTAGATTCTACTTTTACTTCTGCTGCCAAATTGTTTAAGTGCATGTTACATGGATTCCCATCATAGCCTGTACTTGCAATACCAACTTGTGCTTTGTTCATATCATCGTCAGACAAACCTACAGCATATAGCATCGCTTGTGATGCCGGCTGAGATTCATCTTGTGTTAGTCTTTTGCTATGTTTATTTAGTTCCATTTATTAAATGCTTCAATTTGTTGACTAAATTACTGTGTTTCTGTGTTTTTGTTGAATATTTCACAATTAAAAAAGCTAAATTCACGCCCTATATACCCTATGTAAATAACTGATTACAAGACACTTAATCTGTTATTTATATGACACCCAACCTTTGAATTATTTTCAAAAAAAAACCTTCCAGAGCTTGGGAAGGTTTGTTGCAGATATGATCAACAAGCACATCCAGGTCAACTCATACTAATTGCAATAACTATTATTGAGATGATATGAATATTTTGATGCTTGATATGAATATAATGAGTTCGTTTTTAGGGGACTAGATAATGGTACTTTGTCCCATGTGAATGTTTTGAAAATTATGATTACTATCATCGGGATGTTCAATATAATCTGCAATAAAATCGCCGACTTTAGAAGTTGAAAACGATTTTTCAGAATTTAAATCCTCGGTAACAATCGATAATTCTAGCGATTTTTCAACGGCATTTTCAACGGCTTCAGCTTCATCGTGTAAACCTAAATGTTCTAACAACATGGCTGCAGATAAAATAGAGGCCAAAGGATTGGCAATATCTTTACCTGTTGCTTGTGGGAATGAACCATGAATAGGCTCAAAAAGAGCATTTTCATCTCCAATTGAGGACGATGCAAGCAACCCAATAGAACCACCAATAACACTGGCTTCGTCAGAAATAATATCTCCAAAAAGGTTTTCTGTAAGAATGACATCAAATTGTTTTGGATTTAAAATCATCTGCATGGCTGCATTGTCAACAAAAAGAAATTCTAAGGTAACGTCTTTATATTCTTTGGCAATTTCTGTAACTGTTTTTCTCCACAAACGAGACGTTTCCAGTACATTTGCCTTATCAACTAAAGTAATTTTTTTTCGGCTGTTTTGTGCTGCTTTAAAAGCCAGATGCGTAATTCTTGAAATTTCGGTTACGGAATATGAACAACCATCAAAAGCAACCGTACCGTCCTCACTTAACTCCTTTATACCAAAATAAATGCCGCCTGTTAATTCTCTAAAGATAGAGATGTCTGTACCGGAAATAATTTCTCTTTTTAAAGGAGAATTCGCGATGAGTTTTTCGTAGGCTTTTACAGGTCTGATATTACAAAACAATCCTAACTCTTTTCGAAGTTTTAATAACCCCTGTTCTGGTCTTACCTTGGCAGTTGGATCATTATCGTATTTTGGATCGCCAATAGCGCCAAACAATATGGCATCAGAATTTTTACAAATTTTTAGTGTATTGTCTGGCAAGGGATTTCCAGTAGCATCAATTGCGCATGCGCCCATCTGAGCCTCTTTAAATATAAAGATATGATTGAACTTGTTTGCAACTGCATTGAGTGCTTTTTTTGCTTGATTGATTACCTCTGGACCAATTCCGTCTCCCGGAATTACTGCTATATTAAATTTCATAACTTTTATTGTGTTGCCTCAAAGGCGTTTATTTTATCTTTTTTACTGATTAAAAAATCAATATCATCATATCCGTTGATCAAACAGACTTTTTTATACGCATCTATTTCAAAAGCTTCTTTTTTATTACTGTAGGAAATGTATTGATTTTCTAAATCTATACTGATTTCTAGTGATGGATCTGCTTGAATTTCACCTAACAAATCTTTCAAAAATACTTCGGAGACCTGTATGGGTAAAACACCATTATTTAGAGCGTTTCCTTTAAAAATATCTGCAAAAAAACTACTTACAATCACTTTAAAACCATAGCCTGCCAATGCCCATGCTGCGTGTTCTCTACTAGAGCCACAACCAAAATTATTGCCAGCTACTAAAATACTTCCACCATAAATAGACTGATTGAGTGGAAAGCTTTCGTTAACGCTTCCATCTTTGTGGAAACGCCAATCTCTAAAAACATTGTCCCCAAATCCTAATTTATCAGTTGCTTTTAAAAAACGAGCTGGAATGATTTGATCTGTATCTACATTCTCTGTTTCTAAAGGAACTGCTGTCGATATTAATTGTATAAATTTCTCCATTAATTAATGTATTTAGTAATGTCCACAATTCTTCCTTCTATTGCAGTAGCTGCAGCTACCAACGGACTGGCCAAAATGGTTCTAGCACCTTGCCCTTGTCTGCCTTCAAAATTTCTATTTGAAGTAGAAACACAATATTCTCCTTCTGGGATTTTATCATCATTCATGGCCAAACAAGCAGAACATCCTGGCTGCCTTAAAGTAAAACCTGCCATTTCAAAAATAGCTTTTAATCCTTCTGCTTCTATTTGTTTTGCCACTTTCTGTGAACCTGGGACCAACCAAGCAGTAATATTATGGGCTTTCTTTTTTCCTTTCACAAATGCGGCTGCAATTCTAAAATCTTCAATTCTAGAATTGGTACAACTTCCAATAAAGACATAATTAATTGCCTTATGAATGAGCGATTCTCCCTTATTGAAGTTCATATATGCTAGTGATTTCTCAAACGAGGCATCCTTTAATTCCGGTATGTTTTCAGTAATCTTAATTCCCATTCCTGGATTGGTACCATAGGTAATCATGGGACCTATGTCTTCGGCATTTATTGAATATTCTTGATCAAAGATGGCATCTGCATCTGTTGGAAGTGTTTTCCACTCAGCAACCTTTTGGTCAAATGCAGCTCCTTTGGGTGCAAATTCTCTTCCTTTTACATATTCAAATGTCGTTTCGTCTGGTGCAATCATTCCGCCTCTTGCACCCATTTCAATACTCATGTTACAAACGGTCATTCTGCCTTCCATAGACATTTCCTCAAAAACATTTCCCGCATATTCACAAAAATATCCGGTTCCAGAATTGGTTCCCAATTTAGAAATAATATACAAAATAACATCTTTTGGCAATACCCCTTTTGCTAATTTTCCGTTGACATTTACTCGCAAACTTTTGGGTTTTTCTAACAGCAAACATTGACTTGCAAAAACTTGCGCTACTTGACTTGTACCAATTCCAAAAGCAATGGTGCCGAAAGCACCATGTGTGGACGTATGAGAATCTCCACAAACCATGGTCATTCCCGGTTGAGTAAATCCTAATTCAGGAGCAATAACATGCACAATCCCGTTATTCTCATGCCCTAATCCGTATAAGGTAATCTTGTTTTTGGCACAGTTTTTAGTAAGTTGTTCTAATTGATTTCTAGACAGCTCATCTTTTAAAGGTAAATGCTGATTTAATGTTGGGGTGTTGTGATCTGCTGTAGCGACAATTTTATCGGGTCTTGCTACAGGTATTCTTCGGCTTTCTAACTCATTAAAAGCCTGAGGACTTGTTACTTCATGGATTAAATGCTTATCGATGTACAAAATCTGTGGTCCGTTTTCAATCACATCAACCACATGTGCATCCCACACTTTATCAAATAATGTTTTTCCCATTATGCCATTGCTATTTTAGATATTTTATTTACTTCTTTTAGAATCAAGTGAAGATCGTCATTCATTACTTCTTTCTGTTTATCTGCATATTCAAGAAATGCTTTATAGGCATGATCCAATTGCAGCTTTGTCAATTCGTATCCAATCTTTTTTGCTCTGTAAGCTAAAGCAGCTCTACCACTTCTTGCAGTTAAAATAATAGCACTTTCTGTGACACCCACATCTTCAGGATCCATTATTTCATAGGTTTCCCGATTTTTGATAACACCGTCTTGATGAATCCCAGAACTGTGTGCAAAAGCATTTGCACCCACAATTGCCTTATTGGGTTGCACAGGCATTCCCATACTTTCACGAACCAACATACTGGTGTCGTACAACAATTTTGTATTGATATCGGAGACTAAATTTAAGTAGGGATGTTGTTTTAAAACCATGACCACTTCTTCTAAAGCTGTATTTCCTGCACGCTCTCCAATTCCATTAATGGTACATTCTATTTGACGTGCACCGTTCATAACTCCTGCAATAGAGTTTGCAGTTGCCAATCCGAGATCATTATGACAATGACAAGATAAAATTACATTTTCAATTCCTTTGACATTTTCTCTTAAGTATTTTATTTTTGCACCATATTCTTCTGGCAAACAGTATCCTGTTGTGTCTGGAATATTCAATACAGTAGCTCCCGCTTTAATAACTGCTTCACATACTCGAGCTAGATACTCATTGTCTGTTCTTCCGGCATCTTCGGCATAAAACTCAACGTCTTCTACAAATGATTTTGAATAGGAAACGGCTTTTACAGCGCGCTCAATGACTTTTTCTTTGGTGCTATTGAATTTAAATTTTATGTGAGAATCACTGGTACCAATCCCTGTGTGAATTCTTGGCAATTTCGCATATTTCAATGCTTCTGCTGCGACTTTTATATCATTTTCTACGGCTCTAGTCAATCCACAAACCGTTGCATTTTTTACTATTTTTGAAATTTCTGAAACAGAATTAAAATCTCCTGGACTGGAAACAGGAAACCCAGCTTCGATAACATTAACACCTAACAAATCTAGACGTTCCGCGATCACCAACTTTTGTTTTGTGTCCAGTTTACATCCTGGCACTTGTTCTCCATCTCTTAGGGTAGTATCAAAAATTTGAACTTTATTATCCTGCATCTTTATATTTTGTATTTCATATATATAAATCAAATGTATATCTTGGGCTTCTTTAAAAGGATGTTTTAAGCGTAGTAAATACGATTGCTACTTCTTTTTTTTGATACTCAAATTATTTATAATCAGTATTTTATGAGCAAAAGCATTACATCACTCAACCAACAAAAGGATTCCTTGTTTATTTTGGTAAAATCCTTGTCAAAATCAGAAAAGAGGCAATTCAACCTTTATGTGAGTAGATTGGGTGGAAATGTAGATGCTAAATTCTTTTCATTGTTTAAGTTTTTAGACAAAATGAAGGCCTATAATGAAAAGGAAATCATAAAAAGCAATATTGTCACCAAACAACAATTATCCAACCTAAAAGCGCATTTGTACAAACAAATTTTAATCAGTTTACGTTTAAATCCTTCCCACCAAAATATTCGCTTACAAATAAGAGAACAACTTGATTTTGCCACGATTTTGTATCAAAAAGGATTGTACAAACAAAGTCTAAAATTACTAGAGAAAGCAAAGGGATTGGCTATTGATAATGAAGAAAAGAATGTCGCTTATGAAATTGTAGAGTTAGAAAAAGTAATTGAAACACAATACATTACCCGAAGTATTAGTTCTCGCGCTGATTTTCTTTCTGTACAGGCAAAAAACTTAAGTCAATTAAATGTAACCACGAGCAAACTCTCTAATTTATCGCTGCAATTGTACAGCCATTTATTACAAAATGGCTACGTAAAAAACAATGAGGAATTGCATTTTATCACGACTTATTTTAATAATAAATTGCCAAAATATAATTTTTCTGACTTTGGGTTTCGAGAAAAATTATGGCTATACAAATCACATTTATGGTTTAGTTTACTTACGCAAGATTTTTTACAAAGTTATAAGTATGCTAGCAAATGGGTCAACTTGTTCAAAAATCATAAAGAGCTCATTTCATTGCATCCCGTCTTTTATTTAAAAGGGAAAAACTATCTATTGGAGGCCTCTTTTTTAGTGAAAAACAACCAAAAATTTAAAGAAGAACTCAGTTACTTCGAGAATGAAATTGAGAATAAAAGCATTCCATTTAATAGCAATACAGAGATTCTCATCTTTCTCTATTTTTACACCAATAAGTTGCATTTGCATTTTCTAGAAGCGACCTTTAGTGAAGGGGAATATTTAGTAGCCATTATCAATACAAAAATAGAGACGTATCAATCTAGATTGGACAATCATCATATTGTGACTTTGTATTACAAAATAGCTTGTTTGTATTTTGGAATGAATAAAAACAAAGAATGCATCGCCTATTTAAGTAAAATTATTAACACTAAAGATTTAAAAGTTGCTGAAGATTTGCAGTGTTTTGCAAGAGTCTTAAATTTAATAGCCCATTATGAATGTGGGTTGGATTATGATTTGGAAAGACAGTTTATAGACACCTATAAGTTTTTATTAAAAATGGAAAACTTACAAGAGGTACAAAAAGAGTTCATCACCTCCATCCGGGATTTAAGCGATGTATATCCGCATGAAATTAAAAACGAGTTTAAAAAAATACATGCCCGGTTAAGCAAATATGAAAATCATCAATACGAAAAAAGAGCTTTTTTATATTTAGATATTTTGTCATGGTTAGAAAGTAAAATTAAAAACAAACCCATTGCAATCATTATTAAAGAAAAGGCAAATAAACACTCTAAAAGATAGTAATTTAATATTTTTTAGTTACTAATTTTAATCATTTCATATTAATCAGATGTTAACACAAAATAGTCTTTAATAAAAGTTACTTTATTGATTATTAACAATATTTTTGCCTTGTGAATAACATAAATCTACATATTATCTCATTAACCATTTCAGCAATTCTATTTGATATGGCTACTATTGGTACCATTTGCATTTCTACGATTATTACCCTTTAGGGGTTCTTATTTTTCATATCAAATTAGGTCATCATATTTTTCGAGAAAGATTCGAAAAAAAATTCATAAAAATTATTCATCAACTATTTCAGCATCAAAATGAAAGTCTTAAAATTTGGAGGTTCCTCTTTAGCCAGCTCAGAAAACATAAAAAAAGTAATAAATATTATTATTGCTGCATCTAAAAAACAAAAAGTAATCGTGGTAGTTTCTGCCTTTGGCAAAACAACAAATGCATTAATTGAAGGAGCACACTTGGCACAAAATAAAAATAGCGGCTATAAAGAGATCATTCAAAAGTTAGAAAAACATCATTTTGATGTCATTCAAGAATTAATTCCTAGACAGCAGCAGTCTAAGATCGTTGCTCATATCAAAGAATTATTTAACCAATTAGAAACAATTTATAAAGGGTGTTATTTATTGGAAGAATTAAGTCAAAAAACATTGGCTACAATTTCTAGTTTTGGTGAATTACTATCGGCTGCAATCATTGCAGAAATTTCCAATTTAGCACTCGACACCAACTACAAAGACAGTCGAGATTTAATAGTTGCCTCTGAAGTATATTTAGATGCTGTGGTCGACTTCCCTGCAACGAACAAAAATATTACGGACTATTTTAAGGACGCTACAGCACTAGTTACGTTATTACCTGGTTTTGTTGCTCGGACAAACCAAGGACAAACAACCACATTAGGTCGAGGTGGGTCTGATTATTCTGCAGCAATCTATGCAGCAGCTTTAGATGCGGAAGAATTGCAAATTTGGACAGACGTCAGCGGAATGTACACTTCCAATCCAAGCATTGTAAAGCAAGCATTTGCAATCCCTCATATTTCGTATCATGAAGCCATGGAATTGTCACATTTTGGAGCAAAAGTAATTTACCCTCCAACAATTCAACCTGTTTTGCAAAAAGAAATCCCAATGGTCATTAAAAACACATTTCAACCTGAAGATATCGGGACTCGAATTACCAAAGATACCCACACCAATAACCAACCCGTAAAAGGAATTAGTTATATAGAAAACATAACACTCATTACATTAGGTGGTACTGGTATGGTAGGAATGCCTGGATTTTCTAAACGTTTATTCGAAGTACTTTCTTTACATGAAATCAACATTACCTTAATTACACAAGCATCTTCTGAATTGTCTATTTGCATTGGTGTTGAAAATAAAGACGCAGATCGAGCACAAAAATTAATTGACACCATCTTTGAATATGAAATTCATCAGCAAAAAGTAAGACCTGTTATTTTAGAGCAAGATTTATGCATTATTGCTTTGGTTGGTGACAATATGAAAAACCACCAAGGATTGAGTGGAAAAATGTTTAGTTCTTTAGGAAAAAACAATGTCAATATTCGCGCAATTGCTCAAGGAGCCTCAGAAAAAAATATTTCAGCAGTCATTAACAAAAAGGACGCAAAAAAAGCCTTAAATACGTTACATGAACAATTTTTTGAAGAAAAGATAAAGCAATTGAATCTCTTTGTAACTGGTGTTGGTAATGTTGGAGAACGCTTTTTATCACAAATTCATCAGCAAAAAGAGTACTTAAAAAAGCATTTAAAATTAAGTATTAAAGTTGTCGGAATTTCAAACTCTCGAAAAATGTTTTTCGATCAAAATGGGATTGACTTAGAAAACTGGAAAAAACCATTGGAAAACGGAACACCAACCAGTTTGACAGCCTTCTTTGAAAAAGTAAAAAGCAGTAACTCAAGGAACAGTGTTTTTGTAGATAATACCGCCAATCAGCAAGTTTCAGAATTTTACGAAAACTATTTAAGTGAAAGTATTGGTGTCGTAACATGTAATAAAATTGCCTGTGCCTCTACTTTAAAAAATTATAAAAAACTAAAAGAAACTTCAAGAAAGTACAATGCTCCTTTCTTATTTGAAACAAATGTGGGCGCAGGTTTACCCATCATTGATACCCTAAAAAACTTAGTTGCCTCAGGCGATCGAGTTCATAAAATTCAAGCAGTGCTATCTGGAAGTTTAAACTTTGTTTTTAACAATTATAATGCGGACAACACTTTTCACGACGTAGTAGCACAAGCCCAAAAGGAAGGCTATACAGAACCAGATCCAAAAATTGACTTGAGCGGTATCGATGTGGCACGAAAAATTTTAATTCTGGCCCGAGAAAGTGGCTATGATTTAGAGTTAGAAAATATAGAAAATAATGCTTTTTTACCTGAAAATAGCTTAAAAACAGCAAATAATGATGCTTTTTATGCATCTTTAATACAAAATGAAGCACATTTCAAAAAAATATTCTCAGAGGCGAATGCTAAAAATTGTCGTTTAAAATATGTGGCAGCATTTGAAAATGGAAATGCCAATGTTGGTTTGCAACAAATTGCTCCAGAACATCCTTTTTACAATTTAGAAGGAAGTGACAACATTGTGTTGTTTTTTACGGACAGATACCCTGTAAACCCCCTAATAATTAAAGGAGCGGGTGCAGGAGCTGATGTAACTGCATCGGGTATTTTTGCAGACATTATCAGAACTGGAAATTTGTAAATTTGAAGACAATAAAAGACTAAAAAAGTGGAAAATAATAATACTTTAGATTTCAATAGGCTATTATTTAATTTTCTCATTTTCAATCTTTATAGACAATAAATCATGGATTATTTAAAAATATTTGCCCCAGCTACAGTCGCTAATGTTTCTTGCGGATTTGACTCTTTGGGTTTTGCAGTAGATACAATTGGCGATGAAATGACCTTTACAAAAACGAGTAAAAAAGGGGTAAAAATAACCAATATTACGGGTGCAGATTTACCCTACGACGTGGATAAAAATGCGGCAAGTGCCGTAATTAAAAAAATACTATTAGATGCAAAAGCAGATTTCGGTATTGCACTTACCATTCATAAAGGTTTTTCTCCAGGCAGCGGTCTAGGGAGTAGCGCAGCGAGTGCTGCGGGTGCAGCATTTGGAGTAAATCAATTTTTAGCAGATAAATATTCCAACTTAGAGTTGACAAAATTTGCCATGTTTGGTGAAGAAGTTGCTTGCGGATCTGCAATTGCTGACAATGTAGCTGCAGCAATTTACGGTGGATTTGTTTTAGTGAGAAGTTATGAACCGTTAGAAATCATAAAACTTCCTGTCCCAGAAGCGCTAAGAGTCGTTGCAATTCATCCTCAAATAGCAATAAAAACAAAAGATGCACGAGAGGTCTTGCCAAAAGAAATCGCCTTGAAAAATGCTGTTACACAATGGGCAAACGTAGGAGGTTTGGTAAGTGGACTATTTACAAATAATTACGAATTGATTAGCAACTCATTAGTAGATGTTATTGTAGAACCTTTTCGAAAAGGGTTAATTCCTTTTTTCGATGAAGTAAAAACAAATGCGTTGAATGCAGGAGCTTTAGGAGCAGGAATTAGTGGGTCGGGCCCCACAATTTTCGCCTTATGCAAAGGAGAAAAAAGTGCAAAAGACGTGTATAAAGCCATTGAATCCACCTATAAAGAAACAGGTATCGGTTTTGAAATATTTATTTCGAAAATCAATCCACAAGGCATGAAAATTATTGAATAGTTTTTAAAAATCCATTTTTGCTTTGACAATAGCTTAAAATAAAAAAATTTCAACAATGAACTATTACAGTTTACATCGAAAGTCACCAAATACAACGTTTAAAAATGCAGTAATTGAAGGGCTTGCAAAAGATAGGGGGATTTATTTTCCAGAAAATATTACGCCACTATCAAAAGATTTTATCGATAACATTGAACAGTATTCTCATGAAGAAATTGCCTTTGAAGCCATTAAACAATTTGTAGGAGATGAGATTCCTGAAACCGAATTAAAAGCGATAATCAAGGAAACCGTTTCCTTTGATTTCCCGGTAGTAGAAATTGAAGAAAACATTGGTACCCTTGAATTATTTCACGGTCCCACAATGGCTTTTAAAGACGTTGGTGCCCGTTTTATGAGTTCATGCTTGGCCTATTTCAATCGTAACAATGACAAAGAAATTACGGTATTAGTAGCAACTTCTGGAGATACGGGGGGCGCCGTTGCAAATGGTTTTTTAAGTGCGAAAGGAATAAAAGTAGTGATTTTATACCCTAGTGGAAAAGTAAGCGATATTCAAGAGCGACAATTGACGACCTTAGGAAACAACATTACTGCCTTGGAAGTAGATGGCGTATTTGATGATTGCCAAGACATGGTAAAAACAGCCTTTTTGGATAAAAGTATTCAACGCACATTGACCTCTGCAAACTCCATAAATGTGGCACGGTGGTTGCCGCAAATGTTTTACTTTTTCTTTGCCTACAAACAACTAAAGAAGCAAAACAAAGAATTAGTTTTCTCAGTACCAAGTGGAAATTTTGGAAATATTTGCGCAGGAATCATGGCAAATAAATTGGGGCTACCCATCAAACACTTTGTAGCAGCAACCAATATCAACGATACTGTTTCCAATTATTTAGAGAACGGAAACTACGTTCCAAAACCATCCAAAGCTACAATATCAAATGCAATGGATGTTGGAAACCCTAGTAATTTTATTCGCATTCAAGAATTATTTAATAATGATTTGGTGGCCTTGAAAAATAAATTCTCATCGTATAGCTTTACTGATGAGGCTACCAAAAAAGCAATGCAGTCTATTTTCACAGATACAGGCTATGTAGCAGATCCACATGGAGCCGTAGGATATTTAGGCTTGCAAAAATATGATGTAAAAGAAAATGAATATGGCGTTTTCTTAGAAACAGCTCATCCTGTAAAGTTTTTAGATGTTGTAGAAACAACGCTTCCCGTTAACATTGAAATTCCAGAACAAATAAAAAAAGTAATTGGTAAAGAAAAAGTATCCCTGAAAATTCAAACATACGAGGAACTAAAGAGTTATTTAAACGCAGAATAGTATAGAGACTTAATCTAAAGGCTTTTCGGTTATGTAAACGAGAAGCACTTATTTATTTCAACATGGTTTTCTCATAGAGTCTCTCTACTTTCTCTCTCGCCCAAGGTGTTGTTCTTAGGAATTTTAAACTTGATTTATAGGTTGGATTGTTCTGAAATGCTTTCATATTTAAAATAACGCCTAGTTCTTCCCATCCATATTCTTTGAACAGTTCTTCTAAAATAGTTGCTAATTTAATCCCATGCATGGGATTATTTGGTTGTTCTTTGCTCATTATATATCTAAATCGGGTATAACAAAATCA
The DNA here is from genome assembly GCA_943846595.1 of uncultured Polaribacter sp. Taxonomy (GTDB): domain Bacteria; phylum Bacteroidota; class Bacteroidia; order Flavobacteriales; family Flavobacteriaceae; genus Polaribacter. The sequence continues at coordinate 1,921,481 of OX044355.1, forward strand.
TTCTAAACAGCTGTATCGCGCTATTTTTCAAAATTACTACAATTTCCTGAACCAGGAACACCTAAAGTATACTTTAAGTGTTCTCGCTACTTAAATTCATACATGGAATTGTCTAGAGTTCTTATTTTAGAAAATTAACCAAAATTTAGTGATTGATTTTTATCTATTTTTCAATAATTTAGCGAAAAATTTAAGAAAACTACAAATGAAAAATATAGCACTGCACAATACACATATCTCTTTAGGCGCAAAGATGGTTCCTTTTGCAGGATACAATATGCCCGTTCAGTATGAGGGTGTTACAGCAGAACATCTTACCGTAAGGCAATCTATTGGTGTTTTTGACGTAAGTCATATGGGTGAGTTTTTGGTAAGTGGTGAAAATGCATTGGCACTCCTTCAGCGAATAACTTCAAACGATGTCTCTAAATTGGGGGTTGGTGATGCTCAATACAGTTGTCTTCCTAATGAAAACAATGGAATTGTAGACGACCTTATTTGCTATAAAATAAAAGAAAACCAGTATTTACTCGTTGTAAATGCTTCAAATATTGAAAAGGACTGGAATTGGATTTCAAAACACAATAAAACCTTTGGCGCGGAGCTAAAAGACCTTTCAGAAGCCTACTCCCTATTGGCTATTCAAGGACCAAAAGCGGTAGCCGCAATGCAATCGTTATCTTCCTTAGATTTGGCAGAAATTCCTTTTTACACTTTCAAAGTGGGCGATTTTGCAGGCATCGAAAATGTGATTATTTCTGCAACTGGGTATACGGGTGCTGGTGGATTTGAAATTTACTGTAAGAATGATGAAGTGGAACAAATTTGGAATACCGTATTTGAAGCCGGAGAAGAATTTGGAATTAAACCCATCGGTTTGGCAGCAAGAGATACTTTGCGTTTAGAAATGGGATATTGCCTATATGGAAATGATATTGACGAAACAACATCTCCAATAGAAGCAGGCTTAGGTTGGATCACCAAATTCACAAAAGATTTTATAAATGCAACAGCATTAGCCGTCCAAAAAGAAGCAAAACCAGCAAGGAGACTTGTTGCTTTCGAATTGAATGAAAGAGGGATTCCAAGACAAGGCTACGACATTATTGATGCTGACGGAAATATTATTGGAAATGTAACCTCTGGAACCATGAGTCCGTGTTTACAAAAGGGAATTGGAATGGGCTATGTAGCAGGAGCTTTTGCCAAATCTGGAACACAAATACACGTTCAGATTCGTAAAAAAGCAATTCCGGCAACGGTCGTTAAATTGCCTTTTTACAAAGGATAATAAAGAGTATCTAAAAATAGAGCAGCGATTATTTCTGGAATTTATTTCGAGCAATAATCGCTTTTAATTTTCTTTTTAAATCGGTACCTGTATCATAAATCATTTGTTCGTTACTAGGAAATGTAACGGAGGTTACTTTTAACAAACTCAAGAAAGAACGTTCTAAGGCTCTTTTATCTCCATCATAATTTGCGTATTGATGTTCAAAAACAAATTCGCTTTGTATTGGAAATACTTTAATCGTTTGTTTTGTTTGAAAATCTACATAGGTCACTTGTCCAGATACAATTGCAGATTTAAACTGTGTAAATTGATATAATTCACAACGTACATTTACGAATTTATCAACTTTAATCTTGTTCCCCAAACTATCTTTCACTTGATTCCCATCTGTGTCCAATAAGTATTTATATCCGTCCTTTATTTGTTTTTCTTTTATAAGCTGCTTTTCTCTCACCTGCTCTGGAGAAACTTCAATTTTTCTTAAGTTTAAGGACAATCCAAAATCATATCTAATTTCAGTATCTCTTTTACTGTGATATACAGTCCATAAATCATTTAAGCCATAGGTGTCAAAATTCAACAAATCTTTTTCTAATTTTTTTGGAACTACTTGCGCTGTCTCGTTTTTCATTGAAACATAAACATAATCGATTCCCTTGGCATTCGCTTCTTGCATTAAAACGCGTGTATCTCTATAGTTTGGATTTATTTCTTCTATATATTTTAACTCCTCATATGCTTTTCGATAGTCGTATTTGTGATTCGAGGCAAATAATGCTTTTGCTTTAGAATACAGGTGATTTGATAGCTCCTTTTTTAATGTAATAATCGCTTCATCATAATTCTTAAAGTCAAAACGTGCATTTGCCTTCTTTTTTGAAATTTTAAGAGGCAACAGAGGTTTGATTTTTTGTTGTCTTTCTTTTAAACGAAGGTATATATTGTAAATTCTTTCTAAATTTTCAGGATTTGCATCTTTCTTTAAAAAAGCAATTTCTTCTTGGTCTCTCTGAGATGCTTTGCCAAAGGCCTCTTCTAACATTAAAATATAAGGCTGAGTTTTCTTTTTCGATTTATTGCCATTTAAATTCCGAACAGCCAAACTAATGGCTTTGTCATAATTTCCTTTATGAATCGCTTCTTGTGTTTTCTTGATACTGTTACACGCTAAAAAGAAGAGGGTTAAAAATAAAATAAGTAGGTGTTTTTTCATGTTGTTAAATTTTCTGTTTTTCTAATCAATTAGAGTGCCAAATTACTTTTTTAATTTTAAAACAAAAAAAAAACGCTAATAGCGTTTTTTTAATAGCACCTCTTTAGATAAGACTTACACATTAAATCGAAAATGCATTACATCTCCGTCTTTAACAATGTATTCCTTCCCTTCTACTTTCATTTTCCCTGCTTCTTTTACTTTGGCTTCGCTACCAAAAGTTATATAATCTTCATAAGCAATTGTTTCTGCACGGATAAATCCTTTTTCAAAATCCGTATGAATGACACCTGCTGCTTGAGGGGCTGTTGCTCCAATTGGAATGGTCCAAGCCCTCACTTCTTTAACACCTGCCGTAAAATAAGTCTGTAAATTTAAAAGTTTGTATGCAGAGCGCACTAAACGCGAAACACCAGCTTCTTCTAGACCAATATCTGCTAGAAACATTTGTCTTTCTTCATAATCATCTAATTCTGTGATATCTGCTTCTGTACCTACTGCTAAAACAATTACCTCTGCGTTTTCATCTTTCACCGCTTCACGAATTCTTTCTACATAATCATTCCCAGATACTGCTGAATTTTCATCAACATTACACACATACAATACTGGTTTCGAAGTTATGAATTGAAGCGGCTGTACATATTCCATTTCTTTTTCTGAGAATTCCAATGCTCTAACAGAAACACCTTTTAAGAGCGTTTCTTGAATTTTCAATAAAACAACCAATTCGGTTTGTGCGTCTTTATTCCCAGTTTTAGCGGTTCTTTTTACACGCTCTAAGCGCTTCTCAACGGTTTCTAAATCTTTTAATTGCAATTCAATATCAATGGTTTCTTTGTCTCTAACAGGGTCAACAGAACTATCGACGTGAATAATGTTGTCATTATCGAAACAACGTACTACGTGTAGAATAGCGTCAGTTTCTCTAATATTGGCTAGGAACTGGTTTCCTAAACCTTCTCCTTTACTTGCTCCTTTTACCAAACCAGCAATGTCTACAATTTCTACAGTGGCTGGCAACACTCGTTCTGGATTTACCAATTCTTCTAACTTTTCCAAACGGGCATCTGGGACATTTACAACACCAATATTGGGTTCAATGGTACAAAAAGGAAAGTTGGCACTTTGCGCTTTTGCATTCGACAAACAGTTAAATAAGGTTGATTTTCCTACATTTGGTAATCCTACAATTCCGGCTTTCATCTCTATAAATTTTGCGTGAGCAAATATATAGGAAGTTTCATAAAATGAGGAATAAAATCAATAAAGAAAACAGGAATTCATATTTTTCTTTATCTTGGACATTATTTTAAACTTTTTACTAATTCATGGAGAAATTGACGGATAAATATCTTTGGAAATCACTTAAGGAAGGCGATCTAAATGCTTTTGCAGTGCTTTTTGAAACCTATTATCCCTTACCAATTTTAATCAGACATCTTATGATGTAAGCATAAAATAAGTCTTTATAATGAAAACACCCAACACTTCATGTGTTGGGTGTTTTTTATTGGAAGAAGTTTCAGTTAATTATGAAAATAAAAAAATCCTGAATTTCTTCAGGATTTTTATAATGATATTAGAAACAGTTCGTTTTATTTCGAATGCATAAATTTTTGTTTTGCAAGCAATGCTTCTTTGGTTTCCACATGATCATCATCTGGCACACAACAATCAACAGGGCATACAGCAGCACATTGAGGCTCTTCATGAAAACCAACACATTCTGTACACTTGTCGGCTACAATATAATAGATCTCATCAGAAATAGGCTCCTGCGCTTCGTCTGCATTCATTGCTTTTCCATTGGGCAAAACAATGTTTCCTGTCAAATCAGTACCATCTGCATGTTTCCAATCATCGGCTCCCTCATAAATTGCTGTATTCGGGCATTCTGGCTCACATGCTCCACAGTTAATACATTCATCAGTAATTATAATTGCCATCGTTTTTTTCTTTGAGTTTATGTAACTTTGCAATTGCAAAAATAACGCCAATAAAACAGACAACCAAAATATAATGGATCGTATTGAAAATAGAATAAATGCTTTTGTAAAATTAGGTGATTTTTTAAGTCAGTTTTCCAAAGAGGGCATCCAAAAAAAAGAAGCCGTTCTTTTAAATGAGCTGTTTTTTGACGGCTTTAAACATCAAATAAAAATTGCACAAGAACACAATTCTTGGTTTACGAAAGAGGCCATTTTAGAAGCGCTCTCCAGCTGGTCTAAGGCACTTACAGATAGTAATTTACATACATTTACCAAGGAATATAAATCCACCTCAACATCCTCCAAAAAAGTAGCAATTGTAATGGCAGGGAATATCCCCTTGGTCGGTTTTCATGATTTTTTGACGGTCTTAGTTGCTGGTCATACTGTTTTGGTAAAACAATCTTCAAACGACAAACACTTATTACCGTTCTTGGCAAAGTATTTGGAACATATAGATCCCTATTTTAAAGATAAAATCACTTTTACAGAAGATAAATTAGCTGATTTTGATGCCGTAATAGCCACTGGAAGCAACAATACTGCACGGTATTTTGAATATTATTTTAAAAACAAACCCAATATCATTCGAAAAAGCAGAAATTCTGTTGCTGTTTTAACAGGAAGGGAATCGGATTTGGAATTAAAAAAGCTCTCTAATGATGTTTTTAACTACTTTGGTCTCGGTTGTAGAAGTGTATCCAAATTGTATGTTCCAAAAGGATATCATTTTGATGCTTTTTTTAATGGCATGTACAACCAAAGAGAGATTATCAACAATGCCAAATACGCCAACAATTATGACTATAACAAAGCCGTTTACTTAATGAGTGAATTTGATTTGTTAGAAAATGGTTTTTTGATGATTAAAGAAGATGAAAGCTACTCCTCTCCTATTGCGACTGTATTTTATGAATATTATGAGGATGCAAGGCTCTTAAAAAATAAATTAGAAGCCGACAGTGATAAAATTCAATGTATTGTATCGAACGGGTTTATAGCAAATGAAATTGCTTTTGGTGAAACTCAGCAGCCACAATTATGGGATTATGCAGATGGAATTAATACCTTAGATTTTTTAGCTGGAATTTAAAAAAGTGACACATTAAGAATTCAAAAAATGAAAAAACATAATTTTAGCGCAGGACCTTGTATTCTGCCACAAGAAGTATTGCAGAAAGCATCGGAAGCCATCCTCAATTTTAATAATGATGATTTGTCTTTGATTGAAATTTCACACCGTAGTGCCTCTTTTGTAATCGTTATGGAAAAAGGAAGACAATTGGCATTGGAATTATTAGGCCTCGAAAACAAAGGCTACAAAGCCTTGTTTTTACAAGGAGGAGCCAGTTTAGAATTTTTAATGGTTGCCTACAATTTACTAGAGAAAAAAGCAGCCTATTTAAATACCGGTACATGGGCAGACAAAGCCATTAAAGAAGCCAAGGCTTTCGGAGAAGTGGTTGAAGTGGGATCCTCCAAAGACAAAGGATTTTCCTACATTCCAAAAGAATATACCCTTCCTGAAGATATCGATTATTTTCACTGTACAAGTAACAATACCGTTGCAGGTACACAAATGAAAACATTTCCAAACACCAATGCACCCTTGGTTTGCGACATGAGTTCAGATATCTTTTCACGTCAATTAGATTTTGAGAAATTCGATTTAATTTATGCGGGAGCGCAAAAAAATATGGGACCTGCCGGTGCTACTTTGATCGTTATTAAGGAAGAAATTCTGGGAAAAGTAACCAGGCACATCCCATCAATGCTCAATTACCAAACCCACATTGACAAAGACAGTATGTTCAATACGCCTTCTGTTTTTGCCGTATATGTTGCTACATTAACTATGCAATGGTTGAAAGATTTAGGAGGTATTCCGTTTATAGAAACCGTAAATAATAAAAAAGCAGCATTACTGTATGCAGAGATTGACCGAAATCCCTTGTTTGAAGGCATAGTCGCAAAAGAAGACCGAAGTACGATGAATGCTACATTTGTCTTGACAGACCCTTCATTAAAAGAAACCTTTGATACCCTATGGAAAGAAGCTGGAATCAATGGTTTAACTGGGCATCGAAGTGTTGGTGGCTATAGAGCAAGCATGTACAATGCACTACCACTATACAGCGTACAAGTATTGGTAAACACCATGCAAGCATTAGAAAAAAATAAATAATTAAGCAACTTAAAGAAATAATGCATCCATTATTTACTTTTAAATTGTTCACCTTAGAAAGAATTTTAGCATGAAAATATTAGCAAACGACGGAATTTCACAAAATGGAATGGACGCTTTAGAAGCTGCAGGCTTTGAAGTCCTCAACATAAAAGTGGCACAAAATCAATTAGAAAGCTATATCAATGATAACGGTATTGATGCTGTTTTGGTTAGAAGTGCAACCGAAATCCGTCAAGAATTATTGGAAGCCTGTCCAGGTATTAAATTAATTGGACGCGGAGGAGTTGGTATGGACAATATCGATGTGCAGTATGCAGAAGATCAAGGGATTCATGTCATCAATACTCCTGAAGCCTCTTCAGTTGCAGTAGCAGAATTGGTCTTTGCACACTTATTTGGATTGGCTCGTTTTCTTCACCAAGCAAACAGAGAAATGCCATTAGAGGGAGATACCCGTTTCAATGATTTGAAAAAAATGTATGCCTCGGGGATTGAGTTACGAGGCAAAACACTTGGACTTATTGGTTTTGGACGTATTGGTCAAGAAACGGCAAAAATTGCTTTAGGCATAGGTATGAACGTAATTGCTACCGATATTTTTATTCAAAAAGCCACCATTACATTGGACTTTTTCAATGGGCAGAAAGTGAATTTCAACATCGACACAGTCTCTAAAGAGGAAGTATTTAAAGAAGCTGATTTTATCTCAATTCATACGCCAAGCACTGAAAATTATTTAATTGACCAAAAAGAAATCCAACAAATGAAACCCGGTGTTGGAATCATAAATACCGCTAGAGGTGGTGTTCTCAATGAAGTTGCCCTAGTTAATGCCATTGAAGATGGAAAAGTATTGTTTGCTGGATTGGATGTTTTTGAAAAAGAACCAACTCCAGAAGTGCAACTATTAATGAATCCAGAACTTTCTTTAACTCCACATACTGGGGCAGCGACCAAAGAGGCACAAGACAGAATTGGTACAGAGTTAGCGAGTCAGATTATAACGCTATTGCGTTAAGCAACAAAAGAAAATGATTAAAGACAATTTACAGAAAATAAAAGCATCCATTTCAGAAGACGTAGCCCTAGTAGCTGTTTCAAAAACAAAACCCATTGCAGACTTACAGGAAGCCTATGATGCTGGGCAACGCATTTTTGGAGAGAATAAAATCCAAGAAATGGCAGAAAAATTTGATGACCTACCCAAAGACATTGAATGGCATATGATTGGTCATTTACAGCGAAATAAGGTGAAATATATGGCCCATTTTGTGGATTTAATTCATGGCGTAGATTCCTTTAAAACCTTAAAAGAGATTGACAAACAAGCAAAAAAACACAATCGTGTAATTCACTGTTTGTTACAAGCAAAAATAGCCAAAGAAGATTCTAAATTTGGATTGTCTTTTGATGCCATTGAAGAAATTATTACTTCAGAAGAATTGGCAGCATTGCAGAATATTTCCATTGTTGGATTAATGGGGATGGCCACATTTACTGACAATCAAGAACAATTGGAAGCAGAATTTAAATCCTTAAAGCTATTCTTTGACCATCAAAAGGTAAAAACGCTTCGATCCAATTGCGCACTGAAAATACTCTCAATGGGGATGAGTGGAGACTATCCGTTGGCAATTAAAAACGGAAGTAATATGATACGGGTTGGGAGTGCCATATTTGGTAGTCGCAATTACATTGCCTAAATTTATCATTAAAGAAAAGAAATTTGTACGCAATTTTAGATATTGAAACTACCGGAGGAAAATTTAATGAAGAAGGCATTACAGAAATTGCCATTTATAAATTTGACGGTCAAAATACTGTAGACCAATTTATAAGTTTGGTAAACCCTGAAAAAGAAATTCAAGAATTTGTTGTAAAACTAACAGGTATCAATAGTAAGATGTTGCGAAATGCTCCCAAATTTTATGAGGTCGCAAAGCGAATTGTAGAAATTACAAAAAATTGTATTCTCGTTGCGCACAATACCGCATTTGATTATCGCATTTTGCGTACTGAATTTTCTAGACTGGGATTTGAGTTTGACAGAGACACCTTGTGTACGGTTGAATTGAGCAAAAAACTTATTGTAGACCAACCGTCCTACAGTTTAGGAAAGTTGGTGAAATCGCTCGGAATTCCGATTACAGACAGACACAGAGCAAATGGAGATGCTTTGGCCACCGTTCAGTTGTTTAAGTTGTTACTTCAGAAAGATGTGCATAAAGACATCTTGCAAAACACCATTAATTACTTTGACAAAAGAACAGAAAAAGAAAAGTTTCAATTCATCTTGGAAGGTTTACCTACTGCACAAGGACTTTTTTATGTGCACAATGAAAAGGGAACCATCATCTACATTGGAAAAGGAAAAAATATAAAAGCAGCAGTAAATCAATTATTTACAAAAGAAGGCAAAAGAGCGGTAAAAATTCAAGAAAGAACCGCCTCTGTTAGCTTTGAAAAAACTGGAAATGATTTGTTTACAAAATTAAAATACCAGATAGAATTGGCGGCATTGGCCCCAAAATTCAACTTTAAGAAACACGTTAAACGCAGCAATGATCATTTTAATAATAACGATTTTTTAATTATTGAAAAAGGGCGTGAAGTGGGAGAAAACGCTATTATTTTAGTGGAAGGAAATGCATTGTATGGCTACGGATATACCAATCTAGCCTTCCAAGAAAATAAAATTGATGTCCTAAAAAAGGTACTAACACCTTTTGAAAATAAAGAAATTTCAAAAACAATTATAAAAAACTACCTCAAAAAAAATAATGTCCAAAAAATAATCCGCTTGTCGCCATCATCATCTCTCAAAATAAATTTTTGACAAAAATAACATAACTTCGTTACTTTAAACACACAAATAAAACACTTGAACACTAGAATAAAAAAAACAACTTGGAAACAGCGCCTTCATGAAATTATTTATGAAGCAGATACCAAAGGTGGGAAACTCTTCGATGTCATTCTTTTAATTGCCATTATTGCAAGTATCCTGCTCGTAATGTTGGAGAGTATTGAAAGTTTCGATGCCAAATACCATACCTTTTTAGACATTTCTGAGTGGGTCATTACATTGCTTTTCTCTTTGGAATATATCTTGCGCTTGATTTCAATAAAAAAACCTTTCAAATATATTTTCAGCTTTTATGGTATTGTCGATTTGCTCTCGACCATCCCCAAATACCTCTCTTTTATTTTTGTAGGTTCACATCATTTGGCCGCATTAAGAGCATTGCGGCTATTAAGAGTTTTTAGGATCTTAAAACTTACACGCTATGTAGGTGCTTCCAATACCTTGTTGGTTGCCCTAAGATCTAGCAGAGCCAAAATTGCAGTTTTTTTATTTTTCGTAGTCATCGTTTGTATTATTTTGGGAACCATTATGTACATGATCGAAGGAGAAGAAAATGGATTTACGAGTATCCCCAGAAGTGTCTATTGGGCAATTGTAACCCTTACAACTGTGGGTTTTGGAGACATTGCTCCGCAAACACCCCTTGGGCAATTCATCGCAAGTATCATTATGATTTTAGGATATGGAATTATTGCTATTCCCACCGGGATTGTGAGTTCTGAAATTTCTAAAAACACCAACAAAATCGACAGCAATACACAGTCCTGTCCAAGTTGTTTGAAAGATACACATAAAGACAATGCAAAATTTTGTGATCACTGCGGAAGTATACTCAACGAATGAAAGACTCTCAAAATTTTTTAATTACCGTAGTTGGTCCAACAGCCATTGGAAAAACTGCACTCAGCATTCTACTCGCAAAACATTTTAAAAGCGATATTATTTCTTGTGATTCTCGACAATTTTTTAAAGAAATGAAAATTGGCACGGCGGTTCCAGAAAAAGCTGAACTTGCTGCTGCTACCCATCATTTCATTCAAAACAAAAGCATTTTTGAAGCGTATAATGTAGGGCAATTTGAAAGAGATGCCCTCAAAAAACTCGCGGCATTATTTCAAGAAAATTCCGTGCAAATTATGGTAGGTGGAAGTGGCTTGTATGTAGACGCTGTATTAAACGGTTTGGATGCATTTCCAAGAGTAGCGCCGTCCATTCGGGAAAAGTTAAATTTAGAATTGGAATCCAAAGGCTTGGAATCACTTCAAAATCGATTAAAGGAGATGGACATAGAAACCTACAAGAATATTGCAATAGACAACCCACAACGAGTGATAAGAGCTTTAGAAGTATGTATTGGAAGTGGAACCCCCTATTCCACTTTTAAGAACAAACCCAAAGCACCTAGGAATTTTACTTCCATAAAAATTGGATTGGAAGCAGAAAGACCCTCTATATATGACCGCATCAATCTACGTGTAGACCGTATGTTAGAAAATGGTTTGTTGGAAGAAGCAAAAGCCCTCCATGAATACAAACAACTCAATGCGCTGCAAACAGTAGGATATCGAGAATTATTTTCTTTTTTTGAGGGAGAAGTTACCCAAGAATTTGCAGTGTCAGAAATTAAAAAAAATACACGTCGTTTTGCAAAAAGACAATTAACCTGGTTCAAAAGAGACAAAGAAACCCTCTGGTTTGACTCTCTAACAGATATTGAAAAAATCATTACCGATATTTCAGAAAAAATGAACGCTTTTAAGGAACCTTAATTTTTTCTAAGCCAATCCCTTTTATATCTTTGCCGAACAAAAATAAAGAACATGAAATCAAAAATAAGTATCTTATTTGCCATCTTAATAAGCAGTATTGCGCTAGCACAATCTAAAGTAGGAACTGTAAACAGCGATTATTTACTGAGTGTAATGCCTGAAGGTAAAATCGTAGTTAAGCTAACCCAAGAATATGCAGAAAGATTGGATTCTGTTTTTGCCCTTAAAGTGGTAGCTTATCAGAATAGTTTGAACGAATTTAGAGATATCAATGACAGCATTTCTCAGGATACAAAAACTTTAAAATTAATTGAAATTCAGAAATTTGAAGCTGAAGTGAATCAGGCAAAAGAAGCAGGAACACAATTAATGCGACAAAAAGAAAATGAGTTGATGAAGCCCTTGTACAAAAAATTGGGTGAAGCAATTAGAACAGTCGCCAAAGAGAACAACTACACACAAATTTTAACCCTTCAGGGAAATGAGTTTGCCTATGTAGATAGTGCCTTTGATATTACGGAATTGGTGATGGTGAAGTTGAATATTGAAAAACCAAAAGCAACAACAGAAGAATAATTATAAAACGAGTATCTTTTTAAAAGAGAAGCATCTGCTTCTCTTTTTTTGTTTTAAATGAGACCTTTCGATTTGAATTCTAAATACTTATTAATGACATTTACAGACAACAGATTTGGTTTTGTTAAAATGGAATGTACTCCCGACTTCTCTAATTCTTTCACAATCAAGCGTTTTTCGTAGGAAAACTTCTCTGCAATGGTTTTGTGATAAATTCCCTGAACATCTTCTGCCCTTTCCTTGATGAGTGCGTCCAATGCTGTATTTTCAAAAAATACTGTAACCAATAAGTGCTTTTTTGCAATCGACTTTAAGTAAGGCAATTGTCTTTTCAAAGCAGAAATATGTTCGAAGTTGGTATATAAAATAAGTAAACTTCGCTGGTTTATCTTTCGTTTTATCATGCCATTTAAGAATCCAAAATCGGCATCATTAAACTTCGTATTTACATTGTATAAAACTTCATTTAAGATCGATAGGTTTGTTTTTTTATTGCTCGCTGCAACTACATTATCAACCTTCTCTGCAAAGGTCATCATGCCCACTTTGTCGTTTTTCAACAAAGCAATATTAGAAAATGCCAAGGTTGCATTGATCGCATAATCTAATAATTTCAATTTTTCAAAAGGCATTTTCATCGCCCTACTGGTGTCTATAATAGAATAGATGGGCTGCGATTTTTCGTCTTGATATTGATTGATCATTAAAGCGGCTCGCTTTGCAGTTGCTTTCCAATTAATTGTTCGAACATCATCTCCTGCAACATAGTTTTTAATTTTCTCAAATTCCATGGTGTGACCAATTCTTCGTATTTTTTTCAATCCAAATTCAGTCAATCGATTGCTCATGGCTAAGAATTCGTATTTTTTCATTTGAATGTAAGAAGGATATACTGCTACTTTTTTCTCGTTATCAAATTGATATTTTTTTGCAAATATTTTCAAGGAAGTAGAAGCATAGACATTGATATTCCCAAAAAAATACTCCCCTCTTTCAAAAGGAATTATGGGATACTGAAACGTTTCACTTTCGGAAGCTTTGAGAGTAGTTGTATATTCAAAATCTCTTTTTTGAAATTGTATGGGCAATTCGTCAACAATACTCAAAAATACGGGCATCGCATAGTTATTTTCCAAAAAAATAGCAACTTGATTTTCATCGGAATTGGAAAAATTGTCCGGTAGGGTTCGCTTGGAAAGAATTCCTTTTTTTGTCTTGAAAAGTAAAAACAAGTCAAACAATCCAAAAACAACTACAATAAGTATAGCTACCCATGCAAGATTGTAAAAGATTTGAAACCAGTACGAAATTAAAAATAGCGCAGCTACTCCGCTTATATAAGCGAAAAAACGACTGTGAATATAAAGTGATTTATAAAACTTCAAATTATCTTGGTACTTCTACGGATTGAATAATCATGTCGATGACCTTGTCGGTGGTCATCCCCTCCATTTCTCTTTCTGGGGTTAACATTACACGATGTCTTAAGACAGGGAATAAACTTTTCTTCACATCTTCTGGTATTACAAAATCACGCCCATTAATGGCCGCAAAAGCCTTCGATGCCATTAATACCGCAATACTTGCTCTTGGAGAACCTCCTAAAAATAAATGCGGGTGATTTCTAGTATTCGAAATGATTGCCGCAATGTATTGTATGATGTTTTCTTCGACTAGAATATCAAATATTTGGTCTCTAAACTGCCCTAATTCCGCTTCTGTCAATACCGGTTTCACCAAGGTTTGTGCTGCGGCACCTCTACGTTTATTATGTGCCGTTATAATTTGAACTTCTTCCGCTACATTGGGATAGCCAACATTGACTTTAAACAAAAAACGATCTAGTTGTGCTTCTGGAAGTGCATAGGTTCCCTCTTGTTCAATGGGGTTTTGGGTGGCCAATACCATAAAAGGAGGTTTCATTTTATACTGGGTGCCGTCGATGGTAATTTGCTTTTCTTCCATGACCTCAAACAGGGCAGCTTGCGTTTTTGCAGGCGCTCTATTAATTTCATCAATCAGCACTAAATTCGAAAAAACAGGTCCTTTTTTAAATTCAAAATCGGAAGTTTTCATATTTAAAATAGAGGTTCCTAAAACATCTGAAGGCATTAAGTCGGGTGTAAACTGGATTCTGCTAAAATCAGTAGCAATTGTTTTTGCCAATAATTTTGCAGTAATTGTTTTTGCAACTCCCGGAACTCCTTCTATTAAAACATGTCCATCTGCCAATAAGGAAACCAACAACAATTCGATAAAATCGTCTTGCCCAACAATCACTTCTTTTAACTGTGATTTAATGGCTAAAATTGCTGCTTTTAATTGGGATAAATCGATTCTGTTTGAAAAAGAATTGTCTTCCTGAGCTTTGTTTTCTCTATTTTCCATAGGATTATTATTTTTTTAAGATCTTGATTGTTTCTCCATAAAAGACTCAATCTTTTTATTTAAATTGATTAACTGTTCTTTTGTAATGTTTTTTAATTGACCAATAGTAGTTATTGTTTTAAACAATGAAATAATGTCTTCTTTTTTGTTACCACTTCTAGCGGCTAAATGATTGTAAAAGGACTCATTAATAACACTAGTTGGCAGATGTAACTTTGTTCTAATATGTTCTTGGAAATATGTTATTTTGTGTGTAGCGATATTTTTATGTTCGGATTTCTCATAATACATATTCGCTACCGTTCTCGTAAATGCAAGAGTTTGGTTTTTTAAAGGCTCCACAACAGGGATCAATCTTTGCACTCTTTTTGACTTGAAAACCACAAAGAAAAGAACTCCAATCAATGCTATATAATAAGCCCATTTTAGGTTCTCTGAACCTAAAACATAGTGCATTGGTGAACTTATTTTACTTTTTCCGTTCTTATAGTAGGCATCCCATAGAATAGGTTGATCGGCAGGGATATACGAGAGTGCATTTGCTACATAGGTGGCATTGGTTTCTTTTAAGAGGTTGTAATTTGTAAATAACAATGGGGCTGTATGAAAGTAAAAATTCCCTTTTCCATGCTGATGTTTGATAAAGTTAACCCCTTCTGCAACGAATTCCTTCTCTTGGTTTGTGATCTTTAATTTCCCTAAAGCTGTTGATTTTAAAGTATCTATTTTAGAGAAAACTAAATTTGCAGAAGGTCTGTCAAAGGTAAAAGTAGTTTCGCTAAAAGCTGGATTTAATAATGCTATTTCAAAATTCTCATCAAATTCGGTGGTGATAATTTGTTGAGTTTCTAGCCCTAAAGTATCAATATTAGCACCATTGGTAGCTACAAAAACAGTATTTCCTCTCGCTACAAAAGCAAGGAGTTTTTTAAATTCAGCTTTGTCAAAATTTAGAGAGCCATTTAAAAAGAAATAGGTTCCTGATTTTGTGGAATCGGCTAAAAATTGAAATGGAGATTGATGAATTTCTTGAACAATCGTTTTGGGGAACAAACTTGGTAACTCCGCTTTTAAAACATAAGTACCATAAGGTATTTTATGCGTAGCAACAAAACTTGGAAACCAATTAATTGGTTTTGGTTTTGTGGCATCTGCATACATTAATCCCCCAACGATGGCGATAAAAAGAGCGATGTATATTTTGAGTTTTTTATCCAAGAATTTTATTTTTCAAGGTGTTAAATAAAGTGGTTGCTTTTAAAAATTCAGGTTCATTAATCTCAAAATTACCATACCAAACAAAATCATACAATTGGGTGATTTCTGTAAAATCTGAGGCAATTTTGAGCTTTGCTACTTCTCGTATAAAATCTTCGTTTGTTTTCTCTTGCTGCCAAACAATCAATTCTTTGTCTGTTAGCTTTTGTAAAATTAGTAAATAATAAAAACGAACTGCCAGACGGTAGTCTTTTACTTGAATCGCTTGCGCAATCAATTCATTTAACTGCATATTGTTTATGAGTTCTTCATCATTGGTCAATTGAATGGAGGGTATTGTTTCGAGTACATCGGTAGCATTTCGAGTATTTACTTTCAAGAAAAACTTGAGTATAAAAAACAGTAATAGGCCTAAAACGATCCATGGAATTGCTTTTACTATTGCCGCCAACACACCGACAGCTGGGCCAATATCATCAAAAATAAAGGATAGCATTCTTTTCACCACTCTGCCTAGCCATGCCCATATTCTTTCAAATACATTTGCTTCATTGGGTGCAATACTATAATTAAAATCGTCCTGAGTTTTAAAACTTTCCAACACTTTTTGGTCAAACTTTTTTTGTATTACCTGAGAAGAATCTATTCGAATACCCGTAATTTTTTCTTGTGAAAAAAGAGTGATTGTAAAGCACAAAAACGATATGTAAATGAGGTTTTTCAGCACTGGTTATCTTCCTAAGCTATTTATTTGATCGATTGTCCCTGCGGCATTTTTTTGTTCGTTGATGTCAAAATAAATGAGAACTGTTGCAATTAAAGTAATGATAGCAAAAAAACTCTTTCCTACATTTACAATAATATTTAGTACTAAATATATGGGATCGGAAAGCATACTCATCATCTGAGATGGATCATCTGATCCCAACAAAGACATTCCTTGAATTAGTTGATATATAACTGCTGGTATTGAAAAAATATACCCTAAAATTGAGACTAAAATACCAATAACAATCGAAATTCCAAAAGTCTCCCACCAATGTCCTTTTATAAAATTAAAACTATCTCCAATGGCATCTAAGACGCTTTTGTTTTCAAAAACTAAAATAGAAGAGGCTAAAGACAAAACAATACCTGTATAAATTGCTGGAAAAAAACAGAGCAACATACTCACAAAAACAATAAGTCCTATTAAAATACCTAAGCCAACAAAAGCCCAAAATTTTTCTCCAACCTTTTGCTTAATCTCCTCAAAATTTACCTGCCCGTTGTTTTCAATATATGATTTAATGTAGTAAAGTGAACCAATATTAATCATGACATAGGCAACTAAATAAAAAATCAGCATTAAAAAAACAGCAACAATAATTTCTACAGAATCCCCATAGAAACTTCCATCCTTAACTGTAGCTAAATTTTCAAAATCTATCCCCGAAAATGCCTTTGAACTGGCATAGGAAATATATAAAACGGAGGCCACTGCTAATAAAATTGGGACAATTGCAATTTTAAGAATATAGCTAAAAAAGGGCTTCCATTCCAAGCGAATGAATTTAAATGTGTCGGTAATAATAGCGCCTAAATCTCTTTCTTTTCTGAATGTTACAAAATTATGTGCTTCCATCTGTTTCTATTTTATGATTTAATTTTATTGGATATAGGATGTAATAATAAATTATTGTAAAGAAGGAGGTGGCGATGATAAATATGGCCAACCAATCAGGCATTTCTGTATAACGGGTAACAAAACCCTCTAAAAAACCTGCAATTACGAAAAAAGGAAGGGTGCTAACCATAATTTTCAAACCTGCTTTTGCACTTCTTTTAAAAGATTCGGAACGGCTGAATGTTTTCGGAAATAGCAAACCGTTTCCTAAAACCAGTCCAGCACAACCAGCAATTATAATGACAGAAATCTCGATAGTCCCATGAATCCATATAGTTCGAGAAGATTCCCATAACAAGCCTTGATCATAGAAAAAATACAAAAAGGACCCCAGCATAATACCATTCTGCATCATAATATAGAGGGTTCCAACAGAAAATAGCATTCCAAAAATGAAAGCATACATAGCAACTCGAATATTGTTGATGGTAATTCCTAAAAACATTTCTATTTCATTGGCGTCTTTATAAACTGCCATCGGATCGCCTTTTCCAATATTCTCTAAGGTCATGTTTACATAGCCGTCTCCTAAAATAAGTCGAACAAAATCGATGTCATTGCCGGCAGAAAAAGCACCAATTAATGTAAAAAAAACAAACACTAGAAATGCAATTCCCAATTGGGTATGATGCTGATAAAAAGCGGTAGGGAAGCCAATTTTAAAAAAATTTACAATGCTGTTTTTCCCTTCTTTCTTTGTTTTGTAAATTTTTAAATGAGCGGAAGCGGCAACTGTATTTAAGTAGTTTGTTGTGTTGCTTCTAGGATAGAATGTTTTGGCATAACTTAAATCGTCTGTAATCTCAATGTATAAATCCGATAATTTGTCCGGAGAAACCTGTGTTTTTTTTGTAAGAACATTTTCAAAAAGCGCCCATTTTTCTTTATTTTTTCGAACAAAAGCAGCCTCTCTCATAGACAGAAAGATCTTTTATTGTTAAAAACTAAATGCTGAAATTCAGAACTCATAGAAACTTATTACCTTAGCAACTCTTTAAAAAGTTGGTATAACAAATAAAAGGAAAAATGAATAACTTTCAAATAGAAACTGCTCAAAATATTAGCATTCATCAAAATGTTGCGCACGTTACAACGCGCCTTGGGTCTTTTTTATTAGACCTTCTCATTATCATTTGTTATATCATTTTATTGGCTTTCTTAATTTCTTGGTTAGACCTTAAGTTTGGCATGCAACAATGGGCCATATCACTCATTCTAAGCTTGCCGATACTATTTTATACGTTGATTTTTGAAACGTTGTGGAACGGACAAACACCAGGGAAATGGGTCAATAAAATTAGAGTGGTCAAATTAGACGGTTCTAAACCTACCTTGGGCAGTTATGTGCTGCGATGGTTAATGCGAATTATTGACATTCAAATGGCAACAGGCTCTGTTGCTGTTTTAACTATTTTATTGAATGGAAAAGGGCAACGTTTGGGAGACATTGCTGCAGGCACTACCATTATTAGTGAAAAGAAAAGAGTGACCTTGCAGGAAGTTCTTTTGGCAGATGCACCAGAAGACTACACCCCTACTTTTCCGCAAGTAACTTTACTTTCAGATGCAGATGCTCACACTATAAAAAAATTGTACCACACTGCGCTTCAAAAAAGAAAGCATGCCATTATTTTAAAACTACATGAACGTGTGGTTGAGATTACTGGAATTAAAACGGATCTAAAGCCGATTAATTTTCTGAATGTTGTACTCACCGATTACGATTACTACACGCAACAGTAAATAAGAAACCGCTTTACATAAGCGCCAGTTTAGGACACGACGTGGAAAGAAACCCAATAATAACAACCGCTAAGAAACTTTTACTATTGCAATGAACCGGCATACCTCTCAAAAAAGCGGGCCTTTTTTTTGTAAAACCCTGATTGTCAATAACTACATATAAGCATTTCCCAAAAGCGCCAGTTTAGGACACAACCCATTTGAATACTGAAGAAAATTGCACCGAACATTAAAATTATCTTTTTCATATTTTTTATTTTTTAACCATTAAACGATTCTTATTTCATCAGAAAAAACACCACAAAAACAGCTTCAATTAATTAGAAAAAACAGTTCTAAGAGTGCTTTTCAACTTTTATAGGGCCAAAATAATAAAAAAAATTTAAATTAACTTATGTTAAATAAATAATTTTAAAAAAATAATAATATATTGATTTAGAGCGTACTAATGATAAATAGAGCCAGAAATTAAAATCCTATTTCCAAAAACCTAGTGAACAGTTTTATAAAAAATAATTGAGCGATAAAAAGCTTGATTTATAAAAAAAAAGAACATCTAAACTGTCGGGAAATAAGAAAACCCCAAAATAAAATTTGGGGAATTGAAGTCGAAATACTAATGCACAAAAAAACTACGAAAATTACTTTTCGTAGTTCAATAGGATTATCATTTTTAATTGCATTTCAAAAAAGAAATGAAAGATGGTTCTAAGGTTAAAGTTTACGCGTTGTATTGCCCAATTTCTTTGTCATAAAACATACCTGCTTTGTCCATTAAATCGGCCAATTCAGTGGCAATATCATCTTCATTTTCTCCGGTTAAGTCTTCAAACCATTCGATTTGATCGTCTTTTAAATTGATTAAAAAACGAGGATACTCGGTATGAAGAATAAAAATATCTTCTGGATACTTGCTATTGTCTGCTAGTAAAAATTTGGGGATTTCCATGAGTTGCTTTTTAGATCAGCTTGGACAATGTCCAAACGGAAGTGCTATAAATATCATTTTAACACAAATGTAAGGTTAATTCTGTTGATCTCTAATTAGTTTTAACGTTAAATAATTAAAACGCATATAAAGGAAAATCGCTGCGGTAGACAAGCCTGCTAACAAACCTAGCCAAATACCAAAACTACCATACATAGAAGCTTTCCCTAAAAAATAACTGATTGGAAACCCAATGACCCAATAAGAAATAAAAGTAATAATGGTGGGTATTTTAACATCTTGTAGACCACGTAAGGCCCCCAAAACAACCACTTGTATGGTGTCCGAAATTTGAAAAATAGCCGCCGCAAACAAAAGTTGTGAAGCAATACGTACAACTTCTAAATTGTCTGCATAGTTGGCAGCATCTGTAAAATCTACATAAATTTTTGGCAAACTCTTGTGGAATAAGAAGAAAACACTGCCAAAGAAAATCGCTAACAAAATTCCTAATAGAAAAATAGAAAAAGCAATTCTTCTCAATTCTTTAAATTTTTGCAATCCTTTTTGATTGCCAACCCGAATCATAGAGGCTACACTTAAGCCCATGGCCACCATAAAAGTCATCGAAGATAGGTTTAAGGCAATCTGATTTGCCGCTTGGGCATTTTTCCCCAACAAACCACTCAACCAAATTGCAGCCGTAAAAATAGCCACTTCAAAAAGCATTTGCATTGCACTGGGTGCTCCTAAATTGATGAACTTCTGAAGCATTAACTTTTCTAAAATAAAAAACTTAATATTCGTAACCAAAGCTTTCGTGCGTTCTTTCTTTGCCAAAAGCCACCAAAGATATGCAAGCATGATAAAACGAGAAATTACCGTACCAAAAGCAGCACCAACAATTCCTAATGCTGGAAAGCCAAATTTTCCAAAAATCAACAAATAGTTTAAAACAATATTGACAATATTGGCAATTAATGTTGCATACATTGGATATCTGGTCATCGACATGCCATCGCTAAATTGCTTTAATGCTTGAAAAACCACCAAAGGAATTAATGAAAAAGCGACCAAATCTAAATACGGGATTGCCAATGCTACCACCTCTTCGGGTTGCTGCATCAAATACATCAACGGTTTTGCAAAAAAGACACCCAAGAACAAAATAATTCCTAAAACGGTACATAAAAACAATCCATGTTTAAAAGTAGATTTTGCTTGTTTAAAATTATCGGCACTATCTGCTTCCGCAATTAAAGGTGTGATGGCAGTAGAAAAACCAATTCCTACAGACATGGCAATAAACATAAAACTATTTCCTAAAGAAACCGCAGCCAATTCAGCCGTACCAATCTGACCAACCATGATATTATCAACAAAACTAACAAAAGTATGCCCTAACATGCCCAGCATTACCGGGGCAGCCAGCTTCCAATTGTATTTAAATTCTGAAGTATATTGGGAAATATTCACGTTTAATTGCTGATTTTCTGACGGCAAAGGTATTTATAATAACTGAAGAATATTAACAAAAGAGTAACAGTTTAAATTCAACAAAAAAATGTATTTTTGATTTTACTAAATATCAAAAAAATGGCAAACATTACATTGGGCGGAAATCCAATATCAACAATAGGTAGCTTACCAAAAACGGGCGAAAAAGCACCAGAATTTAACCTAACAGCAGTCGATTTAAGTCATAAAAGTCTCGTGGATTATGCTGGAAAAAACATTGTTTTAAATATTTTTCCAAGCATCGATACAGGGACCTGTGCAACTTCTGTTAGCGCATTCAATAAAAAAGCAGCCAGTCTAGAAAACACAGTGGTTTTATGCATTTCAAGAGATTTACCATTTGCTCAAGCACGTTTTTGTGGCGCAGAAGGAATTGAAAACGTAATAATGTTGTCTGATTTTGCAACAGGAAGTTTTGGAAAACAATATCAATTAGAAATGACCAATGGTCCCCTGGCAAATTTGCACTCGAGAGCCATTGTCGTTATCAATACCGAAGGAACCTTAGTCTATACAGAACAAGTATCGGAAATTGCTGAAGAACCAAATTATGACGCTGCACTAAAAGCACTATAAATTCATGAAAAACACAAAAGATAGTTTTTTAAGAGGAAGGCTTCGCAGTTTAAAATTCGCTTTGAAAGGAATGTGGTTATTAATAACCACCGAAGACAGTATTAAAGCACAATTATTTTTTGGAACTGTCGTCGTAGGTTTTGGTTTGTATTTTAACATTTCAAACACAGAATGGATGATTCAATCCCTCATTATTGGAATGGTTTTGGTTGCAGAAGCATTGAATACAGCTATTGAAAAATTGGCCGATTTCGTTCACCCAGACTACCATAAAAAAATTGGTTTTATAAAAGACATTGCTGCAGGAGCATCAAGTTTTGCTGCATTTACTGCCCTCATTGTTGCAGGTTTTATTTACGGCCAAAGAATGATCGAATTATTTTAATAAAAAGGTATCTTTACCGAACACCTAGGAACAATTTCAATGATTAAAAAAGCAACTAAAAACACCGCTAACAAGACCTCTAAAACACCTGTTTTTGCATTTCTAAAAACAAGACAGTCTCAAACCATTATTGCCGCGTTTTTAGTTTTATTTGCCTGCTTTTTAGCCATTGCTTTTGTATCCTTCTTTTTCAATTGGCAAGAAGACCAAAGCACCCTTACCCAACTCACCAATAAAAAAGTATTGAGCAAGAACCTCTTGGGCAAAATCGGAGCAAATTTAAGTCACTTTTTCATTTATAAAGGTTTTGGTATTGGCGCATTTATTTTTGCTTTTCAGTTAGGAATTACAGGGTTGTATTTAATTTTTCAAAAGAAAATTGGCAAAATCATCCTTTCCTGGAACTGGGGATTATTAATGATGCTTTGGATTTCCATTTTTTTTGGATTTATGGACGCATCCTCTGCCCTTCTTTCAGGAACCATCGGATATGAAGTAAATGATTACCTGCAACGCTTTTTAGGAAAAACAGGTTTGGTCATCGTTTTAACCTTCTTTTTAATTAGCTATTTGGCCATCCGTTATAAATTAACCGCAGATCGGTTTGTTGAAAAACTCAGAGAAAGAAATGCTAGAAAGGCAACCTTAAACAAAGCCACCAATGCAACTGAAACAATTCTTCCAGAAGAAACGGTAGCAATTGCCAATGATCTGGTAACTGATGACCCGTTAAAATCTGAATTTGAATTGTCTTTGGAAAACTTACAACCTACCATTTCAAAACATTCAGCGCCAGTTAATAAAGCGGAAGAAACGCTATTGAATGTAGAAGAGCAGAAAAGCCCTTCCCCAACAGTAGAAGTCCCCTCCCTAGAAATTGAAGTTGAAGAAATAGAAGAAGAAAAGAGCCTTACTGAAAATCTATCCGATAAAATTGTAAAAGATTTTGGCGAATTTGATCCTACACTGGAATTGTCAAATTTCAAATTCCCAACCTTCAACCTTTTAAAACAATACAACGAAACCATTTCTATAGATCCTGAAGAATTAGAAGCGAATAAGAATCGGATTGTTGAAACCTTAAAAAATTACAAGATTGGAATTGCCGAAATTAAAGCAACCGTAGGCCCTACCATTACCTTATATGAAATTGTACCCGATGCCGGTATTCGAATTTCAAAAATTAAAAATTTAGAAGATGATATTGCCTTGTCTTTGTCAGCATTGGGGATTCGTATCATAGCACCCATTCCAGGGAAAGGAACCATTGGTATTGAAGTACCCAATAAAAAAGCAACCATCGTATCCATGCATTCTGTGATTGCATCTAAGAAATTTCAAGAGTCAACAATGGAATTGCCGATTGCATTGGGAAAAACAATTTCGAATGAAACCTTTGTAATTGATTTGGCAAAAATGCCACACTTACTAATGGCAGGAGCTACTGGGCAAGGAAAATCGGTGGGATTGAATGCCGTTTTAACATCGCTGCTCTACAA
This sequence comes from uncultured Polaribacter sp., assembly GCA_943846595.1. Lineage (GTDB taxonomy): Bacteria > Bacteroidota > Bacteroidia > Flavobacteriales > Flavobacteriaceae > Polaribacter. The sequence continues at coordinate 1,945,299 of OX044355.1, forward strand.
AAAACACCCGGCAGAAGTAAAGTTTGTTTTGGTAGATCCAAAGAAAGTAGAACTGACTTTGTTCAATAAAATTGAACGGCACTATTTGGCAAAATTACCCGATGCACAAGAAGCAATTATTACCGATACCACCAAAGTTGTGCACACCTTAAATTCGATGTGTACCGAAATGGACAATCGCTATGATTTGCTTAAAAACGCGATGGTTCGAAATATCAAAGAATACAATATCAAATTCAAATCACGGAAATTAAATCCGAATGACGGACATCAATTTTTGCCCTATATTGTTTTGGTCATTGATGAATTTGCAGATTTAATTATGACTGCTGGAAAAGAAGTAGAAACTCCCATAGCACGACTTGCACAATTGGCAAGAGCCATTGGAATTCATTTAATCGTTGCCACACAAAGACCGTCCGTGAATGTAATTACAGGAATTATTAAGGCGAATTTCCCTGCAAGAATTGCCTTTCGAGTAACTTCAAAAATAGATTCTAGAACGATCTTAGATGCCGGTGGTGCCGATCAATTGATTGGACGTGGAGATTTATTATATACTAATGGAAATGAAATCAATCGAATTCAATGTGCCTTTGTAGACACCCCCGAAGTTGAAAAAATTACCGATTTTATTGGTTCCCAAAGAGCCTATGCAGAAGCACATTTATTACCAGAATATATAGACGATGAAAGTGGCACTACTATTGATATAGATATCGCAGACCGAGACAAACTCTTTAGAGAGGCTGCTGAAATTATTGTAATTGCCCAACAAGGTTCCGCTTCTTTATTGCAAAGAAAACTAAAACTAGGCTATAACAGAGCGGGTCGATTGATAGATCAGCTAGAAGCCGCCGGTATTGTTGGTGGATTTGAAGGCAGTAAAGCAAGACAGGTATTAGTGACCGATTTAGTGGCACTCGATCAATTCCTAGAAAACGAAAACAATATATAACACTCTTTAAATAGAACCATTAATTTTTACAAATGAAGAATTTTGGAATTGTAGTAATCAGTTTTTTCATCAGCTTACAAATTGCAGGGCAAAGCTCCGAAGCGGCAAAGTTGCTTTTGGATGCTGTAGCAACAAAAATGGAAGGGCATGAAAATATGGAGATTAAATTTCGTCAAACCCTCGTCAATGAAGATGCTGGAATTTATGATGGAGACGAACCTCCGATTGTTGGAGAAATTATCCTTCAAAAAGAAAAATACAATTTGAAGTACTTAGGAAATACTTTTCTTTTTAATGGATTCACAATGTATGTAATTAACGAAGAAGAAAAAGAAGTTACGGTTTCAAAAGGTGATATTGATGGAGAAGATGGTTTTATTTACCCCTCAAAATTAGCAACGTTTTACAAAGAAGGATACACCTATGCTTTGGGAGAAATAAAAAAGGAAAACGGACGCAACCTTCAGTTTGTCAACCTATTTCCAATGGATAATACATCGAACATTATAAAGGTGGAGTTGGTAATTGATCCAGAGACAAAACAGATTTACCAGTTAATACAAACTGGTAAAAACGGCTCTAAAACCACCTTTACCATTACCACATTTAAGTCCAATCAAAAAATACCAGAAAAAATGTTTTCTTTCGATAGCCAAAAGTATTCTGAGGAAAATGGATACACAATAGATTAACCCTCAATTAACAGAAAATTAGTAGCATCTTATGGTTTAAGAAACTACTTTTGCATGCATGAAAATTCTTGATAGATACATACTCAAAAGTTTTTTAGTCCCTTTTTTCGCAACCTTTCTAATTGTCTTATTTGTCTTGGTCATGCAAGCATTGTGGCAAACGTTTGAAAACATTGCTGGAAAGGGTATCGGTTTGGCTTTTATCTTTAAGTTTCTATATTATACTGCCTTAATGATCATTCCTCAGGCATTGCCTATTGGAGTGCTCCTCTCCTCGATTATGGCACTGGGGAGCTTGGGTGAAAACTATGAATTTGCTGCTGCAAAATCTGCAGGTATTTCCCTACAAAGACTGCTAAGGCCCTTGGCAATTTTAGCGATCTTTTTGAGTGGAATTAACTTCTTCTTTTTAAATAATGTATATCCATATGCAGTATTTAAACAATTAAACTTAAAACAAAATATCAAAAAGAAACAGCCTGCAATGGCATTGATACCTGGAAGTTTTAATACCGAAATCCCTAATTATCAAATAAAATTTGAAGAAAAATATGGGGAAGAAAAAAACTTACTGAAAAAGGTTTTAATTTATGATCTAAAAAGTAGAAAAGGGAATCAGAAAGTAATTACTGCTGAAAGAGGCAAAATTGTTTCAGAAGAAGGAAGTAAGTACATGACCTTTATTCTATACGATGGCAATTATTATGAAGAGCATATTAAATCAGGGTCATCTCTGATAAAAAGGAAGCGGATGCCTTCGTCGCATGCTACCTTTAAAGAATACGAAATGAATATTGACATCTCTTCCTTGTCCCAAGAAGACTTAGAGGATGAAAAGTACAAAGGACGTCATAATATGCTCAGCATTCAACAAATTAATGATACCCTACCCGATTTAAAAAACAATTACGATGAATATGTGGGCTTGAGAACCAAAAGTTTGAATTCAATTCTAAAAGTTAAAAAACTATACGCATATCACGATTCACTAAAGACAAAAAATATTGCATCCAATCTGTTAGAAAATTTTGATTTAAATAATAAAATTAATATTCTCAACAATGCGATTTCAGTTACCAGTAGAGCCGAAAACAATATAAAATCGAATACCAATAATTTTAAATTCAAAAGAAAGAATTTAAATCTCTACGATACCGAATTTTACAATCGAATTGCTTTTTCGTTGTCTTGCTTGTTGTTGTTTTTTATTGGAGCACCTTTAGGATCTATAATAAGAAAAGGAGGCTTTGGATTGCCTATGATATTAGCAATAGCCATCTATGTCACTTATTTTTTCAGCAATACATTTGGAAAAAATTTAGCGGAGGAAAGCACCGTTACCTCTATGCTAGGAGGCTGGATAGCCATCTTAATAATGCTACCAGTCGCAATTTTACTAACAAGAAGAGCCACCAGAGACAAAGGACTCTTTAATATTGATGTTTTTACACAACCTATCATTCACTTTTTCAAGAAATTTACGTCCAAAAACACCCACAAACTATGACCCCTATCAAAACGCAAAATAACACCCAATTACATGCTATAGAAGCTGCTATTGAGGACATAAAAAATGGAAAAGTAATCATTGTCGTAGATGATGAAAACAGAGAGAATGAAGGTGATTTTTTGGCAGCAGCTGAAATGGCAACTCCAGAAATGGTGAACTTTATGGCAACGCATGGTCGTGGATTGATTTGCACACCACTCACCGAAAACCGATGCCAAGAATTAGGATTGGGAATGATGGTACAAAACAATACCGACCCCATGGAAACCGCTTTTACCGTTTCAGTAGATCTCCGAGGGAAAGGAGTTACCACAGGTATTTCAGCAGCAGATAGAGCACTTACCATAAAAGCCTTGGTGGACAAAGAAACAAAGCCCGCCGACCTCGCAAGACCAGGACATATCTTTCCATTAAAAGCGAAAGAAGGGGGTGTTTTGCGACGAACAGGACATACCGAAGCAGCCATAGATTTTGCACGCTTAGCTGGCTTAGAACCCGCAGGAGTCATTGTAGAAATCATGAATGAGGATGGTACAATGGCACGCCTCCCAGAACTGTTGAAAGTTGCTAAAAAATTTGATATTAAAATTGTTTCTATAGAAGATTTAGTTGCCTATAGAATGGAACATGATTCTTTGATTGAGAAGAAAGAAGATTTTCAATTGGAAACTCGTTTTGGTGAATTTCGTGTAAGGGCCTATCAACAGACTACTAACAATCAAGTACATTTAGCCTTAACGAAAGGAACTTGGTCCAAAGAGGAACCCATTTTAACACGCGTAAATTCGACCCTAGTAAACAATGACATTCTTGGAACGCTCACCAATAATGCTGATAAGAAGTTGGATCAAATGTTTCAAGTCATCAACGAAGAAGGCAGAGGAGCAATTCTATTTATCAACCAACAGAATCAATCACAGAACTTATTGGGAAGATTGGGAATATTAAAGGAAAATCAGGCAAACGGACAATTAAAAGCTCCAGCGATAGGAATGGATAATAAGGATTTTGGAATTGGTGCGCAAATCTTACATGATATCCATATTAGCAAACTAAGACTAGTGACCAATACCAAGCAAACAAAACGTGTTGGGATGATTGGATATGGCTTAGAAATTATAGACTATATAGCGTATTAAATAATCGCTATAATTTATTTAATTTTGGTTTTTTAAAATACTTAAAAGGAACAAACAGCATCCCAAAACATTGACTATCTGTTTTACCCATATTTTTGTGATGAATTTTATGCGCTTTACGTAAGCCTTTTAGATAGGAATTATCGGTGTTCTTAAACCATTTGAAACGTTGGTGAATTAGCACATCATGGACTAAAAAATAAGCCAATCCGTAGCATAAAATTCCCAAACCAATAAAAAACAAATAGGTGTGTACTGTGTAGGTTCCGAAATAGAACAACGCAATACTTGGGATTGCAAATACAACGAAGAAAGCATCATTTTTCTCAAAACCATTGTATTTAGGTTGGTGATGATCTTCATGTAAGAACCAGCCAAAACCATGCATTACATATTTGTGAGTGCACCATGTGACTCCTTCCATTGTTAAAAAAACACCTAAAGTAATTAATGCGTAAATCATTAGATAATATTCAATTTGTATTTTACGTAACTTCTTGCTAAAAGATTAATTTTCATTGGATCAGAAATACGAACCCTTGAATCCATAATTTTTTCTGATGGAATTTTATGCAATTTCTTGAGCAGCCTTCTATAATATCTGTAGGCCATATAGACTCCAAATTTTGCTTCAGTAGGAAGGTTTAAAATTCCGTTTGAAAAAGCATATTCAAAATCAGCTTCGATTTCTTCGATAATTAAATCTTTTGAAGCAGCATCTAACTTTCCTAGATCAATATTTGGAAAATACGAACGATTCAATACTTCATAATCATCTTTTAAATCTCTTAAGAAATTTACCTTTTGAAAGGCAGAACCTAAACGCATTGCAGCATCTTTAAGATCTTCATACATTTTGTCATCCCCATTTACAAAAACCTTCAAACACATCAAACCAACAACATCAGCCGAGCCATAAATATATGCATCATACTCTTCTTTGGTTGTATATTCCGTTTTGTGCAAATCTGCTTTCATACTTTTCAAAAATGCTTGCACCATTTCATCCGGGATATCATATCTAGTTACTGTTTTTTGAAAAGAGTTTAAAATAGGATTTAAACTGATTCCATGCGTTTTAGCAGCATAATAGTCTTTTTCAAAGTGAGCCATAAGGTCCACTTTATTATACTCATGAAAAGTATCTACGATCTCATCAGCAAAACGAACAAAACCATAGATGTTATAAATATCAGCCCTTATTTTTGGTGACAACATATTTACCGCCAAGGAAAATGAAGTGCTATACTTTTGTGTTACTAATTTACTACACCCGTCGGAAACATCATCAAATAAATCTTTCATATTACGACTGTTTTTTTATAATTAATTCTGAAGCTAATTTTCCTGAAATTAATGCAGGTGGCACTCCTGGACCAGGAACAGTTAATTGTCCCGTAAAATACAAATTCCCCACTTTACTACTTTTAATATTGGGTCTTAAAAAGGCAGTTTGCATCAATGTGTTTGCCATACCATATGCATTTCCTTTGTAAGAATTATAGGCTTCTTTAAAGTCATTTACACAAAATGATCTTTTAAAGAGTACACTGTTTCTGACTTCTTGATGCGTCAAATTTTCGAAACGGTCCATTATTTTCTCAAAATACTGTTCTCTTAAAGCTTCAGTATCTTCGATGCCTGGAGCCAATGGGATTAGAAAAAAACCTGCTTCTTTTCCTTCTGGTGCTGAAGTAGGATCGGTCATCGATGTAAAGTTCGCATAAAACAACGGATCTGTTGGCCATTTTGGATGGTCATAAATTTCAGCAGCATGAGCATCAAAATCAGTATCAAAAAAGAGCGTATGATGGCTCGCATTTTTTATTTTTTTATCAAAACCAACATAGAAAAGTAATGACGAAGGTGCAAAGGTTTTTTTGTCCCAGTATTTTTCTGAATACTGTCTCACATTTTCATCTAGTAAGGTTTCTGTATGGTGATAATCAGCACCACTTAAAACTAAATCTGCTTCAATTTTCTCACCATTAAGCAACAAACCATTTACATTTTTGTTTGCATCAGTGAAAATTTTAGAAACCGTTGCATTGGTTTTGAATTGAACACCCAAGGTTGCTGCTAATGCAACCATCCCTTCCACTACTTTGTACATTCCACCTCTTGGATGCCAGGTTCCCAATCCAAAATCTGCATAATTCATGAAATTATAAAATGCTGGAGTATTGTCAGGCTTTGCCCCTAAAAACAAAACAGGAAATTCTAAAATCTGAATTAATTTTGAGCTCTTTATATTTTTTCTTACTTGCTTTCTAATTGTTGAAAAAAACTGAGTAACTCTAGAAATTGTCGTGGTATTTACCAACTCTAATGGAGAAATTCCAGGTTTGTAAACCAAATCTTTAATGGCCGTATCATAATTTGCTTTTGCAGAATCTAAAAATGTTTTTAAATGCTTGGCACTTCCAGTTTCTTCTTTTTCAAATAAATCATAAATTTCATCCAATTTACTTGCTATTTTCACAGAAGAATTATCACCGAAATACACTTCGTAACCTGGAGACAATTTGTCTAGAGTATAGTAATCTGAAGGTTTTTTACCAAAATCTGCAAAAAAACGTTCAAATACATCTGGCATCCAATACCAAGAGGGTCCTAAATCGAAGGTAAACCCTTCTTTTTTGTATTGTCTCGCACGCCCACCCAAAGTGTCGTTTTTTTCTAAAACAGTAACGTCAAAGCCTGCCTTGGCTAAGTAACAAGAAGCAGATAGTGACGAGAATCCAGAGCCTATAATATAAACTTGTTTTTTCATTCATTGATTTTTTCAACAAATAATAGCTATTTGAAGAAGAGGGTTCGTTGTTCAACAAATATAATGATATATTCAATATTTAAAGAGAGATTTACAACACTTTTAATAAATCTTTTATAGAGTCATATAAAGTAATCTTCGATTTAAAATCAGCAGTCTGTACTACTTTCGTTTTTTCACCAATTGCAATAAAATGATGCTTAGAATCTTTTAAAATAGTATCTATTTCATTGAAATAACCTGTGATATTATCATCATAGGGCTGTATTGTAAGTGAAGTGACGAACGTAATTTTTCGATCACTTTTGAAAAAATAACTCAAATTATTTAAAGGCAGACTCTGTCCTAAATAAATCGTATGACTTCCTCTTAAAACAAGTTCATAGTTTAAATACAATAAGCCCAATTCATGAATTTCATTTTCTGGTAAAAACAACACATAGGTATTCTTAGAATCTAAAGAGATTGACTGTAACTTCTCTGTATTTATTTGTATTTTTTGCGCAATCAAATTGGAGATAAAATGCTCGTGTGCAGGAAGTAACGTTTCTGTTTGCCAAAGCAATCCGACTTGTTCTAAAAAAGGGATAAACACCTCTTTAAAAACATCTCTAAAGGTTATTTTGTGTAGTAATTTGTTGTAGGTTTCATTAAATAAAATTTTATCAAATTGAAACATTGCCAATTTCAATGAATTAATTGCTTCATCATTGATCGCAACTTCAAAGGCAAGAGCTCTCGCATTTTGAATAATCTCCGCTTCGGACATCTCCGCAATTTTCGAAATTTTGAAACTATTTTTATTCAGCAAAGAAATATTTAACAGCTTGGTTAAATTTTGATTGGAGTAAGAACGAATATTTGTGTCTGTTCTTTTGGGCTGGAGTAAATTGTATCTTTTTTCCCAAATTCGGATCGTATGCGCTTTGATTCCAGAGATATTTTGTAAATCTCTTATCGTAAAATCTTGCTTAATATTATTCACACTAATCTTTTTGGTTGCAGAACAAAGATACTTGTTTTTAATAAAAAAGGAAGTTTTGTTTCAAAACTTGTAACTTTTTGTACATTTTTGTGACTTATAATAAAATCAATTACAAGAGTGCTGAAAGATTTAGAAGCTAAATTTTTATCGGACTTTGAAAAAAATCAGAATATCGTTCATAAAATTTGTAGAATGTACACTACAAATAGAGAGGCGCATAATGATTTGTTTCAAGAAGTGACTATTCAACTTTGGAAAAACTATGAAAAGTTTCGAGGCGAAGCAAAGTTTAGTACCTGGATGTATCGAGTTGCCTTAAATACTGCAATTTCGCTATATAGAAAATCGACTAGACAGTTAAAAACAAAGGATATTAGTGCTTTTGAATATAAAATTAAAGCGGTTGATTATGATGATACAGAAGAGTTACAATTAAAAGCACTATATAATGCAATTCAACAATTAAATGATATTGAAAAAGCATTAATATTTTTGTATTTAGAAGACAAACCCTACAAAGAAATATCGGAGACATTAGGGATTTCGAATGGAAATGCAAGAGTCAAAATGAACAGAGCTAAGGAAAAACTTAAAAATATATTAAACCCATAAGATAACCCATGGATTTATTAGACAATTATAAAAAAGCTTGGGACAATCAGCCCGAAGAAATGAAGAAAATTTCTGCCTTAGAAATTTATAAAATGACACAGGCAAAATCATCATCAATTATAAAATGGATTTTTGTGATTGGACTCTTAGAGTTTGCTTTTATGATTCTTTCTACCTTTATTTTTGATGTTTCTAATGACGAAAAAATCATGATGGCTATGGGCGTCTATGAGTTGGTTCAAATATCACAATACTTGACCATTCCCGTACTCTTTTATTTCCTCTTCTTGTTTTATAAAAATTATAAAAACATTTCGAGTATCGACAATACCAAGAAATTGATGACCAAAATCAGAAAAACAAGAAGAACGGTGAGAAATTATGTCATCTTTAACCTACTTTACATTGTTTATATTGCTGCAATAATGACTTTTGGAATGGTCGAGACTCCACAAGGAAGTTTTCAAAATACTCCCGGATGGATTATTGTTTTAATCATGATGCTTGTCACCGTAATTATGTTATTACTCTTCTGGGGCTTCTATCAGCTCCTCTATGGAATTTTATTAAACAAATTAAATAGAAACTACATCGAATTGGCAAAATTGGATCAAAAAGAATGATCTTCTTTTAACTCTCTTAGGAGTATTTCATGCATTTCATCTGTATAATCTAAATGAGTAACGATTCGAATTCTCCCTTCTCCCATTGGGGTTAGAAAAATGTTTTTGTCCTTCATTTTCTCAATAAAATGAGCTGCACCAATCTTCTCATCTACATAAAAAATAATGATATTGGTTTCTATTGGTTCTACTTTAGTAACATAGGAAGCCTCTTGTAAAACAAGCCCCAATTCCTTTGCTTTTAAATGATCATTTGTCAACCTTTCAACATGATGGTCCAACGCATAGATTGCCGCAGCAGCTAAAAAACCGGTTTGTCGCATAGCACCTCCAAATAATTTTCGAACTCTTAACGCTTTTGCAATATGTGCTTTTGAACCTAGGAGAATAGACCCGATTGGCGCACCCAATCCTTTTGACAAGCAAATAGAAATTGTATCAAACAAAGCTCCATATTGGGCTGGGGTTTCCTTTTTTGCGACCAAAGCATTGAACAACCGCGCGCCATCTAAATGAAACGCTAAATTGTTCTTTTTTGCCACTTTTTGTACGCTTTCTAATTCGGAAAAGTCCCAACAGGCTCCACCACCCTTGTTGGTTGTATTTTCAATACAAACCAATCGTGAAAATGGCACATGAATATCTGCTCTTCCCGCAATTGCTGCTTCGAGTTGTGCTGCTGTAAACATCCCACGATCTCCATCAATTAATTTACAGGTAACTCCAGAGTTAAACGCAGCTCCACCCCCTTCATAGTGATATATGTGGGCATATTTGTCACAAATCAACTGATCTCCGGGTTGCGTATGTAATTTTATAGCGGCTTGATTCGCCATGGTTCCCGAAGGAAAAAACAGTGCCTCCTCCATGCCAAATAATTTGGCCACTTTCTCTTGCAAAGCATTTACAGTAGGATCCATTTTAAAAACATCATCCCCAACTTCTGCATGCATCATTGCCTCCATCATTGCTGGAGTGGGTTTTGTTACCGTATCTGATATTAAATCTATTGTCATATTTTTATTTTAATCACGATTTTAACGAATGACTAAAAATATATAATTCGTAAACTTCGTGTAATTGATAATTAATGGTCACTCCCAATTGGAGAACCATCTGGAATTTTTGGGGCAAATGTCTTTTTAAAAGAAGTTGGATTTTCAATAAATTGATCCACCTTTTGAACCATCGCTTCCTCATATATTTTCTGAATCCCTTCAGCTTTTTTTTCTGTAATAATCTCCTTAATTTCTCTCAACTTAAAGTGAACAATAGCGGACACTTGTGGGTACAGATTTTTCACTGTTGAAAGCCTAAATAATTGTTCCAATACGTTATTATTAATCGTATTTTGCAATTCTTGGTAATAGGGATCATCATGCGATTTTTTAATTGTTTTGGCAATTAATTCATCCAACAATTCCACCAAACCTAATTGTCTCTTATTTAAACTTTTGTGAGTAATTAAACGGGAAACTCTTTGGGGATGCAATAGCAAACTTAAGGTCATTTCTGAAGCCGTTGCTACTACCGAAAAAGGATCAAAAGCAACGCCCAACTTACTACTAAAAGATTCTCTTGTTCTTCCATATCCCATGGCTCGGGGAGGAAACAAAGCTAGTTTTTCTTTCGGAATTGCAATTTCTTCCACTTGCAGGGTTTGTAAAACTGCCTGCAATGCAATTCGTTCCGAAATTCCAGAAACAGGTTTTACTACTTTTTGATTTCCTCCTGTAACCGTATAATTATAGCGAAGTCCACCTATCAGTTTTACTGTTGCTGCTGTTTGATATCTGTGGAAAAAATACAAAGGCACAAAAACATCTTCTAAAACACTATATGGCGTATTCTTTTTGACATTATCTGTTGAAAAATTGTCAATCGCTATTTTTCTAATTTTTAAGACATTGTACAACTCATCATGGATATTTCCACCGTTATCCCATAAATGGGCAGCAGCACTGGCACTTCCTCCCGATCTCGCATCCGCATCTGATAAATATTTTAATCCACTAGAAAATGCATTTTCTAAAATCGAATTCAATGCAATTTCTTCGTTTACTTCTGAAGGGAAATCTTGATAAAAATAAGCAACTGTTATCTTATCCCATGCGCCAATTTTGGTATCATAAGCAGCTGAAAAATCAATTTCATTATCTTCATTTAAAGTGAATTTTGGATGTGGATAATCCATTACAGAAGCTCTGTTATTGGTACTTGCTGCAAAATTATGTGCAAAGCCTAAAGTATGTCCAATTTCATGTGCAGACAGCTGACGAATTCTCGCAATGGCCATTTGCAATGCAAAAGAATCATCTATCGTATCCTTTTTATAAGGCGCTTGTAAAGCTTGCGCAATCAAAAAATCTTGACGAATTCGCAAACTTCCTAGGCTCACATGTCCTTTGATAATTTCACCCGTTCTTGGATCAGCAATACTCGCACCATAGCTCCATCCTCGCGTAGAGCGATGCACCCACTGTACCATATTGTACCGAATGTCCAACGGATCTGCACCTTCTGGCAATAGCTTCATTTGAAAGGCATTTTTATAACCAATCGCTTCAAAAGCTTGGTTCCACCAACGACCACCATCTAACAAAGCAGAACGAACCGGTTCTGGGGTTCCTCGATCTAAATAATAGACAATGGGTTCTTTAGCTTCTGAGACAGCAGCATTTGGATTTTTCTTTTCCAAGCGGTGTCTATAAACGAAACGTTGCCTAATGGATTCATTTACAGGAGTTGCATAATCTAAATACGACATCGCATATCCGCCTGAACGGGTATCGAACTTTCTTGGTTTGTAGGCGTTGTCTGGTAATGCTACAAAAGAGTGATGTTGATGTACCGTAACCAAACTCGCATCGGGCGTAACACTTTGAAGCAATGCTCCTTTTGGCGACCCTTTAAAGGTTAGCATCACATCAAATTCTACATTTTTAGGAAATGCCTTTGTTCTTTGCGTATAAAAAGCACTCTTACTCGTATCTAAATTATAAGTTCCTTGTTTATTTCTTGCCAATGTTTTGGCAACTCCATGTGCATCTCGCATGAAAAAAGAAGTCGCATCGACTAAAAACACACCCTTTTTTTCTTGCTTGATGACAAAACCGTGTAAAACGGATTTTGCAAAGGCTTCTTTTACAGCTTGTTTCTCCTCCTGATTTGTAGTAATCGCTCTGTAATCTTGGTTGGGCTGAATCAACATGATTTTATTCCCAAATCTTTGAAAAGAAACCACCACACCGTCGCCTAACTGTCCGCGATCTAATCCAATATCGTTGGAACCAATACCCTCGGAAAGAGAACGCATGTATAGAAATTCTTTATCTAACGCTTCTATCTGTAAAAAAATTTTGTCTGTATTTTTATCATGATAAAAATCATAAAACCCTTCATATTTTGTAATCCCTTTCTGAAGCTTACTGCTTGATTTTTCAGTAAAAAACTGCGAAAATCCGTTGAAAGAAATTGAGATAAAAAAAAGAATAAACACTGCTTTTTTCATGAGAAACATATTTTTGTTAAATCTATAAAATAAGGAGCGATTTTAAAAGAAGATATCTTAAAAATTCATTTATTTTTGTGATGCTTATGATTACACAAGAACAACTGAAAGATATTTCTGTAAGAATCGAGAAATTAAAATCTTACTTAGAGATCGACAAAAAACGGATTGAAATTGCCAACGAAGAAGAAAAAACGGCAAACCCGGCTTTTTGGAACGATCCTAAAAAAGCAGAAGGAATCATGAAAGAACTTCGCTTTAAGAAAAGGTGGGTGGAAGATTTTGAAAAAGTCATTTCTTTAAATGAAGACATGCAAGTGTTGTATGAATTCTATAAAGAAGAGGAAGTGGATGAAATCGAAGTAACAACACAGTATCAAATCCTAAGTTCTTTCTTAGAAGACATTGAGTTTAAAAATATGCTTTCTGAACCCGGAGATTCTTTATCTGCTACGATACAAATTACAGCTGGGGCGGGTGGAACTGAAAGTTGTGACTGGGTAGAAATGCTTTCTCGTATGTATACCATGTGGGCAGAAAAACAAGGGTATAAATTAAAAACACTGAATTACCAAGCTGGAGATGTGGTTGGAATTAAAACCATTACCATAGAAATCGAGGGTGATTATGCCTTTGGTTGGTTGAAGGGTGAAAATGGTGTGCATCGTTTGGTACGCATCTCCCCTTTTGATAGTAATGGAAAACGACATACCACCTTTGGTTCTGTCTATGTATTTCCTGTTGCCGATGATACTATTGAAATTGACATCAACCCAGCAGACATCGAAATTGTAACCGCTAGATCTAGTGGTGCGGGTGGACAGAATGTAAACAAGGTAGAAACAAAAGTGCAACTGACACACAAACCAACAGGCATCCAAATTTCGTGTTCTAATTCTCGTTCTCAGCACGACAATAGAGCCACAGCACTAAAAATGTTAAAATCTCAATTGTATGAAATTGAACTGCAAAAACAACAAGCTGCAAGGGATGATATTGAAGCAAATAAAATGAAAAACGAATGGGGAAGTCAGATTCGAAATTATGTAATGCATCCTTATAAATTAGTAAAAGACGTTAGAACAGGCCACGAAACTGGAAATGTAGACAACGTGATGGATGGGCAAATCAATCCGTTTTTAAAATCCTATTTGATGTTGAATGGGCAGAAGAAAGAGGGGAATTTGTAATAAGCATCAATTATCAGTTAGCAATTAACAATTATCAAAACTTAAAAAATGATCAAAATATACCACAATCCAAGATGTTCAAAATCAAGACAGGCTGTTGAACTTCTAGAAAAAACTGGTAAAGAATTCGAAATTATCAAATATTTAGAGGCCAAATTTACAAGAGAATCATTGATGGAGGTAGTTCAATTTCTAAACATAGCGCCTATTGAATTGGTTCGAAAAAATGAAAAAATTTGGAAAGAAAATTTCAAAGGAACTCCAATGTCAGATCCTGAAATTGTTAGCGCCATGGTCAACAATCCAAAATTAATTGAACGACCAATTGTTATCCATAAAAATAAAGCAGTAATTGGAAGACCTACTTCGGACATTTTATCAATTATTTAGACGTCAATTAAATAAATTCTTTAACGTTTCTTTAACAAAAAGTACATTAAACTTTGTGCAATCTTTGCAGTCAAAAAATAAACAAGATAAGCTTTGATTAAAAAACTCCCCCTAGTATTCTTTTGCCTTTTTACTAGCCCCCTATTATTCTCACAACAACCAACAAATACAATAAACGTCTCTCTAAAGGGAAAAGTTATAGAAGCAACCAGCAATGCGCCTTTAGAATATGCAACCATTGTTTTAAAAAATACTGAAACCCAAAAGATTTCTGGTGGAATTACCAACGAAAAAGGATTTTTCGATATTACAACTCCTACTGGAACCTATGAAATAAGTGTAGAATATATTTCTTTTAAAAGCATTCAACTGCCAACCCAAAAGTTAACGGCAGACAAAAATTTTGGAACCATCAAACTTTCTGAAGATGCAAACAGCTTGAATGAGGTAGTGATTATTGCCGAAAAATCCACGGTAGACATACGCCTAGACAAGCGGATTTACAATGTAGGAAAAGACATGACCGTCAAAGGTGGAAACGCTTCTGATGTATTGGACAATGTGCCTTCTGTAAGTGTGGATGTCGAAGGAAATGTAAGCTTGCGTGGCAATGAAAACGTTCGTATTTTAATTGATGGAAAACCATCTGCTCTGGTGGGCTTAAGTGGTGCAGATGCACTGAGACAATTGCCAGCCGATGCCATCGAGAAAGTAGAAGTCATTACGTCTCCTTCTGCTAGATATGATGCTGAAGGAACCGCAGGAATCCTAAATATCGTTTTACGAAAAGGAAAAGCGTTGGGCTTTAATGGTTCTGTAAATTCAACCGTTGGAACACCGGATCAATTTCAATTAGCGACCAACTTGAATCAACGAGGGAAAAAGACCAATCTCTTTTCTAACTTTGGTTATCGTTACAGTAAAGGACCTGGAAATTCTTATACCGATTTAAGAAATTTCACGAATGGTGTTGTTACTAGTTCGCGAATTGAAGACCGAATCTGGCAACGAGGAAGAAAAAGTTTTAATGCCAATGTTGGCTTGGAATATTTTCTGACTAAAAAAAGCAATCTTACTGGATCGTTCTTTTATCGAAATAC
Organism: uncultured Polaribacter sp.; assembly: GCA_943846595.1. Lineage (GTDB taxonomy): Bacteria > Bacteroidota > Bacteroidia > Flavobacteriales > Flavobacteriaceae > Polaribacter. The sequence continues at coordinate 1,960,782 of OX044355.1, forward strand.
TAAAGGCAATAATTATTCAGAAAACAGCATTGAGGAATTTGACGAGAATGATTTGAACACCGACAGCGTGGTTCGAATTCAAGAGGAAGATGGAGACGATGAAACACTGCAATATTCTTTAAACTACACCAATAACTTTACGAATGACGGTCACAAACTAACGGTTGATTTTCAATACAGTGATAGTAAAGAAAACGAAACAGCGATCAACACAGAACCTGGTTTTGCAGATGAAACCAATATTACCAATGAAGCTTCTAAAAACACGTTGGTGCAAGCAGATTATGTGTTGCCTATTGGAGAAAACACCCAGTTTGAAGCGGGATATCGTGGTGATTTTCAAAAGTTGACTTCTGACTTTTTAGTGACCCCAGTTTCGGACCCTGATTTTGATCCTTCCAACAACTTGGAATTTGGTCAAGACATTCATGCATTTTATACCCAATACGGAAATAAGTTCAAGCAATTTTCATTCTTGTTGGGACTGCGTTTAGAAACCACCGATGTAAAAGTACAATTATTAGGCACCAATGAAAATAATGATTTTAACTACACCGAATTGTTTCCAACGGTAAATATTGGCTTTGAAGCCACCGAGAAACAAAGTTATACTTTAGGTTACAGCAGACGTTTGCGAAGACCTCGTTTCTGGTATCTAAATCCGTTTGAATCTCGAAATAGCCAAAACATTATCTTTAAAGGAAACCCAGGATTGATTCCTACGTTTACAAATTCTTTCGATTTGGGGTATTTAAACAGAATAGGAAAGTTAACCCTTAATGCTTCTGTGTATTACCAACATTCTACGAACAATATCAGTAGAGTTACGCGTCAAGAAATAAGAGAAATTAACGGAAATGATGAATCTGTTCTTATCAGAGAGCCTATCAATTTGGCTACAGAAGATCGGTATGGTTTTGAATTTACCTCCAATTACAACGCTTCTAAAAAACTCCGTTTTGATGGAAGTTTCAATTTGTTCAACTCTAGAACAGAAGGAATCTATACCTATAATTTTTTAGATCCAGACACCAATGAAACTAGCATCATTACAGATGATTTAGGCAATAGCAATACCAGTTGGAGAGCACGTTTTAATACACGTGTGACGCTGCCTTATGCCATAGAATGGCAAACAAGACTGTCCTATAGAGGACCTAATGAAAGCGCACAAAATGTGACGAAAGGAATCTTCTCAGCAAACTTAGCCTTCAGTAAAGAGGTCTTTAAGGAAAAGGGCACTTTGGTATTGAATGTAAGTGATGTGTTCAATTCTAGAAAAAGGAGTACTGTAAACTATACCCCCAATAGAGAGAACCCAACCAATATTTCCGATCAAACCTTTCAGTGGAGACAGCGTCAAATTTCTTTAAACTTTAGTTATCGTTTCAATCAAAAAAAGAAAGAAGCGCAAAGAGGTGGTAGAAATGATGGCGATGGTGGGGAAGGTTTCGAAGGGTAATACACTTCAAAACATATATTATACAAAACCTTGTTTATTGCTAGAACGAGGTTTTTTGTTTGTCAAGCTTTTTTTGTGATTCTTATTCTATTTTTTAATATATTAACATAGATTTATTTATTTTTGGTTTTTAAATCAGATTTTAATAGCTTGCGGATATGACTGTACTGAGATTATAGGATTGTAGTAAAATATTCAAGAAAATGGAAAAACCAGTATTTAAAGTAGTTTCAAATCATGAAAATCTACGACTGTGCATAATAGAAAACTGTATATTTATTGAAGAAAGAATATCTAAAGTACTTGGGGAAATATTAAATATTGACTGGAAGTAATCTAAATCATTCGGTTTTAGTTCATCAGCATTAGGTTTCAATCAAAAATTGCACCTAATTATGGATATAAAAGGATTGGAATCGAATGAACTTAAGTAACTTACAACTTTAATGAACATTAGAAATAAATTTGCCCACTTATCTGAAATCAAAACTTTTGACGATTTATTTTCAAAAACCAGGATTGGCAAAGAAGTTAAAAAAAATTTTCATACTTGGTATTTTGACGAAAAGTGACTGACAGATATTCCTGAAAAAATCACGAAAAAGTGCTTAGATATTGTTTCTATCTTCTTGTGCATAATATTTTTGAAATTCTTTTAAAAATAGTTGGAGACCATATGTATGAACTTGGAATGTCTGATGGGGAAAAGGAATTTACCGAACTACTCAATTTTGAAATTCTAGAGTCACTAAACAAAAATAACAGTGGTAAAAAAATAATAAAAGATGTTTTGAGTAAGATAGAAAAAAACAACCTTCGCTAAGTTTAAGAAACTATCCCTTAGGCATAATTTTAGGAAAATAATACAAAGTAAAAAAACCTCTCAATATATATTGAGAGGTTCTATATATCTTTCACTTAATTACGTTTCTATAAAGAAAGAGGCTTTATTAAGCATTACAACACAAAATTAGAGTTTCTATTTGAAAAAAACAAATAAAAAAGGTAAATATTGGAATATCAAAAACTAGAGTACTACTTGTCGCAGCCTAGATTAGATCGTTTTTTAGTAGCGACCGGTAATTCAAAGTCTAAAGCTCAAAAATTATATAGAATTAATTTAAGAACAGCACAAGCCTTCTACCCTGTGTTAAACTTATTTGAAATATTCTTTAGAAATATGGTACATTATCAAGTATCGTCATATTTTGCCAATCCAAATTGGATAATAACGGAAAAAAATGGATTTATGAATCATCCATCATTAACTTCATCTAGGTTCTTTCTTAAAACCTCAATTAGTAAGGCAGAAAGAACCATTCACAGAAAAGGTGGAATTGTAACAACAGGAAGCATAATCGCTGAACAGTCTTTTGGGTTTTGGACAAGTTTATTTGATACACATCATTACAGATTGATAGGAGGAATTGTTATTCATTGTTTTCCAAACAAACCAAATCATGTGAACCGAAATATTATCAATCAGAAACTCAACAATATTAGAGGGTTTAGAAATCGTGTGTATCATAACGAACCCATATGCTTTAATAGAAATGCCATTGATTTTACGGAAGCGGCAAATATAAAAACCGAGATTTACGAATTATTGAAATGGATAGATGCTGACTTAATTGATTATGTGGAATATTTCAACGGAATAGACATGAAAATTAGTATGGCAAATAATATATAAACACAATGCTCATTAATAGTATCATAAATCTTGCTCCTTAGTCTGCACTTAGCGGAACATAAAAGAAATTCACATTATCCTATATCTCCCCTTTTACCCCCCTTACTTCTTCTTTCGAAACATCAACCAAAGCCCTAATAAGATCAGAGGAATACTTAACACTTGCCCGGTATTTAATGGGCTAAAGAACCATTCTTCGCCTCTTTTTTGTACTTGCGGTTCTTTTAAGAACTCAATCACAAAACGTAGCGACCATAAAACAGCAGTAAAAAGACCAAATAAGTAGCCTAATTTTTGTTTTTTATCGGTTTTCCAGTAGAAGTGCCACATTACAAAGAATAATGCCAAATAACTAAAGGCTTCATAGAGTTGTGTTGGATGCCTTGGAACTGTTTCTCCTGCAACTTCAAAAATGACTCCAAAGCTAGATCCGGTTTCTTTTCCGTAAATTTCTGAGTTGAAAAAATTTCCAAAACGAATGAAAAATCCAGCCAAAGCAACCATAATTCCTAGTCTGTCTAAAATAAATAACCAAGGTTTTTGTAGGTGTTTCTTCGCATAAAAATACATTGCAATCGGAATTCCTATGGCGGCACCATGACTTGCAAATCCTGAGATTCCTGTAAACTTCCAGCCCTCAATCAAACCAAAAATCATGGCAGCGCCTTCTTGCTTTCTAAAAGGCAATATAATTTGCCATAAGTTGTCTTGGTAATTGTCCCAACTATAAAAGAAGACTTCTCCAAAACGCATTCCTAACAACATAGATATGAAAACGTACATAAACAAGGGGTCTAATTTATCTAATGAAATTTTATCTTGGATATATATTTTTTTCATCAGCCGAAGGCCCAATAAAAAAGCGGTGATAAACATGACACTATACCAACGGATGCTAATTCCTCCAATGTTTAGGATTTCGGGATTCCAATTCCAATTTATTGCTAAAAAACTCATAAGTTATCTATTTTATACTTCAATCTTTTAAGACTGTATTCTTCTTTTTTTCTGGTACCGGATCGTAGCCACTTCCCCCCCAAGGATTACAACTGAAAATTCTTTTTAAGGCCAACCAACCTCCTGCTATCAAGCCTTTTTTTTGCAAAGCTTCTATGGTATAATGAGAACATGTAGGACTGTATCTACAGGTAGATGGTGTAAAAGGTGAAATGGCAGTTTGATAAAAACGAACCAACAAAATAAACGGATATGTGATTCTTTTTTTCAAATTATTGTATTGAAAATGTGGTGCCTTCTCTTCCATCTTTTAACTGAATGCCCAGGGCCATCAATTCATCTCTAATTTGATCTGACAAGGCCCAGTCTTTATTTTCTCTGGCTTCTTTTCTTAATTTAATCAACAGCGCTACCACTCCGTTTATTTTTTCTGAATTCTCTTGATTGGTTTCATTCATCAATCCTAAAACATCAAAAACAAATGCGTTCAACGTTGTTTTAAGAGTTATCAAATCTGTGGCATTTAAGCTTGCGTTTTGCTCTTTGATTTGATTGATTGCTTTTACGGCTTCAAATAAATGTGCTATTAAAACTGGGGTATTAAAGTCATCATTCATGGCAGCATAACAGTCCTTCTCCCATTTCTGAACGTCAAAAGTAGAGGTTTCAGCTGCAGGAATATGATCGAGTAGACGAAGAGCTTCCATCAACTTAGCATGTCCTTTTTCTGAGGCCTCAAGGGCTCCTCCGGAAAAGTCTAAAATACTTCTATAATTGGCTTGTAAGTTAAAGAAACGCACTACACTAGCTAAAAATGGTTTTGGTAAAATATCATTTTCTCCTGATAAAATCTCATTGGGCAAAATAAAATTCCCGGTAGATTTAGCCATTTTTTGACTATTTAACAACAACATGTTGGTGTGCATCCAGTAGTTGACGGGTTTTACACCGCTACAGGTTTGAGATTGTGCAATTTCACATTCGTGATGCGGAAATTTCAAATCCATTCCACCCCCGTGGATATCAAATTGCTCTCCTAAATATTTTGTACTCATTACTGAACATTCTAAGTGCCAACCTGGAAACCCGTCTGACCAGGGTGAAGGCCAACGCATAATATGTCTTTGATCTGCTTTTTTCCAAAGGGCAAAGTCTTGTGGATTTTTCTTGTCTGATTGTCCGTCTAACGTTCTGGTGTTATGGATTAAATCTTCTACTTTTCTACCAGATAAAATTCCGTAATGACTCTTTTCATTGTAGGCCAAAACATCAAAATAAACGGATCCATTTACTTCATAGGCAAAGCCTTTTTCAATGATTTCTCTAATCATTTCTATTTGCTCTACAATGTGACCTGTTGCTGTAGGCTCTATGCTTGGTGGTAAAAAGTTGTAATTTTTTAAAACGTCATGAAAGTCTACAGTGTATTTTTGAACCACTTCCATAGGTTCAATTTTTTCTAAACGTGCTTTCTTAGAAATGCGATCTTCGCCTTCATCTGCATCATTTTCCAAATGCCCTGCATCGGTAATATTTCGCACATACCGAACTTTATAGCCCAAATGCAATAGGTAACGGTACACCACATCAAAGAACATAAAGGTTCTTACATTGCCTAAATGGGCATTGCTATATACGGTGGGTCCACAAACGTACATGCCTACATATCCGTCTGTTATGGTTTTAAAATCCTCTTTCTTTTTAGAAAGCGAATTGTATACTTTCAATTGATTTTCTTTGTAACGTTCCATTAAAAAAGTGCCTATTTACAGTTGATAAATATAGGAACTTTATAAAGAATAGCGAAATAGAATTTAGGGGATATAGAATGTGTTTTTTCGACTCAATTCGGCTGTTTAGAATTCACAGGATACCCTATAAGTTCATCTGTTTTGTGAATTTTTAGAGAGAAACAAAGGAGCAAGTTCTCATTTTTATACTTAAATTTACATATTAGCTGTTGCCATGGATAAAAAAATATCTGCATTGACTGAAAATGAAGGGGTTTCTCTACCGGAAACCACCAACAATAGCGCTGCTCAAAAAATAAAATTGAGCAGGGCTAAACAGCATTCGGTGGAAGCGTTTGTAAAGAATATTTTGGCAGGAGACATTCCTTTTTTAAGCCGTGCCATTACCTTGGTAGAAAGCACAACAGTAAAACATCAACAGAAAGCGAATGCTATTTTGGAGCATTGTTTGCCCTTTGCGAACAATTCTGTAAGAATTGGAATTACAGGAGTTCCTGGCGTTGGAAAAAGTACATTCATTGAAGCTTTTGGCAAACATTTAACTTCACAGGGGAGAAAAGTTGCGGTGTTGGCAGTAGACCCAAGTAGCGCGCTAAACAAAGGAAGCATTTTAGGCGATAAAACTCGCATGGAAGAATTGGTTACTGATAAAAATGCATTTATCAGACCTTCTCCTTCTGGGGCTTCTTTGGGAGGAGTTGCTCAAAAAACTAGGGAAAGTATCATTCTTTGCGAAGCTGCTGGTTTTGATACCATTATTATTGAAACGGTGGGTGTTGGACAGTCTGAAACAGTGGTACACTCGATGGTTGATTTCTTTTTATTATTGAAACTATCGGGGGCTGGTGATGAATTGCAGGGAATGAAACGGGGCATTATTGAAATGGCGGATGCAATTGTGATTCACAAAGCGGATGGAGATAATATTCAACGAGCGAAGATGGCCAAAGTAGCGTTTACAAACGCCTTGCATTTATATCCTTTGAAGGAAAGCAAATGGCAGCCAAAGGTAGTCACAGCAAGTGCTTTAGAAAATCATGGAATTGCTGAAATTGAACTTTTAATTTCTGAATACATCCAACTAACAAAACAGAATACTTCTTTTGAAAATAAAAGAAATGCGCAAAATAAATTTTGGCTTTTGTCTACAATTGAACAGCAACTAAAAACGAATTTTTACCAAAATCCGTTGATTAAAGCGGCTATGTCTGAAGAAATTCTTGCTTTAGAGAATGGAAAAACGACGCCTTTTAATGCTGCCAAAAGACTTTTGGATATTTAAATTATTATTTTTTTCTTTATAAAAAAATCGCCTACATTGCTGTAGGCGATTTTATTTTCTATGAAAAGAATGTTTGTTTATTCTTTAATAAACTTCATCGTTCCTACTGCATTGTTTATCGTGTATTTTAAAATGTAAACACCCGTTTTTAATGAAGATACATCAAGTACGTCTTCTTTTTTATTGATGGTTGCATTCACGACTCTTTTTCCTAAGACATTGTAAATGGTTACGTTTTCAATAAGGTCTTGTGCACTAATTTTCAATTCATTTTTCGCTGGAACTGGAGACAAACTTACATTTAATAAGTTCTCTGTGTCTACGCTAGCGGTTGCAGGTCTGTAGATATAGATATTGTCAACATAAACAACATTTAAATCACTGGTGATTAAAAATTGTGCCAAGTCATTTCTTGAATCATTTCCAATTCCTGTCCAATCAGAAAAAGGAATGTCTAAAGAAATCCAAGTTCCTGGATTCGGATTTGGAATCGCTGGATTACTTGCATTTGTTACTGAAAACTCAATGGCATTTGCTTCTGCAGCGCCACCATCCCAATTCGAAAACTTCAAATTAAAACTTCTGTCTAAAGTTGCCTCAGTGACAAAAACATCCAAATGAAAATGCGTAAATGGAGTAGCATCGAATCGACTGCTATTTTGGAATTCAACACCTAAGAAGTTTTCAAAAGTTATTTTCTTAGTATCATTTCCAACAATTTGAACATCTTCTATTGCAGCACTGTCCCAACTTGCAGACCAAGTGTCTATGGTAATGTTGTCATAGGCATTACTGAATAATGAAATCACATCCCAAGCATTTCTTGCTGGAGGTGTTGGTGCAGCCACTGTTGGTGCTTCAGGATCTGTTGGAGGTGCAACATTGGTACCACCCTGAATGTCGTCCACTAAATAGGTATCTGTAGCTCCACTTCCAGCATCTGTAAAGAGTACTAGTTTTGAATAACTTCCTAAACCTGCTGGAAAGTTTAAACTAATGGTTTCCCAATCGGTTCCCGTAGTATTGAATGCTAATTCTGTATTAGATCCTCCATTTGCTTCCCCTTCAAATTTTAACAAGTGATTTCCAGACCCAGAACCATTCATTGGTTTGATTCTAAAAGTAATGGTATTGTTATCATCGTCTGATAAGTTCACATTTAAATCTAAATTAGAAATTACATTGTCCCAATCTCCGGCACTTCCTAAAATTTCTAGTACTTTATTTGAAGCATCTGTTGGGTCTTCGATTACCGTCCCAACATTTGGATTTGCTGTAAATGGGTTTTCTCCATCTTCAAAATCAAATGGCAAAGCAATTCCATTAAAGGCTGGTGCTTTATAAAAGTATACATTGTCAATATAGATTGTGGAAGGGTTTGAACCAGCTTGTCCATCAAATTTCATTTGAATTAAAGAATCCCATGTCATCCCTGTAAAATCAGCAATCGCAATATCAACACTACTCCATGCTCCAGTAACAACAGGAACATCCACTAAAATTTCACCAACACCTGAACCGTTATTTACAGGAGTAAACTTTACATTGGTCGCATCGGCTGTCCAAATATCGATATGTACAAACTCCATTGCTGAAGCATCTGTAGCGTCAAATTCTGTTCCTTGATAATTAAAGTTTGAATATTCTAAAACCGTGTTTACACCATTTCCAGTAGGGTCATAAGCGGCATCAACAGCTCCTGACTGTCCCCAACCTGGATTAAAGTTGGTCACATTTATATTGGTGTACGCATCACTATAAATCGAAATAACATCTGCTGCATCTCTTTCTGGTGGCGTTGGTGCATCAGTAGTTGGAGCCGTTGCAACTGGTATCTTGTACATGTAAATGTTATCTACAAATACTTGTCCTAAATTAGAGGTGATTATAAATTGTGCCAAATCACTTCTCGAAATACCGTTTACTCCTCCCCAACTTGAAAATGGAATGTCTAAAGAAATCCATGTTCCTGGATTTGGGTTTGGTAGCGCAGGTGTACTTACATTGGTTGTTGAAAATTCAATAGCATTTGCTTCAGCAGTACCTCCAGCCCAGTTAGAGAACTTCAAATTGAAACTTTTATCGAGTGTTTCAGTTTCCGTATAAATATCAATATGAAAGTGCGTAAATTCTGTTGCGTCTATTCTTCCAGCATCTTGAAATTCTACACCAATAAAGTTTACGAAATTTATTTTTTTGGTATCATTTCCTTGAATTTGAATGTCTTCAATCGAAGAATCATCCCATGTTGCAGACCAAGTATCAATTGGTATGTCTGTATAGGCATTACTAAATAGAGAAACTACATCTTCTGCATTCCTAGCTGGTGGTGTTGGAGCTGCTTCAGATGGACCTTCGACTACAAATGAAATTGTATACTCATTGGTTTGAGAACCATCTTGAGAAACTACGACAACGCTTGCATCTCCAGGAACTGAAGTCGCTTGTGTTATTGTAATGCTTGTAACATTGGCATCTGTTGCGGTTGCAGTAACTTCTGGAACAGCTCCACCAACTGCTACTCCAACAGTGTATGCAAAAGTTGTAGGGCTAAAACCTGATACGATTGCTCCATTGACGTTTAAGTTAGTTAAAGAAGCATCGGTTCCTTCAGCTACAGGTTCTTTCCAAAAATAAATATTGTCTATATAAATGTCTGTGGTAGAATCTCCACCATCAAATTTCAATTCTTTGATATCAGCAATCGACATTCCTTGGTCTGTAAAATCCGACAAAGGAATTTCTACACTCGACCATGAACCTGCGTTTGCAGGAACATTGACAGATTTTTCTCCTGTTGTTGCACTTATTAAAAATACATTTGGAGAAAGTCCGTTTGTCCAGATATCTACATGCATTGTTGTCATTCCTGAGATATTAATCTCAGAACCAATTACGATTCCTTGATAATGAAAAGCAGGGTATTTCAATACATTGTCACTGTTGAGTGTTTCTGTTATAACATTTCCAGAGGTAGATCCCCAATTTGGATTGAAATCTGACACTGCAATATCATCATACACCGTTGTTGCGGCATCGGTTGTTTGTGTAAACAAGGAAATTACATTCTCAGCATCTCTTGCTGTGGGTTCTGTTGCAGCATTGCCTGGTGCTTGTGCATACATCAATGATGATAAAATCATTGCAAAGTATAAAGTAATTTTTTTCATAAATAGTTGTTTTAATTTAACTTTATAATGTTACCATATTTTTTTGTTTAATACGATAATGTGGACCTATATAAAATACATACATTAAAGATTAAATTTTATTAAAATAATAAAACCTCAAAAACAAGGATTATAAAGGGATGCAATGAAATTCCGTAACTTTTATAATTTAAGATTGAAACCATTTGTATGGTTTTTGTATTGGTGAGCACTGACAGACTCAAGCGGTCAGCCATTTTTATTAATTAAAAAATGCACAAGAATATTCTAAATCAATCCCAACAAACCCAGTTGCTGCAACCATGTCAAATACTACACGACTATTTTCGAGTCCAAAATTTGCAGTCAGTGTTAATATATAAGATTGAGAAGTTGTAGATAAAGTTATTGTTTCATTAACAGAAGTCCAAGGAGCTTCATTCAGACCTATTCCAGCTATAATTGTTCTATTTGTGTCTAACCATGCGTCAAACCTTAATGTATATGTTTCTCCATTTGTAATGGATACAACTTGACTTAAAGAAACATCCCAAGCATTGCCAGCTGCTTCAACATTTGCAGAATTATAACTATTATTATTATTTTCGGTTACTACATTCGCAGCATTCCCTATCCAACCAGTTTCATCTCCAGTTTCAAAGTTTCCGTTGGTTATTAATTCTTGTGATAATCCGATTGATGTTATCAATAAGATAAATAATAAAGTAATTTTTTTCATAAGTTTTGATTTAAAATCATAAACCAATGTTAATAAATTTTAGTTAAGAATGTAGAAAATGAAACCAAACAAAAAACATACAAGAGGAAATATTCATGTATAAAGACATAACTGGTCTTCTTAGGGAATAAGTGGTAAAATACGAGTATAAGTGGAAATTGTTTAATTTCAAAAAATTGAAATATAGGGGTATTGTATTGATTTTTTATCAATTAATTGATTTTTAAAAAGATAAGAACAAAGGAGTATTGCCCGTTTTTTTTCTTTAATAAAGGAATCTGGAAATAAAAATGGTTACTATGATACTAAAAAAAATGATCCCAATTGATATTGGAATCATTCATTGATAATATAAAAAGTGCTTTTCTATGACTTTTCTTCGGCTGCTCTTGCAACTAATTGTCGACTTACTGCTCGCGCTTTTTCTTCAGTATGATCGTAATTACGCATTATCCAAATTGCTCCCAAGGTACCAAGTATTGGCAACCCGGAATAAAATAATCTTATTCCTGTAATGGATGCTTCCGAGTTAATGGTATCGGGAACAAAGCCTACTAATGACATGATAGCTCCGGTTAATAATCCAGCAATTGCAAAACCAAATTTTACCATCCACCAGTAAATCGCTCCAAATACACCTTCTCTTCGTTTACCAGTATTCAATTCATCGATATCAATAATATCTGAAGTCATTGACATCATTATGGTAAACAAACTTCCGATTCCAAAAGAGAAAAAGGGCAATGCAAATAAAAACATATAAGGTTTCCCTGGAATGAATAAAAACCAAAGCATTAAATATCCAATAACTGAAATTCCTTGTGAAACTAAAAATGTCTTCTTTTTACCTATTTTTAATGACATTTTTGCTACGGTTGGTATTACTAAAAAAGTAGTTGACAGAGCTCCAATACTTCCCAACAGCGTTGGCCAGAGACCTGCAGCCTCTGTGCTTCCCTCAAAGAGATAGTAAACTACGATAAAAAATGAAAAACCTGCAACCGTATTGAACGCGTTAAAAATTAGAAAAGTTGAAAAACATAGTTTTCTAAAAGCCTCCATTTTAAAAGCTTCTTTAAAGTTCTCTGAAATCTGTTTCAGACTTCCACCAATTGTTTTCATTGATAAAGGTGATAAATTTTCATCATCGGCAGTAGATTCACTTTTGATAAAAATAGCAGGCACCATTGCTAATAACGCAAAAATAACACCCACCCAAACACCAAGATATTTAGTGGTTTCGGCTGTATCACTTCCAAACCAATTTTCATCATACATAACCACCCAAAACCAAGGAGCTATTACCCAAGCCCATTGACCAATCCATTGTGCAATCGCCATGATGTTTGTGCGTTCATGAAAATCATCACTCATTTCATAGCCCATTGCTACATAAGGAACACTGAAAATTGTTAAACCCAGATAAAAAATCAAGGACCAAATCAAAAAATAAGTAAAATTATAGTTGATACTTTCTTCAATATTAACTGCTTGAAGTTGCCACATTAAAGCAAAAGACACTCCCATAATAATGGCTCCTAAAAAAACGTATTGTCTGCGTCTTCCCCAAATAGATCTTGTGTTGTCTGAAATAAACCCCATGATTGGATCTGTGATAGAATCAAAAATACGAGGAAGAAAAAATAAGATTCCCCACATCCAAGTAGGAATTTTATAATCTTGAACTAAAACCACCATAAAAATACCTAGCGCAGCAGGAAACATTTGATTGGCCAACATTCCCAATCCAAAAGCTATTTTTTGCCCCATTGGGATTTTATTAGGGGTATTGATATTTGACATATGCGTTTTTGTTTATTATATGGTTGATGCTATAACAATCGTTTGCAATGCTTGCGCATTGATATGAATTGTGGTTTCTTTTTCGCCGAGGCGTAGTTTAAAATCTTTTTCTTTTTTCCCTTCATTAAATACAATGACTGCAATCGAACCGTCTGGGTTTTTTGCGGCAGTAACTTGTAATTCTTTATCAGAACTTTCCAAGCCAATTACTTGTGCATTGGGTCGAATGTATTTGCTAAAATGTGCCATGGTATAATACAATGGCGTAAAATATACTTCATCTTTTTCTGGATCTACTAATATGGGTGCTACACACCAGTTTTTAAACCAGTTTGGACCTCCTTGTTTGTCCAATACCATATTCCAATCTATCCAACCGTCTACCCAATTGTTTAGGCAACCAATAATATCTCTCGCATATCGGTTTACAGGCGCATATTTAGGATGTAAATACTTGTCTTTTTCAGATGCCCAGTCCCAACCCCAATCGGTTGCTTCTTTTGACCAATACCAAGCGTCATTTTTCCATTCAGGAATTTGAGAATCGATACAACCTTCGGTTTCTATTAAATATTTATTAGGGGCTTTATTATGCGCATATTGCAATGCCTCTGGAAAAACTTCATAGGTGCTTTCGTACCAATGAATTGCAGTTCCATCATAATATTTTGAAGAGGCTTCTGTCGCATACATTACATCTACCCATTCTTTGATACCGGCTCTATTTTGATCATATCCTAGAATAATTTTATCTCCATAACCGTCCGCTGCTAACTTTGGCCCTAAGTGATGTTCCACAAAAGTGGTCATTTCTTTGGGGGTATAATGCATGCTTTCCCAATTATTACCATTCCCGTGCGGTTCATTTTCTACTGTAAAACCCCAAAGATCTATCCCTTCTTTTTTGTAGGCATCTAGATATTTAGAAAAAAACAAAGCCCAAGTATCATAGTATTTTGGCAATAGCTTCCCACCTACCCATTTTTTATTGTCTTTCATCCAAGGGGCAGCGGTCCATGGGGAAGCAATGATTCTAAAGCCGTCTTCAGACACCCTCAAAGCTTCTTTGATCATTGGTATTAGATCATCTTGATCTTCTTGAATGGTAAAATGTTCCAATGTCATGTCTTCTGCAACCGGAGAATAGGAATACTGAGACAGGGAAAAGTCACAGGAATTCATATGGGTTCTTGTCAAAGAATAATTGGCTCCCTCTTTTCCAAAATAAGCTTGCATGATGCTATCTCTATTTTTCTCACTTAATTGATTTAGTAAGTAAGCAGATGATTCTGTAAACGCACCGCCAAATCCCGAAATCGTTTGAAATTTTTCTGCTGGATTTAAAACAATAGTTGCTGCGTTTTCAACTGCTGTGAAACCCGAAACTTTTGTTAGGTGATTCCCACTCTCCGAAGTTTCGTATACAGTAACCATTAATTCACTTTCTTTTTGATTGCAACTCATGACAATCAATAGAAGTATTATTTGATATATGTAGATTGTTTTTTTCATCGCTTTTAGATTTCCCTTTTATAAGATGTATTAGGAACCAATACGGTTTTCATTAATTCCTCTTTATGACCATTAAATGTTTTTGTTATTGGATTTCCATTTCTTTTCAAACCCTTAAAAACTTCTTTATCTACTAAATTCCACAACCCAAATTTTACAGCGCCATCTCGCGTAATCAAACCAAAATTATTTTCAGAACCACTGACATTATTAGGATCTTTCCAAGGCTCATCAAAAGCTTCAAAAAAGAAACAAGAAATCCCTTCTTTATTGGTCCATCTACGAAGTGCATTGTAGTACAAACCTTGTTTGTATTCATCCGTTGCTCTGGATCCATCGACACCGTACTTTCCATTTGAAACCGTAGCCCATCCTGTTTCACCAATATGGATTGGCTTCTCAATTCCAAGACTTTTCATATAGTTTGAAACTCCATAATATTGGTTTTTTGCAAAATTTAGCGCGCGCGTCATGGCAGCATCAATTTTTTCATTCTCAGAAAGATTCACTAAATGGTCTGGTGTTTTCCAAAAAGAAGGATTGTAATGAGAATTATGATAAGGATAGGTATGCATTGAAACAAAATCTACAGCCTGCATCAAAGCTTCTAAATCTTTGGTATGATAACTAGCATCTCCTCCACCCCATGAAGAAAAATCATCGGAACTTGTAATCCAAAGGTCTTTACTCAATATACCTTCTTTCTTTAATTCTTGAAGGTGGTTGACCCATTTTAAGATTATTTTAGGTTGCACATAGTAACTTGTAGCCCATTTTACCATGGCCTCATTTCCCACTGCAATAACTTTTACAATATCTGGATATTGTTTTGCCAAAGCAACAGCTCTATCAATCTCTCCTGCATTTTGAAAACTTTCTTTGTTGTGGTCTGGTGCTGATGCAGACCATGCATTTAAGCAATCCATCCAAGCACCCAACATCACATACATTTCGAAATTGGGATCTTCTTTTTTAAGCTCGGTAATTGCTTTTAAAACATTGGATGCATGAGGGAATTGAATTTGTACATTGTAGGTGCGAATGATTTTAACACCCATAGCAGAGAGAATTTTCAAATCTTCTTTCAATGCTGCTATCGAGGGTTGTATGTCTCTTGAGTTTTCTCTATAACCACCGTAAGACATTGCCAAGTAATTCGGATTCCCGAAGAGCTGTGCAGCCGTCTTAGATGTCCTTTCGACCCTTACATCTTTAGGAGCTGAGGTGGTACATGAAAAAACAAAAACCACTAGCGCAATACTCAAAATAAATATTGCTTTTCTAGAATTTCGATAAGTAAACATTCGCTGCTTTTGCATGCTTATTTGGGGATAAAAACAATTATCTTTTTTACTTCACCGGTTCTTTCAAATATTTTTTGACTCACCGCTGCCTCAATCATTAAGTCTTCATAGGTTTTGGTTGATGCATCTTCAAAAAACACTTCGACACCCTTCTTATTTGAAGTCTTATAAATGACTGGAATTTGACAATAGGTAAAACAAAAAGTATTTGTTTCCAAGTGCAAGGTCTTTTTGCTACTGTCAAGATCGACGCAGGTAAAGTCTTTCGAAGCGGTAAGAAACTCTTCTTTTCTTAATAACCTCGGGTTGAACTGCAACTGTCCTGCTTTTACAAAAACACCAATTTCACCAAACCTCGAAAGAATATCTTCTTTCACTTGGCCTGTCATTCCTGGTTGTTGTGCTCCTTTTCCTGCTGGGGTATGTGAATAGGGATCTGTTGGAAATGCTCCATATAACTCAGGTGATTTATGCACTCCAATCCCTTCATTTATTTCATAATAATGCTCCAACAATCTTCCGATTACTTCCTCACTTTCATTTTCTTCAATTGCCAACAAACAGTTTTCTTGAGCTGCGATTAACAACTTCGAAACCATATGCCAGTAAATAGATCCTAAACCTTCATAGCCAAAAAATGTTCCAGATCTTCCTGTAAAGGATTTATGATCAAACATTTCTTCATAAATTGCTAAAATGAGTTTTTCATCCTTTGCTAATAATGAATGGTACTTATCTGAAAGCGTATCCAAAGTTTCTTTTAATCGAATGCCATTGTTAAAATTGGCATTAAAATGATAAGCGCCTGTAATGTCTTTTTCAATGATCTGTGTATTGCCATCTGCGAGAAGTTGACCTAATAATTCCGATTTTTCTACCGATGCAGCTGGGATGATATTCTTGCTAGTAAACCTTGGCAGGTCTTTATTCGGATATAGAATATAACTGTATTGATCGTCTCTAAAGAGAGCACTCGCTTTTAAACCATCCAACACCGACAAGGCTTCTTTTGCAGATAAATAACCGGAACTTAAAACAGCTACTTGACCTTCTAACATTTCTGACAAATAGGAAATAGACACCTCAGCATCGTTTTCTACCGTCATCAGATTATAAGCATGATACAGATTGTCTGTACGTTTGTTCGCAACAATTGTGTGGTCTAAATATTTTTTAAGCACATTGAAGAACGAAGTTAAATCATCTTTCGTAATTGCTTCTTTATCACTAGTAAAACCCGTTTCATATATTGTGGCTCTATAGGTACTTCCTGCTTTTCCAAGGATATCTAAAAGTGTTTTACGGTCAGTATCTGAAATTTTGCCTGACAATATCCCCTGTTGACTGTGTAATCCTGAAGCTACAGATTGGAAAAAGTGTGTTAGTTCTTTTGAAACTGCATAGGATGCTTCCGAAGATTTTTCTACAATATTTTCAAAGAAATTAATAAACCTTCTTAGATAATATAGTGTCACCATAGAAACCCCATTTCCTACTAAAGCATTGTTGGCATCGTTCCATTCTGGTCTTTGTGTATTTAACCAAATACCTCCTTCCGGAATAAAGTTGGAAACTTTCGCCAATACAGTGGCCAATAATTTTTCGATTAAATTCACTTTGTGTATAAAGAAATTTTCGTCTCTTAACAAAGCGCCATCAGCACCAAGTCTTTCTTTCTCTTCTTGAATTTTTTGGTCTAATTTTGCATCGAAATCAATGGTGTCTTTTGGATCTTTTAAGGTGTCCTCGTAACTTTTAATTACATAAGGTACATTCGCATATACAAACACATCTTCTGTAAAGTTTTTAGACAATTTGTTTGGATAATATTTTTCTATAAATTCTAAAAACTTCAGCAAATAAATAATTTGATGATCTCCCCAATATCCAATATAAGACCAAGGGTCGTTTTCTTCAATAATCTCCCAGTCGAAACCATCTTTGGTTACTCGATACGGATTGTAGCCTTCAAAAGTTGTTGCGTTTAAAAACTTATAGATCATTCCTTCAATGAACTCTGGATAAGAATGCGCTAAGGCTTCCCAGTTTTGAAATATATCTCTCCAGTTTCCTTCGTAATCTAAAATTTTTGAACCGTCTATTTCGCTACGGGTATTGATAGAAAACTTATTCCAAGGTCTACTTGGATCTCCATGTCTTCTACTAAATTTTAACGGTAAATATTCGTAACAAAGCCTTTTAAAATTGGCGTCGTAATTAGTATCTGCAAGGTTTTTAATAAAATCAACATTGAAAAATTCTGGTAAATTATTTAAAACTTCTTCTTTCTTTTTGGCAACTTTCTTATTTGCTTTTGAAATGTATTTTATAAAATCTTCTTTTTCAATTTGATAGTTATTATCAAAAATACCACCTCTCATAATATTAAAAAGGGTATTGGCAAAATGTCTTGTGTTTCTGGGTTGATTTTCTCCCAATTGCAATCCATCAGACCCAGCAACTAACTGCACCAACTTCGCAGTTCCTGTTTCAATATCTTCTTGGAGAAAGGCAGTAACATCTGGAGTGTTTTTTATGATTCCTTTTGTTTCTTGTATCGAAATAAGGTTCTGATTTACATTTGCAACCAACATCCAAGAAATTGGATTGTTAGCCTCTAACGTGAGGTTCTGCACTGTAAAATAAGCCCCTTTTTCTGCCTTTATATCTTCTTCTTGAGATACTTCTTCTCCTTTTCTAAAAGCATTTAACTGCAATGACGAAATTAAATAGGTCGGATTTTTAACACCTGTAGACCAAACAGTGTTGGCCTTCAATGCTTCACTTGGTTCCGCTTTATCTACAATCACAGCGCTCAAAGCAAAAATTCCTAAACCGGTATCTTTTTCTAATTCACATTTTTTGTAGGCGTCGATAAGATTGCTCGTGCTATTTTGAAAATCTGAAGCGATTCCGTAAGGTAAAATATTTTGAATACCATCTAAAATAGTAACCTCAACAGCTATGGTACTATTATTTTCTATCGTAGATTTCTTTACAAAACCAAATTTTGTACTTGTATTCCATTGGTACTGAAAAGTAATTCCTAAATCTTCATTAACTTCTTCAAAAATAAGTTTGTTTCCATAATTATTTTTGTACAAATTCCTTTTGATAGCATATACGCCTTCATATTTATCTGAAAACGGTTCCCAAAGAAATGTTTTATCCTCTTTGTGAACATGAAGAATAGTTTTACTTCCTGTAGTATCTGAAGATTCTGTTATTTTATCGTCTGTATAATAAGGAAATAAAGCTTTCTCAGCATTTTTTCTACCAGCAGATAAACCTCCATTACTTGAAATAAACATCCAATGATCGGAATTACTTACGAGACTAATGAAAAACGGTCTCATTTTATTGCTATTCGAAATTTTATAATAGACCTCGCCTTCTATAATTACCTGGGTTCCGCTCACTTCTAAAGAAGGGTTATAAGCGCTATTTTTTCCTAAAAAAATCGGATTCTTCGTCATATAATACATCTCAAAACATATTCTAAATAATATGCTTTTTACTTTTTAAATTACTATTTCTTTTATTTGTTTAGTTATAAAAATAAAGGTTATCAATAAAAATTTTGGAGCCATCTCCACCTTCTAATATCAATTGTGCCAAATTTGATCTGCTATCCAAACCTGTTAAACTCGAAAAAGGCAAATCGATTGATATCCAGTTTTGAGACACTAAAGTAGGGGCTGTAAAGGTTGTTGAATGCCTAGTATCATCTCCACCTCCGTAGGCGCCATCCGCACCAAAATCTACCAACAATACTCTAAGCTGTCTTCCTGGAGCAATTGGACCTGGAATGTATGCATCTAAATGGAAATGAGACATGGATGTAGCATCTACCGTTGGTGAACTGAACTCTACACCTACAAAATTAAAAATGGTGTATTGTAAAATATTGTCGCCATCTACCGTAAAGTCATCAGACAAAGTTGTTTGCCAAGGAGCCCAATATCCATTATAATAGTTTACTGGCACATTGGTATAAGCATCTGAAAATAATGAAATTACATTTGCTGGATCCTGTGTTGGAATGGGTGCATGTGAAAATGCTCCCAAAGAATTGATGGTTAGGCTTCCTGCTACTTGCTGCCCATTAAAGGTTGCTGTTATGACTGCAGTTCCTGCATTTAGTGTAGTTACTACGCCAAATTCATCAACAGTTGCAACGCTTGTATTCGAAGAACTAAAGTTTAAATAAGCTGGAGAGATCGAGATGGTTTGAGAGATCTGATCTGTGAAGTTAAAGGTAGCAGAAACTCCATCTATGGTTGTTTGTACACCATTAAAAGAGGTAATTACCTTGTCGTCTCCCAATAAAATTAAGGCTTCAATAGCTGAGATGGTCCCTAATTTTTCAAACTTCACTTCATCAATCCAAAAGCTATATCCTTCTCCATTTTCAGGGCCTTCTGCATACCAAAGCATTCCTTTTTCTTGCACTAATCTAGAGGCATCTGGAATTGGAATTACATATTTTACCCAGTTTGTGGTTAATTGCAGTCCTCGTTTGCTTACTTCAAATTTATTTTCTCCAAAATCTTGTCCAAAACCAATATCATTAATTTTTGCCGATTGTGTTGCTTTTGCCCAAAAGGTTAAAGCATCGTACTCTGTTAGGTTTCGTCCACCATTATCATCTCTAAAAATAGCTCCCGCATACCCTCCGGCAGGATCTCCTTCTACAGGTACATCAAAACGCATCGAAGAACTTCCTTTGTACTTTTCTTCGATGTCTACAGAAAAGGCTTCGTATTTAGAATTTAAATACGGGTAGTATTCTAGTCCACTGCTAAAACCATCGATATAAACATCTGGAGATGGAGAATAGGTTGCCAATACTACATCTTCTGAAAGTGCTCTTTCACATCCTATGGTTATGATTAGAAGTAAGCTTAAAAGAAGGGTGATTTTTGAATAAAATTGTTTTTTAGTTTTCATGATCGTAACTGTTTATTGTTTTCCAACATTAATATGAATGTATGTTCTAATTTCCCATTCAGAACCGTTCGACTGTCCTGCAAGGTTTAAAGTAGAAGCATCTGTACTGCTAAAAGTATATCTCGGAGAATATTGGTCTAGGGATCTCCAAGTTCCTCGGATTCCCATTTTGGTATTTGGTAAAACAAACCAACCTGGTTTTCCTAAAGTGGTCGAGAAATCCAACATTAATTGTGTAGGATATGTTAAATTAAAATCTCGGTGATAATCAAAAGGTCCCCAATCATTAAACTTTGCGGTAGCGGTTACTTTCAATTTATTATAAATCATGCGAAGGTCTCCACCCGATCTGGTTATCAATCGTGTATCACTTCCGTTCGCTTGACCATTTCCATAATAGAGGTTGGCAATAAATCCAAACTCTGGACTCATTTTTGAAACAATTCTTGAATTTACTTCCCAAAGGTCTTCAGCGGGTGCTGATTCTCCAAATGCAAAAATTGATCGATTGGAAAAGAAACCGATTGCAGCATCTTGTGTTGTAGGAAGGTGTCTGTATACAAATCCTAAATTCATCGCAAAATTGGCGTCTTCTGCACGGTCATTATCCCACTCATACATCCAAGTTCCTGGTGTTGGATCATAAGTAAATAAAATTTCTCCTGCAGTCGTTTCCCTATTGCCTCTTACTACAAATGGATCTGCCTGAATGTTTCTCAATCTACCTGGAGCATCAATACCATTTGGCATGGCAGCAACTAGAGGTTTTTGCCATAAAAAGTTGGGTGCAATTTGTAAGTTTCCTGAACTGAATGTAAATCCTGTTAAAAAATTTGCTTGATTTCCACTTCCGGTGTCTTTCAATTTCCAACCAGTAAAAGTAGTGGTTGCATCGGCACCTCCGTTTGCAACAAGTCCCATGACAGCAGATTGTGCATACCAGTTAAAGGTTCCTTTGGTATAAGTAATTTTTAATTTACTTCCCCAGTTATCAGCTGCTTTTACACGATCAACCACAACATCACTTGTGCCATCATTATTGTATCTAATATCTTGGTATTCTCTTCCGTTTAAGGGCTGACCTCCCCAGATACCTCCTAATTGGAATCCGAAATTATCATATTTTCTTTCCAATGCTAGGGTAAGTCTTCGTGTTTGAGGTAAGGGAATAAAACCTGATGTTTGTGCTTCTCTAGTATCTCTTTTATTAACATCTTCATGAAACACACTTGTAAAACTGTAATCTCCTATTTGTGTACTATATTTTAAAAGCAATGCTGGATTCGCTCCCCACCATAATTGTGGTCCAAAAGCTGCTTTTAATCCTTCCAAAACCCCTTTACCATCTACTTCAATACCTAAAATTTCTCCTCCATAAATGTCTAAATTCGGTCCGTAATTTGCTTCTGGATATAACCCAAATACATCCCCTTCATATTGCCAATGGTAATGACCTGTTCTATAAAATCCTCTCACATTAAAAGCATCTGATTTCCAATCGAAAGATGCATTGTATACTTGGACTCTATTGTTATCTGTAAGGGTAACGTTTCCATTGTCTGTATTAACCACAACTGGACGATTTCTATTTTCGTAGAATATTTCATCAATTGGATTTGAAGCCACATTCCCTAAGACATTGACATTCACTTCTGCTCTCATATTTGCAGAGGGTTGTGCTTGCACTCCTATAAAATATGATTGCATGTGATCGAAACCAGTTCTATTTGGGTAGCCTGTGTTTTCTGGATCTGCAATACTTGGCGTGGTTAATAAATTCCCTCCTGTATTGAACGTTGTAAATTCTGCTCTTAAATTACTCAGACTTATTTTTTCGTTACTCCCCATTGTAGCTTTACCGCCTCTTGCTCTTAAGACGCCGTCCATTAAACTAATGTTCGAAAAATGTTTTGCTACTGAATTGGAGGTAACTCCTTCATCAAATGGGTTGATGCGATGTGCTTCTTGTAAAGAGTAATAAGCTGCTCTTGGGTATAAAGTATACAATCCTGCAGCGTTTGTTGGTCCTTTGGCACAGATTCCAAACCACTCTTCGTTCATATTATTTTTTCCTTCTTTGAAATCTATATAATACCCTCCGTTAGACCAAGAAGCATTGTTATCGTGCACATCTAAATCTTTTGTCTGACCAAATTTCCACCAACCATCACTAAACTGAAACGTAAAACCACCTAAAGAATTTTCTGCTTTTCCTAATCCGGCAGCATTTTGGTAAATTTCTCTCCAGTTTTCAACCATAAAGTGCGCTTGCATTTTTTGATCTTCTTCGTTGGTCATTGCATTGAATGCATCTGCTCCAAATTCTGTAAACATGATGGGCATGTTTAGTTCATTTTTTACTCTTTTAAAGGCATCTCCAAATGACTTCCCGCGGTACATATTTGTTCCATAAATATCTACATCCTTACATTCTTTTGCAACAATATCTAAAAAACCTAAATCACCATTACAGATCGCCACTGGATGCGAACCATCGATCGCTTTCATAGCTACTGCTGCCTTATTAAACATTTGGTATAAATACTTAGCGGCAACAGAATAATCATCTTCATTGATAGGTAGGTCTTCCGTTTCGGCTCCTTTCCATACCAGTCCATAATTATTTTCATTTCCTAACAGGTACATGAGTAAACCTGGCGTATTTTTATATTCAGTAACAACAGCTGTAATTTCCTTCAATAAAATGGCTTGTGTGGCTACATCTGAATAATCTGTTTTGGGAACCCATGCGCCATTGATCGTCAATCCATATCTACCAAATGAATGATTGAGCATGGTATGAATCCCATAAGTTTCATAGATGTATGTAATCCATTTTGGCTGAATGCCCGTATATACACGGATGGTGTTTACGCCCATATTTTTGAGCAAACTCATTTCTGCATCTAAAGCAGCCTTAATAACATCTTCGGATTGATTCCACAAACTATAGGAGTAATTAGTACCAATTGGAAAATAGTCCCAATTCATACCATTAATCATAAAACTGTTTCCATTAACGGACAATTTAGTTCCTTGCGCATTGTCAATTACCTTAACCCTGTTTGCTTGTGCAAAAAAGCTTAAAGAACAGCATAGTAAAATAATTCTTAAAAAATGATTCTTCATGTGTTTTATTTGTTTTGTAGATCCTCTAAATTTAAATTTTAGATACTTATTTTACTCAAAAAAATAAGAGTATAAGATACTACTTATGTTATTTTCATAAAACTAGGTAAAATTCGAGTTCGATCTGCTAATTACACCTCAATAAAAAACATACAACTTCTAATAAACTAAAATCATAGGTATAGCGCTAAAAAACAACTGTTTTAAGACAGAAAAAAATACACTTACTATAATTGTTGTGGTATTGTATTGCTTATTTCTAGATCAACATGGGCATTTAGATTCTTAAAATTTATTTAGAATTAAAATTTTCTGAAAGATTATCGAGTGGTGAAGCCATTTTGAAGGGAACCATTCATTAAATCGCACTAAAAATAAACACTCAATTTTAAGTATCTATTTTTATTTGTTAGGTATTTTGATAACGACAAACTACAAAAAAGTAAAAATGCTTTCTTTTCAATTCAAAAACCACACGATTCAATAAAAAAAGGCCATAATCTTTCGATTATTGCCTTTTTTATTTATAGGATCGCATAGAGAAACGATCCATATGAAAACGCTACTTATTTACCTTCTGCAGCTTTTTTTGCTTCTCTTTTTAATTTAAAATTTTCCCATATTGTACCACCAATCCAGTAAGGTACAACAAAAGTTAACAGGAAAATCAACAACCAGAAACCAGCTGTAAGGATAAACATGAATAAAACTAATCCTGAAAATTGAGAAAAATCTAACATTTGCTTTTATTTGAAAAATTATTACAGCAAAAATAATACATATTTTCATATTCTACGAGGTAAAATGAAAATTTTTCAATTGTTTTTAAAAGCAATTGATAATAGCTTTTGTCTTAGTTTTCGTAAATTTGTGTTTTAATATTTCATTTACACAAACATGAATTACAGAATAGAAAAGGATACTATGGGACAAGTAAAGGTTCCCGCAGATAAATATTGGGGAGCCCAAACAGAACGATCTCGCAACAACTTTAAAATTGGTGCGGCAGGATCGATGCCTCTTGAAATTGTATATGGGTTTGCTTATCTTAAAAAAGCGGCAGCTTATACCAATTGTGAATTGGGAGTTCTAACTGCAGAAAAAAGAGATTTAATTGCACAGGTATGTGATGAAATTTTGGAAGGAAAACATGACAACCAGTTCCCATTAGTCATTTGGCAAACGGGGTCAGGTACACAATCAAATATGAATGTAAATGAAGTGATTGCCAACAGAGCCCATGAAATTGCAGGAAATGTTATTGGTGAAGGCGAAAAAACAATTCAGCCCAATGATGATGTAAACAAATCACAATCTTCAAACGACACCTTTCCAACAGGGATGCATATCGCAGCCTACAAGAAAATTATAGAAACCACCCTTCCAGGCATTGAGCAATTGAAAGCTACTTTTGAATTAAAATCAGAAGCATTTAAAGATGTTGTAAAAATAGGAAGAACGCATTTAATGGATGCAACTCCACTAACTTTAGGACAAGAGTTTTCTGGCTATGTAGCCCAATTAAACTTTGGCGTGAAAGCCTTGAAAAACACCTTAGCACATTTAAGCCAGTTAGCTTTAGGAGGTACTGCCGTTGGAACGGGATTAAACACCCCTCCTGGCTATGATGTTTTAGTTGCTAAGTACATTGCCCAGTTTACGGGATTGCCCTTCGTAACCGCAGAAAACAAATTTGAAGCATTGGCTGCACACGATGCCTTTGTAGAAACACACGGATCGTTAAAACAAATTGCCGTTTCTTTAAATAAAATTGCAAACGACATTCGTATGATGGCGTCCGGACCCCGTTCAGGAATTGGAGAGTTGATCATTCCAGCAAACGAACCTGGCTCCTCTATCATGCCAGGAAAAGTTAATCCAACACAAGCAGAAGCCATGACCATGGTGTGTGCACAAGTAATGGGAAATGATGTGGCAGTTACAGTTGGAGGTACTCAAGGACATTATGAATTAAATGTTTTTAAACCCATGATGGCCGCAAACGTTTTACAATCCGCTCAATTAATAGGAGATGCGTGTAAGTCTTTTGATGAAAACTGTGCTGCGGGAATTGAGCCCAATCACTCAAGAATTAATGAATTGGTAAACAATTCTTTAATGTTAGTAACGGCTTTAAATACAAAAATTGGGTATTACAAAGCTGCTGAAATTGCAAATACAGCGCATGAAAACGGCACCACCTTAAAAGTAGAGGCCGTTCGTTTGGGCTATGTAACTCCTGAAGAATACGATGCTTGGGTAAAACCTGAAGAAATGATTGGTGGATTAAAATAATGCCAACCACACTTTAATGCCATAAAAAAAGCTGTAATTCATTTTACAGCTTTTCTTTTTTACAGAATACTTCACTCCCCGATGCTATTTCTTTTGGGAGTTGATTCTTTTGGAACCATCTTGCTTGCAAAGTTCCTTTGAGTATAATTTTTTTATCAATCACTTCAAGCCAGCTTCCCTCTCGCAGGCCTAAAACGGGTGTGTTGTTATAGATATGAAATTCTTGGATACGCGTCTCACGCGTTTCTCCCATATGAACAGATCCCTTAACAGGATTCAAATAATGCGCATTGATATTGAAAGGTATCGTCTCCAATGCATTAAAGCTAGGAGGATACACTACAGGCATGTCATTGGTATTGCGAATAGAAACACCACAAATATTACTTCCGGCACTGGTTCCTAAATAGGGCGTTCCGTTTTCCAGTACGGTTTTTAATTCTGTAATAAGATCATGCCGATAGAGCTGGTTTAATAACTCAAAAGTATTGCCTCCACCAGTAAAGATGGCTTCTGCTTCTTGAAGTGCCTCTGTGGGATTCTCAAATTCATGAATGCCTAGAACTTCTATGTTTATTGTTGCAAATGCCTCCGCTGCTATTTGGGTATATGCGTCATAGGTAATACCGCCTGGTCTTGCATATGGTATGAATAACAATGTAGATACCCCCTCAAAAAATCCAGCCAATGTGGGTAGAAGGTATTCTAAATAGCCACTACCATATATTGTTGAAGTACTTGCAATGATTAATTTTCTCAAGATAGAACGATTTAGATTCAGCGAATTTAAAGAATTAAAGGGATTATTTAACAAAATTTTATACCTGCCTTCATACAATGATGAAATTGATTGGGTTTTCTTTGTTCTTAAAAGAGGGTTATTTTTCCTTATTTTTGTGTGTTCCCTTTTTTCTAAAATAGAATTATTCATGTATAAGACAGTGCTCTTTTTATTCCTCCTCGGCTTTGCATCTAATGGAATGGTCGCTCAAAAAAGTACTTTGATTGTGGGTCATCTTAAAGATTCTATTGGAACGATTTCTGACGCTACTATTGTAAATTTAAACACAAAAAGAGGAACGGTTTCTAACAATGAGGGAGTTTTTGAAATCCGCGTTCGTTTGGGAGATTCTTTGCGATTCTCTTCAGTACAGCACATTACAAAAATCATCTACATTTCTAAGACTATTTTTACGCGTAAAAAATTAGCCATTCAATTGCTTATTCAGACTACTGTCTTAGAAGCGTTTGAATTAAAAAAGCATGATTTGTCTGGACGATTGGGCATCGATGTTCAAAAAGTGATTAAGGAAGATGCAATAAGTGCTGTCACCTTAGGACTCCCAAATGCAGGAAGAAAAAAAATGAAAAAAGTGGACCGAGAAATTTACACTGCGACTACCAGTAGCGGCGGTATTTCGTTTGACCATATATTAAACACCTTATCGGGTAGAATAAAAATGTTGCGAAAAAAAAAAGTGATAGTTGAAGAAGACATTGATGTTCAAGTCTTGTTGAAGCAGTACAATTATGATTTGGAAAAAAATTTCAACATTCAAAAAGAAAACACTACACGGTTCTTGTATTTTTGTAGAACCGATAGGATGTTTAACAAAACACTCTTTACCGATGAATTTGCACTTATTAAATTCTTAGAAGAAAAAGCCATCGAATTTAATAAATTAAACAGTAATTTGGCTCGCTAATTGAATTGATACTTCTATATGAAACTACACAAAACTTTTTTGCTATTGCTATTCATACCATTACTATCATTTTCTGCACACAAATATTACTTGAGTCTCACTCAAATAAACTTTAGTCCTAAATCCAACTCGGTACAAATAATTATCAATGTTTTTATGGATGATATAGAAACGGCTTTGAACAAAGATTATAATATTGATTTACAATTGACCACCGAGAAAGAACTCAAAGGAAATGATGTTTATTTTGAAAAGTATTTGAACGAAAAATTGCATTTTAAAGTAAATACTATTGACCAAAAATTCAATTATATAGGCAAAGAATACGAAGGAGAATTGGTATATTTTTATTTAGAGATTGAAAATATTAATGCCGTCGATCAAATAACTATCTCCAATAAAATACTCATCCAACACTTTCCAGAACAAGAGAATCTCATAAAATCCAAAGTTGGTAAAGTCAACAAAAGTGTTTTATTGGATGCAGAGAATTATTCAGAAATTTTAAAATATTAAGAATTTAACAAGCTTATATTCCCAGTTATTCATAAATTAGAAAAAAATTAAACCAAGTAATTAAAATGAAAAAATTAAACCTCCTATTGTTTTCATTTGTTTTCATCGCTGGAGCCAATTTTGCGCAGCAAAAAACAAAACAAGGACACACAAACCAGAATAAATTCAGACAATTAAAAGATGAGTTGGCAACACCTAATCGCCAACATACTGCTTCTGGTGCTCCAGGTGTTGCCTATACCCAACAAAAGGTAGATTACAATATGGACATTGTCTTGGATGATGACAACCAGCGAATTTATGGAAACGAAACCATTACCTATCACAATAATTCTGTAGACAAACTTGCGTACTTATGGGTACAGTTAGATCAGAACATGCGTGCTGCAGATTCTAAAACACCAGACATTCAACCCAATAAAATACCACAAAAACTAAGTAAAAGTAGGTTCGATCGAAGCTTCCCGTCTGAAGCTTTCGACGGAGGCTTTAAAATTGAAGGGGTTACCAACCTTGATGGTTCTGATTTATCCTACACGATCAATCAAACCATGATGCGTATCAATCTTACAACACCTTTGGCTTCTGGTGACATTTTTGAATTCAAAATAAAATGGTGGTACAACATCAATAACCATAGAACCCAAGGAGGAAGATCTGGATATGAACACTTTCCGGATGGAAACAACAACTATGTGATTGCACAATTTTATCCAAGAATGTGTGTGTATGACAATGTAGAAGGATGGCAGAATGATCAATTTTGGGGACGTAGTGAATTCGCTTTGGAATTTGGAGATTTCACGGTAAACATTACCACGCCCGAGGATCATATGTTGGGTGCAACAGGTGTTTTACTCAATGAGAAAGAGGTATTAACGCGCAAGCAATTAAAAAAATTAGCAGAAGCTAAAAAGTCTTTTGATAAAATTGTCATCATTCAATCTCAGGAAGAAGCTGAAAAAGTTGAAAAGAAAAGAGCAACGAAAACCAAAACTTGGAAATTTAAAGCGACCAACGTGCGTGATTATGCATTTGCAAGTTCAAGAAAATTTATTTGGGACGGAATGGCAGTAGACATTAACGGGAAAACCGTTATGGCCTATTCCTACTACTCTAGAGAAGCAAACCCATTATATGGAGACCATTCTACAAAAGCAGTAGCACAAACCTTAAAAACCTATTCTGAATATACTTTTGATTACCCTTATCACAAAGCAATTTCTGTAGATGGACAAATGGGAATGGAATATCCACAAATTTGTTTCAATCCTGGAAGACCAGATGCTGACGGAACCTATTCGGACCGTGTAAAATACAGAATGATTAAAGTAACGATTCATGAAGTAGGACATAATTTCTTTCCAATGATTGTAAATTCGGATGAAAGACAATGGACTTGGATGGATGAAGGATTGAATTCCTACATGGAAATGTTAGCAGAATTGGCCTATGACAAAGATTTCCCAATTACGAGAGGGTATCCAAAAAATATTGTCAAGTACATGAATGGAGATCAATCTAAAATTGCTCCGATTATGTCTAAAGGAGACAACGTATATAGTTTTGGGAACAATGCCTATGGAAAACCGGCTACGGCCTTATGGATTCTTCGAGAAACCATTATGGGAAAAGAATTGTTTGACCATGCTTTTAAAACCTACTCACAGCGATGGAAATTTAAACACCCAACTCCAGCCGATTTCTTTCGTTCAATGGAAGACGCTTCTGCAATGGATTTAGACTGGTTTTGGAGAGGATGGTTCTACACAACAGACGTAACAGACATCGGAATTCAAAGTGTAAAAAAGTTTCAAACGAAAACAGGTGAAAATGACACGGTCGAATTTGTTGAGGATACCTCTGCGGGTTTAAGCTTTGCGAATAAAGCTACTCATTCAAAATTTCACTATGAAATTACCTATAACAAACCGGGTGGATTAGTGATGCCAATCATTGTAGAATTTACCTATAAAGATGGTTCTACAGAGAGAAAAACCTATCCAGCACAAATTTGGAGGTATAATGACAAAGAAATTACAAAAACCTTCTCTTCTGATAAGGAGATTACAAATATTGCTTTGGATCCCGATTTAGAAACGGCAGATTTAGATACTTCAAACAACAGTTTTCCAAGAAAAGAACAAACGAAGTTTACACAATTTAAAAAGAAAATGAAGGGCTAAAAAAAAAGACCTTTATCACTTAAAAAGCGAAATCTAGTTGATTTCGCTTTTTTTTGGCGACTATTTGGAGGTTTTATCTAATAAATATTTGTTAATTCTTTACTTTTTTTTACTCATTTAAATTCAAATTCTTAATTTACACGCCATTTCAAAAAAACAAAAAAAATGAGAAAATTATCAGTACTCGTATTTTCACTTTTCTTTGTGGCGACTGCTTCTTTTGCACAAGCGCCTGTAAAAGAAAAAAAGAAAACACAACAAGGACACACCGATCAAAACAAATTCAGACAAATGAAAGATGTTTTGGCAACACCAAATGATCAGCATGCTGCATCTGGCGCTCCAGGAAGCCAATACACGCAACAAAAGGTAGATTATGTAATGGACATTCGTTTGGATGAAAGTGCCAATCGTATTTATGGTGATGAAAACATTACCTATCACAACAATTCTAAGGATGTTTTAGACTACTTATGGGTACAATTAGATCAGAACATGAGAGCAGATGATTCCAAAACACCCTTGGCGAAATCGAACGGTGCTTCTCTTTTTATTACTCCAGCGAATTTTCAGAGTACTTATATGAATGAAAAGAAAGGATTTGGATTCAACATTACGGCGGTAGAAAGTAATGGTGCTCCCCTATCCCATTTCATCAACAGAACCATGATGCGTGTCAACCTACCAAAAGCTTTGCAGCCAGGAGAAAAGTTTAAATTTCGCATTGCATGGAATTATAAGATTAACGACATCAATAAAGACGGAGGAAGATCTGGTTTGGAAACATTTCCTGACGGAAACAACAACTATACCATTGCACAGTTTTTTCCAAGATTGGCAGTCTACAACAACGTAGAAGGCTGGCAAAATATGCAATTCTGGGGACGTAGTGAATGGGCCTTAGAATTTGGAAGCTATGATGTAAAAATTACCGTGCCTGCAGATCATATCTTAGATGCAACGGGAGATTTACAAAATGAGAAAAAAGTATTGTCTAAAAAACAACGTCAACGCTTTGCAAAAGCAAGAAAAACTTTTGACAATCCTGTTTTAATTGTGACCCAAGCGGAAGCGGAAGCTGCAGAAAAAGGACGTGCTATTGGAACAAAAACATGGCACTTTAAAGCAGACAAAGTACGTGATTTTGCTTTTGCGACTTCTAGAAAATACATTTGGGATGCTATGGCAACCAATGTCAATGGAAAAACAGTTATGGCGGTTTCTTTGTATCCGAAAGAAGGAAATCCTTTATGGGAAGAACACTCTACTAGAGCAGTGGCTACCACCCTTGTTGAATACTCAAAATTAACTTTTGACTATCCATATTCAAAAGCAATTTCTGTGCACTCGGAAAGACAAGGAATGGAATATCCAATGATTTGCTTCAACTTTGGAAGACCAAATCCAGATGGAACCTATTCAGACAGAACCAAAAAAGGAATGATTGGTGTGATTATTCATGAGGTGGGACACAACTTCTTTCCAATGATTGTAAATTCTGACGAAAGACAATGGACTTGGATGGATGAAGGATTGAATTCTTTTGTAGAAATTTTAGCAGAAGATGTGTATGATGCCGAATTGTTTGCTTCCAACCCAACCAAAGCGATTACGCGTTATATGGGCGGAGACCAATCGAATATCTCTCCGATCATGTCTCAAGGAGATTATGTAAAGCAATTTGGACCGAATGCCTACTCGAAACCAGCTGCTGGATTGTACATGTTAAGAAAGACCATTATGGGTCCTGAATTGTTTGACCATGCTTTTAGAACCTATTCGAAGAGATGGATGTTTAAGCACCCAACACCGGCTGACTTCTTCCGTTCTATGGAAGATGCTTCTGGAATGGATTTAGATTGGTTCTGGAGAGGATGGTTCTATACTACGGATGTAACGGATATCGGAATCAAGTCTGTAAAGCCTTTGTATTTAACCGACAAGCCAAACGAAAGAGTGACCCAACTAAAGGAACAATACAAGCAGTATTTTGACAACCTTGGAGACTTGGTTTACATTACCGACAAAAAGGAAGATGCCAATGCGAAAGCGATGGATACCTATGTAGATGGAAAAGAAGTACCTTCTTTTATCTATTCTGTTGAGTTTGAAAAGCCAGGTGGATTGGTAATGCCTATCATTGTAGAATTGACCTATGCAGATGGAACTACGGAAAGACAAACCTTCCCTGCTCAAATTTGGATGCAGAACGACACTTCTGTAAAAAGAGTGTTCTCTGCTACTCAAGAAATTGTAAGCTTTAAACTAGATCCAGATGAAGAAACTGCGGATGTAGATACTTCAAACAATAGCTGGCCTAAAAAGGAAGCAACAAAGTTTGAAAACTTCAAAAACAAAGTAAAAGGATAATATTTCTTTTTACTACATCTAAAAAACTCCAACGAAATTCGTTGGAGTTTTTTTTGCTTTCTATTGAAAATTTAAAAGTTGTCTTATCGCTGAATGTTTTTATTGAATAGGAAAAAAAGGAGGTACTTTTGGTTGCACAAGAAATAATTAAAAACCTGTAATGGACTTAAAAGAATGAAGAAAAAAGCAGGAATAGGCTAGTAATTCTAAAAATTCAGCAACTAATTCCATCAGTCCTTCATACCAGCTTATTGTTTAAAAGTAAAAAAACTCAAGACAATTGTCTTGAGTTTTTTTGTGGTTAGCAAGCCCTTAACAAAGGGTTGCCAATATTTAAAGAATAACCTTATTCTAAAGTAATGATGAACCACCAGTCAAATTCAGCATTTGCATCGGTTGTTTTTAAGATCATTTCATTAGGAGTTTCCCTGTCAAAGATTTGATATTGGTGATTTCCACCGGTATAGTATCCTAAAAATGCAGTTCCCGAAAGGCTAATGGTTTCGATTCCTCCTGGAGCTGTTAAAGTCCAAGAAGCAGCATAATCGTCAAAAGCATAGTTTTCGATATCTGCCCCGTTTACATTTCCAGATGCATTGGGTCCTAAATCGTTCACAATATAAGGGTCTCTACCAAAAACAGTTCCATTGGTAACATGGGTAAAAGTACCGTCAGAACTAAAGGTAAAACGATCGTCATACATCCCAGTTCCTGCTTTTTCATCGGGACCAGCACCGTACCATTCCGTTAGAACTTGTCCTCCTACCGGGCCTAAACCAAAGTGTTTGTTTTTGGTTGAGTGCACTTTCCAAGTTCTAGAGGTTACTGCTGTAGGGTCTGCTGGATCGTATCCATAGAGCTTAGCAATTAAATCTACAGGGGGTGCATAGGTAGACAATACTTCTACTTCGATGGATTTGCTAGAACTTACGCCAGCAGTTCCAGAAGCAACCACGGTTACTGTATAGGTGTTTACTCCTAAAGAACTAAAGTTTATGCTATTGTTTCCAGATAAAGAAACAGTTTCTTCACCATTGAATACATACTTGTAGGATACGGCATTGTCTGCGGTTGCTGCAAAATTTACAACACCACTACCATCCCCATAAGGGTTTGCTGCATCTGCTCCTACAATTTCAGCTGTAATTTGAATATTTGAAGGCGTCACTATGTCTCCAAAAGAATACTCATCTTCTTGACAGCCATAAAAAGCCACCATTGCGGAAAATAAGAGGAAATAAATATTTTTTAAATTTTTCATTTTTTATAATTTAAGAACGTTAATGATCATGAATGTTTTTAATCTAATTAATAGATAAAGAAACATTATCAATATTTACCATACCGGTATCTGCGCCTAGATCAAAAAGAACACGCGCATCTGGGGCTCCATATCCTGTAGCAGCTACTGTTACTGAATAGGTAGTTCTAGTTGTGTTAATTGCTACTGTTTCAGTTGTATTCGACCAAGGAGCACCGCTTAGGCCAATTCCTGCAACAACATTTCTATCGGTATCTGACCATGCATCAAAAACCAATGTGTAAGTGTTTCCGTCAATAATTTCTAATTTTTGACTCATATTTACATCATATGGGTTACCAGCAGTTGCTACAGATACTGAATAATACGTATTTCCATTTTCTGTAACTACGGGTGCAGCGGAATTATCATCTACTCCTACCAACCAGGAAGCACTTCCTGCTTGAAAATCTCCGTTAGTAACGAGATTTCCGTTTCCGATTCTTAGAGAAACATTGTCAATATTTACCAGACCAGTAGCGGCACCTAAATCAAAAATAACACGGGCATCGGGTGCACCATATCCTGAGGCTGCAACGGTCACCGAATAAGTAGTTCTCGTGGTGGTTAAATTAACTGTTTCTGTAGTATTTGACCATGGTGAAGCACTCAAACCAACTCCTGATAATATCGGTCTGTTCGTATCTGACCAAGCATCAAAGGTTAAGGTGTAAGTATTCCCGTCTATAATTTCTACTTTTTGACTCATGTTCACATCATACGGATTTCCCGCATTGGTAACATTAAAAGAATAGTAAGTATTTCCGCTAACAGTAACTACGGGTGCAGCAGAATTGTCATCTACTCCAACAAGCCAAGCTTCACTTCCTGCCTCAAAATCTCCGTTGGTCAATAATCCATCATCAAAAGTAGAAGCCGAACTCGCTTTGTAGAAATAAAAATTATCTACATAAACAATTCCTGCAACGCCGTCTGAATCGATTAATAGCTGTGTTATTTTGTTTTTGTTAGCAAGATTTCCATCAAAATTGGCCATATCTATCTCCACACTTTGCCAAGAACCTGCTACGGTAGTACCTAAAGATTCTACATCTTCTCCTCCATCTACAGTATTTACAATTTTAACGAGTAGTTCATTGGTGACTCCTTCTGGCACCCAATAATCAATGTGCATCATTTCCATTCCAGCAACGTCTATTCCGTTTGCATAGTTGGTTACCATACCCACAAAATCTAAGTTGGTTAGCTTCCATACATTGTCACTACCAATCGTTGTTGCCTCAAAACCTGAGGAAGACCAACTGGTAGGTAATTCATCCAAAGTTACGTTTGTATATGCATCACTAAAGATTGAAACGACATCCGAAGCATCTCTACCTGGAGGTGTTGTTGCTCCTACTGTTGGTGCTAAAATTTCAGTGACTTCAAAATCAACCGTATAGGTTGTTGTTTCTATCGCACCCCCTTTTGCAATAATTTGAACGGTGTAGGTACCTGCATCAGCATATTGGTAAGACAATGCTTCGCCAATATTTGCAGTGGCAACTGGTTGTGTTACACCTGCTTCACCTGAATGAAATTCATACATCATGGCAAAGTCTGCAGATGCACTCACATTTACCTGTTTCGAAACAGCTGCATCATTTTCAATGGTCGTCATCAAATTTTCTGGAGCTCTGAAAGAAACTACGATAGGTTTTGTTAATTCTGTAGCATCTCCTTTGGTGTTGTAAGCTACCAATTTTACATCATAGGTACCTTCTGCATACACATGCTGTGCATTTTCTCCGTTAGGTATTCTTAATGGTTCTGTAGTTGCATCTCCAAAATAAACATCAAAGGTGGAAGCACCATCTGCATTGGGAGTGATGGTAGCCGCTCCTGTGTTGTCTTGTGTAATGCTGAACAACATTTCTAAGTTCGTAGGTGCAGACATGCTGTCTAAGAAAGACAACTCTCTTACATCTGTATCTGTACAGGCTGCTATCAATAGCAACACTGCAATTGTTTTGTATATATTTTTTATTTTTTTCATGGTGCTATATTTTAGTATCCTGGGTTTTGAGACCAACGGTTTCCTGTTAATTGAATTTCTATCACTGGAATTGGAAACACTTCGTGTTTTCCTGCTACAAAACCATCAATTTCTTGTGCTGCTTTTCCTGTTCGTACCAAATCGAAAAATCGATGTCCTTCTCCAGCCAATTCTACGCGTCTTTCTTGAAAAATGTTTTCTGTAAGTGTAGCTCCTGTTGCAGTAATATTGTGCATCATGTCTCCAAAAGCACGTTGACGTACTCTGTTCAAGTAACCTTGTGCCTTGGCATCGTTTGGAGTTGCGCTCCTATTGAAGGCTTCTGCAGCCATTAATAAAACGTCTGCAAAACGAATCGATCTGTAATTGTTTGGATTGGTCAAGTTTCGATCTCCTTGCGCCGCATCACTTCTTTTTCTTGGAATGTATTTTCTGTTGAAAAAACCAGTATGCTCATTTCCTGTTCCGAAGGTAATTCCAGTTTGTGCTGCCCATGCATCAATGTCTAAAACAGCTACATCTTTTCTTAAATCTCCCTCTTCAAATGCATCTGCAAGTTCTTGTACAGGAACGTTGAAACTAAATCCAGAGGAGAAAATATCTCCTTCAGATCCTGGTGTTGCAGAATAATTACGGATTCCGCTAAAACCAACTGCTACATTTCCTTCACTACATTGTAAACAACCGAAACCAGCTCCTTCTAATTCTGAGTATTGTACTTCAAAAACAGATTCGATGTTGTTTTCTCCTTCCATTTCAAACATGGTGTCGTAATCGGTTACCAAGTCATAAGGACCGTTTAGAATCAAATTATCCAATACGGTTGCAGCTTCGTCAAATTTATCTTGATATAGGTATGCTTTTCCTAATAAAGCTTGTGCTGCCCCTTTTGTAACTCTTCCTGATTCAGCTTGGGTATACGGTAAGTTGTCCGCAGCATAGATTAAATCCGATTCAATCTGAGCATATACTTGTGCTTTTGGAGTTCTGTCTACATTGAATTGATCTCCAAATAAAATTCTTTGATCCACCACTAACGGTACGTCACCAAACCACTTCACCAACTCAAAATAATAGTAAGCTCTTAAAAAGCGTGCTTGTGCAAGAATTTCTTCTTTCCCTTCAAAATCGATATTGTCTTTAAACTCTAATATATAGTTGGCTCTGTTGACTCCTGAAAACATCCATCCCCAAATATCTCTTAATTGCGCATTTACAGGCGTGTGGGTCATGTCGTCTACTTCTTGAATACCAATAACGTCAGTAGCGCTTTCTCCACCGGCTAAGGTGTTGTCGGAAGCAATTTCTCCTAACATCACGTTGATGTAACTCGATTGTAATAAATCGTATGCACCAATTAATGCATTTTGATAATCTTCTTCTGTATTGAAGTAGTCTTCTGAATTCTCTGCTTGAGATTTTACATCCACAAAATCATCACTACACGAAAAACCAAGTGTAAGAAGAGCGATTGCTGATAAAATCTTTATGTTTATTTTTTTCATTTTTCTTTATTTTAAAAATTAAGATTTACTCCGAATAAAAAGGTCTTTGGATTTGGATAGAATCCTTGATCGATTCCTCCTCCAATTGGACTTCCGTTAGAAGTTGTTGGATCGTATCCTTTGTATTTTGTCAATGTAAACAAGTTGCTAGCTGACACATAAAAACGTACTGTATCAAATTGCAATTTCTCTAATTGGTCCGCGTCAATTGTGTATCCTAATTGGATGTTTTGTAATCTAAGGAAAGAACCATCTTCTACATAAAAGTCAGAGAACAAGGTATTTCCAGTTGCCCCTGTAGTTACTCTTGGAGAAGTATTGCTTGTCCCAGGACCCGTCCATCGGTCTAAAACATAGCTTAGTCGATTGGTCAATGGTAGGTTTCTTTCATAGCTTCTTACAATTTCATTTCCTAAAGAAGCAAATGCATAAGCATTGAAATCAAAGGCTTTGTAATTGAATGAAAAATTCATCCCCATGGTAATGTCTGCAATCGGATCTCCAATATAAGTTCTGTCTTCATTGGTAATAGCACCATCGCCGTTGGTATCTACAAATCTTAAATCTCCAGGCGCTGCATTGGTTTGTGTAGCATGTGCATCTACATCGGCTTGCGTCTGAAAAATACCGTTGGTTTCGTATCCGTAGAAATACCCGATTGGGAAACCAGCTTCCATTCTAGAGGGTGGCTGTTGCCCTACTCCAAAAGATCCACCTTCTATTACACCCGTCGCATTTCCTACAAAAGTTACATTGTTGTCTAATGTGGTAAAGTTATAGTTGGCACTGAATTTGAAATCTTCAGAGACGGTTTGATTGTATCCAATAGAGAATTCAAAACCTTCATTGACAACAGAACCTGCATTTACAATAGGTGCAGAAGCTCCAGGAGCAGAAACTCCTAAGATTCCTGACACTTGAGGTCTTAATAATAAATCTTCTGTCGTCTTTTTAAAATAATCGGCAGTAATATCTACTTTGTTGTTGAACAAACTAACATCAATACCGAAATCTAATGGAATTTGTTTTTCCCATTTAATTTCTGGATTGGAAATCGCGCCTAAAGCCGTCCCATAGGTTAGTTGGTTATTGAAAGCATACACACCTTCTCCAGTTAATAAAGAGACAAAACCAAAAGATCCAATTCGATCGTTTCCAATGATTCCATAACTGGCTCTTAATTTTAAGTTATTGATAACCGCTGAATCTTCTAGAAAAGCTTCATCCGACACTACCCAACCCAAAGAGGCTGATGGAAAGAAACCAAACTTGTTTTTAGGTCCAAAATTTGAGGAACCATCTCTTCTTATGACAGCAGACATTAAATACTTCCCTTTATAATTGTATTGCAAACGAGAGAAATAAGACAGCAATCGGCTATCAAAGAACTGTCTTGGATTGTTGCTCAACGCTAAATTGTCTTGAGCACCAGCAGTGATACTTACACTGTTTAGGTCAGTACCTATCATACCATTTTGAGAAAAATTCGTATCGTTAAATCCTTGAGATCTAAATACAGAAGTTCCTAAAAGGATTTTTATATTATGATTTTCTTCAAAAGTATTTTCATAGCTTACAAAAGCATCAAAGGTATAATCCTTATAGGTTTGGCTATATTCGTTAAGACCGGCAACATCTACGTTAAAAACACTACCGTTCCCAAAATAAGCTACTGGAGAGAATGATTTCCCATTTACTTTTGCATGGTTGAATTGGTATCTTGCTTCAGCAGAGAAACCATCTAAAAATTGATAATTCAATCCATAAGAACCCGAGATTTTATTTACCCAAGTTCTGTTATAACTATTATCTACCTGAGCGAGTGGATTGGCAACTTCAATACCCGTTCCAATTGCAGGAGGCAAAGAGAAATCACCATTCGCATCATAAACAGGTGTAGTTGCTGGCATGTTCAAAGCATTGAACAAAACAGAACCTAAGGTATTTTCTATCAAATTCTTTTTATTGGTATTTGTATAGATGGTAGAAGTTGTTAATTTCAACTTATCTGTAAGGTCTCTATTGTAATTGAACTTAACATTTCTTCTGTTAAAGTTGGCTTTGTCTCCTCCAACGATACCGTCTTGGTCTAAAACAGAAATTCCTAATGAATAGGTCGATTTATCGGTTCCTTTGTTTAAAGTATAATCCAAGCTGTAAATTGGTGCGGTATCAAAAACGGACTTTTGCCAGTTTGTCCCTTGTCCTAAACCATTTACATTTGGAAATGGTAATGCTTCACCATTGGCAGCGTATGCTTCATTAGCAAGCAATGCATACTCGGTTGCATTTAACAATGAAATCTCTTTTGTGGTTTGTTGGAAACCTACGTAATAGTTCAAAGTTGATTTATAATCTGTTGCTTTCTTTCCTGATTTGGTGGTAATCAAAATAACTCCGTTAGCACCTCTTACTCCATAGATACCTGCCGTTGCATCTTTTAATACATTGATCGATTCGATATCGGAAGGATTCACCACACTTAAATCTTCAATAACATTCCCATCCACTAAAATTAAGGGTCTGTTGTCTCCGTTGGTGGAGATTCCACGAATTCGAATGTTGGAAGCGGCTCCAGGAGAACCTGATGATGCGGTAACATTAACACCGGCAACTTGTCCTTGTAATGCCTGCTCTATTCGAGTCGGTTTTAATTGTTCTATGGATTCACTAGAAACGACAGATACTGCACCGGTAACTTCTTTTTTACGTTGTGTACCATATCCAATGACAACAATCTCATCTAGGGTCTCTGCTGAGCTCTCTAATGAGACATTGATAGTTGTGCTATTAACAACTACTTCGTTTGATTTGTAGCCTAAGTATCTGAAAATAAGGGTCGCACCTTTTGTTACATTGTTCAAACTGTACAGACCATCAAAATCTGTTTCGGTTCCAGTGCTACTACCTTTAATGACAACACTAACCCCTGGGAGAATTTCTCCAGACGCTGCATCTTTAACAATTCCTTTTACATCCATCTTTTGTGCAGTTGCACACAGTGTTGAAAATGCGAAAAGTAATAATGTGATTTTTCTAAGCATAAAAATGTTTTTGATTATTGATTTCATAAATATACGCCACTAAAATTGTTGTATCAAAAAAATAACCGCAACTAAAAACATACATCGCAAAAAAAAAGCTTAACTCAAGAATAGCTTAAAAAAAACAAAGGAGGAAGGCTTTAATATAATAAATGTTGTGGTTTTGTATGGTTTCACACCACTCCATAAAAAGCATTATAGTTCCAATATATAGTTTGTTAAATTCGCATCGTGAGGCAAAGACATCTTTTTGCGTAATCGATAACGCTTTACCTCTACACTTCTTGGTGAAATATTCAATAATGGAGCAATTTCTTTGGAAGATAAGTTCAATCGCAAATAGGCACACAATCGAAGATCGTTGGGTGTTAAATCTGAGTGCATACTTTTCATTTTCTTTAGAAAGTCTTTATCGGCATTGTTAAATGCTTCTTGAAACATCTTCCAATCATCTGTATTGTTCAAATTTTTATCAATAATCTTCACAACACTTGAGTTTTTATTCACATCAGACTTCATTAATTCTGTTTTGATGGAATTTAAGAACTCATTCTTTTTAATAATATTCATGGTTGAAATGGCCAGCTCTCTATTTTTATTTTCAATATCATTGCGCAGCTTTTCATTATTAAGTTTGATGATGGTCTGCGAACTTTCCAATTCTTTTAATTCTAATTCCTTTTGAGCCTTGTCTAGCAAACGCTCTCTTTGACGTTTATAATACCTTTTGGATGCAAGATGCAATCCGTATATGAAAAACAAAAACAAACTTACATAACCAGAGACAAAGAGATTGGAATAGTACCAAGGCCTTTTAATTTCAAATTGATATTTGGCCACATTCGCACTCATTTTACCGGCTACAATGCCTCGAACTTTAAATGTATAATTACCATATGAAAGGTTCTCAAATAATACAGAAGAGGATTTGGTAGGCTCGCTCCAATCTTTATTTTGCCCTAATAACTGATATTGATATTTCGTTACCGAGATATTATTAAAGTTAGGGGTACTAAAAGATAGCTCAATATTATTTTCATCATTCGGAAATTCTTTTACCGTTGATAAGTCGACACTATTCTTAATGCCTTCTAATTTAAAACTATTGATGCTATTAATATGCACAATAAAGTCCTTTGGTTTTTTTAATGAATTTAGATCCATTTGTATGAATCCATCTGAGGTTCCAATAAGGTATTTTTTAGGCGCTAAATAGGTAATATTTTCATATCCAGAAACTGCTTTGGGTAGGTATTCTGAAATTGAAATGGTGTGTACTTTTGGCTTATTACTTAATTTTCCTGGAGTTAAGTATTTAATTTCTTCTTTGGTAAAAGACCATAACCAATTTTTTACAGGGTCATGAATTAATTTTGCAGAAATAAAATTGTCAGCATCAATTAGACTACTGTAAACAGTATCTTTTTTAAAAGAATCATGTACTTCATCATACACAAAAACTCCTTTTTTACTTGCATACAAGATCTTATTTTGATATTTGATAATACTAGAATGTACTCCTTTTTCTAAAGAGGTATCTTTCTCTACTTTGCTAATCTTTGTATAACGTGCATCTACATCTAATTTAAAAACTCCTTTGTATTCGTGGTTTACAAAAACCTTGTTATTCCATAAAACAAGATGTTTACTAGAGTTTTCAAAACCACGGATCTTATTTTTAAGCTCCCAAGTTTGATTCTTTTTTTCCAATACATATAAGCCATCATAACACCCTTGCAAGAGGGTTGAATCATTTATTTTTTTAACATTCCATGTTCCTTGTTTGTCAAAAATCTGTTTTGCCTGATTTTTTTCTATCAAAAAGGTTCCAGAATCATGCCCACAAAATAACGCTCCATCAATCTGAGATAAACTCCAAACCTGACCTTGTGTGTTTTTGATCAATTGAAAAGTATCTTTTGATTCAATATTGCGATAAAACAGCCCTTGATTGGTTCCTAAATAGAGATTTTTATTGTAAACAATTGAAGTATAAATAGTTCCTAAATAGTCACTCTCCTCATTTCCTTTTTTGAATACAGAGGCATTATTGACACAGTTAATTCCATTATCAAGCCCCAACCAAATATTATTATTTTTATCCTCATAAACAGAAAGAATGGTGTTATTACTCAATCCTGAATTCTTATCCATTTGATAATTGACGGATCCGTTTTGGTTTAAATGTAGAATACCTTTAGAGATACTCCCTAATAAAAAGTTGTTATTTTTTAGTTGTATTGCGCTGTAAATTGTTTTGTCCTCCAAAACATTAGAGGGCATCTTCCATTTTGTAACTTTTCCATCATTCAAAAGATAGAAACCTTTTTTTTGAGTCAAAACTAAAAGGGCGTTTTCTTTTTCAAAAAAATCTACAATAATATTTTCTTTGAAAACAGGAGCATCTGAAATTAATTTTGGAGTACCATTCTCAATTTTAAAAATTCCTTTGTTCTCTTCTTGAAAATATATTATATCTTTTGCTTTTGTAAGTGCCTGGATTCTATTTTCACCATTAACAATTTTAATTTCTTTTGTTTCTAAATTATACAGATATATTCTTCTGAGCGACTTAAACAAAAACCAACCTTCCATTTCGATAATCTTCCAGATTTGCTCATCTTCAAGCATCTTAATATCCTTGTCTTTTACTACCGAAGAATATTCGAGTGCACCATACTTGTTTTTCTTCCAAAACCCAAAGTCCATATAAAAACCGGTAAAAATTTTATCTTTATATGCTTTTACAGATCGTATGATCGTATTGTTGGGGGTTTCATAGAGTTGCCAACTTGCTCCGTTAAACTCTAACAACCCTAAATTATTAGCCACATACATGAACCCGTTGTCGGATTGTGAAATTGCCCAATTCTGATTTTCAGCACCGTAATCTTCCGTAGTGAAAATATTGATCGGAGGAAGCTCTTGTGAAAAACTAACATGGTACACAAAAATGAAAAATAAAACCGTTATTATTCTTTGAATAAATTTGAACATTATTTTGAATTGTTTGGCTACTAAATTAATCAAAAAAGAAATATGATTGGGTATTTTAATCAAATTGTAGTGTAAAAAAAATATTCTGTATGGTTTAAGAATAAAATAAAAACTTTCAATACACAAAGCTATTATCAATTTCATCGCTTAAAATCTACAACAGCAGTACAGACAAATA
Source organism: uncultured Polaribacter sp. (assembly GCA_943846595.1). GTDB lineage: Bacteria > Bacteroidota > Bacteroidia > Flavobacteriales > Flavobacteriaceae > Polaribacter. The sequence continues at coordinate 2,004,606 of OX044355.1, forward strand.
ATTACAAACGAAGTAACTGTAAAACAAAAAAAAGGACCTTAATACAAGCTGAAATTGACCGTCAACATAAGATTATTTGTACATTCACTCATTAAAATTATATTGGATTTGTCTTTACCAATGAATTGCACGACTGCATAAAAATTAGATACAACTAACACTAAATCCTACAAAAGTGCTTGTAACTTTAAAAGCGTGGTGTCAATATCTTGTTGTGTCGTCAGTTTTGAAAAAGAAAATCGAATGGAGGTATTATTGGAAGCTCTATCCTTTAAAATTTCTTGTAAAACATGAGAACCTGAACTACTTCCACTCTGACAGGCAGAACCACCAGAAACAGCAATTCCTGCTAAATCTAAACTGAAAAGCAACATCTCATTATTAGAAGGAAAACGAACGTTTAAAATCGTGTAAGTTCCTTTATCTGCATCTGCAGAAAGCCCATTAAACGCTATCTTTGAATTTAATTTTTTAAGTTGCTGAATAAAGTAGTTTTTTATTTTTTGAATCTTTATTTTATCGTGCTCCATTCCTCCAATGGCAATGTCCAATGCAGTTTCCATTCCTAAGATAGCATGAAAATTTTCGGTACTTGACCTTGCACCTCTTTCTTGATCTCCCCCATGAAACATGGGCATAATTCCAAATCCTTTTCTAAAGAAAGCAAAGCCTACTCCTTTGGGTCCGTGAAACTTATGCGCACTGGCAACCATAAAATCGATTGGCGTTTTCTGTAAATCTAACGGATAGTGCCCAACAACCTGAACAGTGTCTGAATGAAACAAGGCATTGTATTTATTACACAAAGCACAAACAAGATCTGCTGGTAATATGTTTCCTATTTCGTTGTTGATAAGCATCAAACTCACTAGGGTTTTCTGGGTAGTATTGCTCAATAAAGCCTCTAAATGCTCCAAATCAGCCGTCCCAAATTCGTCAACATTCAAATAATCAACAGCGATACCATACTTTTTTTGTAAATGGGTAATGGTGTGTGACACTGCGTGGTGTTCAATTTTTGTAGAGATAATTCTTTGCACCCCTAAATGCGTAACAGCATTGTGAAGTATTAAGTTATCGGCTTCAGTTCCTCCTGCTGTAAAAACAATCTCACTTGCGGTAACATTAAAATGATGAGCAATATTTTTGCGTGCGGTTTCCAGCGCAGATTTGGCTTTTCTTCCAAATTGATGTGTCGAAGAAGGGTTTCCAAAGTTATGCTTCATAGAGGATTGCATCACTTTAATCACTTCTGGATCCATAGAAGTTGTGGCCGCACTGTCTAAATAAATTAAATTCATGATACAAAAATACGTATTAATTTGGATTTTGGTAGATATACACTTCAGTGGCGCCGAGTCCATATTTTTTATAGGAAGCATCGTAATATTTTACCGGATATTTATTCAGCAAGTAATTCAATTCCGTTTTTAAAACACCCGTTCCCATTCCGTGAATAAAAACGAGTTTAGAAATTCTTTTTTGAATGGCATATTCCACTTTGCTGCGAGCGGTATTTAATTGCATAGTCAACATCTCAAAATTATCCATTCCACGAGTAGATTTCGTCAATTGATTGATGTGCAAATCAACCTCTAAAATCACTTCTTTTTTTTCGGTGATGAATGCCGATTTTTTCTTTTTTACATCCATCATCTTTTGTTTTAATAAAGGATGATTGATGTCTGAAAATTTAGATAGTTCGGATTGCCGCGTTTCAATAATAACCAATTCATTGGCCTCAAAATTAAAAAGCATTCCTTCTGAATCTTTAATAGCGATAACGCTCCCGTTTACAGCAACAATTTCTCCTTTTAGAACATCGTCTAAAACGGCTACTTTTTGACCAATTTGAAAACGCATATTTAACAATTAATTCATTTAAGACTTAATTTAATGTCTTATAATTGCACAAAAATAACAAGATGCCAAAGACTTCTACTACTTCTATCAAAAATTTCTTCGAAAATGCAGGAAATACAATTTCAATTTCTAATGAGAGAGGGCAATTATTAGATACTATTGCAGAAAACATTGCAAAAGAATACCAGATAGAAGGAACTGTGAACTTAAATTTTATTTGCACACACAATTCTAGAAGAAGTCAGTTTGGACAAGTTTGGGCCTTTTTTGCTGCGGAATACTTCAAGTTAAACATCCATGCTTTTTCTGGTGGAACAGAAGTTACTGCTTTTTTTAAAAATACGGTACAAACATTAGAATCGGAAGGATTTCACTTTAAGCTAGTCGATTTTTCGCATCAAAATCCAAAATATTCAATTTCATTTGAGGGAACAGACAAAACGATTCTCGGATTTTCGAAGTTGTTTGATGATGCTCAGAACCTAAATCCATTTATTGCAATTACGACCTGTAACAGAGCTGATGAAAATTGTCCTTTTATTCCTTCCGCAACGCATCGTTTTCATTTGCCTTTTGTAGATCCTAAGTTTTCTGATGAAACTGAAGCTGCTCACAAAACCTATGAAAAAACAAGCCAACAAATTGCAGGGGAGCTTTTTTACATATTCACAAAAGTAAGGGATCGAATGGTTTAAACTTCAATATTCTTATCGTAGGGAATACTTTTTAGAATATGATTAATCACATTGACTCTAGCTTCTGTTTTTCGGTTTGCTCGAATAATTTTCCAAGGGGATGAAGCTGTATTTGTTTTGGCAAACATCGCTTTTTTATAAATTGTATAATCATCCCAAAGCTCTTGAGCTCTTTCGTCTACGGGGGTCATTTTCCACTGTTTTAACGGATCACTTTTAATATCTTCAAAACGTTTTGCCTGCTCTTTTTTAGAAATTGACATGTAAATCTTAACCAAATGAATCCCGGACTCTAAAATCATCTGCTCAAAATTATTCACTTGATTCATAAAAACATCGTATTGTTTTTGTGTACAGAAACCGTTTACAGGTTCAACGACCGCTCTATTGTACCAACTTCTATCAAATAGAACAATTTCTCCTGCTTTCGGAAATTGTTCAACATATCTTTGAAAATACCACTGACTTTGCTCGTCTATTGTTGGCTTTGGCAATGCTACAATTCGCATATGCCTTGGGTTAATTCTTTCGGTTACTCTTCGAATTGCCCCACCTTTACCTGCTGCATCTCTTCCTTGAAACAGAATAATAATTCGTTCATTTTTCTCTATGGCCCAGGTCTGTAATCGAATCAATTCCGTTTGTAATTTGACTAGTTTTTTCTCATAGTCTACATAACGCAAGGCCCTATCTGTATTTATTGGACCTTTGGACAACAATGCTAAAAGCCCTTTTTTTGAGTTTAGTTTTTTTAAATCTGCTTCTGTTAGTAACTTTTTCATCATTAATCAATTTGGTTATTAGAACGAAAGTAACGCATCACTACATTTGGATCTGGTACTAATGTAGTGGCCACAGTTCCTTTATCATCATAATTAAATTTTGAAAGCACATGTCGAATTGCTTCTAATCTTGCCGTCTTTTTATCATTTGTTTTGATAATAATCCAAGGACTGTAAGAAGTATGAGTTTTACTAAACATTTCATCTTTGTAATCTGTGTATGAATCCCAAAGTTCTTGTCCTTTTTGATCTACAGGACTAAATTTCCATCGTTTTAATGGGTTTGTCTTACGCGCCTCAAATCGTTTTAATTGCTCTTCTTTTGAGATCGAAAGCCAAAACTTAATGATAATGAGTCCGTCTTCATACATCATGTGTTCATATTCTGGCACTTGCACCAAGAAATCTTTGTACTGCGCTTCAGTACAAAAGCCCATAACAGGCTCTACAACTGCTCTGTTATACCAGCTTCTATCAAAATAAACAATCTCTCCTGGATTGGGCAATTCTTTGATATATCTTTGAAAATACCATTGCCCTTTTTCTACTTCTGTAGGCTTATTTAAAGCGACCAATCGGGAAGATCTTGGGTTCATATGTTCCATAAAACGACGAATACTTCCTCCTTTTCCTGCCGCGTCTCTCCCTTCAAAAATAATGGCAACTCGTTTTTTGTTTTTAGAGATCCATTGCTGAAGTTTCACCAATTCTATTTGTAATAATCTCAACTCTTCATTGTACATAATACTTTTTTGTACTTTCTGAAAAGGTATTTTTTTATGTTCTAATACGTTTACTAAATCTTTATTAGTTTCAAGATTTTCAAAATCAGTAAAAGAGAGTTTATTTTTTTGTGCAGACATATACGCGAATTAAAGGTCTAAAGTAATTCCTTTTTTTGATAAAATTGTTAAATAATACTCAATTTAAATAATAATCTAGCTATTTCAGCGTGCGATACAACTCTTAAATAAAATAACGAAAAGAATCCTCTGTTTATTTAAAAAAAGCTATCATCTTCTAACACATCTATAAAAGAACATTCATTGATGGTGAAGTTATTTATTCAGCTAATTCAAAATTCTCATCCTTAAATCCAATTAGATATAATTTTTCTTGGGCTCTCGTAATTGCAGTATAAAGCCATCTATAATAGATCACAGAAGGTCCTTCTGGCAAATAAGGTTGTTCTATAAAAACAGTTTTCCATTGTCCACCTTGTGATTTATGACAGGTGATCGCATAAGAAAATTTAATTTGTAAAGCATTGAAGTACTTATTCCTTTTTATCGCTAGAAATTGTTTGTATTTCGATTTTTCATGGGCATAGTCTTCTTTTACGGCTTCGTATAACCTATTAGATTCTTCATACGATAAGGACGGCGTTTCACTTGATAGCGTATCTAACATCACCACAGTATCAAAAGGTTTCATATTTGGGTAATCGATCATTCGTATAGCTACTTCAGCAAATTTAAAACCATACAATTCTTTAATTGTTTTGATTCTTACTACCTCACAAATATCTCCGTTAGCAATAAACCCAGCATCCGAAGATTCGTCCAACCAATAATAATTATTCTTAACAATCATCACATAATCGCCCGTTGAAATCTCATTTTCTTGACCTCTAATTTGATATCGTATCTGCTCATTATATTGATTGGCTCTTTTATTGGATCGTACAATAAATGCGGTGTCTTCCACACCATAATCGTATGCTGTTACTAAAGCATCTTCGATATCATAGCCATCTGTTAAACGAACAATATCTGGAAATTTTAAATCAAATTGAAAGTCAATGGTATTTTGCTGGATGTGCAACCTTAAAGAAGTGGCGTTTACTAAAACTCCAGAATTTTCGTGTTGTCGTGTGACTTCATCCAACTCAATTTCTACTACATTCTTTTGATAATCCAATTCTAAAGTATCAGCAATTAAGGCTGGACTAATATCAAGTTTTACAGGGGGAAGCTGCGCGGTATCCCCAACAAATATTAGTTTGCAGTTTTTACCCGCGTATACATAGGAAATTAAATCATCCAATAATGAGGTAGCATCAAAAAGTTGACCGTTTTGAGCTTTGTCTGGAATCATCGATGCTTCATCCACAATAAAAATAGTATCTGTGTGCTTGTTGGGTTGTATCACAAAACGTACAGCTCCGTTAGTTTGTTTTTTTGGAAAATATATTTTTTTATGAATGGTAAAGGCTGGTTTTTTTGAATATACCGCAATTACTTTGGCTGCTCTACCTGTTGGCGCCAATAAAACCGATTTTTTTTCCGCTTTCCAGAGACTATTAACGAGTGCACTTATGGTTGTAGTCTTACCAGTTCCTGCATACCCTTTTAAGATAAAAACAGCGCTTTTGTCTTCATCAAAAATAAAATCTGACAACAAACGAAATAAGGCACGCTGTTTGATTGTTAAAATAAAAGGAAATTTGTTTACGATTTCTTTATAAAAATCAGCAGGTAATTTTATCATAAATCTATTAAAAAATCAAAGATACATTGAATTGTGAATAAAAATTTTTATCAATGAAAAAAAATTGTAGATTTGCCGTAATACTATAAAAATAAAAATACCAGATGGAATTAATATTACAGATTTTAGCAGCGGTTTTAGTTGCTGTTGTCCTAGCTATTGTAGTGGTTAAATTTTTACCTTTAAAATTCAGATGGATAGCTTCTTTGCTACTATTATTATGTACTGTTCTATTAGTATCAAAAATTTATAATGGTATTATGGAACCCATCAACTTCAATAAAGAAAAAGTTGTTCGTTATGCAAAAGTAGTTGAGAAATTAAAAATCATCAGAAATGCTGAAGTTAGATTTCATGAAGTAAACGGTAAGTATACCAAAGACAAGGATTCTTTAATTCAATTTATCGATTCTGCTCAGCTTGCCTTAACAGAAATAAGAGATACCGTTGTAAAAGTGAATAAAGGTAGTAACAATACCTGGGGTAGAATCATGGTAGATGTAGAAATGAGAATTAAAGACACGATCGGATATGAACCTGTTTCAAAGTACTTTAAAGATGTTGATTACAAATCTATGTTTGATGTACCTGGTGTAGAAGGTAAAACATTTGAACTGCAAATTGGATTTATCGAAAAATTCCAAGGTTTAATCGTACCAACCTTTGAAGCTAGAACTGAAAAGAAAGCGATTTTAAAAGATCTAAATGCTTCTTTAGTGAAATTAGAACTCGAAGCAAATGAGACTGATGAAATCAAAGGAGAATACGTTTCAGTAGGTTCATTAAACAAGGTGACTACAGGTGGAAACTGGCCTCCATTATACGATAAGAAAAGTGAAAAAAAAGACAATTAAAACAACATTAGAGAAATCTAATCACCATAAATTATCCATCCAATTTACATTGGGTGGATTTTCTTTTTGCATTACTAATATAGACTCACAAGAAACAATTCATTTTTGTGCTTATACATTCCCAAAAACATTAGAAACTCCTGAGAAATTAGTTGCTCATTTTGAAACTATTTTTCAGAACGACAACTATCTTCAACAAGATTTCAAGGAAATTTTGGTCATTCACCAGAATAATTTAGCAACACTAGTGCCCAACCAACTTTTTCGTGAAGAACATCTTAAAGAATACTTGGATTTTAATATTAAGACTTTAAAAACTGACTTTTTTGCTTTTGACAGTATTGATCAGCTTGCTGTGAAAAACGTGTATGTACCCTTTGTGAATGTAAATAATTATTTGTTCCAAAATTTTGGTGAATTTGAATACCAACATTCAACAACTGCTTTTATAAAAAAATTACTTCAAACAAACAGCACTCCAGAAAAGACGATGTTTGTAGATGTTTGGAAAGACCAAATTTCTGTGGTTGTTTTAGAAGACAAAAAAGTATTATTTTCGAATTCCTTTGCCTTTACATCAAAAGAAGATTTCATCTATTACCTTCTTTTTACAGCAGAACAACTCGAATTAAACACCAATGAATTTCCATTGTTCTTTACAGGGGATATTCTAGAAGAAACTGAAATTTATAAAATCACCTATCAATACATTCGAAATGTAGATTTCTTAGGCAGTAAGAACCCAATTTTTATAAATTCCAGTTTTTCAAACCACTCACACTTTATACTTTTAGGATAGACTCATGCGAATTATATCTGGGAAACACAAAGGAAGACGCTTAAAAGCACCTAAAAAATTACCGGTACGCCCTACCACCGATATGGCGAAAGAATCTTTGTTTAACATTTTAAACAACACTTATTATTTTGATGCCATAGCTGTCATTGATTTATTTGCAGGCACCGGGAATATTAGTTTTGAATTTGCCTCTAGAGGTACAAAAGAAATGTATGCTGTTGATTCTTTTTTTGATTGTATCAAATACATTAATGAAACTGCAAAAGAACTCGACTTAGACATCAACGCCTACAAAAATGATGTGTATACATTTCTAGAAAAAACAGCACTTAAAGCCGATGTCATCTTTGCAGACCCTCCTTATGATTTTGAAGAAGAACAATTTTTAAAAATTGCTGATTTGGTTTTTGAAAAAGAAATCTTACGCGAGCAAGGTGTATTAATCATAGAACACTCTAAGCATACCGATTTAACGAAACACGAAAAGCACTCCTATGACAAACGCTATGGCGGGAATGTCTTTAGCTTTTTTGAATACTAAAAATAACAGCTTTTGCTGTTTTTTTTTGCGTATAAATGAGGAAATTTTATTGATTAGAATAAAGAAGTAATAATCTCTGAGAGGGTAATTCCTTCTGCCTCTGCTTTGTAATTTTTTACAATACGATGCGATAGGATTGGAATGGTTACAGCTTTTACATCTTCAATATCAGGAGAATACTTCCCATTAACTGCTGCATGTGCTTTTGCTGCTAAAATTAAATTCTGAGAAGCTCTTGGACCTGCTCCCCAATCTAAGTATTTTTTTACTAACGGTGATGCCTCAGTAGCAATTGGTCTCGTTTTACCCACTAATCTTACCGCATATTCTATCACATTGTCTGCAACTGGTATTTTTCTAATTAATTGCTGCACAGCAATAATTTCCTGGGCAGAAAATAAAGAATTAGCCTGGTGAATAATGGAAGATGTAGTGTTTTTTACAACCGCAACTTCTTCTTCAAAGGTTGGGTATTCTAAATTGATCGAAAACATAAATCGATCTAATTGTGCTTCTGGCAAAGGATAGGTTCCTTCTTGTTCTATTGGGTTTTGAGTTGCCAGTACAAAGAATGGTAAATCTAAATGGTATTGATTTCCTGCAATCGTAACGGAACGTTCTTGCATGGCTTCTAGTAAAGCTGCTTGTGTTTTGGGTGGGGTTCTATTAATTTCATCCGCAAGGATGATATTAGAAAAGATAGGCCCTTTTAAAAATTTAAACTGACGGTTTTCGTCTAAAATCTCACTTCCTAAAATATCTGAGGGCATTAAATCTGGAGTAAATTGAATTCTTTTAAAATTCAATCCTAAAGCATCTGAAACAGTATTTACTAAAAGTGTTTTTGCCAAACCTGGCACGCCAATTAACAGCGAATGACCACCACAAAAAACAGACAGTAAAGTAAAATTTACAGCTTCTTGCTGCCCAATAATTACTTTTCCAATTTCTTTTTTTAGTTGATGGTACTTTTCTACTAAATTATTTACTGCTGCAACGTCTGACATTATTTACTAATTTCCTTTTTCCAATTTCTCTCAAAAGTACATTTACCGTGCTTATTATTCAATTTAATATAGGTTTCAAAAATCTTTTCTTTAGACCATTTTGCAATTGATTCTTCTTTCTTCTTTCGAAGTGCTAAGTTTTGAATTTTTTCATAATCCTTTACCAAGTCCGCCGAATGCGTATCTGTTCTATCTCTCATATAGAAGAATTTGTACATTTTCTCACCTTCTCTAGTTTCATCATAAAACGGAGGTGTCATACTTCCTTGACTCAAATCACTTACTCTGGCGTACAAAGCAGGATCCATTCTCGTCAAATCAAACTTAGATTCTCCGGTTTGACCATTGATAAGGAGGCCGGCATTATTTTTAGTATCCTTATCTTGAGAATATTTTTTTACAGCTTCTTCAAAAGTAATTGTTCCCTCCTCTATTTCTTTAATGATATCTGCCACTTTCTTTTCTGTTTCTTTTAACTTTTCTTCAGGTATTTCTGGTTGCATTAAAATATGAGAAACAGACCTAGTATTTCCTTTTATTTTATGCAATTGAATAATATGGTATCCGTATAAAGATTTAAAAGGTGTTGAAATCTGACCTTCTGTGTCTAGGGTAAATACTACTTCTTTAAATTCTTTGATAAATTGCGTTTCTTTGGTAATTTCATATTTACCCCCGTTGTTGGTTACGGCTGTATCATCCGAATTTATTATTGCTTTCATTTTAAAGCTAGATCCGTCAAGGATATCTTGTCTTATTTGGTTAAGTTTTGCAACAATTCGTTCATTCTCTTCTGCAGTTGGTTCTGCATTTATAACAATTTGAGCCAATTCTATTTCAGCTGGAAATTCTGGCAATTCATTATTCTCTTTTAACCCCTTGTAATAGAGACGAACTTCTTCAGGAGTAACATCTACTTTTTCTGTAATTTTTTGTTGCTCTTGCTTAATAAGTGCATTTTCTTTTTCGATTTTAAACAACTCTTTCTTTAAGTCCTCTTCATCATTAAAACCATAAGCAGCTACCATTTTCTCTACAGAACCATATTGTTGTTTAAAATAAGCAATATTGTTTTCAACGCTCGCATTGACTTGTTGATCTGAAACGATCACACTATCTACGATAGCATGATGAGAAAGTAACTTTTGCAACATTAACTGTTCTAACATTTCGCAATCTGAAATTTCAATCTTTCCTTCACTATTCGCTAAAACTTCTTGTTTAAATTTATCGATGTCAGAATCCAACACAATATTTTTACCAATGACAACAGCAACACCATCAATTTTTATTTTTTGAGCAATTGTTGCTTGAATTGAAATTGCAAAGAAGGTAAATAATGTGATTGATTTAATATATTTTGAAATTCTCGTTTTGTAGGGCATCTTTAACTATTATTTGTTCTATTTCTCTTATTAGTTCAATTTTACGCTGATGTAAAATTAATTGCTTTATGGTCGATTTTATATAACTCTTGGGTGCAAGATCGTTTCTTTTTAAAACATCTTTTACAGCGACCAAATATAAACTTAATGAATCTTGTTTCTGAATGAATTTTGTTTTTTTTAACAATTTTTCCTTCAAAAAAGGGATTTTTAACATAATGTTATCTAATGGCATCCATACACTGTCGTTTAACTGAAAAGATTTAAAGTTTAAATGATATTTCTCAAGAGCTTCCGATGCTTCTAAGTCATCTGATTTAAACAATGTAATGAGCTCTTTTTTGTTAATCAAATTATTATTGAAGTGTAAAAATTTAATTTTCAAGAGTTCTTCATTCAATTTAAAGTTCTTTTTATTTGTAGAATAATAGGTATCTATTTCAGCTTCAGAAATAATTGTATCCAGTTGTTGTTTTATCAGTTGCTCTTTATAATTATTAATTAACAAACTGTGTTTATAATTTTCGACCAGCTCGTTAATTGCTGTATTTTCTTGAGAGGAATTATTTTCTAAAGATTTTTTAAGCATCAATTGTTTTACTGCCCAATTGTTAATAATACTTTTAACTAATACCAAACTATCTTCTTTGGATATGTTCGTTGGAATTAAGTTCTGTAGAGCCTCCCTGTACAATTCCTCGTCAAAAACAGCTGCAATAGGCATGTCTTTGGGATCTATTTCTTTTTTTAACCCAAAATAGTTACAGGATGAAAAAAGAATTAGAAACAATAAAATACTCAAAAATTTCATTATTTTTTTTCGTAGAATTTAATTAGTTTTTTCAATTGTCTTTTGTTGATTTTTATGCTGTTTTTCTTTCTTAAATCAGCAATCCAATTTTGCTCAAGGAAATTTTGATAATCGTTAATTACCTGCCCCTTAATTTCCGATAAGTCTTCAACAGCATAGTTTTTTTTATTTTCAACAAAAAATTGCTTCAACCCTAGAGTGTCTTTTGAAGATTTGTGCCATATTTTTTGTTGCATCAATTCAAACAAGAGCAAACCATCTTCATATTCTTTTAAAATCGTAGCATATTCTGGAGCCGTGTTTACCAGGTTTTCTTTAAAATACTTTACAATTTCTTCATTTTTGTACAATTCAAAAAGAGCAGCAATCGGTTGCCGTTTTTTGTTTGCAATTGAAGAAACAAATGCAGCTTGAGTAAAATTTCTCTCATTAATACTGAATAGGATGTTTTGTAAAGAATCTTTTGAAATCGTTCTAATATCTTTTCTATTTAGTATTAATTTTGCTGATTCATGTTCTGTGATCCGATAGTTTTTCTTTAATTTATTAAGAACGGCATCATCGGAAAGTTTCATTCGACCACTTCTCTTTAAACGTTCAGTAATAGTAGCTTTCATCTCTTCAAAAGACTTGAGAGGGTGTTTTTTTAATAAGCGGAGAATATGCCATCCAAAGCGAGTTTTAAAGGGTTTTGAAAAATCTCCAATGTCACGTAGAGAAAAAGCGGCTTTTTCAAAAGAAGGTACCATTCTTCCGGTTCCAAATTTGGTTAATTTGCCTCCTTTATCCTTTGAAGAATTGTCATTAGAATATCTCTTTGCCAAAGAATCAAAGGACTTACCTTCAATTAACTTAGCATATACTTCGTCTATTTCTGTTTTACCCGTTGGGGCTAAATCTGTAACCAAAATATGGGCAACTTCAACCTCTCCTTTGGAAACTCTAATATTATCAACTTTTAAAATATGATATCCAAATCTTGTTTTAAAAGGCATTGATACTTCTCCTACTGGTGTTTTGTATGCAGCCTCTTCAAAAGGATATACCATTTTAAAAGCAGAAAAATAACCTAAATTCCCTTTATTTCCTTTAAATTTTCTCTGTGGGTTGTCTCTAGCCGAATCATCATCTGAAGTTGCGGCTGCTACTTTTTCAAAATCTTCGCCTGCAAGAATTCTATTTCTAATTTTTAGAATTTTATTATATGCCGCTAAAGTATCTGCTGGCGTTGCATTTTTTTTTGTCCGAATTAAAATATGTTTTGCTTTTATTTCATTTTTAGTCCTAAAATAAGCCTCCTTTATTAAATTATCTGTAAAACTCTTATCCTGCAAATAAGGGGCAGAAAGTTGATTTCGATAGGTTTCAATCTCCTTTATGTAGGAAGGTAAGGTATCCAATTTAAGTTGATATGCTTCCTTTACTTTTAACGTATAATTGATGAACAAATCTAAATTATACGGAACGTTTTTCGATTCCTCATTATCAATTGCAGCTAAATTTTTTTCATAGACTTTTTTAAAATCTGCAACTGTTATTTTTGAATCATTGATAGTAACCAACGTTTTTGATTTCTTTTGAGAAAACAAGACAACATGCGCAATTAGCATGAAGAGTAAAATACTTTTTTTCATAGTTTTTTTATAGAGAAATAATTCCTTTTATCTTTTCTGCTTTTTTATAATACGAAATAATTTCAGATGGACTCTTTACTTGTAAAACGATCGATAAACTTTCGTATTTCCCTGTTTTTGATTTTTTAAGTTTGATTTCTGCATTCGTACCACTAAAGAGATCTCTAACCTCTTGCACTTGGTTGCCAGTGACAGGCACAATAAACTTATACATATAATCCGAAGGAAACTTACTTGTTTCTCCTAACTGTACTTTTAACTTTGCATAAAATGCTTCTCTTTCATTAACCATAAATTGAATTTTTTAGTTTATAATTTATAAATAACAATACACAAAATTACACTAAATATTAGTTTTATAAAGGGAATGATTTATTTTTGTGATATGCAGCAGAAAATAGTTTTAATTGGTGGACCTGGAACTGGCAAAACTTCAGTACTAAATGCCTTGATTCAAAAAGGATTTTTTTGCATGCACGAAGTTTCAAGAGAAGTCACTTTAAAAGCGAAGGAGGATGGCATCGACCAGTTGTTTTTAACCGCGCCATTACTCTTTAGTGAAAAGCTCTTGGAAGGTAGAGAAAAACAATATCATAGAGCAACCGATACAACAGAAGAAATTGTTTTTTTTGATCGTGGAATTCCTGATGTTTTTGCCTACATGGATTATTTTAAAACCTCCTACCCTCCAATTTTCATTGATAAAAGTAAAGCACATTTATATGACAAAGTTTTTATGTTTTCTCCATGGGAAGAAATATATACTGCAGACAATGAGCGATATGAAAATTTTGAGCAAGCAATAGCAATCAATACTTTTCTTGAAAAAGCATATCAAAAAATAGGATATGAATTGATCATAGTTCCTTTTGGAAGCATTGAAGATCGTACCAATTTTATTCTCAACTCATTAGAAATAAAACGATGATTTCTCCGAGAGAAATATTGAAAGAATATTGGGGATATTCAGCATTTAGGCCTTTGCAAGAAGAAATTATCGGTGCTGTTTTAGCCCAAAAAAACACGGTAGCTTTATTACCAACAGGGGGAGGAAAATCAATTTGTTTTCAAGTACCAGCACTGCTCTTAAAAGGAGTGTGCATTGTCATATCTCCATTGACTGCTTTAATGGAAGATCAAGTAATACGTTTACAAGAAAAAGGAATTAAAGCCATGAGAATTCCTGCAAAAAGTTTTCAAGATGAAATGATTGCTCTTTTTGATAATTTAAAATTTGGGGATTTTAAATTCTTATATATCTCTCCAGAAAGACTCCAATCAAGATTCATTCAACAAAAGATTAAAGAACTAACTGTTTCTTTTGTTGCGGTAGACGAAGCGCATTGTATTTCTGAATGGGGACACGATTTTAGATCCTCTTACAGAAAAATAAATATCCTAAAAGAACTGTTGCCGAATGTCAAGTTTATTGCATTGACTGCCACAGCAAATCAAAAAGTAATTGAGGATATTTTTTCAAATTTAGAACTAGCAGAAGGAGTTCTTTTTAAACAATCTTTTAAGCGTGAAAAATTAGCCTATCAAATTTTTACAATAGAAGATAAACTAAATCGTCTTTTACAAATTTTCAAAAAAACGAAGACACCTGCAATTGTTTATATCAATTCAAGAAAAAAGGCAGAGGAAATTTCGAATTTTTTAAATGCAAATAATCTCAGAAGTAGTTTTTATCATGCTGGATTATCAACTGAAGTAAAGAAAAGTACTTTTGAGAATTGGATGACAGAAAAAACACCCATTATTGTTGCTACCAATGCTTTTGGTATGGGTATTGACAAAGCAAATGTTGGAATTGTTATTCACTTAAACATCCCTTCTAGCATCGAAAACTATGTGCAAGAAGCAGGTAGAGCTGGGAGAAATGGTGAAAAATCGTTCTCAGTAGTGTTGCAAAATGACACTGATATTCGCCTTTTTAAAGAACAGTTGGAACGTAATTTACCTACAATTAAAGAAATCAAAGAAATTTATAAAAAAATGTTCCAGCATTTTCAAATTGGAAATGGAGAATTACTAGAAACTCCTTTTGAATTTAATTTTTTAGAATTTTGTGAAAAATATGGATTTAGTTCTTCAAAAGTGACTACTTGTTTGAAGTTATTGAGTAACCAAGGAATTGTAACGGTTGAAACCGGTTTTAATAAAAAATCATTAGTACACTTTACGACAACTAGTAAAAAAGTCATCAACCTTAGCAAAAACAATGACAAACTACATCAGTTTATCGCAGTTTTATTAAGAAGTTATGGTGGGTTGTTTGAACAAGAAACGAAGATTGATGAATACTATTTAGCAAAAAAAGCAGGGATTACCAATCAACTAGTAAGAACCTACCTCACAAAATTAGAGGATGCAGAAGTATTGGTATACAAACAAGCGGCATTAAACGCTGAAATTTTGTTTTTACATCCAAGAGAAGATGAAAAGACAATAAATAGAAATGCTAAAGAAATACAACAGTACTTGGATCAGAAAAGGAAGAAAGCTGCGGACTTAATTGATTTTATTAAAAATCGTACGCTTTGTAGAAGCAAACAAATACTTACCTATTTCGATGAAAAAGAAACAACAGTATGTGGTATTTGCGATGTTTGTTTGTCAAACAAAAAACCCACTCCTTACTTAAAAAATAGTATCTTAGAACTACTTTCTGAAACAACAGCAAAAAGTTCATTAGAAATATGCCATCTTATCGACACTAATGAGAAGCACATTTTAATACATTTGCAAACCCTTTTATCGGAAGGAAAGATTGCATTGAACCATCAAAATAAATTCTACCTAAATAATAAATAATGAGAGATATACGCATTGTTTTTATGGGAACACCCGATTTCGCTGTGACCATTCTAAAGAACCTAATCGCAGCCAATTATATAATTGCTGGTGTTATTACCGCACCAGACAAACCTGCAGGTAGAGGAAGAAAAATACATCAATCCGCTGTTAAAGAATATGCTTTATCACAAAAACTCCCCATTTTACAACCTATAAATCTAAAAAATGAAGATTTTCAAAATGAACTAAAGCGCTTAAACGCTACCTTACAAATAGTGGTTGCTTTTAGAATGTTACCCAAAGCTGTTTGGCAAATGCCAATTTATGGTACATTTAATCTTCATGCTTCTTTATTACCTGAATACAGAGGAGCTGCTCCAATACATTGGGTAATTATAAATGGCGAAACTAAAACAGGGGTAACTACTTTTTTTATTGATGATAAAATTGATACAGGTGAAATCATTCTTCAAAAAGAAATTGAAATAGAAACGGATGAAATTGTCGGCACCTTGCATGATAAATTAATGCAACTAGGAGCAGAACTGGTAAATGAAACAGTTGCATTGATTAAAAACAATAGTGCAACCACCTACAAACAACCTGAATTAGAAGAGAAATCTGCTTCTAAACTAGATCCTAGCAATTGTAAAATAGATTGGACGGCTTCTTTAGAAGTCACATACAATAAAATACGCGGACTGAATCCATTTCCAGCAGCGTGGACAAACATTCATAATAATGGAGAAATAATTTCCGCGAAAATATACAAGATCAAAAAAGAAATTGCAGTGCATCAATTTGAATCTGGAAAAATAATTTGGACTAAAAATGAGTTAAAAGTTGCTGTAAAAAATGGCTACATATGGATCGGAGATATTAAACTTGCTGGAAAGAAGAAAATGGATGCAAAAAGTCTTTTGAATGGATATGTTTTTACTGAAAACGCTAAAATGGTGTAAAGCCAATACTGGCTTGGTTTTCAAGAAATACACTCCTTTCTCATCGCTGTTATTAACAATTTGATTGTATTTATTAACAAAACACGCCTTTTTTAGAGCCTAAATTTGCATGACACCTTAATCCGTCTATATTTGTTAAGCTATTAAGCAAAATAATATTAACTTAAAAAATCTATTAATTATGAACAAGTCAGATTTAATCGACGTAATGGCTGCAGATGCAGGAATTTCTAAAGTAGCAGCTAAAGCAGCATTAGAATCTTTTACAGGTAATGTAACATCAGCTTTAAAAGGTGGTGATAAAGTTGCATTAGTTGGTTTTGGAACATTTTCTGTTTCTAACAGAGCTGCTAGAAATGGTAGAAACCCTCAAACAGGAAAAACAATTCAAATTGCTGCTAAAAATGTAGCAAAATTTAAAGCAGGTGCAGGTTTAAGCGAAGCTGTAAACTAAGACAATACTTTAAGTAATACAAAACTCTCTTATTTTTTAAGAGAGTTTTTTTTGTGGGTAAAAATATGTATATTAGAATCTATAAAAAAAAGCGCCTATCAAACCAAATAAAGGAAACTTACTAATCGCAGAACCTTCTATATTAAATGACAATTCATTTAATAGAACAATCGTTTTACTTACCGAATTTGCAGAAAGCAACGTGGTTGGCTTCATATTCAATAGACCGTTAGAATTTACAATTCAAGATTTGCTTCCAGATATAAATTCTCAGTTTATAATTTATGAAGGCGGTCCTGTAGAACAGGATAATCTCTATTTTGTACATCGAGTTCCAGATTTAATTCCTGATAGTATTGCTATCAGTAACGGGATTTATTGGGGTGGTAACTTTAGTTCTCTAAAAAAATTATTGCAAAACAACATTTTAGATCCTACAGAAATTCGTTTTTTTTTAGGATACTCTGGCTGGATGGAGTATCAACTTCTTGATGAAATAGAAACGGATTCTTGGTTTGTAACAGAAAACGATTTTAAAAATATTTTTGCTGTAGAAAATGAAACCCTCTGGAAAAACAAATTACTACAAAAAGGAGGAAAATACAAACTATGGGCAAATGCGCCGAATGATATCAACCTTAATTAATTATTTCTTTAGAACCTGTAAAATTTGCAACGAATTTGACAATTTGTCTCCGACAACTCTAGAGAATACTTTTTTTCTATAATTGGTAACAATTTGGACACCAATAACGGCATTGGTAATAAAAACTTCATCTGCTTTTTGGATTTCAAAGGGTGAAATTGAGGTTTCTTCAACTTCAAAATCAGCATTTTTAGTAATAATTTCTATAATTTTACCTCGTGTAATTCCTTTAATACAACCTTCTGTTAAGGCAGGAGTTTTTATTGTATTTCCTTTAACAACAAATAGATTCCCATTTGTAGCCTCTACGACTCCTTTTTTTTCATTTAAAAGAATAGCGTTGTCTAAATCATTTTCTGAAGCAAAAACACTAGCCAGGGTATTAAGCATCCTATTATTTGTTTTTACTGTAGAAAGCAAACCAGAAAAATTATAAAAGTCTTTGAATAAATCGATCGTATAAGAAGCTTTTTCTTCAATCTTTAGAGGGGAGACTTCTACTAAATAATCAATAGTATTTGTAATCGGTGTGTACAAACCTCCGTCTTTTCTATAAACACTTAAACGAACTCTAAAAGAGCCAAACACTTCGTGGGATTTGACTGTTTTTAAAATTTCTGCTTCCAAGAATTCTAAGGTAAAAGACATCGGTATTTTCATACGCAACATTCTCATGGAAGACATTAATCTAAAATAGTGATCTTCCCAAAAAACAACACTATTATTCAACACCTTTACCGTTTCAAAAATTCCATCACCATATTTAAAAGCTCTGTTATTTAATGTTAACGTGAAATTCTCCGGAGATTTTAAAGTCCCATTTAAGTTTATCATCATTCGTTTTCTTAAAGCGTAAAATTAATGTTTTTTGACATAATGAGGCATAAAAAAACTCGACGATTTGTCGAGTTTTACACTATTTATAAATGGCGCTTTATGCACCTATTGTATGTTTTAATTCATCTATTTGATTCTCCCATAATTGTTTTGATTCTTCAACTTCATCTTCATCATCTGCAAAATCAGTAATAATTAAGGAAACATCTTTTGTCAAAGCATCTACTAGAATTTTAATTTCAAAAAAACTGTCATCTCCTTCACTCGCTAACCATTTAAAACGAATTCTGTCATCTGATTTTTTGGTGATTAATTCTGCTTTTTCCTCTACACCCTCCCAAAAGAAACTATAAATTTTACCTCTAGAATTCACTTTATCAGCAAACCATTCTTGTAGATTAGACGGTGAAGAAATGTATTGATACAACATTCTTGGCGAGGCATGAATAGGGATCTCAATTTCATATTTTATTTTTTTCATAGTATTTTATTGAAGTGACAAGATAGTTATTTATTCTATTTTAAAAAAATATAAAAACAGCTCTTGTTAGTCTGTAAAATTCAATTATATTTGCAGCCCAAAGAATAAATGGCGAGGTAGCTCAGTTGGTTAGAGCGCAGGATTCATAACCCTGAGGTCACGGGTTCAAATCCCGTTTTCGCTACAAAAAAACCCAAACAATTGTTTGGGTTTTTTTATTAAAAACTGATTTTCAATCTCTTAATATCAACCCTACTCTTCTTAATCTTCTTCCTTTTAAAAAAAGTGAGAAATGACAGTGATTTTTATTAATTTTCTTCAAAAAAAGGTTGTGTAAATTAAAAAGGATACTATATTTGTAATCTCTATACCACGCGAAAGTAGCTCAGTTGGTAGAGCGTCAGCCTTCCAAGCTGAATGTCGCCAGTTCGAACCTGGTCTTTCGCTCCAAAAAGACTTTACATAACTGTAAAGTCTTTTTTATTCCCTAAACTCAATGTAAAGAATCGATAAGGTCAGAAGTTTATAGCGAACAAAAAGAAAACGATCTCAATTGATGAAGAAATATAACTGATTTCTTAGCTTATAAATTCTTTAACTTATCACCAAAAAGTAATAGTAAAATAATAGGTATTGCCAATAAAGCAACAACAAAAGTATGGGTAACGAATACTTCTGGTTTTAAAATTAAAGTCAATACAAAACCACCCATTGCTCCTCCTAAATGGGCTGCATGTCCAACATTTCCGAGTTGTTTTTTCATTCCATAAATAGAGTACAGCAGATAACCAACCCCAAGGATATACCCTGGAATATCTACGAATGGAAAAAAAATAAAATTATACAGTTTATTGGGCGCTAAAATAATCCCGGAAAATAAAATCCCGGAAACTGCTCCAGAGGC
Organism: uncultured Polaribacter sp.; assembly: GCA_943846595.1. Classification (GTDB taxonomy): domain Bacteria; phylum Bacteroidota; class Bacteroidia; order Flavobacteriales; family Flavobacteriaceae; genus Polaribacter. The sequence goes on from OX044355.1 coordinate 2,024,550, forward strand.
ACCTACAGCACTATAGTAAGGTTCTTTTTTATGAAAAAGTAAAGAATACAAACTACCTGTTAGTAAACCCCCTAGGTAAATGATCACAAAAGAAAGAGTTCCCATTCCATTGGTTACAATAGCTCCAAATAAGTACAATGCATACATATTAAAACCAAGATGCGTCCAATCTACGTGAAGAAAACCAGATGTAAGCATCCTTATTTTTTCACCTGCTAAAATCCGATTGATCTGAAATTTATAGGAATTTATAAATGAATAATCTTTAAACCCCTTCATAGAGGTTATGACATTTACGATAATAATAAATAAAATTGCTTGATTCATATTCTTAAAACTGAGACAAACATACTAAAATCAACTTGAGAAAACGATCTCATTATTAATTTAAATCCGATATTTGCAAAATAAATATGTAATGATGCAGTTTCTTTTGTTTATAATTTCATTTCCGATAATATGGGTTTTGTCAAGATTGCCAATGTCAATGCTATACCTTTTGTCAGATGTGCTATATTTTTTAATTTATACTGTTTTCGGATATCGAAAGCAGGTTGTTTTAGAAAATCTAAAATTAGTCTTTCCAGAAAAAACGACCATTGAAAGAAAGAAAATCGCAAAACAATTTTTCACACATTTTACAGACTTATTTGTAGAAAGCATTAAAGCATTTTCGATTAGTAAAAAAGAAATTTCTAAAAGATATGTATACAAAAACCCTGAATTGGTAAATAATTATTACAAAAAACAACGAAGTATTGCTTTGGTGGGGGCGCATCAAGCAAACTGGGAATGGTCTATTAGCCTCCCTTTAGTTTTAGACACTCCAATTTATGGAGCCTACACAAGACTTAGTAATAAATACTTTGAAAAATGGGTACGTGAATCAAGAGAAAAATTTGGGTGTATTGGTTATAAAACCTCCGAAATGGTGAAAGGAATGCAACAGCGATTTGCCGACAAAGATCAAGGTGCCTATCTTTTATTGAGTGATCAATCTCCACAAGTACACAAAACCTATTATTGGAGTGAATTCTTCGGCATAAAAGTACCCATTCATACGGGGGCAGAAATGCTATCAAAAAAATTTGATTTAGTAATTATCAACTACATTACAAAAAAAATAAAAAGAGGGTATTATGAAACAGAATTTCAATTAATTACGGATACCCCTAAAGAGTTTGAAGATTATGAGATTACAGATAAATACATCGCGTTAACTGAAAAAAATATTTTAAAGCAACCTGAATTTTATCTTTGGTCTCACAAACGGTTTAAACATAGAGATAAAATGCCTACAGGGTTTCTATAAGGGTTATAAAGAAAACCAGTTTGCAACCAACTCCTTTTCTATAGGTGCTTGAGTATTGTGAACATAATCGTTCTTTTGAGCGTTATAGGAATAGTCTTTTGACCATTCATCAATATTTCTCGTCAACTCTTTTAAAGAATTACAGATAAAAGTAACTTCTTCATTCGTAATTGTTGGATGCAAAGACAGACGAATCCAACCAGGTTTTGCTGTAGAACAACCCTCTAAAATTTGACTTTTTATTATATTGGAAGTTGACTGGTCGACATTTAATAAGAAATGTCCATAAGTTCCTGCACAAGAACAACCACCTCTGGTTTGTAGCCCAAATCGATCATTTAACAACTTAACAACTAAATTGAAATGGTATTTCTCGAAATAGAAAGAAAAAATACTGAGACGATTTTTATGATTTTGTGCTAAAATTTTCACACCAGACAAACTTTCTAAAGTTTCAAAAAAAACCTTATTAACTTCATCTTCTCTTTTTTTAATATTTTCCGTTCCCATTTGTTCTTTCAACTGAATGGAAAGTGCTATTCGTATCGTTTGTAAAAAGGCAGGAGTACCTCCATCCTCTCGAGTTTCAACATCGTCAAAATAATCATGTTCTCCCCAAGGGTTTGTATAACTAACGGTTCCGCCTCCTGGATTGTCAGGAATGGTGTTCTTGTACAAACTTTTATTAAAAATTAAAACACCTGAACTACCTGGACCTCCTAAAAACTTATGTGGCGAAAAAAAGATCGCATCTAAAGATTCATCCGCCTCTCTTGGGTGCATATTAATATCGACATAAGGTGCGGAACAAGCAAAATCTACAAAACACAATCCATTGTATTTATGAATTAATTTGGCCACTTTATGATAAGGTGTTTTTATACCAGTAACATTTGAGCAAGCCGTAATAGTCGCAATTTTAATTTTCCGATGCTGGTGTTTTTGGATCGTTTTTTCAAAACTTTTTAAACATACCAAACCTTCATTATTAGAAGGAACGACTATGACATCTGCGATAGTTTCCAACCAAGAAGTTTGATTAGAATGATGCTCCATATGAGAAACAAAAACAATCGGTTTTAAATCTTCAGGAATCGTGGTATATGCCTTTAAATTCTCTGAAACTTTTAACCCCAAAATTCGTTGAAACTTATTGACAACACCAGTCATTCCAGAACCCGATGTAATTAAAACATCATTATCAACAGCATTTACATGGTTTTTAATAATATTTCTAGCTTCACGATATGCCAAGGTCATAGCAGCACCAGAAGTAGAAGTTTCGGTGTGAGTATTTGCGACAAAAGGACCAAATTTATGCAGCATTTTTTCTTCAATTGGTTGGTATAACCTTCCACTTGCAGTCCAATCTGTGTACCTCATTTTTTTCTCTCCGTAAGGAGATAGAAAGGTTTGCTGAATACCAACAATGTTTTTACGAAATTGATCAAAATATTGCTCTAAATTCATCTTTAAAATTATTAAATAATTTCTTTTATTTCATTGATAAACCGAACTGCCAAATCATCAGCAGCCTGCTGTGAAGTTCCTTCCGTATAAATTCTGATAATAGGTTCCGTATTCGACTTTCTCAGGTGAATCCATTGTGCATCAAAATCGATTTTAACACCATCTAAGGTATTAACATCTTCATTCTTATATTTTGTTGCCATGGATTCTAAAATCTTGTCTACGTCAATTTCTGGCGTTAACTGAATTTTATTTTTACTCATAAAATAACTTGGATAGGAATCTCTCAGTGTTTTACAAGATATTTTTTTATGTGCCAAATGTGATAAGAACAAGGCAACACCTACCAAAGAATCACGCCCATAATGTGAGGCTGGATAAATAATTCCTCCATTTCCTTCTCCTCCAATTACCGTATTGGTTTCTTTCATTTTAATTACCACATTCACTTCACCTACAGCACTTGCAGTATATTCACCACCATGTTTTTGAGTAACATCTCTTAATGCTCGCGAAGAAGACAAATTAGAAACCGTGTTTCCTCCTCCCAATCTACCTAAAACGTAATCTGCACATGCAACAAGTGTATATTCTTCACCAAACATTGAACCATCTTCGGAAACCAGAGCCAATCGATCTACATCAGGATCTACTACGATTCCGAAATCTGCCTGTTCTTCAAGGACTAAATTGGAAATATCTGTTAAATGTTCTTTTAAAGGTTCTGGATTGTGAGGAAATTGACCATTGGGAGTACAATACAATTCGACACAGCTAACATTTAATTCTTTTAATAAAGCTGGAATAAAGATTCCTCCTGTCGAATTTACTCCATCAACGACTACTTTAAATTGTGCCTTTTGAATTGCAGCAACATCCACCAATTCTAAATTTAAAACTTCTTGAATGTGCTTTTGTAAATAAGTATTGTCTTTAGTATAAGTTCCTAAATCGTCAACATCCGCAAAGGAAAAACCTTCACTGTCTGCCAAAGCTAGTATTTGTTCTCCTTCTGCACCATTTAAAAACTCTCCCTTTTCATTTAATAACTTTAGCGCATTCCATTGTTTGGGGTTGTGGGAAGCGGTGATAATGATTCCTCCATCTGCATTTTCCAAAGGTACAGCGACTTCAACTGTGGGAGTTGTAGATAAGCCTAAATCTACTACATCAATCCCTAAGCCTACTAAAGTATTGGCAACCAAGCTCGAAATCATTTTTCCCGAAATACGTGCATCTCTCCCAATAACTACCTTTATTTTATCATTATTTGAATTCCTATTTATGATGAATGCACCATAAGCCGATGCAAATTTTACAGCATCTATTGGTGTTAAATTATCTCCAGTATTTCCACCAATAGTGCCTCTAATACCTGAGATTGATTTGATTAAAGTCATTTATCTATTTATTATATAAAACAAAGATAAATGATTCTAATTTACTTCCTTAATTTGAGTAGAAAAAAAAGGACAACATTAACTGTCAAAAAATTGATTAAAAAGGGAATACTTCTGAATATAAAACATTGAAATACTCTATTATAAAATCTTATCAATAATCAGTGCACCTAATAAAATGGTATTTTTACTTGAATACTCTAAGGTATTTGAGTTCAATTTGACATTACATTTGTCTGCAGTAGAGAAAAGCCCAGTTATATCTCCATCCCATTTTCATTGATACTTCCAATGATTTTTCCACTTGTATCCTCTATGCGAAAAAAATTATTAGAAAAATCTCCAATTATAGATGCTATCACTTTATTGTTCTCATTATGAATTGTAAAAACAGGTTTGAATAACTTAAAATTTCGTTTTACAAAACCAATTGGAACCGCTTTGTCATTCATTATTACAATTGGAGATAACATAAGCGTCCAGCCTTTAAAAATTAAAGATTGTAAATTCCCTTTACTGTCCTTAATTTCGAACTGAAATGGTAGTATATTTTTGCTTAGAAAGTTTTTAAGAAATTTTTGTACTCTTGAAACTTCTTCGCTAATAAAACCAACTTGGTATCCATTTTCATTAAATACTCTGAAACAATTTCCATATTTAAAATAATTGATGTTTTCATCAATAAAAAAAGTACTCGAATCAAAAAAAATACTATTCATTATTTCGTCTTTTTAACATTAAACGTTTGCTGCAAACTGTTCGTAAAAAAAGGTTCGAGGGAAAGGTTGTTTTTATTTGAAATAATTCGTTTTTCTATCCATTATAAGTTCCAAAAACCTAGTTAAATTAGCAATCACAATTCAAATGTGCGAAAAAAAAAACAGTTAAACTATCGTCAAGTAATAAGTGGGACTCTATAGGAATAAGTGGGTATATATAGGAATAAGTGGAAATTAAAAATTTGATATATTTTAAATTTAAAAAGAATGTAAGTGAAGAATTTATTTAATCAAAACGAGAAACTAGAATTTTCAATAATATGAAGTTCGCCGCTTTGTAAAAATTTAAGAAAGATGTCTATACCAATCTGATATCTAATAAAAAAAGCCGATACAAACTGTATCGGCTTTTAAAAACATATATGAAAGGTAAATGATTATTTACCTTCTTCCATTTTTTTCTTTAAAGCTGCAAGACCTCCAATATCACCTAATGTGGTTTTTTCAGCATCAGCAGATTTCTTTGCCGCTACTTTGATATTCTTTCTTTCTTGTACTTTGAAGATAGAAGTATGAGAAACAACAACTCTTCTGTATTCTTTAGAAAACTCTAAAACTACAAATTCAGCTGTTTGTCCTTTATCTAATTTAGAACCATCTTCTTTTTCTAAGAAACGACTTGGTGCAAAACCTTCTACTCCATCAGCAAAAGTTACTACAGCTCCTTTGTCATTCTTTTCTTTGATTGTTCCTTCATGCTTCGAATCGATTGCGTAGGTAGCTTCATGTGCATCCCAAGGATTGTCTTGAGTTTGCTTATGACCTAGGTTTAACTTTCTGTTCTCAACATCTAATTCTAATACTTGAACTTCTAATTTGTCACCTACAGTTACAAAGTCTGATGGGTGTTTGATTTTCTTAGTCCAAGATAAATCAGAAATATAAACCAAACCATCGATACCTTCTTCCAATTCTACAAATACACCAAAGTTGGTATAGTTACGAACAGTTCCTGTATGCGTCGTTCCAACTGGGTATTTCGTAGTAATATCGGTCCAAGGGTCTGGATGTAATTGTTTGATACCTAATGACATTTTACGGTCTTCACGGTCTAAAGTTAAAACTTGTGCTTCTACTTTATCTCCAACTTTTACGAAATCTTGTGCAGAACGTAAGTGTGTAGACCAAGACATTTCAGAAACGTGAATTAGCCCTTCTACGCCTTGTTCAACTTCTACGAATGCTCCATAATCTGCTAAAACAACAACTTCACCATTTACTTTATCCCCAACTTTTAAGTCCGTGTTTAAAGCTTCCCATGGATGCGCTGATAATTGTTTTAATCCTAATTGGATTCTAGATTTGTTATCGTCAAAGTCTAAAATTACAACATTTAATTTTTGATCTAATTCAACAACTTCATTTGGATGATTGATTCTTGACCATGATAAATCAGTAATATGCACCAATCCATCTACACCACCTAAATCAACAAAGACACCATAAGAAGTAATGTTTTTAACAACACCTTCTAATACTTGTCCTTTTTCTAATTGACCAATAATCTCTTTCTTTTGAATTTCGATATCAGCCTCGATTAATGCTTTATGGGAAACAACAACGTTTTTAAATTCATGGTTGATTTTCACAACTTTGAATTCCATTGTTTTCTCTACGTATTGGTCGTAATCTCTGATTGGCTTCACATCAATTTGAGAACCTGGCAAGAAAGCTTCGATTCCGAAAACATCAACAATCATTCCACCTCTAGTTCTACATTTAACAAAACCGTTAACTACTTCACCCGTTTCATGAGCATTGTTAACACGTTCCCATGCCTTTATAACTCTTGCTTTTTTGTGAGACAATACTAATTGACCAGAAGAATCTTCTCTCTTGTCTACCAATACTTCTACTTTATCTCCTTCCGCTAATGCTTGGTTGTAACGAAATTCGTTCAAAGAGATAACTCCTTCAGACTTAGAATTGATATCAATGATTGCGTCTCTGTCTGTAATTCTGATTACAGTACCTTCGATTACATCACGTTCGTTTACGAAACCTACAGTTCCTTCCAACGCTTTTTCAAATTCTACTAATTTTGCCTCATCAACAGCTTCAATACCTTGTTCGTACTTGTGCCAGTTAAAATCTGCTAAAAATTGTTCTGGATTTACAGTTTCTACAACTGTTTCTTGTACTTCAGTAGCAACTACTTGCTCTTCAGTGTTTTTTGTTTCTTCAGACATGTCCGAAAATAATTTTTGTATCTTATTGTTTTTCAGATTTTTAACGATAAAAACGCAAAGAGTTGTTTTTATGAAATGATTTGTTTCGTTCCTTCTTTAAATCTGTTACCGTAAAAAGGAGTGCAAATTTACAAAAATCATTTGATTTTTGAGGTTTTAGAATTAGTTTATTATTCTTTTTATTGTTGCTAATCAAAAAACTACCTTTGCATTTTTTAAAACCTCTTTGGGGATTATAATGGCAATGAATAAAAAAACACAAGAATTAGTAAATCAAGGTATTATGCTTCCGCTTATGGAAGAATTTTATACAATACAAGGAGAAGGTGCGCATACTGGAACTGCCGCCTACTTTATTAGAGTTGGTGGTTGTGATGTTGGTTGCCATTGGTGTGATGTAAAAGAAAGTTGGAATGCAGATCTGCATCCACCAACATTGGCAGATACCATTGTTGAAAACATAACGAAACAAGCCAATACCGTTGTTATAACTGGGGGTGAACCATTAATGTGGTCTATGGATTACATTACAAAATTACTTCAAAAGAACAAAATTAAAACACATATTGAAACCTCTGGAGCCTATTCATTTTCAGGAAAATGGGACTGGTTTTGTTTATCACCAAAGAAAACTAAACTACCTTTGGAAGAAGTTTACCAAGAAGCAGATGAATTGAAAATGATTATTCATAACAAATCAGATTTTGAATTTGCTGAAGCACAAGCCGAAAAGGTAGGTGAAAAATGTCAATTATTTTTACAACCAGAATGGAGTCGTAAAGAAAAAATGACGGAATTAAT
>OX044355.1:2037500-2314258 GCA_943846595.1 uncultured Polaribacter sp.
AGCTTATCACGTCCTTCATCGTCTCTGAGAGCCTAGGCATCCGCCATACGCCCTTACTTAACTTATTGTACTTTTTGCTGCAGTATAAATACTGCAATGAACTCTTTTATTCTATATTCTTTGTTTAGATAAATCTAAACGGTTTCTATCTTTTTGATTCTTACGATATCATTTTACCAATATGTCAATGAACTTTATGAGCATCAGTCTAAAAAACTAATGCTTTAGCTTATACATTATATATAAACCATTTGTGGAGAATATCGGAGTCGAACCGATGACCTCTTGCGTGCAAGGCAAGCGCTCTAGCCAGCTGAGCTAATCCCCCATTTGTTCTATAGTTGGCAGTCCACAGTTCTCAGTCTGCAGTCGATAGCCGACTAATTAGGGTGAATAACCACTTCTAGAATTTCCTTTAATTAATAATAAAAAATTTGTAGTCCCGGGCAGACTCGAACTGCCGACCTCTACATTATCAGTGTAGCGCTCTAACCAGCTGAGCTACGAGACTAGAATAGCTTATTATTATTTGTTTTTTTTAAAATTAACAGCAAAGAGTAAAATTATACCTTTTGTAACTCACCATCTTTCTCTAGAAAGGAGGTGTTCCAGCCGCACCTTCCGGTACGGCTACCTTGTTACGACTTAGCCCTAGTTACCAGTTTTACCCTAGGCGGCTCCTTGCGGTGACCGACTTCAGGCACCCCCAGCTTCCATGGCTTGACGGGCGGTGTGTACAAGGCCCGGGAACGTATTCACCGGATCATGGCTGATATCCGATTACTAGCGATTCCAGCTTCACGGAGTCGAGTTGCAGACTCCGATCCGAACTGTGATATGGTTTGTAGATTCGCGCTCTGTTGCCAGATGGCTGCTCATTGTCCATACCATTGTAGCACGTGTGTGGCCCAGGACGTAAGGGCCGTGATGATTTGACGTCATCCCCACCTTCCTCTCTACTTGCGTAGGCAGTCTCGTTAGAGTCCCCATCTTTACATGCTGGCAACTAACGACAGGGGTTGCGCTCGTTATAGGACTTAACCTGACACCTCACGGCACGAGCTGACGACAACCATGCAGCACCTTGTAATCTGTCCGAAGAAAACTCTATCTCTAAAGCTGTCAGACTACATTTAAGCCCTGGTAAGGTTCCTCGCGTATCATCGAATTAAACCACATGCTCCACCGCTTGTGCGGGCCCCCGTCAATTCCTTTGAGTTTCAGTCTTGCGACCGTACTCCCCAGGTGGGATACTTATCACTTTCGCTTAGTCACTGAGCTAATGCCCAACAACTAGTATCCATCGTTTACGGCGTGGACTACCAGGGTATCTAATCCTGTTCGCTCCCCACGCTTTCGTCCCTCAGCGTCAGTACATACGTAGTAGACTGCCTTCGCAATCGGTATTCTGTGTAATATCTATGCATTTCACCGCTACACTACACATTCTATCTACTTCCATATGACTCAAGTCAACCAGTATCAAAGGCAGTTCCATAGTTAAGCTATGGGATTTCACCTCTGACTTAATTGACCGCCTGCGGACCCTTTAAACCCAATGATTCCGGATAACGCTCGGACCCTCCGTATTACCGCGGCTGCTGGCACGGAGTTAGCCGGTCCTTATTCTTACAGTACCGTCAAGCTCGTACACGTACGAGTGTTTCTTCCTGTATAAAAGCAGTTTACAACCCATAGGGCCGTCTTCCTGCACGCGGCATGGCTGGGTCAGAGTTGCCTCCATTGCCCAATATTCCTCACTGCTGCCTCCCGTAGGAGTCTGGTCCGTGTCTCAGTACCAGTGTGGGGGATCTCCCTCTCAGGACCCCTACCTATCGTCGCCATGGTAAGCCGTTACCTTACCATCTAGCTAATAGGACGCATAGCCATCTTTTACCGATAAATCTTTAATTATAAATTCATGCGAATCTATAATACCATAAGGTATTAATCTTCATTTCTAAAGGCTATCCCTCTGTAAAAGGTAGGTTCTATACGCGTTACGCACCCGTGCGCCGGTCGTCAGCGGAAGCAAGCTCCCCTGTTACCCCTCGACTTGCATGTGTTAAGCCTGCCGCTAGCGTTCATCCTGAGCCAGGATCAAACTCTTCATTGTATATTTTAATAATATGAATGAATAAGTTTCAAAAGAATTTTACATTACGTGAATAATGCGGTTATTCTACTCTTTGTTTACGCTGTCAATTTCAATATTTTCAATGAACTTTATGGAAAACAATACTTCTTTAAAAAAATAATGTACTCCCCTATTTTGCTAAAATGTTAGAATCGAACTAACCGGCTTTTTTATCTCTTTAAATATCTAATTCGTTGCGATAAACCGTTCCAAAATTTCTGTGATCGTATGTACTATTTGTATTAGCGGGTGCAAATCTAAAACTTATTTCTGATTCAACAATAAAAAAAATTACTTTTTTTTATTTATTTTTAAACCCCTTGTTTTTATACTGCTTTCCCAAAAAAAACGGACTGCAAACATACTACTTGTTTCTGTGTTTCTCCTAATTTATTTGATAAAATTTAATTCTTCTATGAATTCGAAATCATTTAACAAACATCCCAGAAAAAAAACACAAAAATTAGTGCAATGAACTTTTATTCAACATAGAAAAATAAACTTGTTTTTCTCTTAGCGGGTGCAAATATACAACACCTTTTTACTTCTCACACTACTTATTTTGGATCTTTTTTAATCTTTTTTTTGAAGACGTTTTAAATCACTGGAAGTTGGGCGATTAGCAAGCTAAAAAAACTTTTAAAATTATTGCTTTTTCCTTTTTTGTTTTCTTTTGTATCGCTTTAGTTGCTTAGCAAGTAACTTTTTATAGACCTCTACGTCTATTTCTCCTTTCTTTTTCACAGCTATTTCCTGAAAGTCGAACTCTAATTTACTTTTTTGTGGCGCTAATTCATCATCTAAAAAAGCACGTTGAAGAATGTCTTCTATTAAAAAATCTTCATTTTCAGATTCTGGTCGGTATTCATCTTTTAAAGAAAGTTTAAAAACATTGGCGGTTGTATTGTACCAAAATGCATTCCACCCACTTCTAAGTGCTTTTATATTCTGAAAAGCGGTTTTACCTGTTTGTCGATGAATCAATTTTATTAAGATTCTACCTTCTGTATTTGTCAACTTCTTCATCTGATCAGAGAACTCGCCCTCTATATAATCCTGAATTAGCTTGATATACTTTTTCTTTTTCCGCTTCGATTTTATTTTGGAAAGCCGTGTATTGAGCGTATCCAATCTTTGGGATGCTAATTTTGCAAACGGATAGACTTTGAATACTTTACTTTTAAACCAAAAATAATAACGAATGTCTTTTTTTGACTTGAATTTCCTTTTTGGCAAAAGCATGAATTCATTCAGCTTTACAACAGCGGTATCTCCAGGATTAACGAAGATAATGTCATCTATAGGTACGGGCATGGAGTCTTTTTCTCTTTTTTGTGAAAAAGTGATGACCGAATACAGGAGGATATATATGTATATGAGTTTCTTCAATAGGTGCTTAAAATAAAGTGTAAATATAATGGTTTTAGGAAAGCAAAAACCTCGCCATATATTGTACGAGGTTTTAACGTTCTTGTGAGAAATTTATTTTGAATTAGAGCTTCCTCCTATTGTCATCAGACTGTGAATCTATTAATTTATTGTAAGGATCTATTCCTACTTCTGTAGGTTTTTCATCTACAATGATAGAAACTTTATTATGAATTGCAGTAATTTTATGTTTTTGAAAATATAAAATGACTTCCTTCTTTTTTCCGTCTACAACTTCCACTGTAAAAATACCCAGATCAATATAATCGGCTAATGGAACAGAAAGAATTGGTTTTTTCATTTTAGCTGTTTTATAAGAAAGGGTATCTCCTACTTTTTCGCCATAATATTTCTTTCCTTTCTCATCATTACGGTATTTAGAAACTTCAAAATCAATGTCTACCTGATATTTTCCGTTTTCTAATTTGGTAGTTTTTGCATCAACTATTCGATTGCTATATAAGGTGATGGTTTCAAACATGTCTTTAACTACATATTGTAATGAATCTGGCGTTGCTTCTTTGATATGATTGACCATATCTATAGAGGTGGTATAGGGCGCTTCTTGAAATTGTACTTTTTCTACATATTTCTTTAATGCATTGTTTAAGTTTTTTTCGCCGATATAATCACTCAAGGCATAGAGGACTAAAGATCCTTTTTGATAATGAATATATCCTTGTCCGTCATTATACATCAATGCGTTTTCTCTTTTTCTTTCTAAAGTTCTTCGTAATAAATAATCATCAAGGGCTTTCTTTAAAAATTTACGCATTTCTGTTTTTCCTTGTTGTTCTTCTAAAACTTTTAAAGAAACGTATTCTGCCAAACTTTCTGATAGTAACGTAGCTCCTAAAACATCGGCACCAATCACTTGATGTGCCCACCATTGATGCGCAACTTCATGAACTGTTACCGCAAACGGATAATCAACGCCACCTTCATCGGAATCATCTACATCAGCAATAAAACCAATTCCTTCAGAAAAAGGCATTGTGTTTGCAAAAGCTTGTGCGAATGTCCCTCCAGTTCTCGGAAATTCGATAATTCTTGCTTGTCTAAATTGATAAGGACTAAAATTCTTTGCATTATAATCTAAGGATGCTTTCATACCTGCCATCATTCGGTCTAAATTAAATTCATGTCCTTTGTGATAATAAATTTCTAAACTAATATCATTATAAATTTCTTTTTTCACTTGGTAACGTCCCGAATTAAATGCATAAAAATTTAAGATTTTACTATCCATTTTGTAATGAAAATACTTTCTACCGTCTTTAACCCACTCTTTTTGTAGATATCCTGGTGCAATGGCTATTTGATCTTCGGAAGTTGATACGGTAGCTTCAAAATCTATCCAATCAGAATCTTTACTGATATAGGTGTTTCCTAAAGCAGTAGAATCGGAAGGATGTGGTTTTAGGTTATTTGGCGGTAAACCGAACTTTTTACGTGTTTTATTGTCTGTTAATTCTCCGCCTGATGCGTATCCTAAAGTTGGAAAAATACCACTATTTATGAAAGTCCCATTTTCAATTACGGGTGAGTTGTTTCGTAAAGTCGTATTGGTTTTATTTTTTACAGTTACCGCAAGCGTTAAGCTATCTCCGGGTTGAATTTTTTGATCAAATTGATAGATATCAAAATTCTGAATGGTATCCTCTAATACCAATGTATTTGCTTGACTAAATGTAAAAGTACTTGGATACCCGTTATGGTTTAAGAAAATGCTATCAATAGCTTCATCTGTTTTATTCACTAGGGTCATAACTACAGATGCTTCAAAATTTCTTTCTTTTGGAAAAAGATCCATATTTGCATTGACTGCTGTAATTCTTGGTTGGGCATAATTTTCAAACTTCTTATAATCTTTTTCCCATTTCACTCTTAATGCTTCTCTTTCTTTAGAAGATATTCTTTTATTATCTATATTATTTTCTTTATAAATAGTAAATCCAAGCATAAAAAACCCGGTTAAAAAAACTAGAAAACCGATGGCTGTGATTCCTTTAAATCTTTTCATTGCAATAAAAAATCGTTCTTTAAAAGAATTCGGAATTCCACGAACCCAGAATAGAGAAGATGAAATTAATAACACCAGCCCAAACAAAAGCCAATACAACTTATAAATAAAGAATATGGCTTCTCCAGATCCGTACCTATTTAAATCAGAATAACTAAAACCAGGTCCTGCATTGTATTTAAAAATTGCTTGCTCTACTCCTGCCAATGATAATAAAGGAATACCAACTGAAAGTACTAATAAAACAAACAAACCAACATACGGATTGCCAATTAATGTTTGAACATACAAGGCTAATAATGCCCAAATTAAATACCCTATAAAGTTTAAAATATATAACTCATAAATATACAGTCCTATTTGAAAATCGTAAAAACCACTGTATATCTGAAATAAAAGTCCAGAAATCAATACAACTGTTAATAGCGCTAACTGCATTTTTATCAATGCAATTAATTTTGATACTAATAAAGACCAATTTGGTATTGGAGTTGCATCAATAATATGATTCGCTCTTGCAATTTTTGCACGATGTACCAACATTCCTGCATATAAAAATGTACAAATATTTATAGAAACTGCAAATGCAGAATCTCCTTGACTCAACATTTTCCAAGTCATTGGTAGAGTTGCTGTGCCAAATAAATTACCAACTTCGGAATATCCTATCAAAATAAAAATTAAACCCACTAAAACAATACTTATAAATGCCCAACTTTTAATGATGTATTTAAAATCGATGTTTGATAATTTCCAAGCTGTTTTCAAATTTTGGATAAATGAATAATTGTACGAAACTTTGGGTAAGTTGATTCTTGTAATTCCTCCAAAATTGGATTTTATAGCTCTTTCTGATTTTTTCGTTCCAAAAGAAAAAGAAAATGCGTGCTGACTGAATGTAAAGAATTTATATACCAAACTAAAAACAACGGTTCCAACTCCTAACCAAATTAAACGATTGTAAACAATCATTTCTTTGATAGGAATTTGCAATTCATTCTGTTCTGAAACCGTCCAATATTGCGTATAGTAATTGGTTGACGCACTTCCAAAAGGATCCAATAGCGCTGCAATAAATCTATTTTCAGGGTCTGACAACAAACTTTCCAACAAGCCTTGGCCAAACATGATTATAATAACAGTAATAAAACCAGCAGCTATATTTCTTGTAAACGCTACCACACCGAAAACAATCGCCCCAAAAAACAGAATGTTTGGTAAAATAAAGATTAAATAAGTCTGTAAGTAACTGATTAAATTAAAAGAACCTACAATTTCTGAATTGGTTCCTGGCATTCTAAAACCAATGACCATACCAAAACCAATGACCAAAACAATTAAAGTAACAATTGTAATGGCACTAAAAAACTTAGCAAATAAATAATTTGATTTGGTAAATGGATACGAATACAAAATAGTATGTATCTCGCTTTTGTAATCTCTGTAAATTGAAACTCCAATTATAGATGGAAATAAAAAGAAAATAAACGTTGTTAATCCATTGAATAAATTTGACAATCCTATTGGCGAATTTACGACTAAAGAAGAACCTGTAGTTACTGTAATGGCATCGAAAATACCTGCGGAGGCAGCTGCAATAAAAACAGATAATAGTAAGAAAATACCTGCATAAATATAAAAGGCTGGTTTTTTTAACCAGTATTTTAATTCTTGTTTGAATATGGTAGAAAACATAATTTTAAAGTGTAAAAGTTGAACTGTTGGATTTTTATGTGCTCGAATTTTCTCGAAATAATCGTTTTATTAAGCAATAACGGGTTCATCTTGCTTCAAAGCGATAAAATACACATCATCCAATTGTGGAACGGTTGCTTCAAAATCTTCAGCGGGCTTCTCTACTGAATGCACTCTTACATTCAACGTATTGTCTTGGTTGTAATTTGAGGATAAAAGATTGTATTTTGCTTCTATGCCATCCAAATCGTCTCTGGTAATAATCTTGGTCCAGATGGTTCCTTCAATTTCTTTGGTGGCTTCTTGTGGTGTAGTGTGTTTTAAAATTCTTCCACCATTTAAGATCGCCATTTCGTTACACAGTTCTTTCACATCTTCTACAATATGTGTAGAAAAAATAACGGTACTGTTGGTTCCTACTTCTCGTAATACATTTAAAAAACGATGTCTTTCTGCAGGGTCTAAACCTGCGGTTGGTTCATCAACAATAATTAACTTAGGATTGTTGAGCAACAACTGTGCAATTCCAAAACGCTGTTTCATTCCTCCAGAATATCCAGCAACGTGCTTTCGCCTTACGTCATATAAATTGGTGATTTCCAAAACCTCTTTTACAATTGCATTTCGCTCAGCTTTGTTTGAAATTCCTTTTAAAGTTGCAAAGTAATCTAGGAGGTCTTCTGCTGACATTTTTGGATACACACCAAAAGACTGTGGCAAATAACCTAAAACCTTTCTTAAAGACATTTTGTCTTCTAAAACTTGAATATCTCCAAATGTAATCGTCCCAGAATCTGGTGTTTGCAAGGTAGCAATTGTTCGCATTAAAGACGATTTTCCTGCACCGTTTGGCCCTAAAAGTCCAAACATTCCTTTTCCAATTTCGATACTTAAATCATCAATGGCTTTAACACCATTCTTATACGTCTTTGTCAAATTCTGAATTACTAATTTCATCTGATAAGTTTTATTTGGTTGTGTACTTCTTGAATAAGTGTGCAATTAACAACTTTTGTTACAAGTTTTTAAATTTTATTTCATTGGAAAACAAAAAATCGCTTTATTTTTACAGAATAAAAATTAAATCATTTGAAAAAACTGTTTAATTCAGACAAGTTAAGTCTTTACAAGCGTTTTTTCGATTGACAATCGAACTTTTAAATCAACATACTTATATATGGCAAACAAATCAATATTAAATACCGAATCGATTTCATTTTTAGAGAAATATTTAAACAATGCGGCTCCCACGGGTTATGAATGGGAAGGGCAAAAAATTTGGATGGACTATCTAACACCCTACGTTGATGAGTTTATTACAGACACCTATGGAACTGCAGTTGGAGTTATCAATCCAGATGCAAAATACAAAGTTGTAATTGAAGGACATGCAGATGAAATTTCTTGGTATGTAAATTATATTTCTGATAAAGGGTTGATTTACGTGATTCGTAATGGAGGTTCAGATCATCAAATTGCACCGAGTAAAATTGTAAATATTCATACAGATAAAGGCATTGTAAAGGGTGTTTTTGGATGGCCTGCGATTCATACTCGAAACAAAGCTAATGAAGAAGCTCCAAAACCTGACAATATTTTTATTGACACAGGCTGTGCAACCAAAAAAGAAGTGGAAGCACTAGGCGTTCATGTTGGTTGTGTGATTACCTACCCAGATGAGTTTCATATTTTAAATGGTGATAAATTTGTATGTAGAGCCTTAGACAACAGAATGGGGGGGTTTATGATTGCTGAAGTGGCTCGTCTTTTAAAAGAAAACAATAAAAAATTGCCTTTTGGATTGTACATTACCAACTCTGTACAAGAAGAAATTGGTTTGCGTGGGGCGGAAATGATCACCCAAACCATAAAACCAAATGTTGCGATTGTTACCGATGTAACGCATGATACAACGACTCCAATGATTGATGTTAAAAAAGAAGGACTTTTAGAATTGGGGAAAGGTCCTGTGGTTGCATATGCTCCAGCCGTTCAACAAAAATTACGCGATTTAATTACTACAACCGCTATTGAAAATAAAATTCCATTCCAGCGATCGGCACTTTCAAGAGCAACAGGTACAGATACTGATGCTTTTGCATACAGCAATGGTGGTGTTGCTTCTGCATTAATTTCGCTTCCTTTAAGATACATGCATACTACAGTAGAAATGGTACATAGGGAAGATGTTGAAAATGTGATTAAAATGATTTATGAAACCTTACTAAAAATTGAAGATGGAGAAACATTCTCTTATTTTAAATAACTAATTCTAGATACAAATTCCACGAATTCTCACTGATTCTCATTTTAATTATTTGTGAAATTCGTGTGATTTGCTTCCTAAAATTATGGACGAACTCATTGACATTCTAACTTCCGAAGGAAAAGCAACTGGAAAATCAGCTTTAAAGTCCGAAGCACACCATCACGGCTGGTTTCATGCCACAGTTCATATTTGGCTATTTACTACAGATGCCAAAGTCTTACTTCAAAAAAGGGGACTTAACAAAAAAGTTTTCCCTGGCTTGTGGGATATTTCTGTGGCGGGACATATTGGCGCTGGCGAGAGTATTCTAACAGCTGCCAAAAGAGAAGTTTTTGAGGAAATTGGTTTGCAATTAACCGATACTGATTTCACAAAAATAGCCACTAGAAAACATCAGATTTCGCATAAAAATGGAATCATAGACAATGAGTTTCACCAAGTATTTATTGCGGAATTGAAAATTCCTTTGACGAAATTAGCGCTTCAAGAAACGGAAGTAGCTGCTATTGAATTGTTTGATTTGACAATTCTAAAACAAACAAAAAACCTTCACAATGTTTTACTCCCAGAATTTCATGACTATTATTGCAAGGTATATGATGCCATTAATAGCAAGATTCTAAACAGCACACCAGAATAACTACTTTTTCATTTAACTTATAACTTATTCTCAATGATGCTTTGCACTACTTCTGGATTTAGTAGCGTAGAAATATCACCGATATTCTCCATTTCATTGGCGGCAATTTTACGAAGAATACGACGCATAATTTTCCCAGAACGTGTTTTTGGCAATCCATCTGTAAACTGAATCTTATCGAGTTTTGCAATCGGACCTATGTGCTCTGTAATTACTTGGTTGATTTCTTTCCTCAAGTTAGCATGGTTTCTACTTTCTCCAGCATCTTTTAAAATAACATAGCCATACAAAGCACTACCTTTCACATCGTGCGGAAAGCCAACAATGGCTGATTCTACGACGGCTGGATGTTCATTAATGGCGTCTTCTATAGGAGCGGTTCCTAAATTATGTCCAGAAACAATAATAACATCGTCTACTCTACCCGTAATTCGATAATAGCCAACCTCATCTCTCAAGGCTCCATCTCCTGTAAAATACTTATTTTCATAGGCCGAAAAATAGGTTTCTTTATACCGTTGGTGATTTCCCCAAATGGTACGAGCAATGCTTGGCCAAGGAAATTTTATACACAACCTACCTTCTACTTGATTTCCATTTAATTCTTGGCCATTTTCATCCATTAAACAAGCTTGAATTCCTATAAAAGGCAAGGTTGCATAGGTGGGTTTTGTTGGGGTAACGTAGGGAATAGGAGTTATCATTATCCCTCCCGTCTCTGTTTGCCACCAAGTATCTACAATCGGACTTTTCTTCTTTCCTATATTATCATTGTACCAATGCCAAGCTTCTTCATTGATAGGTTCTCCAACAGATCCCAAAACTTTTAAAGAGGACAAATCATATGTATTCACCAATTCGGTCCCATGTTTTGCCAAAGCTCTTATGGCCGTGGGTGCTGTATAAAATTGGTTGATTTTGTGTTTTTGAACAATTTTCCAAAAACGCCCAAAATCAGGATAGCTGGGTACTCCTTCAAACATTACGGTAGTGGCACCATTTGCCAAAGGCCCATATACAATATAAGAATGCCCTGTGATCCAACCAATATCTGCGGTACACCAATACACGTCGTTTTCTTTGTACTGAAATGTATTTTTAAAGGTATAAGCTGTATAAACCATATATCCTGCGGTACTATGAACCATTCCTTTTGGCATTCCTGTAGAACCTGAGGTATATAAAATAAAAAGCGGATCTTCCGCATCCATAATTTCAATTTCACAATTATCTGAAGCCTTTTCTAACAGCGGAGCGATCCAAAAATCTCTCCCCGATTTGATCTGTATTTCAGAATTGATTCTTTTGACGACTAAAACACTTTCTACACAAGTACATCGATCCAATGCTTCATCTACAATCCCTTTTAAATCGATGGTTTTGTTTCCACGAAATGCCCCATCAGAAGTAATAATCATTTTACAGTCGGAATCATTAATTCTTGTTGCCAAGGCTGTAGCCGAAAATCCTGCAAAAACTACGGAATGAATGGCGCCAATTCTTGCACAGGCCAATAAAGCAACTGAAAGCTCTGGGATCATTGGTAAATAAATGCATACGCGATCTCCTTTTTGAATCCCTTTTGATTTTAAAACATTTGCCAATTTGTTAACGCGATCTGAAAGTTGCTTGTAGCTAATGTGTTCGGCAGGCTCATTGGGGTTATTTGGTTCAAACAAAATGGCTGTTTGATCTCCTCGTGTAAGTAAATGACGGTCAATACAATTTTCTGTAATGTTTAGTTTTGCTCCTTGAAACCATTTTACTGCAGGCTTTGAAAAATCCCATTCTAAAACAGTATCCCATTTTTTTCGCCACATAAAATTTTCTTCGGCAATCTCTTCCCAGAACGCTTCTGGTTGATTTACAGACTTTCGATACACTTGAAAATACTCTTCTAAATGTTTTATGTGATAATTGCTCATAATAGTTGGATGCTTTATAGGAGATTCTAAAAATAGAAAATTTATCTTTGTTAAATGAATTTTCAAACCGTTTTTGATTCCATTTTAGCGAATTGGCATTTAATCCTACTATTTTTTACGGCTGCAATTTTATATTCATCTGTTGGTTTTGGAGGTGGTTCAAGCTATTTGGCAATTTTAGCATTGGCGGGGATTGCATTTACACAAATTAGAGTTACTGCATTGTTGTGTAATATTGTGGTAGTTTTTGGAAACGTAATGCTTTTTTATCATCAAAAAAAAATCCCCTGGAAAAAGGTTGTTCCAATCGTTTTATGGAGTGTTCCGTTAGCCTACCTTGGTGGAAAACTAGCCATTAACAAAACACTTTTTTTCATTTTTTTAGGGTTTACTTTATTATTTGCTGCACTTTCCATGTGGATTTCCAAACGTCTGGTTTCTATTGTAAAAGAAAAAGAGACCTTCAATACTATTAAAAATTCATTCTTCGGTGGAGGTATCGGATTTCTTTCCGGCATGGTCGGAATTGGTGGCGGTATTTTTTTAGCACCGCTGCTTCATCTAAGCAACTGGGATACTCCAAAAAAAATAGCTGCAACGGCTAGTTTCTTCATTTTGGCAAACTCTATTGCAGGTATTTTAGGACTCTATAGTAGTCCAAATCTTCAGGTAGATTGGATATTTACATCCATCTTAATGGTTACGGTGTTTGTTGGTGGGCAGATTGGATCAAGAATGAGCAATACAATATTAACACCCATACTACTGAAAAAAGCGACGGCAATTTTAATAGGATCTGTGAGTATTCGCATCCTATGCAAACACTTATTGCCTTTTTTTACTTCGTAAAACCAAAGGAAAATTAATTTTTAACAAACTGTTTTTCTAACTGGTTGTATTTTTTTCTAGGAAAAATCTTATTATGACCCCAATTCTAAAAGGCTATCCTTGAGTCTTTTCTTAATCATTGCAAAAATTCTTTTATTAAATTCTGACGATGCCGTGCTATAAAGCGCAAACTCTTCAAGCGTAAATTGACCGACGACAAGCCCTATCATTTTATTTTTGAATGCAATATCTTTGGACAAGGCACTTTCTATGAACCTTTTTGCACGTTGTTCTGTTAAGGTATTTAAAATTATTTTTCTAGTGATTGCATAATCTTGAAATAGCGCAATGAGTAAGGGGTGTTGCAATTTTATAACTTGACGTAATGTAGTATTTTGAAATTTTTCTTCCGTACTGCATTTTTCAGTAGCTTCAATTTTTGCCAAAACGGGGCGTAACTCTTTTCTTTTATCCATTTTTATAAGTGAATTTCTAAATTTTCTATTTCTATTTGATAGTCGTATTGTAAATCTTCATGTAAGGTGCCCACTGCTTTCTTAATCATCTTAAGCTGGGTTTGATATACGTTTAGCAAACGAGAACTGTTGGTAATGGAAGGAGAAATTTTTTTTAATTTGTAACAGTAATGCAGCAGTAATTCCGCTTCTGTTTCTTTCTTTTTAGAATACCGGATGTACTTTTTAGTCAAGGTTAAAATTTTTCTCGCACTTTTTCTGATGAAGAAAAAATTTTTGGTGTTGATGTCTACAAAAAGCAAATCCATTTGTGCTTTTACGCTTTCGATATATGCTTCCTCATCATGAGACTCAAACATTAAATAGGTGAGAAACTCTTTGTTTTCTTTTTTAAACTTTGATAAATGCAAACAGAGCTCCATCAATTCATTGGCAGATTTATGCGATAATTCTTCTTTTAACTTTTTTAAGGCAACTGCTTTCATTTATTAATTTTTTTAAATGCGTTAAAAAAAAACCTCATAAAAAAACATGTTATTTATGAGGTTTAATAATTTTACTTTCTTTATGTTAATATTGAATGCTTGGTACTGAAACCATTTCATTGACATCTTTTGTATAGTCTACACCGGGTACTTTAAAACCAAATAAATTGTAAAAGTCGGTACTATACCCCTCTAAATCTCCAATTTCAGGTAAGTTTTCTGTAGTTGCAGACGCCCAAAGCTTGACTACTCTATCTTGAATATCTTCGCGCATTTCCCAATCGTCAACTCGAATTCTTCCTTTTTCATCCAAAGACAGATCATCCGCATACAAACGTTCACTGTACAAACGTTGAATTTGTTCAATACACCCTTCGTGTACTCCTTCTTCTTTCATTATTTTGTACAACAGAGAAATGTACAAAGGAATTACAGGAATTGCAGAACTCGCTTGCGTAACCAATGCCTTGTTTACAGAAACATAGGCATTTCCGTTGATTGCTTTTAAAGCGTCTGAAATGGTAAAAGCTTTGGCTTCCAAATCATCTTTGGCTGCACCAATGGTTCCGTTTCTATAAACTGGTTTTGTTACTTCTGGTCCTATATAGGAATATGCGACAGTTTTTACCCCTTCCGCTAAAACGTTTGCTTCTTGCAAAGCATCCATCCACATTTTCCAATCTTCACCTCCCATTACTGTTACCGTATTTTCGATATCCTCCCCTTCTGCTGGATTGATAGAGATTTCAGATACATTTCCAGTATGAAAATCTACCGTCTTATTTGTAAAGTTTTCTCCAATGGGTTTTAAAACAGATTTAAAACGTTTTCCTGAAATTGGATGTGTTCGAACTGGAGAAGCCAAACTATAAATAATCAAATCTACTTGACCTAAATCTTGTTTGATTAAATTGACAACCTGTTCTTTAATCTCATTAGAAAAGGCATCTCCATTAATACTTTTTGCATACAAACCGGCTTGGTGCGCTGCAGTTTCAAAAGCAGCTGTATTGTAAAAACCAGGTGAAGCAGGTCTATTTGGACTCGCGGGTTTGTCAAAAAAGACTCCAATAGTAGCCGCGTCGGATCCAAAGGCGCTAGTAATTCTAGATGCAAGTCCAAAACCTGTGGAAGCTCCAATAACCAATACTTTTTTGGCGCCGGCAATTTTTCCTTTTGAAGTTACATAGTCAATTTGATTTTTAACATTTTGTGCACAACCTTCTGGGTGAGCTGTTAAACAAATAAATCCTCTTGTTCTTGGTTCTATAATCATAATTGTTTATTTATTAGTGGTTGGCTAAAAATGCATTTACATTGTTAGCAATTCTTTCTAAAACATTTTCTGTGGCTGCTTTCACAAAAGTTTCTCCAGTAATTTGTTCGTACAATTCAATATATCGATTTGAAATTTCGATCACTTTTTCATCTGACATTACTGGAATCTGCTGTCCTTCTTGTCCTTGAAAACCGTTTTCAATTAACCACTGACGTACAAATTCTTTTGACAATTGTTTTTGTGCCACACCTTGTTCTTGTCTTTCGGCGTAGCCTTCAGCATAAAAATAACGAGAAGAATCTGGGGTATGAATTTCATCAATTAGTAAAATTTTGCCCGCTTTTGTTTTTCCGAATTCATATTTGGTATCCACCAAAATTAAACCGCGGGAAGCAGCAATTTCAGTACCTCTTTGAAAAAGTTTTCGGGTATAATCTTCTAACACCAAATAGTCTTCTTCGGAAACAATACCTCTAGACAAGATCGCTTCACGAGTAATGTCTTCATCATGATCTCCATTATCTGCTTTTGTAGATGGAGTAATGATTGGACTCGGAAATGGATCATTTTCACGCATTCCTTCGGGCATTGCAACACCACACAATATTCTTTTCCCTGCTTTGTATTCTCTTGCCGCGTGTCCAGACATATAGCCTCTAATAACCATTTCTACCTTAAAAGGTTCACAAAAATGTCCAATAGCAACATTTTCATCGGGAGTTGCAAGAAGCCAATTAGGAACTATAGCTGCTGTTTCATGCAGCATCTTAGTTGCAATTTGATTTAAGATTTGACCTTTATATGGAATTTGACGTGGTAAAATGACATCAAAAGCCGATAATCGATCGGAAGCGATCATCACCAAATGCTTATTATCTATGGTATAAACCTCTCTTACTTTTCCTTTGTATACTGCTTTCTGCTTTGGAAACTGAAAGTTGGTTTCATTAATTGTATTCATTAATACTGGTGTTGTTTGTTAGGACAAAAGTAAACTAAAGACTAATTACTAACAACTAAAAACTTATTCTGTTTCGATACGCTTGTAGGCGGAGATAATTCTTTTTACCAATCGGTGCCTGACTACATCGTTATCATCTAAAAACACTTGTGCAATCCCTTCGATATCTTTCAATGCCAACAGGGATTCTTTCAAACCTGAAACTTGTTTTCTTGGCAAATCGATTTGACCAGGATCTCCGTTAATTATAAATTTTGCGTTCTTCCCCATACGTGTTAAAAACATTTTCATTTGGCTATGCGTTGTGTTTTGGGCTTCGTCTAAAATAACAAAGGCGTTGTCCAAAGTTCTCCCTCTCATAAAAGCCAATGGAGCAATTTGTATGATTCCTTTTTCTATGTGTGAAGCCAATCTCTCATGTGGTATCATATCTCGCAGCGCATCGTACAAAGGTTGCATATAGGGATCTAACTTATCTTTTAAATCTCCAGGTAAAAACCCAAGATTTTCTCCGGACTCTACAGCAGGTCTGGTTAAAATAATTTTACGGACTTCTTTTTCTTTCAGTGCTTTTACTGCTATTGCTACAGCAGTGTAAGTCTTCCCAGTTCCTGCAGGGCCTACGGCAAAAAGCATGTCATTTTTCTGAATTAAAGCAACCATTTTCTTTTGATTGGCAGTCTGTGGTTTTATCAATCTTCCATTGACACCATGCAACAACACATCCTTTACACTCATTGCTGCAGCTGTTTTTTCTTCCTTTCCGGTAGAAGTTAAAATGCGTTCAATACTGTTCTCATCTAATTTATTGTACTTATGAAAGTATTTAATGAGCTGTTCTAAACGGTTTTCAAATTCATCTAAAAGGGTGGCTTCACCATAAATTTTCAACTTAACACCTCTTGCCACTAGTTTTATTTTCGGAAAATATTTTTTAAGCTGCTCAATCGTACTATTGTGTTCCCCAAAAAAATCCTTTGGATCTATTTCTGTTAATGCAATGCTTCTTTCGTTCAAATGTTTTTTTATTAAAATAGGAGTTCAAATTATTAAATTAAAAATAGTCAATAAATTTACTAAATTGATTAGATTTGCTTTAAATAGTCAACAACTTTTACACATTTAATTAACAGCAAATATTGATCTCTTTTATCACTTTAACGACCGATTTTGGCACAAAAGACCACTTTGTTGGAGCTGTAAAGGGCGCTATCTATTCGGAGTTAGAAAACGCAAAAATTGTAGACATCACCCATGAAATATCTCCTTTTAACATTACAGAAACTGCCTATATCATAAAGAACTCCTACAAGAGTTTCCCAGACGGCACCATTCATATTATTGGAGTAGATTCAGAGTTAAGCGAAGACAATAAGCACATTGCACTCGAGTTGGACAAACATTTTTTTGTGTGTCCAGACAATGGATTGATCTCTATGATTGCCTCAGAAATTAATCCGACCAAAATTGTAGAAATCAATATTCATGATCGTATAGAAAGTAGTTTTCCTGTTTTGGATGTATTTGTGCAAGTTGCCTGTTTCATTGCCCGAGGTGGAAATTTAACCGTAATTGGAAAGGAAATCAAAAGCTATAAAAAACTTATTGAAATTCAACCCAAAGTAAATCAAGCCCAAAACCAAATCATTGGCGGTGTTATTTATATTGATAATTATGGGAATATCATCACAAACATCAAAGAAAAAATGTTCAATGAGGTTGGAAAAGGTAGAAAATTCTCCATCAAAGCGTCTCGGTATTCCTTCGAAAAAATATTTAGTAAATACAACGAAATTAAAGGAATTGATTCAAAAGAACTTAGTTTTGACGGAAGTAGATTGGCGATATTTAATTCTGCAGGCTATTTAGAAATTGCCTTGTATCGGAGTAATTTAAATACGGTGGGTGGCGCTTCTACATTATTAGGATTGGCTTATCGAGATCCAATTATTATCGAATTTGTAAACGAAACCCTCCCCGAGTTTACCACATTGTCATAAAATATGTTTGTTCGCATCGTAAAAATGAGTTTTCACGCAAAGTATATCAAAGAATTTGAAGAAATCTTCGCTGAAAAAAAAGCATTGATTAAGGCTTCTAAAGGATGCACCCTACTGGAGCTTTATCAAGACAAAACAAATCCTGAACTCTTTTTCACTTATTCGTATTGGGAACGTAAAGAAGATTTAGAAAACTATCGAAATTCAACACTTTTTAAAAACGTTTGGGCAAAAACAAAAGTGCTATTCAATGACAAACCCCAAGCCTGGAGTGTGAATAAAATTGTAAGTCTTACCTAATGGCATTTAATTTCGAAACATTCCCTGTTCTAAAAACGCATAGGGTAACTTTAAGAGCGCTGAATCTTGAGGATGCGGAGACTCTACTTGCTTTGCGTTCTAGTGAAGAAATTAATAAATTTGTAATAACCAAAAGAATGCAAAATTTGGAAGAAGCCAAAGATTTTATCCAAACATGCAATGCTCTTTATAAAAAAGAAAAACGTATTTTTTGGGTGCTAACAAATCAAGTGGAAATTTTGGGGACAATCGTACTGCATCGAATTTCTTTAGCTCGAAAATATGCAGAAATTGGTTACAAATTAAAAACAGAAAAGCAGCAAAAAGGCTTTATGAGTGAAGCAATGACAGCGGTTTTGAATTTTGGCATTGAGCAATTAAATTTAAAAATAATCGAGGCCTATACCCACAAAAATAATCTACGATCAATAGCGTTATTGAAGAAACACCATTTTGTTTTTCAAGTACACAGGAAAGATCCAAGCTTTGAACATAATCGTATTTTTAAACGAGAAATCAGTTTCTAAAATAAAGCCCTTTCAATTCGTATTAAAAAAAGAAAGTTGAATTTATTTTAAAGATAAAATCGTAGCTTGCAAGCAGATCGAAATTTAAAAAATAATCGTAAAAAATTACATATTGATTGCCATATTAAAAAAAGAATTCAATTCGTTTTTCGCCGCTCCCATCGCTTATTTGGTAATCGGTGTTTTCTTATTCATTAACGGACTCTTTCTTTGGGTTTTTAAAGATGATTTTAACATATTAAATGCGGGGTTTGCAGACATTAACTCGTTTTTCTATTTAACTCCTTGGATTTTTCTCTTTCTAATTCCTGCAATTACCATGAAAAGTTTTGCCGACGAATTCAATAGTGGTACCATCGAAATCCTAAAAACTAGGTCCATTTCAAATTGGCAAATTGTACTGGGTAAATTCTGGGCCTCTTTGCTATTAGTTATTGTTGCATTGGTTCCAACACTGATCTATGTGTATACCATTTATCAATTAGCAAATCCCATTGGAAATATAGATCTTGGTAGCATTGTTGGATCCTATATTGGGTTGCTTTTTTTAGCGACCACCTATACCGCAATTGGGCTGTTTACCTCCACATTGTCAAAAAATCAAATTGTCGCTTTTATCTTAGGAGTTTTTATTAGCTTTTTGTTATTCTATGGATTTGATGCCATTTCTAATTCCTTTTCGAAACAGCGTATTTTGATTCAAAAGTTGGGCATCAACGAACATTATAAGAGTATCGCACGGGGCGTAATTGATACGCGAGATTTACTTTACTTTATAAGTGTGACGCTGTTCTTTTTATTCATCACTAAAAACCGTTTAGACAATGAATAAAAAAATAAAAAACACCAGCATACTATTGATAGGTTTGGTACTCTTAAACATTGTAAACCAGTCATTTTACAAACGTTTTGATTTGACCAAAGATCAACGATACACCTTATCTGAAACCACAAAAACCATCGTCCAACGTATTGCACAACCCTTATTTATTAAAGTATATCTGGAAGGTGATTTTCCTTCAGAATTTAAAAGACTACAAGTAGAAACTTTGCAGTATCTCGAAGAATTGGCCGCTGAAAACTCAGACATTATTATTCAATTTGTAAACCCTGATTTACAACGGGAAAGTTTAATAAAAAGAGGCATGCTCCCAAGTCAGCTAACTGTTGAAGAAGATGGAAAACTTTCGGAAGCAATTATTTTTCCTTGGGCCGAAATAAAATATAGAAATAAAAGTACCTTAGTCTCTTTGTTACCTACTACCATTGTTAGCTCTCAAGAAGAGCAAATGCAGAAAGCAGTTGAAAACTTAGAATATAGTTTTACATATGCAATGCATAGTATCCTTACAGAAGCGCAACAAAAGATTGCATTGCTATCAGGAAATGGTGAGCTAGAAGATATTTATTTGTACAGTTTTTTAAGTGAAGTTGCAAAAAAACACAAATTGGCAAAATTCACCTTAGATTCTGTAGCAAAAAACCCGAAGCAGACTTTAAAAGAGCTTACAGAGTTTGATATGGCAATTATTGCAAAACCTACTACGGAGTTTTCGGCAGCAGAAAAATTTACCCTAGATCAATTTATTACCAATGGCGGAAAAACCCTTTGGATGATTGACAATATAATCGCAGACCAAGACAGCTTGTTTAATGGCGGAAAAATGTTGGCATATCCGAGAAATTTAGATCTTACTGATTTATTATTTTCCTATGGAGTGCGTATCAATACAACGTTGGTGAAAGATTTATATGCTGCAAAAATTCCCGTAGCAACGGGTATGGTAGGCAATCAAACACAGTTTAAAAACTTGGAATGGTTTTTTCATCCTTTGGCGGGAGGCAACCCAAATCACCCGATTACAAAAAATATTTTACCTGTTCGATTTCAGTTTACAAATCAAATAGACACCTTAAAAAACAATATTAAAAAGACTCCTTTGTTAGTGAGTTCTGTGTTGACACAGAAGTTTGGAACGCCTAATTTTATTAGCTTACAATCTATTGCAGACGAACCGATTGAAGAAGATTATCGAGATGGAAATCAATTGCTTGCCGTCCTACTAGAAGGAGATTTTAACTCAGCTTACAGAAACAGAGTTCAACCCTTTAAAACAGCTATTTACAAAGCGAATGCTAATGGCAATAAAATGATTGTAATTGCAGATGGAGATGTAGGTAGAAATCAAATTTTAAAGAACAAGCCCTTCGATTTATCCAGAGACAAATGGACCAATGAACAATTTGGAAATAAAGATTTTTTGTTAAATGCAGTCGATTATTTACTGGATGATGTAGGCTTGATGAAATTGAGAAACAAGTCTTTACAAATTCCTATTCTAGATAAGCAAAAAGCGTTTAAAGAGCGAAGATACTGGCAATTTATAAACCTGGGAATCCCATTGCTCATGCTCTTAGTTTTTGGAATTGGTTTTCATGGGCTTAGAAAACGGAAATACCAATAGCGATTGCATTATTTATCTTTTAACATCTAAATTGACAACAAATCATTGTGTATGAACTCGTATCCTAAAACATCTTGTAGCTTTTTGGGGCTTACAATTTTGTAACGTAAGGGCTCGTTCTTTTCAAATTCTGGTAACATCAAATCTTTGCATAATTTTGCAATTGCATAAAACTCCTTTCTGGTTGGATGGTGATCGGCACAGGCATTCAAAGTAGTATCCCAACAATTCTGATCAATAATTTCATGAATGATTTCAATACAATCTTCTTGATGAATCATATTTACATACCCATTAGGTTGGGGGATTTTACGTCCATCTGAAAACCAATTTCCGGGATGTCTTTCGCCGCCAAACAAACCTGCAAAACGTAAAATAGTTGTTTCAAAACAATTATTTTGTCGAAACAATTCTTCAATTTCTACTAAAGGTACTTCTTTTGTTTTTGTCTCTTCGGTAACAACGCTATTGCTATTTGGATACACAGAAGTAGAACTTATGAAAATTACCTTCTGTATTGACGAGTCTTCTATTTGAGCAATCAAACTTTCAAAACCATCAATATCATTGGAAGTGATGGCTATGATTAAAATATCGGTATTTAAAAAAGTATCATAGTCTTCAAATTCAGAAATATCTACAAGATAGGCCTCAATTTGAGAGGCTTCTAAAGTAGTCAATTTCGATTCGGTTGTGGTAGATCCCTTTACTAAGTAGCCTGACTCTAAAAGCGATATTGCCAAAGGCTCTCCCAACCAACCACATCCTAAAATACTTATATTTTTCAAATTGATGCGTTTTAATTTTTAACAATTCGTCTCCTGGCAACAATTGTCTTCTTTCACCATTTTACAAGAAATAACAGCCAAAATAGATCCAAGTATGGGCGCTAAAATATACATCCATAAATGCTGCATTTTACCTGCAACAATAGCCGGTGCAATGGATCTTGCAGGATTCATAGAGGCATTGGTAATCGGTCCGGCAAACATGGCCTCTAAAAGGACAACAGCACCAACAGCGATTCCTGCAATAATTCCGATTTCCTTACTTCCTGTAGAAACATTAATGATAACCACCATCAAGAAAAATGTGAGCAGTAACTCCATCACAAAAGCACGTCCAACATCTACAGATGGTATCGTTGCTCCTAAATGCTCACTGGTTGGAAAAAGATACCACAAAATAAGACTTGCTGTTAAAGCACCTAAAACTTGAACAATGATGTACTTAGGAACTTCTTTCCAAGCAAACTTCTTGGCATAAGCAAAAGCAATGGTAACAGCCGGATTAAAATGTGCACCCGAAGTTTCACCAAAAGCATAAATCATTGCCATCACGATAAGACCCCAAGTAATTGCAATCCCTACATGGGTAACATCGCCACCAGTTACTTCATTTACAGTCATAGCTCCTGTTCCACAAAAAATCATAGAAAATGTACCGATAAATTCTGAGATGTATTTCTTCATTGTTTTAAAAATAAGTACAAAGATACGATGCTTTACTTTAAGGTTTTGTTAACATTATACCTTTGGATAATTTGTAATTTTGAGAAAATTCAAAAGAAACCACTATGAAAAAATTAATCTTAAGCCTGTTTGTTGCTGCTATTTCCTATATAACAAATGCACAAATTGAAACACCTGCACCAAGTCCCTCTCAAAAAATTGAACAAAAAGTTGGATTAACAGACGTAACGGTAAACTACTCAAGACCTAGTATGAAAGGACGAAAAATCTTTGGCGGACTAGAGACCTATGGTAAAGTTTGGCGAACTGGTGCCAATGAAAATACAAAAATTACCTTTTCTACCGATTTTACAATAGATGGAAAAGAAATGAAAAAAGGGAGCTATGCTTTGTTTACCATTCCAGGAAAAGAAACTTGGGACATTATTCTCTACTCGGATGCAACCAATTGGGGAGTACCCCAAAAATGGGAAGAGTCAAAAGTAGCTACAAAAGTGCGGGTAACACCCCTTAAAATGCCAATGCTTATAGAAACCTTTACCATTACATTTGACGATTTGACAAACAATTCTGCTGTATTGGGTATTCTTTGGGAAGATGTTTATGTAGGTTTGAAATTTGAAACTCCAACGGATGCAATGGTTTCAAAAAATATTGAAAAAGCAATGGGGGGTCCAGCTGCTCAGGATTTATATGCAGCTGCAGACTATTACCTAACTGCAGACAAAGACATTCAAAAGGCAAAAACATGGATCGACAAAGCGGTAACCTTGACGGCTGATACGCCTCGTTTTTGGTATCTCAGAAGACAAGCTTTAATTCACGCAAAAGCCGGAAATAAGGAAACTGCCATTGCTGCTGCAAAATTGTCCTTACAATTGGCAGAAAAAGCAGGCAACCAGGCATATGTAAAAATGAATAAAGCGTCCTTAAAAGAATGGGGAGCTAAATAGTATTCCTCTTTTACAATAAAAAAACCGAGCAATAGCTCGGTTTTTTTATTGTTATGATTTTTCTAGCGTAACTTTTAATAATTACGATATTGACTCGTTGCTTCAAAAACATGTTCTAAAATAGCTTGTTCTTTTACATCAAATATGATTCCTCGTCGTTGCATCACTACTTCGGCAACTTCAAAGACTTTGTTTGTTTTGTATTCTGTAAACCCAGAGGCTCCTCCCCAACTAAACGATGGGACAAAATTTCTAGGAAAACCACTTCCAAAAATGTTTACAGAAACTCCAATAACCGTTCCTGTATTGAACATGGTATTGATCCCACATTTAGAATGATCTCCCATCATTAAACCACAAAATTGCAATCCTGTTTTGGCAAATCGACCCGTATTATAGTCCCAGAGTTTGACTTCTGCATAATTGTTTTTTAAATTTGAGTTGTTGGTATCGGCTCCTAAATTACACCATTCACCAATCACTGAATTCCCTAAGAAACCATCGTGCCCTTTACTAGCGTACCCAAACAATACCGAATTGTTCACTTCTCCCCCTACTTTACAAAAGGGTCCAATAGTGGTAGCTCCGTATACTTTTGCGCCTAATTTCAACACTGAATTTTCACACATTGCCAAAGCACCTCGAACTACTACACCTTCCATAATTTCTGCATTTTCACCAATATAAATTGGACCGTCTGTAGCGTTTAAACTTGCAAAAGTAAGTTTTGCACCTTCTTCAATAAAAATATTTTCAGGATTGACTGCTTGAACTCCTGCTGGAATCGGCTGCGAAGTTCGCGCTTCAGTAATCAAATCAAAATCTTGCTGAATGGCTTTATCATTCAAGGAAAAAATATCCCATGTATTTTTAACTTGAAGCAATTCGTCATCAAAATCATATTGTTGATAGGCCTCGAAGTTAATTTCCTCTTGTGAGTCCGTTGTAAAAAAAGCAATCACATCATCTCCTTTAAAGATGGCTTCGTTTGCTTTTAATTTTTTTATTTGTGCCACCAATTCTTTGGTAGGTAAAAAAGAAGCATTGATCATGATGTTTTCTTCCAACTCTACCATTGGATATTTCTCTTCTAAATATGCTTCTGTGATGGTCGTTGTGGTCAAACCCAAATGTTTTTCCCATTTTTCACGAAGAGTTAAAATACCAATTCGAATTTCTGCAACAGGTCTTGTATAGGTAAATGGAAGTAATGAACTTCTCACTTCACCATCAAATAAAATATAATTCATAGGGTTGTTTTATAACAGGACAAATTTACTTTAAAATAGGCACAAAAAAAACCGATTGCACATATTACACTCGGTTTTAACAAAATAGCTTTGAAAACTTATTCTTTGATGAATTTTTGAGATCCTATTTTATCTTCAGAAAGTACTTTTAAAAAGTAGATTCCACTACTTAATGGAGATACATTTATGAACGGATTTGACATTGTGATTTTTTTAGACAATGACAAGCGACCCATGGTATCATAAAATTCTACCATGGCTTCGTTGGTTCCACTTGGCAACTGTATGCTGAGTTCTGTAGCTGATGGGTTTGGATACATCTCAAAATCCAATCGTTTAGCCTCTGCAATACTCAAAGAACTAATTTGTCCTGAATCCCCAGTGACTACTTGATCTCCAGAAGTTGTTCCATTCCCATTTGCAGCAACTAATACCCCAAAAAATGTTACTCTCCCTTGGTCTGTTGTTGGTGATTTCCACTGAAAAGTCCAAGCGTTATTACTAGAGTTTGTATGCGTAATATTTGCATTCCCATTGGTCAAACTTGACGTAGTTCCTGCTATAAGGGTTCCTATTTTACTATTATCATCAACCTTTTCGGCGGTCATTTGAAAACCATGTGCAGTTGCTGATGAACTTCCAGTTACAGTTACATCATAATTGGTATTTAATAGATATCCTGTATCTGGAATATTATGTGTAATTGCTACAGAAGCACCAAAATTGCCACCACTATGACATGCTGTACAAGAGGTTCCACCATCTCCAGGAGAGCCTGAAAAAGCACCTGACTTTCCGCTCGAGTTGGACATTAATAAGAATGCCATCGTTGGAATCATTAATAACGAGGTTTTAAAAAAGTAATTTTTTTTCATATTTTTTTATTTTTAATATTAAAAATAACGTTCTTTTTTTTAAAAAAACATATGTTAAAATTAATGAATTATTTTTATATTTTTATATTTTACAGGAAATTTATTAGAGCGATGCCGATCAAACAGTCTTTATAAAATTAAAAAAAAAAATAATTTGCCTTCTAACACAATATTATGGAGTATTCAAGAGTATTTAAAATGTCTTTTGCAGGCGTTTATCCGCACTAACTTTCAAAGGCCGAGAAAAAAGGCAAAACCAAAGAAGAGGTGGATACCATTATTTTTTGGCTAACTGGATATGATAAAAAATCTCTCAAAAAGCAAATTGAAAATCGAGTTGATTTTGAAACTTTTTTTGCAGAAGCTCCCGCTATGCATCCAAATACCAATAAAATTAAAGGTTTAATTTGTGGGTATCGTGTTGAAGAGATTGAAAATAAATTGATACAGCAAATTCGCTATTTAGACAAGCTAATCGATGAGTTGGCTAGGGGTAAGAAAATGAAAAGTATCCTACGTGAATAAAAAAAACATCCCATTGTTGAATCAATACAAAACAAAGGGATGTTTTTAATAAGATAATATTTTGAGATTACTTACTCAAATACATTTTACGTCTAGCATATAAGTCATAAAACTGATCGTCTTTAAGACTATCTATAAACAAAATACTCTCCCCTGTAGATTTCATTTCAGGTCCTAATGCTTTGTTCACATTTGGGAATTTATTAAATGAAAACACTGGTTTCTTTATTGCATATCCCTCCAACTGTGGATTAAAATCAAAGTCAGTTACTTTATTTTCTCCCAACATTATCTTAGTGGCATAGTTTACATATGGTTCTTTGTATGCTTTTGCAATGAAAGGAACGGTTCTAGAAGCTCTTGGATTTGCTTCAATAATATAAACAACATCATTTTTAACCGCAAATTGCACATTGATCAATCCGACTGTTTTTAATTCTCTAGCAATGGTATGCGTGTGGTCTTTAATTTGTTGCATCACCAAGTCGCCCAAATTAAATACTGGCAATACAGAGTTGGAATCTCCAGAGTGGACACCACAGGGTTCGATATGCTCCATAATACCAATAATATACACATTTCCATCTGCATCACAGATTGCATCCGCTTCCGCTTCAATGGCTCCATCTAAATAATGATCTAACAACAATTTGTTATTAGGCATTCTACCTAATAAGTCTACAACATGTGCAACTAATTCTTCTTTATTGATGACAATTTTCATTCCTTGTCCTCCCAATACGTATGAAGGTCTTACCAAAATAGGAAAATCCAATTTATCGGCCAATACCAAAGCTTCATCTGCTGTTTCTGCGATTCCGAAGTCTGGATAGGGTATGTTGTTGTTTTTTAATAGGGTGGAAAAACTACCTCTATCTTCAGCTAAATCGAGTGCTTCAAAACTAGTTCCAAGAATTTTAATACCATATTTGGTTAGTTTTTCTGCTAATTTTAAAGCTGTTTGTCCTCCTAATTGTACAATTACTCCTTCTGGCTTTTCATGACGTATAATGTCATAAATATGTTCCCAAAAAACAGGTTCGAAATACAATTTATCTGCGGTATCAAAATCTGTAGAAACCGTTTCTGGGTTACAGTTAATCATAATGGTTTCATAGCCACATTCTGCAGCAGCTAAAACTCCATGCACACAACAATAATCGAATTCAATCCCCTGTCCAATTCTGTTAGGCCCTGATCCTAAAACGATTATTTTCTTCTTTGGGGTTACAATACTTTCATTGGCAATAATAACATCGCCTGAAGGGGTTTCTATTTCATTCTCAAAAGTAGAATAGTAATAGGGTGTTTTTGCTGTAAATTCTGCAGCACAGGTATCTACTAATTTATAGACTCTTTGTATTTTTAATGTGTCTCTTTTGTTATATACTTGACTTTCTAAACAGCCCAACATATGCGCTATTTGTCGATCTCCATATCCTTTTTGTTTTGCTTCAAGTAGTAAATCTCTTTGTATGGTATCAATTGTAAATGTTGAAATTTCTTTTTGAAGTTGAAACAACTCTTCATATTGCTTTAGATACCACATGTCAATCTTGGTAATCTCATAGATCTGACTTAATGGAATCCCGATGGCGATGGCATCATATATGGCAAAAACACGGTCCCAACTTGCATTGGTTAATTTTTCAACAATCTGATTGTAATTGGTATATCCTTTTCCATCGGCACCTAAACCATTTCTTTTAATTTCTAAAGATTGTGTTGCCTTGTGTAAAGCTTCTTGGAAAGAGCGTCCAATTCCCATCACTTCTCCTACCGATTTCATTTGCAAACCTAAAGTTCTATCTGAACCTTCAAATTTATCAAAATTCCAACGTGGTATTTTAACGATCACATAATCTAATGTTGGCTCAAAGAGTGCAGACGTAGATTTTGTAATTCCGTTTTCTAACTCATCTAAGGTATATCCAATGGCCAATTTCGTAGCTACTTTTGCAATCGGATATCCCGTGGCTTTACTCGCTAATGCCGAAGAACGAGAAACTCTTGGATTGATTTCAATGGCAATAATGTCTTCTTTTTCATCTGGAGAAACAGCAAATTGCACATTACATCCTCCTTCGAAATCACCAATAGAACGCATCATATGGATGGCCATATCTCGCATTTTTTGGTATGTTTTATCAGAGAGTGTCATTGCTGGAGCTACTGTAATGGAATCTCCTGTGTGAATCCCCATTGGATCCATATTCTCAATCGAACAAATAATAACAACGTTATCATTCTTGTCACGCAACAATTCCAATTCATATTCTTTCCAGCCCATCATGGCTTTGTCAATCATCACTTCATGAATTGGGGATGCTTCTAAACCTCTTCGTAACAGTTCATCAAAATCATTTGGATCATATACTATAGAAGCTCCTGCCCCACCCAATGTGTAAGATGATCTAATTACTAATGGAAACCCATATTCTTGGGCAATTTCTTTTCCTTTTAAGAACGAAGTAGCGGTCGATTGAGGTGCCATTGGTACGCCAATTTTCAACATCAATTCTCTAAATTGTTCACGATCTTCGGTCACATTAATTGCATCGATATCAACCCCAATTAACTCAACATTAAAGTCTTTCCAAATTCCTTTATCATCTGCTTCGATACACAAGTTTAAGGCAGTTTGCCCTCCCATGGTTGGTAAAACAGCATCAATTTGCGGATGTTCTTTTAAAATTTGAATGATCGATTTGGTGGTTAGCGGCAACAAGTAAATATGATCGGCCATGGAAGGATCGGTCATGATAGTTGCTGGATTTGAATTGATTAAAACAGTTTCAATTCCATCTTCTCGCAATGACCTTAAAGACTGTGAGCCAGAATAATCAAATTCACAGGCTTGTCCAATAACGATGGGGCCGGAACCTATAATTAAAATCGATTTTAGTTGGTTGTTTTTTGGCATTATAAGAGGGTGTATTAATTTGTGTAAAAGTAATTACTGAATGGATAAAAAAAAAGGTGTTACTAAAAATAGCAACACCTTAATTATTAACAAATTGTTAATCATTCTATTATTTTTTATGTCTTGGTTCTGAAGAAACAGAAACTTTCTTTCTTCCTTTGGCTCTTCTTCTAGCTAAAACTTTTCTACCATTAGCAGATGCCATTCTCTCTCTGAAACCGTGTTTGTTTCTTCTCTTTCTATTAGATGGTTGGTACGTTCTTTTCGGCATTGTATGTCTTTTTAAAAGTCTTCTTTTATTATTTTTTTCTTGCTGTATAAGTTTACCTCATTTAAGCGTGGGCAAATATACAACTGTTTTTATTGATGACAAATACAATTTTAAAAAAAAATGAATTATTTTTAATTCCCAAAAAAAAGCCTTTTTTCAAAATCTTTTTGCCTTTTTTATTTGTGATGAAAAGGAGAGTTGTTACTTTTGTCCAAACCTAACAATGGCATGCACGATACTAAATACGTTTTTGTAACTGGAGGCGTAACTTCATCACTGGGAAAAGGAATCATTGCAGCTTCTCTTGCAAAATTATTACAAGAAAGAGGCTATTCTGTAACCATTCAAAAATTAGATCCCTATATCAATATAGATCCTGGAACCTTAAATCCATATGAGCATGGTGAATGCTATGTAACGGATGACGGTGCAGAAACCGACTTAGATTTAGGGCATTACGAACGTTTTTTAAACATTCCTACCTCACAAGCCAACAATGTTACGACAGGTAAAATTTACCAATCCGTTATCAACAAAGAACGTAAAGGAGAATTTTTAGGAAAAACAGTGCAAGTAATACCGCACATTACCGACGAAATTAAACGCAGAATTCAAATCTTGGGAGAAACGGGGGACTATGACATCGTGATCACCGAAATTGGGGGTACTGTTGGAGATATAGAATCACTTCCGTATGTAGAATCTGTACGTCAATTGTTGTGGGAAAAAGGACCTGAAAACGCCATTGTTATTCACTTAACATTGGTTCCGTATTTAGCTGCCGCAGGAGAATTAAAGACGAAACCTACCCAACACTCTGTAAAGATGTTGATGCAAAGTGGAGTGAGTCCCGATATTTTAGTGTGTAGAACAGAACATGAAATCTCTGAAGATATCAAACGGAAATTAGCCTTGTTTTGCAATGTTAAAAAAGAAGATGTCATCCAATCTATAGATGCTGAAACTATTTATGATGTCCCAAACTTAATGTTTGAAGAAGGTTTGGACAAGGTGGTTCTAGAAAAACTACAATTGTGTTCTAAGAAACAACCCGATCTTCTTGTTTGGAATGATTTTATTCAAAAACATAAAAATCCTACATCGGAAGTAGAAATTGGATTGATTGGAAAATATGTAGAATTGCATGATTCTTACAAATCGATCACAGAAGCATTTATTCACGCAGGTTCTTCTAACGAGACCAAAGTAACAGTACGCTGGATTCATTCAGAAAACTTAACACCTAAAAACGTTGAAAAGAAATTAGAAGGCTTGAATGGAATCTTGGTAGCTCCAGGTTTTGGAGATCGCGGAATAGAAGGAAAAATAAAAGCCGTAAAATATGCCCGAGAAAACAACATTCCATTTTTGGGAATTTGTTTGGGAATGCAAATGGCAGTCATCGAATTTTCTAGAAATGTATTGGGAATGAGTGATGCTTTTTCTACAGAAATGAAGAAAAATTGCAAAAATCCGGTAATTAATTTGATGGAGAGTCAAAAAGACGTAACCGAAAAAGGAGGTACTATGCGTTTGGGAGCTTGGGACTGTAAGGTTGCTAAAAACTCTAAAACCTACGATGCATATCAATCAGAACAAATTAGTGAACGCCATAGACACCGTTATGAATTTAATAACGAATATTTAGAAGCAATTGAAAATGCGGGTATGAAAGCCACCGGAATCAACCCAAAGACAGGTTTGGTAGAAGTCGTTGAATTCGCAAATCACCCTTGGTTTGTGGGTGTACAATACCATCCAGAATATAAGAGTACGGTATTAAATCCGCACCCTCTATTTGTTGATTTTATAAAAGCCGCTTTAAAGCAGTTTAAAAAATAAATTAAGGAACACTATTTGAATAGTTTAGTACAACAACAATAATCACAGCAAAAGCAACAAAAAACACTTGAGTTTTGCTACATTTGTCGGCTTCTATTTTTTTAAATAGCAGCAAAAGTGACAATTTGACATTTTAAAAACACACATGGAACAAAAAAAATTCGATTATAATTCCTTTATAGGAATGATTTTATTGGGAGGTATTTTATTATGGTGGATGAATTCTAACAAAGAAGAAATTCTTTCGGAAGAAACAACAACAGAAATTGTTGCACCCAACAGCAAAGAAACAGATGACTCATTTGCAACGGCAAAACCGGTTTTTGAAAGCGACTCTTTAAAAGCAGCTGCACTACAAAACAAATTAGGCGCTTTTGCATACAGTGCTATACAAGGTACACCAGGGGTAAGAGTCATTGAAAATGACCTACTAAAGCTAACGATTGATAACAAAGGGGGACAAATTATAGAAGCATTAATTAAAAATTACAAAACCTACGACTCACTTCCTTTGTATATGATAAAAGACAACAATGCGTCTTTTAACATCAACTTTGGAACTACCGACAATAGAATTTTAAACACTAAAGATTTATTCTTCATTCCAACTCTTAGTAAAAGCAATGGAAATGATGTGTTGTCTATGAAACTAAAAGTTTCAGATACACAGTTTTTAGAATATCGATATGAAATGAAACCGAATGAATACATGGTTGATTTTTCTATTCGTTCTCAAGGCTTGAGTTCTGTAATCAATGGATCCAATGCAATTCAATTAGATTGGTCTCTTAAAGGTTTTCGACATGAGAAAAGTTTAAGAACTGAAAATACCATGTATTCATGGTACTACTACAAGACCGAAGGAGAAGTAGATTATATGCGACCTGGAAATACGGAAGTTGTAAATAGCCTGGATTGGGTTGCTTACAAACAACACTTTTTCATGTCCAACTTATTAACAGACACTCCTTTTAAGAACGCAACGGTTACCTCTACAGATTTAGTAGAAGACGAAAAAATAGACACTGTTTTTACGAAAAACTATGAGTTAAAAGCTCCATTAACCTTAACGGGAGGAGAATTCAATTACAACATGAAATGGTTCTACGGACCAAGTGATTATAATTTATTAACCACCTACGAAGAAACGGACTTAGATGAAACAGCCGACTTAGGTTGGGGAATTTTTGGTTTCTTAAACAGAACGGTATTTTACCCGGTATTTAACTTACTAAAAGGATTCCTTGGGAACTATGGGTTGATTATAATTTTGATGACCATTGTGGTTCGAATTTTAATGTCCCCATTGGTTTACAAATCCTATGTTTCAAGTGCGAAGATGAAAGTAATTCGTCCAGAGCTAACCGCAGTAAACGAAAAATTCCCTGGAAAAGAAAACGCAATGAAGCGTCAGCAAGAAACGATGGCCATTCAGCGAAAAGCAGGCGTAAGCATGCTCTCAGGATGTATACCTGCCCTACTGCAGATGCCAATATTCTTTGCTTTGTTTAAATTTTTTCCTACAAATTTAGACCTGCGTCAAAAAGGTTTTTTATGGGCTCCGGATTTATCTTCCTACGATACTATTTTCACCTTGCCTTTTGACATTCCTTTTTATGGAAATCACGTGAGCTTATTTCCTATTTTAGCCTCTGTTGCCATCTTCTTTTACATGAAGATGAACCAGAGCCAACAAGCTAACATGCAGGCACCTGCACAAGAAGGAATGCCAGACATGCAAAAGATGATGAAGTACATGATTTACTTCTCTCCAATTATGATGTTGTTTTTCTTTAACAATTATGCAAGTAGTTTGAGTTTGTATTATTTTATCTCTAACTTGTTAACCATCGTTATTATGTTAGTCATTAAAAACTACGTAATTGATGAAGACAAAATTCATGCACAAATAGAGGAAAACAAGAAACGTCCTGAAAAGAAAAAGAGCAAGTTCAGAGAACGGATTGACATTGCCATGAAACAAGCACAAGAACAACAAGCGCAACAAAAAAGAAAAAAATAAGGAATCGCTTCTTGTACCAAATAAAAAAAACCAAAACTAAATTGTTTTGGTTTTTTTATGAATTATTACTTCATTCATTAGTGGAATAAAAATCATTGGTCTTTTTTCGTGCCTCTGAAGTAAATATGAAACGCTTTTCGTTTTATAATTCTAAAAGAATATTCGCCAATTTTTCTGGTTGTGAGAAATTGGGAGTGAGACTAGAGTGCAAAGTAAATACTTTTTTAACCTTTCCCTTATACATCGATCTTTGAACCTCAATTGGTATTGCACGATCTTCATTTTCTTGCCAAACTCGCACCTTACCCGAAATGGCCAACGCCAACCATTTAATATATTTGTCCTGTTCTATGATATATGAATTTTTTGATACATTTTGTAAAACCCCAACATCAAGAATTTCTTCTTTTAGATTGTCCTCATTTATCTGTAAGGCTTTAAATAATTGATCAAATTCTGTCATATTTGTTTCATTGAATATTCCTAATTATATATTACAATTTAACTAACTAGAGCTTTTT
Organism: uncultured Polaribacter sp.; assembly: GCA_943846595.1. GTDB lineage: Bacteria > Bacteroidota > Bacteroidia > Flavobacteriales > Flavobacteriaceae > Polaribacter. The sequence goes on from OX044355.1 coordinate 2,071,594, forward strand.
CTTAAAACGTAAAAACATTAATTATAATAAAATAATTAGGAGTGTTTTTTTTGAGTTTTAAAAGGGTCTATACTCTTTAATATAAAGGGCATCAAAGTTTTATTATCTTCATCCTTAGAATCAATGTCATTTTTTGTCATTGAAATACGATTTGTTCCTTTTATTATTATATCCCCTTTTCCAGAGTCATAATGGCGAGTACAGTTATAAAGAAACACTAAAAGTATTGCTGTATTAGAAGGTTTTGACGTTTCATAGATTTACTTTTAATTGTAAGAGTTAACTTAGAGGTCCTAATCATTATTAAATAAATATATATTCAGAACTTTTCGAATCAAAAATATCAAAAAATAAAAGACAAAACTAACCCCAATAAACAAGTGGGCGCCTAAGAGAATAAGTGGTACATATAGAGAATAAGTGTATTTATATCATAACAAAAAAAGCACAACGTTATGAGAACATTGTGCTTCTTCTCCATAAAAAGAACAGATTTCCTATAAAAAAAGAGAAATTCTACCCTTTTTTAGACTTCACAAATCCAAAAAACAAGATATAGGCATAACAAAGAATGCTTAAAAGAAAGGCCGTTTGAAAGCCAAATCCGTCAATTAAATTTCCAAAAGCAAAAGGAATAATAGCGCCACCCACTATGGCCATACACAGCAAACCAGAGGCTTGTGCTTTTAAATCGCCCAAGCCTTCGAGCGACAAGGTGAATATCGTTGGAAACATAATGGAATTGAATAATCCAACTGCCAAAATAGACCACATGGATAGCAGTCCGGTGGTGTTAATCGAAATTAGAATCATGGCAATGGCAAAAAAAGCAAAAATACCTAAGACTTTTCCAGGTGCTAAAATACGGGTCAAATAGGCACCCACAAAACGACCAATCATGGCACCACCCCAATAGAAAATGACAAAAATACCCAACAATGACTTCGGATCAGACCCTGAAAAAGTCTTATTAAAAGTACTCGCTATCGTATTGGCGATTTGCATCATGGTTTCATTTTGAGCAATCAGGGGCGCTAAATTCATGTCCGAGAAATAGTTGACCAAAAAGCTCCCAATCGAGACCTCTGCACCAACATAGACAAAAATACACAAAGCCCCCATGATCATCAACTTGTTTTTTAGCAAGGCTCCATAACCACCTTTTGGGCTTTCTTGCAAAAGTTTTGGCAACTTTATATACGAAAAAACCAATGCTAAAATTGCAATAAAGCCTGCTATAAGTAGGAAAGGAGTTTGTACTGTAGCCGCTTCTGCCATGTAATACTCCACTTTTTCAGTAGCATTGAGTCCGTTAATTTCTGTAGATGATTTTACGGAATCACTCAATAAGAATAAGGCTCCAACTATGGGTGCAAGGGTAGTTCCTAAAGAATTGAATGCTTGCGATAAGTTCAGTCTGCTTGACGCACCCGCTTCACTCCCCAACAAAGCTACATAAGGATTTGCCGCTACCTGTAAGATGGTAATTCCACCTGCAAGTGTAAAATAGCCTACTAAAAATACAGGGAAGGCTCTGTATGATGCCGCTGGATAAAACAGTAAACAACCAAATGCCATCGTTAATAATCCTAAAATAATGCCTTTTTTGTACCCTATTTTAGACAAGAGAAATCCTGCAGGTAAGGAAAAAACGAAAAAGGCTACGAAAAAAGCAAATTGCACCAAAACCGTTTTTGCATACGACATTTCGAAAACATCTTTCAGCCTGGGAATCAAGCTATCCACCAGAACGGTAATAAATCCCCAAAGAAAAAATAACATTGTTAAAAAGATAAAAGCACTTTTGTAGGATTTTTGTGTTGCTGTTGTTGACATATAATATTAAGCTTTGTTATAATAATCTGATTTGTAATTCTTGTTTTCTTTTGCTGTATGTACTTGATAATTGAACCATTCATGAATGCAATAGGAACCTATTTCTCCAGCTTTATTTAGAGCGATAAATCCAACTTGAAAATCTTTATAACGATCACCAGCATTCTTTATCACTCTCTGTACAGCTTCTTCACAGGCTTCTTGGGGTGTTTTTCCCTGACGCATTAATTCAACAATAAGAAAACTCCCTACCGTTTTTAAAACTTCCTCACCCATTCCAGTAGCCGTGGCGCCCCCTACTTCATTATCAATAAACAATCCCGATCCAATAATGGCCGAATCTCCCACCCTACCTGCCATTTTATAGGACAGTCCACTGGTTGTACAGCCGCCTGCAATATCGCCTTTTTTATCGATGGCCAACATGCCAATCGTATCGTGATTTTCAATATTGATAATCGGTTTGTACTGAGCAGTCTTTTTCCAAACTTCCCATGCTTTTTTTGCAGATTCGGTCAATAAATTTTCCTTTTCAAAACCCTGTTCATACGCAAATTTCTCTGCACCTTTTCCGCTGAGAATTACGTGCGGAGTTTTTTCCATTACCTTCCTGGCGAGAGAAATAACATGGGTAATGTTCTGAACAGCCATAACTGCACCATAATCCCCTTCCTTATTCATAATACAGGCATCTAAGGTAACGTTTCCATCTCGATCTGGCAATCCACCCTTTCCTACTGACTGATTGGCAACCGCTGCCTCTTCCACTCGGCAACCTTGTTCTACAGCATCTAATGAACTTCCGTTATTTTGCAAAACTTCCCAAGCTTTTGCAGTAGCATTTGGCACCCGCCAAGTAGCGATTACAATCGGTTTTATAGCCTTTGATTCTGATGCTATTATTGACGTTGAGACATTGGTTGAAGTATCACAACTTAAAAGGGAATTGACCGCCACAATGGACAGCCCCGAGACGGTTGCTTTTTTTAAAAAAATTCTTCTTTTCATGTTGTTTATTGTATCTGAATTTCGTCGACAAACAGCCAAGACCGTCCCTCGTGTTTGTATCCTAAATGCCAAGTGGGAAGTTCGCCGAGCTTTTTAGCTATGATTTTGACATATCGAAAAGTACCTGCTCCTTCAAATTGAACCCTTTTAAGGGTAACCGCCGGTGTTTGCATCGTTGAATTTAGAGTTCTACTCCCATTAGGATATGCTTGAAAATTAACCCCGTCATTGGACACAAGGCAGTTGACCTTTGTTGGATAAAAAATCCAGCTCCGTTGATCTTGTAAAAATCCAATAGATACTTCTTTAATGTTTTTTTTACTCCCCAAATCTACCACAGCGACAACATCCGAATCAAAATAGCCTTGCCAGGTACCGGTTCTAAAATCTTTGGTACCTAAAACTCCATCAATAAGTGCATGATCACCACCCGCATTGTATTGGTTGGCATAGCTAGTTTTTAAAGCGATTTTAAGGTTGGGATCAATTTTATAAAAATCAGTAGTAATGACTACACTTTTGATACCCTCTTTTTGAGCATAGACCGCTAAGGTTGCTTTTTCTGAAATGAGAAATGGACGGATGTACTTCTGAAATTCACCTCCCAAAGAAAAATAAATGGCTGCTTTTTTGTCTACAGAAGACAAGCTCACTGCTGTACTTTCTTGAAAAGCTGTTTTCCCTTTGGCAATATATGGTGCAGGTACAATAAGGTGGTCTTTAATTTTTGTTTCAGGAATAAAGGCATCTTGACTACCCCAATCTGAAGGCTGATCTGTCATTTCAAAAACCAAATTCCCTCCTTGGATAATGGCTTGGTGTTGAATATAGGAATGTAAATAGTCCTTGCCATTCAAAGTCACTGATTGTATGTATTTGTTTTTTTCTGAAAGCTGCTTCGCTTGTACTGTAAATGTGTTGCCGTTTTCTAGATGAAGCGTTGCTTTTTCAAACAAGGGAGCTCCAATAATGTATTGATTGGATCCTGGAGTGACTGGATAAAAACCCAAGGCACTAAAAATATACCAAGCACTCATTTGACCACAGTCCTCATTGCCTGCGATTCCATCCGGGGTGTTGGTATACAGTTCAGTTAAGATTTGACGTACTTTTTCTTGTGTTTTAGCAGGTTTATTTACAAAGTTATACAAATATGCCATGTGGTGGCTGGGCTCATTTCCGTGGGCGTATTGTCCTATTAAACCAGTGATATCTACTTGTTGGCGGCCCGAAGTTTTATTTGCTGCTACAAACAAGGCATCTAATTGCTTTTCAAGTGCTTTTTTTCCGCCCAATAATTGGGTAAAACCCGAAATATCCTGAGGTACATAAAAGCTGTACTGCCATGCATTGGCCTCGGTATAATTAAAATTCACTTCATAGGGATCAAAAGGGGCAAACCAGGTATTTCTAAAGCGTCCTCTCATAAATTGACTTTCTGGATCAAATATATTTTTGTAGGACTGGGCTCTTTCGATGTAGGTTTTGTAATCTTTTTCATTTTCGAGTGCTTTTGCCATTTGAGCAATGGTCCAATCGTCATAGGCATATTCAAGCGTTTTTGAAACAGACTCACTTTCTTTTTCTACTGGAATAAAGCCAAAGTTCTTATACGAATCTAAGCCTAATTTGTCTCTGGTTGCTGAATGTTTCATCGCTTTAAAAGCCTTATCAACGTCATAATTTCGGATGCCTTTTAAATAGGCATCTGCAATGACAGGAATGGCATGATATCCAATCATACACCCTGTATAGTTAGCAGATAGATCCCAAATGGGAAAAATGCCTCCTTCCTCATATTTTGCTAAAAAGGTATTGATAAAATCATTTGTTCTTTTAGTTTCTAATAAGGTATACAATGGATGTGCAGCTCGGTAGGTATCCCACAAGGAAAACACCGTATAATACTCAAAATCATTGGTTTGATGAATTTTAAAATCCATTCCGCGATATCGTCCGTCTACATCTTGATACAAATTTGGCGCAATTGAAACGTGATACATTGCCGTATAAAAATTAATTTTATCAGCAATTTTTGAATCTTCGATAACAATTTTTTGGAGTTGTTGCTCCCAAACTTGTTGGGCTTCTCGTTTTACTTCCTCAAACGTTTTATCGCCAATCTCAGTTGCTAAATTCATTTTTGCCCCGGCAATATCAACAGCAGAGATTCCAATTTTAATAATGACAGGTTCATTGTTTGGATTGTCAAATGTCAAAGCCATTTTTTGTCCACCAGGCATTCCTTCTTTGGGAGGCGATTGAAGTATATCGTTGAATGGGTGGGATGTTTTGATACTAAAAAACAAACGCTGATCGGTTGCCCAAGCTTTCGAGAATCGGTATCCTGAAAGTTCTGTTGCTGAAATTGTATTGATTTTTGCATCTAAAACTTCATCACGATGCAGCAAATCTAAAATGACTACTTGATTTTTATTTGTTGGAAATTGATAATTATGTATGCCGCTTCTCTCCGAAACGGTCAATGCAACATCAATATTGGTATCGTCTAAATGTACTTTGTAAAAACCAGGTTCTGCAATTTCATTTTCATGAGAAAATTTAGATTTATAGCCTTCCTTATCTGCTGCACTTGAAGAAGTATCAGCACCATTGTTAAAAACAATTTTATTTGTGGGCATGAGCAGGATGTCTCCATAATCAGAAACACCCGTTCCACTCAAATGGGTATGTGAAAATCCATAAATTTCGGTATCTGAATAATGATATCCTGAACAACCATCCCATCCTTCTAATCGGGTGTCTGGAGAGAGTTGCATCATCCCAAAAGGCAGAGTTGCTCCTGGATAGGTATGCCCATGACCTCCGGTTCCAATAAAGTGATTTACATAGGAAGTTAGTGGTTGTTGCTGTTTTGCAGTGACAACTTGTTCTTTTGTACAGCAAAACATGAAGAACAGCAGCATATAAAGTAATAATTGGTTGTGTTTCATGATTGACTTTCTGAATTGGAATCTAAAAATACAGAAAAAACAGAAGCAAAAGATTATTTCTTTTTCAACTGAGACCATAGAAACCCTAAACCATATCCTAGGAACTGAATAAAAGAAGTGATGATGCTTAAAAAAGCGACTGATATCCTTTTATTTTGAATAAATGCATCAATAAAAAGAAATACAAAGTACACTCCATATAAAATAATTAATTGGGGAATTCCAAAAAAGACAAGAAACAAACTCACATCAAATCCAATGATAAATAAACTTGGAAACCAATACGTAATTTTAGCTGTTGCTGGATACCTTTTATTTAAAAGTGGTCTAGCAGTTCCAAAGCCAAAAGTTTGTTTAAAAAATTGCGCTAAGGTACTTCTCCGTTTATGATATACAAATGCTTTGTCTATAAGTTGTGTTTCAAATCCATATTCCCAAAGGCGAAAGGTAAGATCAATGTCTTCGCCATTTTTTAATGTAGAGAAACCTTGTGTTTTTTCAAATGCTTTTTTTGATATTCCTAAATTAAAACTTCTCGGTTGAAATGTACCGACGGCTTGTTTTTTTCCACGAATTCCACCGGTAGTTAAAACGGCAGTCATGGAATAGTTGATTGCTTTTTGCAAAGAAGTAAAATAGTCATGTGCAGCATCGGGTCCACCAAATGCATCGGTAAAACGATGTGCCAATCCTTTTTGAACTTCTGCTAAATAGGTTTCAGGGAGGAGAACATCTGAATCTAAAATGATGAAATAATTTCCGGTTGCCCGTTGCATTCCATAATTACGACTTGGGCCTGCACCGCTATTTACTTTAAAAAAATAATGGATATTTAATTGAGACTGGTACTTTTTAACAATATTTTCTGCAGCAATCTCTGAGCCATCCTCAATGATTAGGACTTCAAAGTCATCAGAAAAATGTTGTTTTGTCAAACTTTCTAACAATGCGTCAATTTCGTTTGGACGATTGTAAACAGGAACAATAATGGAGAAATTGAGTTTCAACGATTAAATTTTAAACGAATCTACAAAAAACGTTGAAAACAAAAGAAATAATAATGAATTACTAGGTTTCTAATGTTAATCCATAAAAAAAGAGGATGTATTTGCATACATCCCCTTTTTGATATTTGTATAAATAAATACTTAGTTCTTCACAAATTTCTTTGTACTTGTACTATTATTTATTTCATACTTAATTAAATAGATTCCAGCGTTTAAGTTGGAAACATTGATTTCTGTACTTGTATCTTCTACTTGCATCGTGATCACTTTCTGTCCAAGGACATTAAAGATCTCTACCGTATTGATCGTGCTCTGTGATGAGATATTTAACACATCAATTGCAGGGTTTGGATACATATTTAAAGTTACTAAACTTTCGTCTTCAACTCCAGCTGTATCTGACAATGATGAAGCTGTAATTTGGAAATTATCAATAAATAAATCGTTATCTACACCACTAGTGTCTGAAAAAGCATAAAAGGCAAAATAAGTTTCATTATTATAGCCAGAAAGTGTTATTTCATCCATTGGAGCTCCTTCTGGTGTTAAAGTACTATTCTCATCCCAACGAGCTAACTCAGTCCAACTAGCACCGTCATCTTGGGTAACTAATAAAGCTAAATAATCATCTGGATCTAAATCAGATGCTGTTGATGCTGCATATAATGTTAAAGCTAAATCAGCATTTAAATAATAAGTTCCTCCAGATAAATCAAATTTAGGAGTGATTAAATATTCATCTACAGCGGTTCCATAGATGTTAATTCTTGCCGATTTTCCATTCTCATGTGTAGAATCATTCCCAAAATCGTCCTCTATAAAGGATGAGGTTGTTCCTGATGGCTCATTAATTGAACCAGCTGCTTCTGACCAACCTGCTCCTGGGTAGATTGTAAAAGGATTTAAGTAATCAAGACTTGGCATGGAAACTGTTGTTAAGCTCCATTCTTCACAACCTTCAGAAGAACCTGCGTCATTGTAAGGAACTACCATCCAATAATATGTAGTATTATAATTTACATTGGTAATATTAACGGTAGTTTCAGGAGTAGTTCCTAAAGAGGTTAAACTTCCAGAAGTTTCTCCCCAAAATATTTCATAACCTGTTGGTTCAGAACCCGAAGCAGGAGCTTCCCATCCTATATTAATACTCGCAGTAGCCGTATTGATTTGAACATCTGTTTCAGCTACTGATGGTGAAGGTGTTGTAGCACATTCAGGCGCAAATAATTCAATTCCACTGTAAACATTATCAACAAATAATTCAAAACGATCGGTGTCAGTAGCTCTTATAGCAACATAAACAGTTTGACCGTCATATGCTGAAAGATCAAATTTAATATTTGTCCATGAGTTAGGGGCATCAGAAGATGCTTGTAAAACAACTGTAAATTCTGATTCTGAAGGGTTTGTTGTTGAAAGTAATACTTCATAAGCTTCCAAATAAGTTGAAGATCTGGATTTTACATTAAACGAAATAAATTCATTTACACCAACACTAACTGCTATAGAAGGTGTAATTAAAAAATCATCATGAGCATCAGTGTTATAATATAACCCTGCAACAGCAGAACCCTCTAGAGCACCACCTGAAGGTGCTGTATTTTGAGCCCAACCATTTGAACCACCGTTATTTATAATGGTCCAATCATCCGGTATTCCAGATTCAAAACCCTCGGTAAACTGAGCATTTACAGAAAACGATAAAGTCAATAATAAAAATAATAAAGTAATTTTTTGCATATATGTTTATATTTTAAAATTAATCGAGTATAAAATTACATTTTTTTTAACAAAAATTAACATTAAAAGTATAATTTTTAAGTAAATATATTAATTAATGATAATTTATTAAAAAAAACAATCATAGATTAAATAATCTTAATCGCATACTTACGCAACTAAAAAAATATTTTTCTATTGTTCCATAATAGCATCACTTAAGCACATTTTTGAAATAACATCATTGTAGAATAAATTTTAAAGTGTCACGTTTCTGGTCAAATTCTCTAACTATGCAACAATTTCCTGTGGACGATTATAAATAATAATGGAGAAATAAGAATCAATAATTAAATTTTTAACGAATCTATTAAAAACATTGAGAACAAAATAAATTATAATGAATTACTAGTTTTAGAATTTTTACCCATAAAAAAAGGGAATGTATTTATATACATTCCCTTTTTTAATTAGTATTAATAGATACTTAATTCTTTACAAATTTCTTTGTACTTGTTCTATTATTTATTTCATATTTAATTAAGTAGATTCCAGCGTTTAAATTAGAAACATTAATTTCCGCACTAGTATCTTCTACATTCATTCTTATCACTTTCTGACCCAGAACATTATAGATCTCTACTGTATTGATCGTGTTTTGTGCTGAGATATTCAACACATCACTTGCAGGGTTTGGAAACATATTTAAAGTTATAAGATCTTGATCATCAATCCCAGCTGTTGATTCATCACCCATTACCACACTTCCTAAAGAATCCTCTGTTGCTGGATCTGCAGGTGGACCTGTTACAGCAAAACCGTACTGAACAATAAAACCTTCTACTAATTCTGCAGCTGTTGCTGAAACAGTAAAATCTCCAGCTGATGTGATGTCTATTGACTTATTTACAACTGTAGCATATCCATTGTTTGGATCTAATGCTTTTATAAAGGCAACAGCCGTATAGCCTGCATCTAAATCTGCAGCAGAAACATTACCCTCAAAGGTTAAATCTGATCCAGCTAAATCATTATTCTCTACAAAAGTATTTCCTTCTATGTTTAAAATAGGTGTTTGAGTTCCTGATGAACTATCAAACCAAGCAGCATTTGAAGCCTCAGCTGTCCATATACCAAAGTTTGGCTGCAGTTTTACGTATGTATCTGTAATTGTTGATTGCATATCAGCAACTCCATATTCAAAACCAAATTGATAAGCTCCGTCAGAAATATTAAAAGTATTAATATAACCCTTCCATGTTGCAGAAGTAAGTGGTGTTACTGTATTTGAACCAGCTGGTTCTACTCCCATTACTACACTTCCTAAAGAATCCTCTGTTGCTGGATCTGCAGGTGGACCTGTTACAGCAAAACCGTACTGAACAATAAAACCTTCTACTAATTCTGCAGCTGTTGCTGAAACAGTAAAATCTCCAGCTGATGTGATGTCTATTGACTTATTTACAACTGTAGCATATCCATTGTTTGGATCTAATGCTTTTATAAAGGCAACAGCCGTATAGCCTGCATCTAAATCTGCAGCAGAAACATTACCCTCAAAGGTTAAATCTGATCCAGCTAAATCATTATTCTCTACAAAAGTATTTCCTTCTATGTTTAAAATAGGTGTTTGAGTTCCTGATGAACTATCAAACCAAGCAGCATTTGAAGCCTCAGCTGTCCATATACCAAAGTTTGGCTGCAGTTTTACGTATGTATCTGTAATTGTTGATTGCATATCAGCAACTCCATATTCAAAACCAAATTGATAAGCTCCGTCAGAAATATTAAAAGTATTAATATAACCCTTCCATGTTGCAGAAGTAAGTGGTGTTACTGTATTTGAACCAGCTTCAACTGAGAAAGTAACTGAAGTATTAACCTCAGGAGATAAAGGTTGATGACTATTATCTCTTAATTCCATAAATACTGTGTATGTGTTACCAGACGTTACTGAAATTGTTTCATCGTTAGTATCATACTTCATAGCTTGATCAACTGCTGCATCAGAATTCTCTTGGATTGACCAATGAATATGTCCATCAAGACCTGCATCTGTAGCACCTACTGCAAAATCTGTTGTTGAGACAGATACAGTAACACTTGTTGTTGTTGATGCTAAGGTTGCTCCATCTGTTGGAGCTGTGATTGAAATTTCTGGTGTTGTAGTTGTGGTTGTGGTATATGTTCCAACTCCTCCAATTAACACTTCATATGTATCAGTCCCCCCTTGACAAACACCTAATCCGTCTAAAGAACCTGCACCTGCATATACCCAGTTCGCCTCTGCAAATCCAGAGTCAGCAGAAGTACCTTCAACTCTTTTTGCATAAGAATCTTTATATTCCCATGATTTTCCTGTACCATCAACATCAGTTTCTCCATATTGATCTACTACAGATGAATCCGATGTCAAAATAATTCTTATTCTATCATCTCCATTTAAATTTATTGTATTCGAAACTAGCGTTTGAGAAGATGTGACAGAAGGAAACTCTGAAATCATTGAATCAGAACTTCCTGAAGTAGTAATGTATACAAAATCATCTGTAACTGTCCCTAAATCAGCCAATGATTGTGTAGCGCCCCATGAGGTGTTTGCATTCGTTTGATTTTCAATAGAATACAAAGAGAAGTCAACTGTACCATCTGCATATATTTCCAACAGTTTTGGAGTTCCACCAGAGCAATCACCATCTACTATGGCTGTAAGTACTGGTGTTTGTGCATATGAAATGGCACCAAAACACAAGGTTAATAATAATAAAGTAATTTTTTTCATAAAAAGGTAGTTTAAAGTTAATTTGCTTTAAAATTACATTTATTTTAAGAATAAAACTAATACTATCAGCATAATATTTAATCAATTATTCATTACTAAGAAATTGACATATAAAAACGACTTTAAATTCTCTATTCATAGTCGTTTGAGTGAACTACTGAGAATTATTCATTCTACGGGATTCTTGACAGCATCACGAACTCTCATATTTGAAAAACCTCCATGGAAGAATAAATTTTGAAGCGTCACCTTTTTCGTCACATCGGAGAACATAACAATGATATAATTTACACAGGCTACGGAGCATTTTCCAGGATACTTGTTTAAAGCTCGAAAAATGATGCCTTATTTCCCTTTTTAATAAATTGTATCTGATAAAGTATAAATAGGTAAGTATTTTTGCTGTTTTCTAATGCAACAACTCTTTTGCATGTGTAAGTGCGGAGTCTGAGATCTCTTTACCACTCAACATTTCTGCAATTTCAATGATTCTTTCTTCTGGAGAAAGTTGTTTTAAATTCGTCGTCGTTTTGCCGTTTACATCACTTTTAAAAACTTTGTAATGATGTGCTCCTTTTGCTGCTATTTGTGGCAAATGCGTAATCGTAATTACCTGCATGTGCTGACTCATCTGCTGCATGATTTGTGCTATTTTATTTGAAATTTCACCGGAAACACCCGTGTCTATTTCATCAAAAATAATAGTTGGCAATTGTGTATGTTCAGAGAGTATTTTCTTGACAGATAGCATAATTCGCGACAATTCTCCACCGGAAGCCACTTTTTTAAGTTCACCAAAATTACCTCCTTTATTTGCTGAAAATAAGAACTGTAATTCGTCTTTTCCATTGGTAAAGTAATTTTGAGAAGGTGAAATTTGAATTGAAAAACGAGCATTCTCCATTCCAAGTTCTGAGAGCAAATGCTCTAGTGATTTTTTTAATTTTGGAACCGTTTTTATACGAGCATCGGAAATACTAAGCGCAACTTTGTCTAACTTTTCTGAAATCGCTTCAATTTCTTTATTCTTTGCCGCAATGTTTTCCTCAGCATTTTCTTTCTGCAATAACTTTTCAGAGAGTGTTGTTTGAATATTGATTAAATCCGAGATCGAATTTACATAATGCTTTTTCTGTAAATTATAAATCAGCTGCAATCGATCATTAATTTTCTCGGCCTCATTGGGATTGAATTCCAAAAGCTCATTGGCATTTTCTAATTCACCCACAAGATCATCCAATTCAATTTTAAGACTCGAAAATCGGGTTGCTATTGCTTCGTATTCTTTTGAAAATGGTGCTACTTTTTGTAGGTTACTTGCCACAGATGACAATAGATTTTGAATTCCTATTTCATCACTAATCGTTAGCGACAATGCTGCTGACAAATGCAATTGAATTTCTTCTACATTATTCAGTTTGTCCAAAGAGACTTCTAAAGTTTCTTGTTCGTTTGCAACCAAATTTTCCGCCTCTAACTCTTCAAACAAATGAAGATTATAGTCGTATTGTTGGTTCGCTTCTCGTTGAGTTTCTTCTATTTGAAGTAGTTCTTTTTTAAGTGTATTTAACTGCTTTAAACCTCTTTTATAGGAACCTATTTTTGTTTGATTCTTAGAAAGTGCATCAATCATGGTAAATTGAAAATTCACATCCGACAGTTCACTTGTTTGATGTTGCGAATGCACATCCATCAATTTTACTTTAAGGGCATTTAACACAGATAATGTCACTGGCGTATCGTTTACAAACGCGCGGGACTTCCCCGAAGGTAAAATCTCTCTACGAATAATCGTATCCTGTTCATAATCTAAATCCGCATTTTCAAAAAAGGATTGAAGTTCATAAGTGCCAATCGCAAGCTTTGCTTCTACAAAACATTTTTTCGAATTGTCTTTTAAAGCAGACAAATCGGCTCTATTTCCAAGCACCAAACCTAAAGCACCTAACAAAATGGACTTTCCTGCTCCTGTTTCTCCTGTTATAATAGACAAACCAGATGAAAAATCAATGTGTAAATGATTGATTAATGCGTAATTATTTATGGAAATGGAACTCAACAATGGCTGATTATTTTAAAAATTAAAATTACTAAATCTTAATGAATATTTCTAATCTAACTTCCGCCATTTTGCGCTGTTATTTGGAGATATTTTACGAAGCGTTTTGGCCACTAATGAAACCTTTTGTGTTTTGCTTCCTCCAGAGTATAAATTCACAATTTCGTCGGATTTGGCATCTAAAAACAACCGAATGAGATAATTTCCAACGGTTTTATTAAAAATTGATTCCAAAGAAATCAAACTATTCTCAATGGCCTGTTTTGCAGCACGTTCGTTTTTGTGTAAATTATCAAATCCCTTTCGATGGTAATCGTATGAAATCGTTCTATAATTTTTGAGTTTCGGAGACAAGAGGTTGTCAATCAATAAATAACGATTTTGCTTCCCAACTACATTTTGCCATGATTGAATACCACTTTGCTGCGCTTGTAACATTACATTTTGTGCTTCTTTTAAATATTTTTCTCCACCGTACTTTTTAAAAGTATCCGCATCTGCTCCTAAAATAATGTTGACATAAAAGACAATGGTAGAGATTAAATTGCTATCAAATGAATTTGGATTGTAGATAAACGGATCAAACTCGTTGTAAGTAAAAGAAAATTTCTCATCTCTTATATTTAAAATCGGTGAATCGTAAGTGGTCCCATAAACGGGTCTTGTAGATTGTACTTGAATGGATGCTTGAAAGGTATTATTGTCTCTTGAAGTAATGATAATATTCACAGCACAGTTAATGCGCTCTTCCACCTCAACCTCATTATCGGTCCATTTTGTTTGATTGATAAACTCAGACAAAGAACTTTGTAGGGTTTTAAACACCTGCACATTCGAACCTTGTACTTGTGCTGAATTTACAGTCACCAAACAATTTAATTCTTGTGCACTAATACTAATGATTGAAAAAAACAGGAAGAAAAGGGCTATTTTTTGTTGCATTTTTTTGGTTTTATATCAAGTTCAAGAAGTGTTAGCATCTAAAATACAGGAGAGTTTTCAACTACTTTAAAGACGATATCTTACACTTATAATTTGGCGACAATAGCATTCATAATGTCTTCAGCTACTGCATATTTAGACTTCAAATCGAATGTTTGCATGCTCAAATCTTTATCAATAATAGTAATTTTATTGGTATCTGTTGCAAAACCAGCTCCTTTATCTTGTAAAGAATTCAAAACAATGAGGTCTAAATTTTTCTTTTTCAACTTACCTTTTGCATTTTCCGCTTCGTTATTTGTTTCCAATGCAAAACCCACTAATAATTGATGTTCTTTAATTTCACCTAAAGAAGCTAAAATGTCTTTTGTCTTTTCCAAAACAATTTCAATGGTAGCCTCCTTCTTTTTTATTTTCTGAGCAGCCACATTTTTTGGTCGATAGTCTGCAACCGCTGCAGACAGTATCGCAATATCAGTATCTTTATAATACAGATGGGCTTGGGCATACATTTCTTCGGCTGATTTCACATCAATTCTTTTCACAAATGAATGCTGAATGGTTTCAGCACTCGGACCAGTAATCAAAATGACTTCTGCTCCTAAATTTGCTGCTTTTTTTGCAAGTGCAAACCCCATTTTTCCAGACGAATGATTACCTATAAAACGAACGGGATCGATTGCTTCGTATGTAGGGCCTGCAGTTAATAGTACTTTTTTTCCTTTTAAAGGCAGTTTATTTAGAAGATCCTTCTCTATAAACGATAGAATATCTTCGGGTTCAGCCAGTCTTCCTTCTCCAACCAAACCACTCGCTAGTTCACCGGAGGTAGCAGGTATCATAACATTGCCAAAATGTTGTAATTGATCTAAATTATTTTTTGTTGATGGATGAATGTACATATCCAAATCCATTGCTGGAGCAAAATAAACCGGGCATTTAGAAGATAGATAGGTCGCCAACAATAGGTTATCGCAAACACCATTTGTCATTTTTGAAAGCGTATTTGCAGTGGCAGGCGCAATGACCATGATGTCTGCCCATAGCCCTAAATCTACATGATTGTTCCAAAGTTCGTTTTCTGCTTCTTTATCATAAAAAGTAGAATGAACAGGATTTTTGGAAAGTGTAGAGAGCGTGAGTGGGGTAATAAAATCTTTAGATGCAGGAGTCATAATTACTTGAACTTCAGCACCTCTTTTAATGAATAAACGGACTAGACTTGCCGTTTTGTAGGCGGCAATTCCAGCAGTGATACCTAATAACACTTTTTTACCGCTTAAAACAGACATATTATTCTGTTTCTGGTGTTCTGTGATATACTTTATTATTTAACCATTCCTCAACAGCTAGAGCTGTTGGCTTTGGCAATCTTTCATAAAATTTAGAAACCTCTATCTGTTCCTTATTTTCAAAAACCTCCTCTAAACTATCATTGTAAGTGGCAAACTCATCTAATTTATCAACCAATTCTGTCTTTAAATCGTTGTTGATTTGAGTCGCTCTTTTTGCGATGATTGAGATGGCTTCGTAGATGTTTTCTGTCTGCGCTTCAATTTCTTTTTTGTCATAAGTAACAGTACTTACAGCAGCTTTCGTTTCTTTATAATCCATGATTGTTATTTACTTTTTTGTTTCAATTTCTATTTTCCCTTTTTGTACTAAATCCGCTACTCTAGCTTGCTCTTTTTGTAAAGTATCCAACATTTCATTGGCATCTACTAGATACTTAGATTCCGGGAAGTTTCGCTTCAATTTATCATAAGCATTTATCGCATCTTTAATTCGTTCTAGTTTTCTTCTATCAAAACTTTTTAGAACAAAATCGTGTGCAGCTTTTAAACGATAATAAAGAGCTTCTTCTTTAAACTCAGAACCTAGATAGTCAGACAATAGGTTATCGAAAGCCTGAATTGCCGCTTTATAATTTCTTAAATCGTAATCCGCAGTTCTATAATATGTTTTTGCAATTTCAAAGGATTTTTTTTGTAATTTTAGTCTCAACTCAGCATAATGTTTATTTGCTTCGGGAAGTTTTTCAGAATCTGGATATTCATTTATAAATCCTTGAAAAGCTTCTAATGCTTTATTGGTATCTGTCGGATCTAAACTAAAAACTGGAGATGCTAACTTATAACTGTAGGCAGATAAAAAAGAAGCTTCTTCTTTCTTTGAACTTTTTGGGTAATTACTTGCAAACCGATCAAAGTAATATCCAGCTGTTGTATAGTTTTTTTCATTGAAATTAGATTGCGCAACCATAAACTGGATTCTTTCCATTTGAGGTTTCCCTCTATAATAGGGAGTTACTTTTTCAAACAAACGCAATGCCTTGGTATACTTTTGAGATTCGTATAATTTGACAGCCATTTTGTATTGTTCTTCTTCAGAACCCTTATTAAGCACTTTTTGATATTCTCCACAAGAGAATAACATAGCACAAAGCAGGAATAAACAAGCTAAATTTTTATTTTTTTGCATCGGGCAAAATTACTAATTAAATATGGATTAATAAAACGATTTTCAAACACTCTTGATTGTGTTTTGCAATAATGCGCAAAAAACAGCATTATAGAACATTCTTGGGCGCTAAAAGTTTGTTAATCTTATCTTTTATTGAAAAGAAAACACAAAAGATATGGCACAGATAATGCTAAAAATTATTAACAAATTCGACAATCCTAGACTGCAAATCAGCGCTAGTTTTTACCAATGGCAAACGAACCTCATTAGAAGTTATATTCAAAGCCTGTAAAACGGTTTTAATTCCCGCAGGATTATTCTCTTCAAAAATATAATCTACAACATCCATTAATTGAAAATGCAACTGATACGCTTCTTTGTTTTTGCCTTCCAAACCGAACTGAATCATTTCTGAAAATACCTTTGGAAATGCTTGCCCAATTACTGAAATCACTCCTGAACCACCAGCTAAAGTAATTGCCAGAGCAAGATCATCATCTCCAGAGATGATTGCAAAATCAGCAGGCTTATTTTTGATCAATTCTAAATATTGTTGAGTGTTATTCCCAGCTTCTTTAACACCGACAATATTTTTAAAACCATTTGCCAGTCGTAAAGTTGTTTCAACAGACATGTTTTTTGCAGTTCTTCCAGGAACATTGTATAGGATAACGGGAACTGGTGAAGCTTCTGTGATGGCTTTAAAATGCTGATAAAACCCTTCCTGGGTTGGCTTACTGTAATAAGGTGCTACAGATAAAATAGCATCGATGCTAGAGAAATCTCTTGTTTCTAATTCATGGACAACACGAGCAGTATTATTCCCTCCAACACCTAAAACCAAGGGCAACCTTCCTTTATTGGCGGTCACAATTACCTCAATTATTTTTAATTTTTCTTCTGATGTAATCGTAGCACTTTCGCCAGTAGTACCATTAATCACAAGGTAATCCACACCGTTATCGATATTGAAATTCACTAATTTTATAAGCGAATCAAAATCGACACTTTTGTCAGTTTTAAAAGGGGTTACCAAAGCAACTCCGGTTCCTACAAATTTTTGCATTCTTTTTTGTGTTTATGAGTTGACAAAAATATTAAATTAATTATCGTAAAAAGCAATCAAAACTTCTAAACACCATAATTTCACAACATCCTCTTTTTTTGTTGAATTATAACGCTTCGATACTCCCGAGAATTTGAAGATATTTTTCAAGCTCAGCATGAAAACTGTCAATATTACCAATACGTTCTGAAATTTCTAAATCAAACAAAGATTGATTGACATTCGAAAAACCTATTTTAAAACTAGCCTGCGATTGTTTCACAAGGCTTTCTAAAAAAACATGATTTCTATCAAAATAACAAATTAAAATATCAAAAGGAGTATCTACAAAAATTTGCAAGCTCACATCATTGATTTTTCCTTTCCAATTAAAATCATTACTAGAAAAATGATGAAAGGATTTTTCGTCACTTTTATGGAATTCTCTGTAGCAATACCAGTTGACACTTCGATATTCTGGAAATAATTTTTTAACTTTTTCTTGAAACTCATGAACATCATTCAATGCCATTGTCGATACAATACCAATGTTTTTTATTTTGTTATTGACAACAGCTCTTTTACTTGTTTTGGAAGATTGCTGAATTTCCTTTTGTAAAAAATATTTTTTAATTTTAGAAAAAATCATTTGCTGTAATTGATAATAGCTTAAATTCGCTAGAACAAATTTACTTAAAAAGAGCTTACCAAATCTATGAAAAAAGCACTTCTTGTTTTCAGCCTCATAATAATCTTTATTGGATGTGAAAAAAAAACATTTTCCCTTGTTAAAATAACCGCCGATATCATTACGATTGATAGTGCTTTTAACGAGAAAGCAGCCTATAAAAAACTGATAGCACCCTACAAGAACAAAATGATTGCAGAAATAAATTCTGTAATTTCATATGCCCCAAAAAACATTAACCGATATGATGGGAAAATGCAAAGCTCTTTGGGGAATTTATTAGCGGATTTATGTTATGAAAGAGCGAATATAATTTTCAAAGAACGTACAGGAAAAGAAATCGATTTTTCAGTGTTTAACTATGGTGGAATTAGAGCAAGTATTTCTAAAGGAGCCGTTACAAATAAAAACCCTTTTGAATTAATGCCTTTTGAAAACAACTTGGTCGTTGTGGAACTTTCTGGAAAAAAAATAATGGAACTTGTCGACTACTTTATCAAAAATAAAAGTGCACATCCCCTTTCTAAGAACATTGAACTGCTTATTAATACCGATGCATCCTATCAATTAAAAATAAACAATCAAAAATTTGATCCTACAGAAAACTACTTTGTTTTAACTTCTGATTATTTGCAAAGTGGGGGTGATAACATGGATTTTTTTAAAAATCCAATTTCACTTTTCAAAACAGATTATAAAATGCGACATGCCATCATCGACGAATTTAAAAGCTTAGATACATTGAGAGCCTCGGTAGACAATCGCGTAATACTTCAATAAAATGGACAGAAGAAAATTTTTACACCAAACTGCTGCTGCTGCCGTGTTAACTTCTATTGGCGGCTTAACGTTGCCAAGCTTTACCAATAAAAAAAAACACATTACCATTTTACACACCAACGATACCCACAGTAGGGTTGAACCTTTTGAAACCTCGCATCACAGGTACGCCAACCAAGGAGGTGTTGCCAGAAGAGCTACTTTAGTGGAGCGTATTCGTAAAGAAAATACAAATACATTATTATTAGATGCCGGAGATATCTTTCAAGGAACGCCCTATTTTAATTATTTTGGTGGTGAATTAGAATTCAAGCTAATGAGCATGCTAAAATACGATGTTGCGACCATTGGAAATCACGATTTTGACAATTCAATCGAGGGTTTGTACAAACAATTACCAAATGCAAATTTCGATTTTGTTTCTGCAAATTATGATTTTAAAAATACGGTCTTAGATACTCATGTAAAACCTTATAAAATAATAATGAAAGATGGGATTAAGATTGGAGTTTTTGGCTTAGGAATACAATTAGAAGCTTTGGTAGATCCAAAAATGTACAAAGAAACCAAATACATAGATCCTTTAGAAATTGCCCAAGACATGAGTCGAATTTTAAAGGAAGATGAAGAATGTGATTTGGTGATTTGTCTTTCACATTTGGGCTATTTTTACAAAAAAGATCCCACTAAAATATCGGATTTGAATTTAGCAAAAAACACCAAAAATATTGATTTAATTATTGGCGGACACACCCATACTTTCTTACCAAAACCAACAATAGTAAGAAATAGCGCCGATAAAAACATGTTGGTCAACCAAGTAGGTGCTTATGGAGTTAACTTAGGTAGAGTTGACTTCTATTTTGATGAAAACAATGAAAAGTTTTCAGAAGGAACTACTATTTTGGTCTGATAGGACACCTGTAATTTAAAGGTCATTTTAACCAATCATATCCATAAAATCCTGTTCTGAAATAATCGCAACACCCAAATCTTGGGCTTTGGCCAATTTACTCGGTCCCATATTATCACCAGCAACAATAAAGGTTGTTTTTTTTGAAATTGAAGAACTTACTTTTCCACCATTATCTTCAATTGCTTTTTTAAGTTCGCTTCTAGATAATTGATAGAAAACACCAGAAACTACAAATATTTTCCCCTCCAATTTATTGGTTTGATTCTCCAAACTTGCTGCAGAAACCGCTAATTGTACTCCATATTGTTTCAAACGATCTATCATTTGAATATTACTTAAATCGTTTGAAAAATCAAGAATACTTTGTGCGATCCTGTCTCCAATCTCATCTACAGAAATTAGGGTTTCAAAATCAGCAGCCATTAAATTCTCAATCGATTTAAAGTGTTTGGCCAATTTCTTTGCAACGGTTTCTCCCACAAACCGAATTCCGAGAGCAAATAATACTTTTTCAAAAGGTATTTCTTTTGATTTCTCAATTCCTGCAATCATATTCTGTGCAGATTTCGCGGCCATTCTTTCTAATGGAATTACTTGTGCTTCGGTTAAATCATACAAATCTGCATAACCAGAAATCAAGTTTTCTTTACGCAATAAATCGACAGTCTCTCCTCCTAACCCGTCAATGTCCATCGCTTTTCTTGAAATAAAATGCTGGATTCTTCCTGTTATTTGTGGTGCACACCCATACTCATTGGGGCAATAATGTTTTGCATCTCCTGCTGCTCTGACTAATTCTGATTCACATTCTGGGCATTTGGTAGCATAGGAAGTGGGTTGAGAATCAGTTGGACGTTTTGAAAAGTCGACGGCGATGATTTTAGGGATAATCTCCCCTCCTTTTTCTACAAAAACAGTATCGTTGATTCGAATGTCTAATTTCTCTATTTGATCTGCATTGTGCAATGAAGCACGCTTTACAGTGGTTCCTGCCAACTGAACAGGCGCTAAATTTGCGACGGGGGTAATAGCACCTGTACGCCCTACTTGATAGCTGATTTCATGTAAAACAGTTGAAACCTGTTCTGCCTTAAACTTATAGGCAATGGCCCATCTTGGCGCTTTTGCAGTATAACCTAACTCTTCTTGTTGCTGTAAATCATTCACTTTTATAACAATACCATCAGTTTCGTAAGGCAAATTATGGCGCTCAGTATCCCAATGCTTAACAAAGTCAAAAACAGCTGAAATTGATTTTGCAAGTGCAATCGTTTTTGGCACTTTAAACCCTACTTTTCGAGCTTTTTCTAAACTTTCAAAATGGGTTTTGTATTTTCTTTCTTCAGTAACAACTTGGTATAACAAACAGTCTAATGGACGTTTTGCAACTTCAGCACTGTCTTGTAGTTTTAAACTTCCACTTGCAGTATTTCTTGGGTTTTTATATTCTTCTTCTCCATTTGCTGCTCGTTCTTCGTTCATTTTATGAAACCCTTTTAAAGGCAAAATGATTTCGCCTCGCATTTCAAAATTGGAAACAAAATCTCCATTTAGTAATAAAGGAATGGAACGAATTGTTTTGATGTTTGTGGTTACATCATCTCCTTGAAAGCCATCTCCTCGGGTTACTGCTTTTATAAATTGTCCGTTTTCAAAAGTTAAGTTTATAGAAGCACCGTCGTATTTTAATTCACAGGTAAATTCTATTGCATCGGTTCCTAGCACTTTTTGTACTCTTTTTTCCCAATCCAATAAATCGTCTTTGGAATAGGAATTGTCTAAAGAATACATTCTGTTCTTATGCGAAACGGTTTCGAAATTCTTTGTAATTCCACCGCCAACTCTTTGGGTAGGTGAGTTTGAATCAAAAAACGCTGGATTTGCTGCTTCTAAAGCCTCTAGCTCTTTTAATTTAACATCAAACTCGTAATCTGAAATTGTAGCATTGTCTAGCACGTAATAATCGTGATTGTATTGACGTAATTGGTCGCGAAGTGCTGTTATTTTTTCTTGAATTGTCATGGTTATTAGTCGCTTACAGTTCCTGAGAATTGATTGATTTTTGAATGGATTGGATTGCCAGAAGAACGTCTAAAACTTGCAACTTGTCCTGTATGCCAAATGGCATCAGCAATAGGGCCATTTATTAAATTATACATTCTACCTAATATACTTTGAGCTGTATACACATCTGTAGTTGCAGGAATTTGATAAAAAGGTAATGTCTCTTGAGCACTTGTGTTATTGAGCACAAAAAATAGCGAAAGGATTAACAATAGTAATTTCATGTATTTTCTTTGAAGTGCTAATTTAAGGAAAAGTTTAATTTTATGACGGTCTTCAACGCAGAGAAAATTGAGTTCCCATTTCCCTTCCGACTTCTATAAATTGGCAAGCTAGTTTAGCCCTGATTGAACGGCTTGTTTGAGCTCTCACACTTTTTGGTGTGAAGCGAGAAGTGAAAGCAGGAAATAGCTTCTAAAAACAAACCCCGAAACAAAATTGATTCGGGGTTTTATAATTCCTCTAAGAAAATGTTTAATTAAAGGTCTAATAATAAGTATATCTTCTCACTTTTGCGATGTACTTTGCCAAACGCATTACTTGATGTGAATAGCCATATTCATTGTCATACCAAACATAAATAACGATACTTTCTTTATCTGTAATGGTTGCCTTACTATCATAAATAGCCGGTGCTGTAGTACCAATAATATCGGAAGAAACCAGTTCGTTATCTAGAGAATATTTAATTTGCTCGACCAAATCTCCTTCTAATGCGTATTGTTTGATAATCGCGTTTAGGGTTTCTGTGGTTACTTCTGTTTTTAATTGAAGGTTCAAAATGGCTAATGAACCATTAGGAACTGGAACACGAATGGCATTGGAGGTTAATTTCCCTGCTAAAGCAGGTAGTGCTTTTGCGACCGCTTTTCCTGCACCTGTTTCTGTAACCACCATATTTAATGCAGCAGCTCTACCCCTTCGATATTTATGATGCATATTGTCTACTAAATTTTGATCATTAGTATAGGCGTGAATGGTTTCTAAATGTCCTTTTTTTATTCCAAAATTATCTTCTAAAACTTTTAAAACAGGAGTAATGGCATTGGTGGTACAAGAGGCAGCAGAAAAAATAGAGACCTTGTCTGGATGATGCGTTAAATGGTTGACACCATAAACAATATTTGGAATTCCTTTTGCTGGCGCAGTTAGTAAAACTTTAGATGCTCCATTGGGAACTAAATGCCTACTGAGAGCTTCTTTGTCTCTAAAAGCTCCTGTATTATCTATAATTAAGGCATTGTTAATTCCGTATTGGGTATAATTAATGTCTTCAGGCTGTTTGGCAGCAATCATATAAACCGTAGTTCCGTTAATGATTAAAGCATTGTTTTCAACATCGGTTGTTACGGTGCCTAAAAAATCGCCATGAACGGAGTCAATGCTTAACAGTGATGCTCTCTTTTCTAATACAGTTTTGTTGATTTCACCACGCGTGACAATGGCTCTCAATCTTAATTGCGATCCTTTGCCCATTTTCGTCATCAATTCGCGAGCCAACAAACGACCAATTCTACCAAAACCATACAAAACAACATCTTTGGGTGCTGCATTTTCAATCTCTTTTACAGCGTTCAATTGATGTTTTACAAAAGCCACTTTGTCTTTGCCTCTTTTTGGATTTAAATAATATTCATAAGCCAATTTACCAATATCTAATTTTGATGCTGGTAAGGTTAATTGCTGAATAGCTTTTGCAATATCCAAAGCATCTAAAATTGTAATTGGTTTGCTAACAAACTCTTTTGCATAGTTGATTAGATGTAACACCTCTCCAGCTCTTTTGTCTATTAAAGGATTCCTAAACAATACCAGTTCAATGGTTTTATCATACCACAAACTATTTACGATATTGATGAATTCTACAGTTGCTTTTCTGTTTTGTGCTTGCGCCAAAACTTCTGTTTCATAATTAATTATTGTTGCCATCGGATACTAAAATTATTATTTTTTCGGCAAAAGTATTTCTTTTTATTGGAAACACGAAATCGATTTCGTTAAAATTGTTAAAACATAAAAATCCTGATGAAAGTCAGGATTTTTATTCGTCAATTTGTTCTACAATTTATCTATAAATATACTTTTCAGTTTCCCCATTTAAGGTGATCATTTCTACAATAATTCGATACCTATTACTTGCCATGTTATCTAGTAAGCGGACAGTTTCTTTTGCATTGTTTACATCTTGGTTATTAATTTTTGTAATAATATAACCTTTTAAATTATTTTCGACGCCATCTTTACCTGTTCTAATAATTTGTACACCCTGTTGAATCCCTCTTTTCTGCTTCTCCTTTTTTGTAAGATCTTTTAACTCCCATTGAAATACTGAAGAGATATGCCTTTCTATAGATTTTGATAATTTGACTTTTTTAACATAGACTTCTCCACCTCTAAGAATAGTAACATCAACAAAATCCCCGGGTCTTTTGGCAGTTAATTGCCCTTTTAAATCTGAGAATTTTGAAATTTTAACATTGTTGATTTTGATAATAACGTCTCCTTTTTTAAGTCCAAAATTTTGACCTCGCTCTGTCAATTCTAAAACACCAGAAACTTTTACGCCCTCCTCATCATAGCTAGTGTCAACATTGATTCCTAAAATGGCTTGTTGCACAGCTCCAAATTCTAAGATATCATCTATAATTTTTTTTGCAATATTAGAAGGCACCGCAAAAGAATATCCTATAAATGAACCCGTTCTCGACGAAATTGCTGTATTTACACCAATCAACTCTCCTTGGGTATTTACCAGTGCACCGCCACTATTCCCGGGATTCACTGCAGCGTCGGTTTGAATGAATGATTCAATATTTCGATTGCCTTCCAAATCTCTACCCTTCGCACTTACAATTCCAGCCGTTACTGTTGATGTTAAATTGTATGGATTTCCAACAGCCAATACCCACTCCCCTATTTGTACAGCATCTGAGTTCGCAAAAGGTATGTATGGCAACTCTACATCCGTATTAATTTTTAACAATGCAATGTCATTACTTGGGTCTGTACCAATTAAAGTTGCTTTGTGTTTTTTCCTATTATTCAAAGTGATTTCTATATCCGTAGCACTCTCTATCACATGATTGTTGGTAACGATATAACCGTCTTGAGAAATAATAACACCACTTCCTGTTCCAACTTGTTCATATTTTCTAGATCCGTTTCCATTTCCGTAAAATAATTCCGCCCACGGATTCTTTTGCGTCCTAACAGCGGTATTTTTAACATGAACTACAGCATGCACGGTGCTTTCTGCCGCAATAGTAAAATCTGTCGTATTTTCAATGGTAGAAGTTGCACGAATTGTTGGATTCAAATTTGAATTAATATTAACCATTGGGATCTCAGAGATTTGTTGGTAAACCATTTCTTTTTCGACAAAAGCTTTATAACCAGCTAGCGTGAGAATCCCCCCCAAAAGCGCCATTCCTAAAAAACTAAAAAAATGCTTCATTGTATTTGGTTTTTATTTTTTATAAATCAAATATATAATTTTTGATAACTTGGATAAAGTTGTTTAACATCATTTTAACGGACTTTAACCCATTTTTAACATCTATAAAATCCTATTGAAATTGCTATCTTTGTCTTCATGAAGATCCCATTTTACAAATACCAAGGAACAGGAAATGATTTTGTTATGATTGATAACAGATCAAAACGATTTCCAAAAGAGAATATAACCGCAATATTAAAAATTTGTGATCGCAATTTTGGGATAGGTGCTGATGGGGTTATTTTGATTGAAAATGATGCTGAATTTGATTTTAAAATGATTTATTTTAATGCAGATGGTAGCCAAACCTTCTGTGGAAATGGAGGAAGGTGTGCTGTGGCTTTTGCAAAATACTTAGAAATCATCTCCTTAAAAACAAAATTTACTGCCTTTGATGGTGCCCATTTTGCGAAAATTGAAAATGAAATTGTCTCTTTACAAATGATAGATGTAGATGAAGTAATTGTAAACGATAACAGTGTTTTTACTTACACAGGAACACAACATCATATAGAATTAGTTGAAAATTTAGAGACCTATCCAGTATTTGAAATGGGAAGAAAAATAAGAAATTCCTATCCATCTCCAGGGAGTAATGTGAATTTTGTAGAGCAAGTAAATCACAATACATTTCAAGTAAGAACCTATGAAAAAGGAGTTGAAAATGAAACTTTGGCATGTGGCACAGGAGTCACGGCCGTTGCAATTGCAATGCACAAAACAAAAAAAACAACAAAACAAATGATTAAATTACCCGTTATGGGAGGAAATTTACACGTTTCTTTTGATGAAAACGAAGGAAAATACACCAATGTATTTCTAAAAGGACCTGCAGAATTTGTCTTCAAGGGAGATATAGAAATTTAACTTTTACATAAATCAACTATTAAGGAACATAGAAAAAAAATACATCTGTTTTGATTATCTTGTACAAAAAAAGCCATGAGAATATCCAAAAAATATTTAAGTGACCTAACCTATACTCTTTTAGGATGCTGTATAAATGTTCATAAAGAATTAGGACCAGGATTATTAGAAAATGTATATCATCAATGTTTAATTGAAGAATTAAAATAGGAGAGAATCTCTTTTAAATCAGAATTAGAAGTACCTATAAAATATCGAGAAAAAGAAATAGACACTAAATTAAGAGTAGATTTACTCATACAAAATTGTTTAGTCGTTGATTTAAAATCAGTTAAGGAAATTCAACCTATATTTGAAGCGTAAATACTAACGTACATGCATTTATTGAAAGCACCGAAAGGAATCATTGTAAACTTTAACTGTTTAAATTTATTTAAACAAGGCCAAAAAACTTTTGTGAATGATATTTTTAGAGAATTATCAGAATAAGCTATGAAAACTATGAGTCTATGTGGTCAAAAAATGAATCTACGTGCAATAGAACCAGAAGATTTAGAATTTCTATTTGAAATAGAAAACAATGAAGCCATTTGGGAAGTAAGTCACACACAAGTTCCTTTTTCAAAATATGTTTTAAAACAATATTTAGAAAATGCACACTTAGATATATTTGAAACCAAACAGATTCGGCTTTTAATTGAAGAAAAAAATACCAAGAACCGAATGGGTATGGTTGATCTGTTTGATTTTAATCCACAACATCGAAGAGCAGGAATCGGTATTTTAGTGCATCCTAAATTTCAAAAAAAGGGGGTTGCTTCCATTGCATTAGAAATGATTATCAGGTATGCCTTTTCGCAATTGAACTTACATCAATTATATGCAAACATCATTACAAACAATAAACAAAGTATCTCATTATTCAAAAAGAATAATTTTGTAATGGTAGGTGAGAAAAAAGATTGGATACTCTCAAATGGAGCATTTAAAAATGAATTTTTATTTCAATTAATCAATGAATAAAAAAATAATTTCAATCAGTATTATAGTAATAATATTAATAAGCGGAATGCTTAGCCTTCAATATTACAATCGAATCTTTTCAAATAATATTCGAAAACCAGGTAGTATTTTTATTGAATCAAAAGACGACATTCAAGATTTAAAAAAGAAAATAGCTACATTTTTAGAGGATGAGAATGCTTTTCATTGGGTAGCGGTTCAAAAGAAATTCAAACAACCAAAAGCAGGGAAATACATTTTAAAAAAAGGAATGTCAAATAATGACATTGTCAATCTTCTAAGAAGTGGGAATCAAACTCCTGTAAAAGTAGCATTCAACAATCAAGACACCCTAGAAAAACTAGCACATAGAATTGCGACACAAGTGGAAACAGACTCCACCAAATTAATGCAGGCTTTCTTAGACCCTCTTTTTTTGAAAGAAAACAACTTTACAGAGAAAACAGTGCTAGGCATTTTCATTCCAAATCGTTATGAAGTATATTGGACCATATCTGCTGAAAAGTTTCGTAATAAGATGCTGAAAGAATACACCCTTTTTTGGAATACAAAAAGAGTAGAAAAAGCAAAAAAACTAAACTTATCAAAAAAAGAAGTCATTACATTAGCATCAATTGTTCAAAAAGAAACAGCTCAGATAATCGAAAGACCCATTGTAGCAGGCTTGTATTTAAACCGACTAAAAAAAGGATGGCCCTTGCAAGCAGACCCTACAATAATCTTCTGTATTCGTCAGAAAAAGGGACAAAATACGTTGATTAAAAGAGTATTAACAGCCGATTTAAAAATTGATTCCCCATACAACACCTATTTAAATAAAGGTTTGCCTCCTGGATTGATTTCAATGCCTGACGTTTCCGCAATTGATGCAGTATTAAATGCCAGCAAACACAACTATTTCTACATGTGTGCAAATATTGAAAAAATAGGCTTTCATACATTTGCAAAAACACTTTCTGAGCACAATAGAAATGCAGAAAAGTACCACCGATGGCTTAATAAAAAAGGAATAAATCGATAAAAAAAAGATTTGCCTTCAACGAAAACTAACTCAATGAGTTACCAATCCCTTTACAAAAGCAATCCCAAAGGAGGTTCAAAGGTGTGATCTATTTAAATCATATGGTTTTTTTTTAGAATTCCATTAAAAGTAATAAATAATGAAAACCCTGTTTTTTATTATCAAATTCACAAAAAATATGGTTTTGCCACAACAATTTGACAGCAAAAAAGAGCAAAACCCATATTATTTATATTTATTTTAAAATTTAACATTCTGATAATCAGTAGTATGAAATTAATCTTTAAATTTGTAAACGCAAAACAGAAAGTTATTATTTATCAGAAAGTTATTTTTATTAGCACTTACGCTATTTTTATTCATCAATGCAACGCTTATAGAACCAGTTAAGAGCATTGAAGTTAAAAATAACAATTCTCCAAAAAACAACTCATTAGAATTCCCTTACCTACAAAAAAACTTTGTTGGCTTTAAAGAAGCGCTTGCTTTTAAAGAATCTCAAGGAAGGTATAATGTGATCAACACCTTAGGATATCTCGGAAAATATCAATTCGGAAAAACAACATTAATGCGATTTCGAATATACAATACAAAAGAATTTTTAAAAAACCCAGAATTGCAAGAAAAAGCGTTTGCTGCTTACTGCTCTGTAAACAAATGGATTTTAAGAAAAGATATTAGACGCACTGTTGGAAAAATAATCAATGGAATAAAAATTACTGAATCTGGAATTTTAGCAGCGGCTCATTTAGGCGGTGCAGGAAATGTAAAAAAATATTTGCGAAGTAACGGAAAAATCCGTTTCTCAGATGCTTACGGATCTTCGATTCAATCTTATTTAAAAAAATTTGCGGGTTACAATGTTTCTAACATCAAAGCAGATAGGATGGCAAAAGTTTAAATAATTCATGAGAACATAACAGAGCATACTAATTTTAATGCTACTCTAAATAAGCAGTATCAAAATCTCTTTAGTGATACTGTTACTCTTATTTATGAATAATAAAAATCGCTGGCTTCTTATATAAATCTGGAGACTGCTGTTTCCAATCTTGTACGGCAAATGTTTTGATGTATTCTGAAGAGAGGGTAATGTCTGCTGCAATACACAAGCGGGTAGATGGAGACAAAACCGCCTTCAAATCTGCAAACATTTTCTGATTTCGATAGGGAGTTTCAATAAAGATTTGTGATTGATTTTTATCGACAGATAACTTTTCCAATTCCTTAATTGCCTTTTTACGTTCCCCTTTATCAATTGGCAAATATCCATTAAACGCAAAATTCTGACCATTCATTCCAGAACTCATCATTGCCATTAATATTGAAGAAGGTCCTACTAAAGGAACCACTTGAATTCCTTTTTCATGGGCCAACTTAACAATCGATGCGCCAGGATCTGCAACGGCAGGCACCCCAGCTTCAGACAACAAACCAACATTGGTTCCGTTATTACAAATATCCAAATAGAAGCGTGTTTCTAATTCTTCAGCATACTTATCTAATGGCATAAGATGTAATGAAGACTGCATTTTTTTTGGAGTAATTTTTTTAATAAACCTTCTAGCAGTTTTTTCATTTTCAACAATAAAAAAATCAATATCCTTAATCACCTTTTTCACAGATAAAGGCATTACTTCTAAAGGTTCTGTATCTCCTAGCGTAGTTGGAATTAAATATAATTTACCGTTCATTTTGTAATTTTTCTGCGATTATTGAACAAGCTTCTTCAAGCATCATATATACTTTTTCAAATCCCTGAGTACCCCCGTAATAAGGGTCTGGGACACTATGATTTGAAAGTGGATTGACTTCATTTAAAATCAGTTTCACTTTAGCAATATGTGCATTTTTTTTAGCCAATTTTAAAATATTTTGATAATTACTTTCATCCATTGCGTAAATAGTATCAAAATTTTCAAAATCGGTCACCCTAAATTTTCGTGCTTTTTGATTTTTCAAATTTACATTGTATTTTGACGCGATGTATATTGAGCGTTTGTCTGGAGCATTCCCAATATGATACGCAGCAGTTCCAGCAGAATCAACAAAAACAAGAGCTGAATTCACTTTCGATTGCAGCACCCCTTCAGCAATTGGAGAACGACAAATGTTTCCCAAACAAACCATGAGTATTTTATGCATAAAAACGGAATTAGAAAGTCAATTTCTTCGTTAAATCTTCAACGTATTTTTTAAATTGCTTATCCGTTTCAGTTAAGTTATCAACAGTTTTACAAGCATGCAAAACAGTTGCATGGTCTCTTTGTCCAATTTGATTCCCAATACTTGCCAATGAAGTTTTTGTTAATCTTTTGGCAAAAAACATGGCCAGTTGTCTTGCTTGAACAATGTGGCGCTTCCTAGTTTTAGATTGTAAGGTAGCAACATCCATATCGAAGTATTTCGAAACTTCTTTTTGTATGTAATCGATAGAAACTTCTTTTTTGGTATTTTTTACAAACTTATCGACAATTTGTTTTGCCAATTCGATAGAAAATTCTCGTCTATTAAACGAAGCTTGTGCAATCATTGAAATAATTACTCCCTCTAACTCTCGAACATTTGATTTGATATTCTTAGCAATATACTCTACAATCTCTTCGGGCATTTCAACACCATCTCTGAAAATTTTATTGTGAAGAATAGAAACTCTTGTTTCGTAATCTGGTGCTTGTAATTCTGCAGACAATCCCCATTTAAAACGAGATAACAAACGCTGCTCTATGTCTTGCATATCTACAGGTGCTTTGTCTGAAGTTAAAATTACTTGCTTTCCATTTTGATGTAGGTGATTGAATATGTGGAAGAAAACATCTTGTGTTCCTGCCTTACCCGATAAAAACTGAACGTCATCAATCAATAAAACATCAATCATTTGATAAAAATGAATAAAATCATTTCTAGTATTTGATTTTACAGAGTCTATAAATTGTTGTGTGAATTTTTCTGAAGAAATATACAAAACAGTTTTGTCTGGATACTTGTCCTTTATGTCAACACCAATAGCATGTGCTAAATGTGTTTTTCCTAAACCAACACCACCATAGATTAACAATGGATTGAAGGAAGTTCCTCCCGGTTTGTTGGCTACCGCCATACCTGCAGAACGTGCCAATCTATTAGAATCTCCTTCAACAAAATTATTAAAGTTATAATTCGGGTTTAATTGAGATTCTATTTTTACTTTTTGTAATCCAGGAATTATAAATGGATTTCTCAATTCTCTTTTACCAGCTTCCAAAGGCATCGTTACCTTTTGTGGTTTTAGAGGATCTCTGTTAGCGCTTGGGATTTTAACAATTTGGGGCCTATTACTACTGTAGGTGTTTTCCATACGAACGTCATAAACCAACTTTGCATCATTCCCTAATTGACGCACTAAAGCAACTCTTAATAATTTAATATAATGTTCCTCTAACCATTCGTAAAAAAATTTACTAGGCACCTGAATCGTTAACGCTTCTCCGGATAATTTTACTGGTTTGATGGGCTCAAACCAAGTTTTATATGCTTGTGGCTTAATATTGTCTTTTATAAAAGACAAACATTCAGTCCAAACGGAATCGGCAGTTAATGTCATTTAGGGTAATTATATTAATGAGTTAATGATTGTTTAAAGCGGAATTTTAATGCTCTCCCAAAAGCACTACAAAAGTGTGAATAAAATTCAGTATAAAAAAATCTATTTGCTATTGATTATTAACTTTTTTTTGCGTACACTACTAACCCTAATATAAATTTCATTTTTTTGAAAAAAAATACTACAAAAATTCGAGTTCGGTATTCTGAAACCGATCAGATGGGCGTTGTATATCATGGAAATTACGCACAGTTTTTTGAAATTGGTAGAACAGAATGGCTTAGAGACATGGGAGTTACGTATAAAAAAATGGAAACCACAGGCATTATGCTACCCGTAATTTCTTTGCAATGCAACTTCATTAAATCAGCGCTCTATGATGATATTTTAATAATTGATACCCTACTCAAAAAAAAACCAACGGTTAAAATTGAATTTGATTATGAAATAAAAAATCAAACCAACGATTTAATCTGTACAGGAAACTCCGTTTTAGCATTTATAAATATGGAAACGATGAAACCGACACGATGTCCAGCATATCTATTAGAGCTTTTAGAATTTTAAAAACACTAAAACTTATACCATTTCTTTAATAACAACTTTGTACAAAGCATCAAAAATTTGAAAAATACGATTTGCTTCACTTTTTCTAACTGAAATTATGTAGGTGCAATCCATCTCTAGTTTTTGATGTACGATAACAATCTGGTTCTCTTTGACAATTCTCATCACTGGATTCATCAAATCATAATTACAGGTCAACTTGAACTGAGCATTTATCGTCTTTTCTATAATTTCAGATGCTTCTAATGCGAGCTGTGCTGACTTTTTATAGGCAGCAATCAATCCACCAACACCCAATTTTGTACCTCCAAAATAACGCACGGAAACAATAAGAATATTGGTGACTTCAAAAGATTGAATTTGCCCATAAATTGGCAACCCTGCAGAATTGTTTGGCTCCCCATCATCATTTACTCTATACTGAATATGTTCCACTCCTATTTGGTAGGCATAGCAGAAATGGCGTGCAGAATGATGTTTCTTTTTCAATATTTCAAGACCGTCTTTAACATCATCTTCAGATAAAACAGGAAAAGCATATCCAAAAAACTTACTCCCCTTTTCTTTAAAAAGAGTTTCCTCGGAAGCAATATCAATTGTTTTATAAGCGTCTTCTTTCATTTAGGCAATGGTAACTAGTATAATTCCAAAAACGGCTAACACCACACCTATTTTGTTTTTCAAACTAAATGTTTCTTTAAAGATTAGCAATCCAACTAAAGTAGATAAAATTACGATTCCAACATTATTGACAGTAAACAACACAGAACTTTCAAAATCTTCATTCTGTAAAGCTTTTATTAAAAATATGATAGAAAAGTAGTTTGGAACTCCTAAAACAAAACCTGCAATGATATTTTTAATCCCAAAAGAGGCTTTTTTTTTAATTTGTTGAATGAGTAAGATAGTAGCTGCAAAAACGGCTGCAATCCCAAACAAACTTCCAGAAAACAAAGACACATCTTTTTGAAGGACAAAATTTACCTCAACATACTTAAGCGTCGTATCGATAACTCCCGATCCAAAAAACAATAAAACAGGAAATAAAATCCCACCAGATTTTGTGTTTGTTTCATTTTTAACAGAGGCCAAATAAACAGCAATCAATGCAATCAAAATTCCAATTACCTTCAAGATAGTAACCGACTCATTATATAAAAAAGTTCCAAATAGTACTGGAACAACCACCGACATCTTCCCAGCAACAGAAGCAACTGAGACACCATTTCGTTGCGCTGTAGTAGCCATGACAAAAAAGATAGAAACAAACAAGGCACCTAAAAACAGTGCTCCTAAAAACCAAGGTTGCTCAGGAATCTCTGAAAGAGAAACCGCTCCATCTGCCAGTACAACCCCCATGATAAATGCGACAATGTAGTTCACAAAAATTGCTTTTAAAGTATCTATTTTATAGATTCCAAAATATTTAAAAATAACAAATAAGCCCGTAGAAAAAAGAATACTTAATAATAGGTAGATCAATTTGAAAATTGTTTTTGATTGAACAAATGAATGATGTCGTCTTGTCCAGGAATTAAATTCCAAGTTTGTATTCCTAATAACTTTGCTGCATCTATATTCTCCTGTGTATCGTCTATAAAAAGTGTTTCTTTTGGAACTAAAGAATGCTTCTTTAAAACGTATTCGAAGATATTTGCATTGGGTTTTCTCATTCTCATTTCGTGCGACAGATAAAAATATCCAAAACAATTTTTAAAAGTATTGTAAAGTCGCATTCCCCAGTTTTCTTGAATCCAAGAAATGTGTAACTCATTGGTATTGCTTAGTAAAAACAAGTTGTAGTTTGCATTTTTTGCCAATTCTTGGAGAAATAGTAATCGATGTTCTGGAAAATCTAATAAAATGGCATTCCAAGCTGCAATTAATTTTTCAGATGAAATTTGAAACTTCGCTTCAAAAAAATCAACAAAACTTTTTGTTGACAACATCCCCATTTCATACTGTTGACAGACCCTTACTGTTTCTTCAGAAATCTCCGAAACCCCTAACTGAGCTAATGCGTTCACTGTTGCTTCTTTATCTAAATTGATAAAAATATCGCCAAAGTCGAAAATGATATTTTTAAGCATTAGTGTATATTTTTAGAAGGTCATTATCAATCCGCGTTTCTGACACTTTTTCTGAAGCTAGACAAGGTGCTTTTACACCCTTATTAAAACTAACAGCTCCAACATAAACATGTGCTTCATCCCAAATTCTAGCATCAATAAAAGTCTGTAACGTTTGAGAACCTCCTTCAATGATGAGCGATTGAATTTTATATTTTCGTAATACTTCACAAATTTGTACTGCTATATTTTTAGAAAAATCAATCGATTCAACATGTATTTCTGGACTGCAATCAAAAGGATATTTTTGTTTTTCAGAAAAAACAATCGTTTGGACACTTCCGTCTAAAACGGCTGCCGTTGCAGAAATTCTTGCAGAGCGATCCAAAACAACTCGAATTGGATTAATACCCGACCAACTTCGTACATTTAATTTCGGATTATCATCAAGAACCGTACGAGTGCCAACCAATACCGCATGTTCCTTACTACGCAGTTGATGGACTTTTTGCTGTGAATACGCATTGGAAATCCAAACAGGTTTTTGGACTGTTCTAGAGTGCGGTGCCACAAAACCATCTTTCGTTTCTGCCCATTTTAAAATGACATAGGGTCTCTTTTTATTTTGAACTGTAAAAAATCTTTTGTGATGGGCTTTACAGGCAGTTTCCAACACCCCTACAACAACATTAATTCCTGAATTTTGAAGCTGTGCGATTCCTTTACCCGCTACAAGAGCATTGGAGTCTTCGCAGCCTATGACTACATTTTTAAGTTGATGTTTCACTATCAAGTCGGCACAAGGTGGCGTTTTACCAAAGTGCGAACAAGGCTCTAAAGTAACATAGAGTGTCGCTTGTTTTAGCAGGGTTTTATTCGCCACAGCATTAATTGCATTTACTTCAGCATGATTGCCACCATAGGGAGCGGTAAACCCTTCTCCAATAATTTTATTATTGACAACGATCACAGCTCCTACAGACGGATTTGGTCGTGTGGTTCCAATTCCATTTTTAGCAATTTGCAAGCAGCGCTGTATATAAAATTCGTGACTCAATAGATTTTAAAGTTTAATTTCTTGTATTTTATCAATAGGATAAGTATTCGAAAAACCAAATACTTTGTATCTTAAATTCCCTTTGAACCTTACTTTAATCGATTTGTTTAAAAAGGAATTGATCAACCCTCCAAGAATACCATTCTTATTATTTTGAAAAACTTTTTTGGTTGGAATCACAGCCGTTAAGGGTACTGAAAATGAAGCTCTCGCTGGCACTTTAAATTCAGCTACAAAAACAGATGCAATCGCTGCACCATTTACAATTATTTGAATTTCATCAGTAGAAATCGTACCGCCAACCCCATTTGGATTCTCAAAAAATGCAACGGCTTTTAATTGAATTGTGTCCGAAGTAACCGCTACAATTTTCACATCATCTACTTTGATAAAAATCGGTTTTTTCTTGACTGAACAACTGCTCATCAACAAAAATAGCACAGAAAAATATAGTAGGTTTTTCATGAAAAATATTTAAAAAAATTGATACCTTGCTATTGCAAAAATAGGGGAATAAATGACAACAGAAGATTTTATCATTAGAGAAATTCAATCCAAAGACAATACGCAGGTTGCTAAAGTAATCCGAAGTGTATTAATTGAATTGGGTGTTCCCAAGGTAGGGACTGCTTATGAGGATAAAGCAACGGATGAAATGTTTGAAAACTTTCAAAAAAAAACGGCTGAATACTATGTACTTGAATACCAAAAACAAATTGTTGGTGGTGCAGGAGTTGCAAAATTAGACAATTTTGAAGGTAATGTTTGCGAGCTTCAAAAAATGTACCTTGCCCCGATCGCAAGAGGAAAAGGACTGGGATCTAAATTGATAGAAAAATGCTTAGAAAAAGCAAAATCTCTAAATTTTGAAAGTTGTTATTTAGAAACAATGCCCTACATGAATGCTGCAAAAGAGCTTTATAAAAAAAAAGGATTTAAAAACCTAGATAAACCCTTGGGGAATACCGGACACTATTCTTGCAATGTTTGGATGCTAAAAAAATTATGACTTTAAAAGAATACAAAAACCTCTTTTCAAAAACATTGTCGGGAAAATATCCGCAAACAGAAATTGATACGTTCTTTTTTTATTTGATGGAAGCCTACTTAGATTTCCAAAGCATTGATCTTGTCTTAAGACCCAATTTTGAACTCTCAACCAAAGTAATCATAGAATTTAAAAGAGCCTTAGAAGCACTCACAAAAGAAATACCAATACAATACATTCTGGGAGAAACTGAATTTTATGGATATCCCTTTATTGTAAACAGGCATACCTTAATACCAAGACCAGAAACAGAAGAATTAGTCGCCTGGATTTTAGACAGCGCAGCTAAAAATACCAAGATACAAATTATGGACATTGGTACAGGAACCGGTTGTATTCCCATTACTTTGGCAAAAAACCTACCCAAAGCAAACCTCTTTGCTATTGATATTTCTAGAGAGGCGTTAAAAATTGCTACTAAAAATGCACAACAGCATGAGGTCAAGATCCAGTTTATTGAAAAAAACATATTGGAAATCACAAACCTTCCTCAAAAATTTGACATTATTGTCTCCAATCCACCCTACGTGAGAAAATTGGAAAAAATAGAAATTAAAAAAAATGTTTTAGAATACGAACCGCATATCGCACTGTTTGTAGAAGATGACAACCCGTTGCTTTTTTATGATAAAATAGCAGACTTATCAAAAGAACACCTTACTAAAAATGGATTGCTTTTTTTTGAAATCAATCAATATCTAGGAACTGAAACCGTTGAAATGCTGCATAAAAAAGGGTTTAAAAATATTGAACTAAGGAAAGATATATTTGGGAAGGACCGAATGATACAATGTACATTTAATGAAGTAGATTCAAAAATTTAGTCTCTAGGAAACACTTCAGAAAACGTTTAAAAAGATTCAATTTTAAATCTTTTTATTTCCATACTTTTGCCAAATGATTAAAGAGATTCAACTCCGCGTAAATTTAATAGAAGAACGCAAAGAAAATATCCTCTTACACAAGGCCGCCAAGCAATTAGACGTGGCTAAAAATGATATTTCAGCTGTAAAAGTATTGCGCAAATCAATTGATGCTCGTAAAAAAGATATCATCTTTAATTACAAAGTAGCCGTATATATCTCGGAAAATATTCCTGAAAAGTCAGCGTATATTTTTAATTACAAAGATGTTTCTAATGCCAAAGAAGTACATATAGTAGGTTTTGGGCCTGCGGGAATGTATGCTGCATTGCGATGTATCGAATTAGGCTTCAAACCTATTGTACTAGAACGCGGAAAAAACGTCCAAGATCGAAGACGTGACATCAAAGCCATTAACCAGGATCATATTGTAGATAATGACTCAAACTACTGTTATGG
Organism: uncultured Polaribacter sp.; assembly: GCA_943846595.1. GTDB lineage: Bacteria > Bacteroidota > Bacteroidia > Flavobacteriales > Flavobacteriaceae > Polaribacter. The sequence continues at coordinate 2,109,913 of OX044355.1, forward strand.
GGAAGGCGGTGCCGGTACCTATTCCGATGGAAAACTCTACACTCGATCATTAAAACGTGGAGACGTGAGACGGATTTTTGAAAACTTAGTTTTTCATGGGGCAACAGAACAAATTTTAATAGACGCTCATCCACATATTGGAACCAACAAGCTTCCAAAAATCATACAAAATATACGAGAAAACATCCTCAAATATGGTGGCGAGATTCATTTTGAAACACGCGTGGAGGATTTTGTAATCAAAAACCATAAAATACAAGCATTACAACTGCAAAACGGTGAGGAAATGACGGTAAATTCCGTGATTTTAGCAACTGGTCATTCCGCTAGAGACATCTATGAACTGTTGCATAGAAAGAACATTGCCCTAAAAGCTAAATCTTTTGCAATGGGTGTTCGTGTAGAGCATCCCCAAGAAATTATCGACCAAATCCAATATAGCTGTTCTGGTGAAAGAGATGAATTATTACCTGCAGCTGCCTACAGTTTGGTACAACAAGTAAACAACCGTGGAGTCTATTCATTTTGCATGTGCCCCGGTGGATTTATTGTTCCAGCAGCAACAGCAGCAGGAGAAGTGGTCGTAAACGGCATGTCGCCTTCACGTAGAAACAACAAGTTTGCTAACTCAGGAATTGTTGTAGAATTAGACATTGACCGAGATTTTAAAAAATACGAAGAATTTGGCGCTTTAAAAGGACTAGAATTTCAGAAAGATTTGGAAAAAATTTCCTTTTTTGCTGGTGGAAGAACACAAACAGCTCCCGCACAAAGATTGGTGGATTTTGTGGAGGGTAAACTCTCTGCAAATTTAAATGAAACCTCCTATCAACCTGGGTTGAATTCGGCACCACTTCACTCCTTATTACCAAAAATTATTGGAAGTAGATTACGAAAAGGATTTGAAGGTTTTGGAAAAAAAATGCACGGATACTATACCAACGAAGCAAATATTGTTGGAGTAGAATCGCGCACCTCATCACCTGTAAACATTCCAAGAAAAGAGGATTTGGAACATCCGGAAATTGAAGGATTGTTTCCTTGTGGCGAAGGTGGTGGTTATGCTGGCGGAATTGTTTCTGCCGCAATGGACGGAGAACGTTGTGCTGAAGCTGCAATTGCAAAAATTTAAACAACCAGAAAATTAAACAAAAAACCAAGGGGAAATGAAAATAACAATTGGCCGTTCAGACAAAGCTGATTTTCCAGAATTATCACTTTTTGACATCGACTTAAAAGTAGATTCGGGTGCTTATACATCCTCTATTCATTGTACAGACATTCAAGAAATCACTTTAAACGATGCATCCCATATTCAATTCACCCTATTGGACCCAACCCATCCATTATTTAATAACAGTATTTTTAAAACAAAAAAATATACTTCGAAAGCTGTAAAAAGCTCGAATGGAATTACAGAAATACGTTTTTTGATCGCCACAGAAATCAATATTTTTGGGCAATTATTCCCGATAGAATTAACATTAACAGAAAGAAATGAAATGAAATTTCCTATATTGCTAGGAAGGAAATTTTTAAACAAGAAGTTCATCATCGATACTACAAAAAAGAATTTATCCTACAAATTAAAAAACTAGAACGAATGCGCATTGTAATTTTATCAAGAAACCCAAAATTGTATTCTACCAGAAGACTCGTAGAAACAGCAGAGAAAAGAGGCCATGAAGTCTTAGTAGTAGATCATTTGAAATGTAATATTGAGATTGAAAAAAAGTCTCCAAAAATTCACTACAAAGGAGAATATTTAGAAAATATTGACGCAATTATCCCTAGAATTGGTGCTTCAGTCACTTTCTATGGAACAGCGGTAATCCGTCAATTTGAAATGATGAAAGTTTTCACTTCTGTATCATCGCAAGCTTTGACAAGATCTAGAGATAAATTAAGCAGTTTACAAATCTTAGCCAGAGCGGGTGTAGGTTTGCCAAAAACAGTTTTCACAAACTACACAAAGGATGTAGAACATGTTGTTAAATCGGTAGGAGGCGCACCTTTGGTTTTAAAGTTACTCGAAGGAACACAGGGATTAGGAGTTGTTTTGGCAGAAACTAAGAATGCTGCAACATCTGTTCTTGAAGCATTTAACGGCTTAGGAGCTCGAGTAATCGCCCAACAATTCATTAAAGAAGCTGGAGGAGCAGACATTAGAGTATTTGTGGTTGACGGAAAAGTAATTGGAGCAATGAAGCGTCAAGGAAAAGAAGGAGAATTTCGCTCCAATCTTCACAGAGGCGGAAATGCAACCATCATCGAATTGACCGATGAAGAAGAAAAAACAGCCTTAAAAGCAACCAAAGCTTTAGGTTTGGGAGTCGCTGGTGTAGACATGTTACAGTCTTCTAAAGGACCATTGGTATTAGAAGTAAACTCTTCACCAGGTTTGGAAGGGATAGAAACTGCTACCGGAAAAAACATTGCGAAAGAGATTATCAGATATTTAGAAATTCATGCTGAATAAAACTTTTGTCATTTTAGGAAAAGAAATTCCTGAAGGAACCCGTACTATATTGGACCTCGAGGTGGCCAAATTACATACCAGAACAACGGTAAAAATCCCAGTGATTATTGAACGTTCTAAAAACCCGGGACCTGTTGTTTTATTATTAGCAGGAATTCATGGTGATGAGATTAATGGCGTTGGAATTATCAGAGAAATTATTAGTCAGAAAATAAACAAACCAATATCAGGAACGATTATCTGTATTCCTGTTTTTAATATTTTTGGCTATCTAATCCAAACAAGAGAGTTTCCTGATGGACGAGATTTGAATCGGATGTTTCCAGGTTCTTTAAATGGGTCTTTAGCGAGTCAGTTTGCCCATCAGTTTACCAAAGAAATTGCGCCACAGGTAGATTATGTCATTGATTTCCATACAGGAGGTGGAGAACGAGATAATATTGCTCAAATTAGATGTAGCAAAGAAGATCTAAAAGGATTGGAACTTGCGAAAATATTCAATCCGCCAATGATTGTTTTTTCAGAGACTATTTCTAAATCTTTGAGAGATACGCTGCTAAAGATGGGAAAGACCAGCTTATTGTTTGAAGGAGGAAAATCAAAGGAATTAGATGCCTCAATTATAAGTGAAGGTGTAAACGGAACCAGAAACGTCCTAACCCATTTAGGATTGCTTGAAGGTGAAATAACCGTCAGAAAAACACCCATCTTTGTGGAAAAAGCAAAATGGTTAAGAGCATCTTATTCTGGAATGTTTAAAATTATGGTCAAAAATGGAACTTATGTGAAGAAAAAAGAAATTCTTGGAATTATTCAAGATCCTTTTGGCGAATTTAAAAAGAAAATACAGGCTCCTTTTGATGGTCACATCTTCTGTATTAACAAAACACCTATCGTTAACAAAGGAGATGCACTGTTCCACTTAAGCATTGATAAATAAAAAAACTACAGATCGCATAAAATGCCAAAAAAAGGAAAAGCAAAGAATACCACTACCAAGGCAAAGTACAATCGATTGATGCTGCAGAAAGTGAATAAAGTAAAGCTTGAAAAGCAAAGGCATAAAGAGCGTATCAAAGCACTCATAAAAAAAATAAACGAAGAAAAACAGCATTCATAAAAAAACCCAAGTTTTCACTTGGGTTTTTAATTTTCATAATTAAAACTACTACTTATCTATCGCTCCTAAGACACGTTTCATAAAAGCGTTTAATGCTTCTTTTTTCGGTGTTCCTTCTTTGATCATTTTATCAACTTCAACCGCTCCATAAAGATTGGAAATCAATTCGCCAATAACGTCTAATTCTTCATCTTTTAAGGACGGGACTTCTGTGAGTGCCTCTAGGGTTTCAATTGTTTCTAAAACGTAATCTTGATCGTTTTCTTCGATAAAATTGGTCAAGTGTTTTATAATAGGTAGCTTCATTCTATAAAATTTCTGATAAGAATTCTTTCAAAACATCAAACTTATTGGTTTGTGTCTGACCTGCAAATTTACCATCTACAAAAGTAGCAAAAGTTGGAAGATTACTAACATCTGCCAATTTTCTGCTCTCTGGAAATTTCTCCGCGTCAACAATTACGAATGTTGCTGCTTCGTTTTCTGTAGATAACTTCTTAAATTTTGGCTTCATAATTCTACAATTACCACACCATCCTGCAGAATATTGTACGATAACCGTTTGGTTATCGGCAACAATTTCTGCTAAATTGTCTTGATTTAACTCTTGTATCATAGGAATCGAATATTAGTTTGCTGCTAAATAAGCGGCAGTTCCTTTTGCATTTGGCGCCATCGCTGTTTTTCCATCTTCCCAGTTTGCTGGACATACTTCACCGTTCTTTTGAACATGTGCATACGCATCTACCAAACGTATAAATTCATTTACATTTCTACCCACTGGCATGTGGTTTACTCCTTCATGAAATACCGTTCCTTCTTCATCAATTAAATAAGTAGCTCTGTAAGTTACGTTATCTCCTTCAACTTGAATGGTCTGTGTTGCTTCATCAAAAGTTTCATTCGTAATGTCTAAAATGCCTAATACAGAAGATAAATTACGGTTACTATCTGCTAAAATTGGGTAGGTTACACCTTCAATTCCTCCATTATCTTTTGCAGTACTTAACCATGCAAAATGCACTTCTGGAGTATCACAAGAGGCACCAATTACGATGGTGTTTCTTTTTTCAAATTCTCCTAAAGCAGCTTGAAATGCGTGTAATTCTGTAGGACACACAAATGTAAAATCTTTCGGATACCAAAATAACAACACTTTTTTGTTGTTTTTCTTAGCTTCTTCCAATACATTGATTTTAAATGTATCGCCCATTTCATTCATTGCATCTACGCTTAAATCTGGAAATTGTTTCCCTACTAATGTTGCCATCTTTTTTTTTATTGTTGATTAATATTTATCTTTATAAGTACAAATGTAGAGAAAATGAAAGCCTAAATCGAAAAAAGTTGATGGGAACTTTTTATATTCTCATCAACTTTATTGATACTAAACACTACTTTAAATAGTTTTACACTATTTGGATGCATAAAGGGTAACATCCATCTCAGAAACTTCATTTTCACCGAGAATGATAAGCCGTTCAACAACATTTCTTAGTTCCCTAATATTTCCAGTCCAGTCGTATGTTTGTAACTTTTTAAGCGCATTTTCTGAAAAGGTCTTCAGAGGTGTTCCTTGTTCTTTAGCAATTTTTGTGGAAAAGAATGCAACCAACAATGGAATATCTTCTCTTCGTTCGTTTAATGCTGGTACCTTTATTAAAATAACCGCCAATCTATGGTATAAATCCTCTCTAAAACGACCTGCTTCAATTTCTTTCTTCAAATCTTTGTTTGTAGCTGCCACCACTCTAACATTTACTTTTATGTCTCTGTCGGAACCTACTCTTGATATTTTACTTTCTTGAAGTGCTCGCAATACTTTGGCTTGTGCAGACAAGCTCATGTCTCCTATTTCGTCCAAGAAAATGGTGCCTCCAGTAGCGGCTTCAAACTTTCCTGCTCGGTCTTTATTGGCACCTGTAAATGATCCTTTAACGTGGCCAAAAAGCTCACTTTCAATCAATTCCGAAGGGATTGCTGCACAATTTACTTCAATCATAGGCGCTTTTGAACGGTCAGATTTTTCATGCAACCAATGGGCTACTAATTCTTTTCCAGTTCCATTTGGCCCTGTAATTAAAACCCTAGCATCTGTTACAGCAACTTTTTCGATGATCTCTTTGATGTGAGAAATTTCTGGGCTCTCACCAATCATTTCATAGTTTTTACTGACTTTCTTTTTCAAGCGTTTGTTCTCTAGAATCAGCTCTTTTTTATCCAAAGCATTTCGAACGGTATTTAACAAACGATTTAAATCTGGCGGTTTCGAAATATAGTCAAAAGCGCCCAATCGCATCGTATTTACTGCAGTATCTAAATCGCCATGACCCGAAATCATCACAATCGGAATTTCAGGTTTTACTTTTTTTACTTTCTCTAATACCTCAACACCATCCATTTTGGGCATTTTGATATCACACAAAACCAAATCATAATCGTTGTTTAAAATCATTTCTAGACCTTGCAAACCATCGGCTGCTTCTTCAACTTCATAACCTTCATTTTCTTCAGAAATAATTTTTTTCAAAACTCTTCTAATGGCTGCTTCGTCTTCTATGATTAATATTTTGCTCATAATTTTGTTTAAACTTCTTTTTGTTGATATAAATGCACATCTCTTTGTGGAAAAGGTATTGAAATCTTATTTTCTCGAAACAAAGCATCAATTTTAAAACGAATATCACTTTGTGTTGTTGCAGCTTCAAAACTATTATTTAATGTAAAAACAACTTTAAATTCCAATGCACTGTCTCCAAAATTGGTGAAATAGACGGTAGGTCCTGGTTTGGATATGACCTTCGAGCTTGAATTGACTGCTTTTATTAACAAACTTTTCACAAGTTGCACATCCGTTCCGTAAGCAACACCTACAGTAACGGACTCCCTAGTTTCCTCGCCATTTTCTGTCCAATTATATAGACTGTTGGTAAGGTATAAATGGTTGGGAATCACCAATACCTTATTGTCAATTGTTACCGCTCGGGTGGTTCTTAACTTTATTTCTACTACGCGTCCTACTTTTCCTTCCAATTCAATAATATCTCCTACATGCACAGATTGGTCTATCAAAATAAAAATTCCAGAGATGATGTCTTGAAAGAGGGTTTGCAATGCCAAACCAACACCAATAAGTAAAGCTGCTGATGCCGCAAAGATTGCGGTAACATTTACTCCAGAAGATTGCATGGTCACCAAAAAAATGATAATATAAGCCAGCCACCTTAAATACCCAAAAACAGAAACAAATTTCTCTTTGTCATTTTTGGGTAATTTTCTTGTGATTAATTTCATTGAAAACCGCAATAGATAAGAGGCCAAAATTAAAGCAAGAATGACTACTATAATTGTTTGAACAGAAATATGTACATCATCTCCGAAACTGAAACTATAACTTAAAAACGTTTTTATTTTATCCATATATTGAATTTTTTATCCCTTATATTTTATCCATTTGTACAAATCTTTGTAAGTTGGTTTTTTACCATACATTAAGATTCCAACCCTATAAATCTTCGCTGATAACCAAACCATAAAGACAAAGGTAATAATTAATAATGCCATCGAAATGACAAGTTCATACCAAGAAACTCCATAGGGTATTCTCATTAACATAACGATTGGGCTGGTAAACGGGATGATCGAACAAATAGTTGCAATGGGTCCGTGTGGATCATTCATTACCGTTGCAAAACCTACATAGAGCCCTAGGATTAAGGGTGCTATTATTGGCAACATAAACTGTTGTGTATCTGTTTCATTATCTACCGCTGCACCCACAGCTGCAAATAGGGAACTGTATAAAAAGAAACCTCCTAAGAAGTAAAAAATGAATAGCACAAATAATTTTAAAATAGGTAGTCTCGAAATTTCTTGTAAAATTAACTGTAATTTATCTGGATTTACAGCTTCTTTTGCTGCATTCAATTGGTCCTCTGGGATTTTAGATGCTTGCATTTCTAGCATATCTATGCCAAAAACGGCAGATACGATGATGCTTATTACAAACAAAAGTATTCCCCAAATAAAGAATTGCAAGAGTCCTGCAGAGGCATTTCCAATAATTTTACCTAGCATTAATTGAAAGGGTTTTACAGACGAAACAATGATTTCTACAATTCTGCTTGTTTTTTCTTCAATAACGCTTCGCATAACAGAAGTTCCATAAATCATTACAAACATCATTAATAAATATCCAGCGATTGCTCCTACTGCTATTTTTAAACCATTGATTAGTTTGGAAGATTCTTCTCCAGAAAAATTAAACATTTTAATATCCGAAGCGATTTCTGATGCTTTTATTTGCATTAAATCAATTTCAAAATGGATGAGTTTTAAATTTCTTAGATGGGTTTCTACCCGAGCCTCTAATCCGTTCATCAGCGACATTCCCGGGGAATCTATCGAATAAAACGCTATGGATTTGGCCAACAATTCTAAACTGTCTTTTTTAGGAATATAAAGTACGCCATCAAAATCCCCATTTTCTACTTTTTTCTTTGTTTCCGTTAATCCAAGTGCTGTATAATCTTGGTATTTTACGGTTTTAGAATCTTTAAAAATTTCCTTTGTAAATAACCCCGAAGCATCTACGTAAACGATTTCTTTTACTTTTTCGTCGTTCTTTTTCATTAGAAAAACCACCAAAGCACCCATTACCACAATTAAAATAGGACTTAAAAAAGTCATTATTAAAAAGGATTTGTTCCTAACTTTCGCAATAAACTCTCTGTGAATAATTAATTTTAACTTGCTCATCTTAACTATTTTTATTTACAGCCTGCATAAATATTTCATTCACGTCAGGAACTAATTCTACAAAATGTTGTACATGCCCTTGTGAGGTTAAAAAGGATAATAAATCATTTGGATTTTCTCCTTTTTTTAAAGTTACGTTTAATTTCAACCCCGCATTTATGATTCTAAAATCTGCGGGAGAAACTGCATACAATTGTTTTAATTTTGCTTCTACTTCATTTGGATTTGTAGTTGCTAACCCTACTTGAAATGTATTGGTGCGAAAAGCACGTTTTATGTCATCTAGTTTCCCTTCTAAGATTTTATTAGATTGATCTATTAAAGCAATATAATCACACATTTCTTCTACCGATTCCATTCGATGTGTAGAAAAAATAATGGTAGTACCTTCAGCTCTCAATTGCAAAATTTCTTTTGCAATTAACTGAGCGTTTATAGGATCAAAACCCGAGAAAGGTTCATCAAAAATCAACAACTTTGGTTTGTGCATTACCGTCACAATAAATTGGACTTTTTGCGCCATTCCTTTAGAAAGTTCTTCTATTTTCTTATTCCACCAAGCAGAAATATCAAATTTATCAAACCAATACTTCAATCGTTTCTTTGCTTCCGATTTGCTCAACCCCTTCAATTGTGCTAAATACAACGCTTGCTCTCCTACCTTCATGCTTTTATACAAACCGCGTTCTTCTGGCATATACCCTATGTGTTCCACATCATTTGGAGCTAACAATTTACCATCAAAATAAACTTCACCTGTATCTTGCATCGTGATCTGATTGATAATTCTTATCAAAGAAGTTTTTCCAGCTCCGTTTGGACCCAACAAACCAAAGACACTTCCTCTAGGTATGGTCAGTGAAACGTTATTTAATGCCGTAAAATCTCCATAGGTTTTTACTACATTTTTAATTTCTAACAAGTTATTCATTGTTTTTTCATTTGATTTTTCAGAAACATACTATCCATACAAAACTACATTTTTTACACTGAATAAGACACATAACTACTCCTATTGTTACACGTTATAAAAATATAATTACTATGCATGCATAACTTTTTTACAATTTACTATGCATGCATAATAAATTTGTATATCTTTGAGCCAATGAAGAAACAGAAGTCGATAGATCATGAATTAAGAGCCACTTGGCAAGCAGTTGCTAAGATGTACAATGAGCAAGCCGTTAAACATGAAAGTACCATGGCTACAGCATTTGTTCTTTTAAACATAGATGCTGAAAAAGGAACCCCATCTACAGCATTGGGTCCACTAATGGGAATGGAGCCAACGAGCCTTTCGCGTATATTAAAGAACATGGAAGACAAAGGAGCCATTTCTCGAGAAAAAAATCCAGATGACGGTAGAAGTGTTATTATAAAATTGACGCCCTATGGAAAAGAAATGCGTTCGATTTCTAAAGGCCACGTGTACCAATTTAATAACAAAGTAAGAGAACACATAACGGAAGAAGAATTAGAAAGCTTCTTTAAAGTAACCTCTACAATAAATAAATTAATCGCTACTAAAAAGGTTTTTGAAGATCTTAATTTAAAAGCGATTTAAAATCAAACTACAAACAAATGACTAGAAGAATTAAAAAAGTAGCAATCATCGGTTCTGGAATTATGGGAAGCGGCATTGCATGTCATTTTGCCAACATTGGCGTTGAAGTTCTCTTGTTGGACATTGTACCAAGAGAACTAAATGACAAAGAAAAAGCAAAAGGACTCACATTAGAAAGTAAAGTTGTTCGTAATCGTTTAGTAAATGATGCTTTAGGAACATCTTTAAAGTCAAAACCCTCCCCTATTTACAATCAGAAATTTGCCAGTAGAATAACAACTGGAAACATTGATGATGATATACATTTAATTAAGCATGTTGATTGGGTAATGGAAGTTGTTGTAGAGCGATTGGATATCAAAAAAGTGGTTTTCGAGAAAATTGAAAATCACAGAACACCAGGAACATTGATTACTTCAAATACTTCTGGAATTCCAATTAAATTCATGAATGAAGGACGTAGTGTTGACTTTCAAAAACACTTTGCAGTAACTCACTTTTTCAATCCTCCACGATATTTAAAATTATTTGAAGTAGTTCCAGGGCCGAATTGTGATCAGGAAGTAACAGATTTCTTAATGATGTATGGTGACAAATTCTTAGGGAAAACTTCGGTTTTAGCGAAAGACACTCCTGCCTTTATCGGAAACAGAATTGGAATCTTTAGCATTATGAATTTATTTCATATTGTAAAAGAAATGGACTTAACGATTGAAGAAGTAGACAAATTAACGGGACCTGTTATTGGTCGTCCAAAATCAGCAACTTTCAGAACCATTGATGTAGTAGGATTAGACACCCTAGTACATACTGCAAATGGTGTAAAAGACAACTGTCCTGAAGACGAAATGAGAGCTCAGTTTGAAATCCCTGCATTTGTAAACCAAATGATGGAGAACAAATGGTTAGGAAGCAAAACAAAGCAGGGATTCTATAAAAGAGTTGTAAATGCAGACGGTAAAAAAGAAATCTTATCACTGGACTTGAATACCTTAGAATACCGTTCTAAGAAACGCGCTTCTTTTGCAACATTAGAATTAACGAAAACAATAGATAATGTAGGTGATCGTTTTAAAGTATTGGTCAAAGGAAAAGACAAGGCAGGAGAGTTTTATAGAAAATGCTTGTCTGCCCTATTTGCATATGTACAAAACAGAGTGCCCGAAATTTCGGATGAAATATATCGAATAGATGACGGTTTAAGAGCTGGATTTGGTTGGGAACACGGTCCATTTCAAATTTGGAATGAAATCGGTGTTGCTGCTGGAGTTGAACTCATGAAAGCAACAGGAAAAGAACCTGCTGCATGGGTTACCGAAATGTTAGAAAAAGGAGAAACTTCATTTTACACTGTAAAAGAGGGTGCAACTTATTATTATGACATTCCTGCAAAAGCACAGGTAAAAAAACCAGGACAAGATTCCTTTATCATTTTAGACAATATTAGAAAATCGACTGAAGTCTTCAAAAACTCAGGGGTTTCTCTACAAGACATTGGAGATGGAATTTTAAACTTAGAATTCCGTTCTAAAATGAATACAATTGGTGGTGATGTTTTAACAGGATTGAACAAAGCGATTGATATTGCTGAAAAAGACTTTCAAGGATTGGTTGTTGGAAATCAAGCACCCAACTTTTCTGTAGGTGCCAATATCGGAATGATCTTTATGATGGCTGCAGAACAAGAATATGATGAGCTAAACATGGCCATTAAATATTTCCAAGATTCTATGATGCGTATGCGTTATTCATCGATCCCAACAATTTCTGCTCCTCATGGAATGGCTTTAGGGGGCGGTTGTGAAATTTCACTACATGCAGACAAGGTAGTTGCAGCAGCAGAAACCTACATGGGATTAGTTGAATTTGGAGTAGGTGTTATTCCAGGAGGTGGTGGCTCTAAAGAAATGGCTTTGAGAGCCTCTGATGCCTTCCAAAAAGGAGATGTAGAACTCAATCTTTTACAAGAAAACTTCTTAACCATTGGAATGGCAAAAGTATCTACTTCAGCCTATGAAGCCTTCGACTTAGGATTACTTCAAAAAGGAAAAGACATTGTCGTTGTCAATAAAGAAAGACAAATTGCAACGGCAAAAGCACACGCAAAATTAATGGCAGAAAGCGGATATACACAACCAGTGACTCGGAAGGATGTAAAAGTGTTAGGAAAACAAGCCTTAGGAATGTTCTTAGTAGGAACCGACTCCATGGAACACTCCAAGTACATTTCTGCCCACGATCAAAAAATAGCAAACAAGTTAGCAAATGTAATGGCAGGTGGTGATTTATCAGAGCCTACATTGGTAAGCGAACAATACCTGTTAGATCTTGAAAGAGAAGCCTTTTTATCGCTTTGTACCGAAAGAAAGACCTTAGAACGTATCCAACACATGTTAAAAACTGGGAAACCATTAAGAAACTAAAATTATGAAAACAGCATATATAGTAAAAGCATATAGAACGGCAGTTGGTAAAGCCCCAAAAGGTGTTTTCCGATTTAAACGTGCAGATGAATTGGGCGCAGAAACCATTCAACATATGATGAAAGAATTGCCAAATTTAGACGTAAAACGTATTGACGACGTTATTGTTGGTAATGCAATGCCAGAAGGTGCACAAGGGTTAAACATGGCACGTTTTATTTCATTAATCGGATTGGATTCTGTGGATGTCCCGGGAGTTACCGTAAATCGTTTTTGTTCCTCAGGGATTGAAACCATTGGAATGGCTGCAGCAAAAATTCAAGCAGGAATGGCAGATTGTATCATTGCTGGTGGAGCAGAAAGTATGAGCTCGGTACCTATGACTGGATTTAAACCAGAATTGAACTACAACACCATTTATGCAGGTCACGCAGATTATTATTGGGGGATGGGAAACACAGCAGAAGCAGTTGCCAACCAATTCAAAGTATCTCGAGAAGATCAAGATGAATTTGCTTTTAACTCACACATGAAAGCTTTAAAAGCACAAGCAGAAAATCGTTTTCAGGAGCAAATTGCACCCATCGAAGTTGAAGAAACCTACTTGGATGACAATGGTAAAAAAGCAACCCGAAAATATACCGTAACCAAAGATGAAGGCCCTAGAAAAGGAACTTCTACCGCCGTTTTAAACAAATTGCGCCCAGTATTTGCAGCAGGAGGTAGTGTTACCGCAGGAAATTCATCACAAATGAGTGACGGTGCGGCTTTTGTAATGGTCATGAGTGAAGAAATGGTGAAGGAATTGAACATTGAACCAATAGCTAGAATGGTCAACTATGCTGCGGCAGGTGTGGAACCAAGAATTATGGGAATTGGACCAGTCGCTGCAATTCCAAAGGTTTTAAGACAAGCTGGATTGCAACAAAATGACATCGATTTAATTGAATTGAATGAAGCATTTGCATCTCAATCATTGGCAGTAATACGTGAATTGAATCTAAACCAAGACATCGTAAACGTAAATGGAGGTGCCATTGCACTAGGGCATCCATTAGGCTGTACTGGGGCAAAATTATCCGTACAATTATTTGATGAAATGCGCAAAAGAGACATGAAAGGAAAATATGGAATGGTCACCATGTGTGTTGGAACTGGACAAGGTGCAGCAGGTGTATTTGAATTCTTAAATTAATAAATAAAGATTTAAAAAAAAATAAAATGGCAGAATTATTAAGAGGTGGTCAGTTTCTTGTAAAAGAAACAAAATGTGAAGATGTATTTACTCCAGAAGACTTTTCTGAAGAGCAACTAATGATGAAGGAGGCCGTTAAAGAATTTAACGAAAGAGAGATTATTGCTCATAAAGATCGTTTTGAGGCTAAAGACTACAAGCTTACTGAAGAAGTAATGAAAAAGGCTGGGGAACTTGGTTTCTTAGGGGTCGCTGTTCCAGAAGCCTATGGAGGAATGGGTATGGGCTTTGTATCTACAATGCTTACTTGTGAATACATTTCTAGCGGGAATGGATCTTTAAGTACTGCTTTTGGTGCACATACAGGTATTGGTACCATGCCAATTACTTTATATGGTACCGAAGCGCAAAAACAAAAATATGTAACAAAATTGGCAACCGGTGAGTGGATGGGTGCGTATTGTTTGACAGAACCCGGAGCTGGATCAGATGCAAACTCTGGTAAAACAACTGCTGAACTTTCAGTAGATGGAAAATCCTACAAAATAAACGGTCAGAAAATGTGGATTTCCAATGCCGGATTCTGCAATATGATGATTGTTTTTGCCCGTATTGAAGAAGATAAAAACATCACCGGTTTTATTGTTGAATATGATCCTGCCAATCCAAATGGAATTACTCTAGGAGAAGAAGAGCGCAAATTAGGAATTCGAGCAAGCTCTACCCGACAAGTGTTCTTTAGTGATACCCTAGTCCCAGCAGAAAATATGTTATCTGTGCGTGGAGGTGGATTTAAAATCGCTGTGAATGCATTGAATGTTGGTCGTATTAAATTGGCAGCAGCCTGTATTGATTCTCAAAGAAGAGTTACAGAAACCGCTTTACAATATGCCACTGAACGAAGACAATTTAAAACACCCATTGCAGATTTTGGCGCTATCAAAGCAAAATTAGCAGAGATGGCAACAAACACCTATGCGGGGGAAGCTGCAAGTTATAGAGCAGCAAAAAATATCGAAGATCGTATTGCAATGCGTCTGGAAGGTGGAAATACACACCAAGAAGCAGAATTAAAAGGAGTTGAGGAATACGCTATAGAATGTTCTATTTTAAAAGTGACCGTTTCCGAAGATGTACAAGCATGTGCAGATGAAGGGATTCAAATTTTTGGTGGAATGGGATTCTCTGAAGAAGCTCCAATGGAAGCTGCCTGGAGAGATTCAAGAATTTCTCGTATTTACGAAGGAACCAATGAAATCAACAAAATGCTTTCTGTAGGAATGTTGATAAAAAAAGCGATGAAAGGACATGTAGACTTATTAGGGCCGGCGACAGCTGTTGCAGATGAGTTAATGGGCATTCCTTCTTTTGACACACCAGATTACTCTGAATTGTTTGCGGAAGAAAAAGAAATGATTGGAAAATTAAAAAAGGTTTTCTTAATGGTTGCAGGTGCTGCTATCCAAAAATTTGGAACAGAATTAGACCAGCACCAACAATTATTGATGGCCGCTGCTAATATTTTAAATGAAATATACATGGCAGAATCTACCCTACTGCGTGCAGAGAAAAATGCGAAACGCTTTGGTGAAGTGGCACAAGAGGGGCAAATTGCCATGGCAAAATTATATTTATATAATGCCGTAGAAATTGTAACACAAAATGGTAAGGAAGGAATTATCTCCTTTGCTGAAGGCGACGAACAACGCATGATGTTAATGGGATTAAAACGATTTACCAAATACAGCAATTATCCGAATGTAATTGCATTACGTAATGAAATTGCAGAGAAGTTAAAAGCAGCAAATAAATACTGCTTCTAAAATATCTAGCGAACCATTGGTCTATGGTCCATTATTTGTATAGAAAGATCACCCTTAACGGGTGATCTTTTTTTTGTCGAAAAAAAAGTTGCAAATTATTAGTAATTAACTGCATCTTAAATTGATATTTTGCTGTTTAATCAATTTAATATCAATACTTTTGCAGGCAATTTGAAAACAGCACACATGAAGCGTATTAAAGAATACAAAAAACTTTTTAAAATAGAAGCTCCAATAGATTTGAAAGAATTAAAAAAAGCCTACAGAGGATTGGTAAAAGAATGGCATCCTGACAAGTTTTTAGAAGAGGATCAAAAAGCCGAAGCTGAAATAAAAAGCACACAAATTATCGATGGGTATCACTTTTTAGTAAGCATTGCACCAGAAACAAAAGAAGCACATTTAGAAGCTTATAAAAAAACAATTACAGAATTTCAAGTAGCTGACTGGCATCATAAAAGCATGCTTTTAGAAGTTACTTTTACCGATGGTAATTCTTATGAATACTTTGGTGTAAGTAAAATTTTGTTTGGAAAATTTGTCAATGCAAAATCTATGAACAATTTTGGAAAAAGAAATATTTTCAATTCTTTTATCTATCGAAAATCAATGAAAGCTTCTGTTACAGCATAAATCATTGTTATTTCTTAAATTCTAAAAAAACAAAATACAACCATAAAATAAAGAGATTACTGAATCAGTAATCTCTTTTTTGTTTTATGTAACTTCTATTTTACATTGCTCCTTAATAAATGTCATTCAAAATTTTAGCCAAACGAATTCCACCTCGCTGTAACTGATTTCTAACAGTACCAAAATGATCGTAAGAATAGCGGTAACGCAAGTTCTCTCCTTCTTTTACAGAACTGTATAGTTCCTTGGTAATTTCATGTACTTCATTTACCCAATCTTCTACAGAACCCTTTTCAATGGCTTTCAATTGTGCTTTAGACAGGTCTTTGGTATTGTTTGCCAACTCAATATAGCTCATATTCCAAGCTTCAATCATTTTGGTATCCCAAACAGAATGCAAATTCGTTCCTTGTCCAAACCATTGAACTTTTATTCGATTTCCTCCACGGTCTTCTTTCTGACCAATATGCATGGGCTGATGCAAGTCTCCTACAAAATGAACCAACATTTTTAAATAAAATACTTTGTCCGATTCCTTACTCATCGGGTCTTTTAAAACCGAAATACACTTTGCAATAGCAGTAACCAAATCTCCTTTTGGATTTTTTTCTGCCGTTTCATAATTTTCATCTATCCCCATATTGACATAATGCCATGCAGAAAATGCGCTGTATTTCCAATCTGATTTTATTTCGTCAGCAAAAGTAGAAACAAAGGCCAAACTCTGGCCTTTCAATAATTTATCAATCTTTCTCTTTGCTCTTTTTGTCAAATGCTGTGTTGCAATTTCACCTGTTGCTCGGTGACCGTTTTGTCCCCAAAAAACAGATTCATCCACATTAGGAGTCGTTGCGAAGAAGATAGAAATAAATAGAAGTACAGATGCTTTCATTTTAAATTTTTAAAATTAATTTTTAGCTAAATTATAAAAATAAAGATGAAAAAAATTGAAATAACAAAAAAATATATCATATCTTTGTGATATCAATTTAATATCAAAATTAAAAATTATGAAATCAGAAAAAATCATCAAGCCCGCAAATGGCTATTTAATGTTATTTATCCTAATCGCATTGTTATTTGGATGCATCGCAACAGCAATACGAACAGAAGATCCGCGTTTTTTAATAGGTACTTTTATTGGTTTGTTTGGTTTGTTTGGCTTTATCTTAGTAAACCCAAATACTTCGAAGGTGGTTTTGCTTTTCGGAAAGTACATCGGAACGATTAAAGACAACGGTCTTTACTGGGCTAACCCTTTATTCAGAAAAAAAACCATTTCATTAAGAGCGAGTAATTTTGACAGTGAACGCTTAAAAGTAAACGACAAATTAGGAAATCCAATTATGATTTCTACCATTTTAGTTTGGCGGGTTACCAATACCTACAAAGCTGCATTTGATGTCGATAATTATGAAAATTTTGTACGCGTTCAAACCGATGCTGCAGTTCGAAAGTTAGCAAGTATGTATCCCTACGATAATTTTGCTGATGAGGGACATGACGAAGACATTACCTTACGCTCTAGTGTGAATGAGGTTTCTGAAGCTTTGGAGAAAGAAATTGACGAGCGCCTATCCATTGCCGGAATTGAAGTTTTAGAAGCTCGAATTGGCTACTTGGCATATGCCCAAGAAATTGCAAGTGCCATGCTAAAAAGACAACAAGCAACTGCAATTGTTGCCGCTAGACATAAAATCGTGCAAGGAGCCGTAGAGATGGTAGAAATGGCCTTGGAAGAATTAGATAAAAAGGAAATTGTTGTACTAGATGACGAACGAAAAGCAGCGATGGTGAGTAACTTATTGGTGATCTTATGTGGAGATAAAGAGGCCTCTCCTGTGGTGAATACAGGAACTTTGAATCATTAATAGACCGTAAAAAAATAAAAAAATGAAAGAATATAAAGTAGTAACATTAAAATTAGGTTTTAGAAATAGAACTCAAAACTTTGAGGACCTTTTAAATCAATATGCAAGAGAAGGTTGGACTTTAAAAGATGTGCCTACCAATTGGAATTCAATGATATTAGAAAGAGATAAAAATAGGTAAGCATGAAAGTTTTCAATGAAGAACAACAATTTAGACAGCTTTGGCTCATGGTGCTTTTAGGATTTAGCCTCCTGGTTCCAGTGGGTTTGATTATCAATGAATATATAAAAGACAACACCAGCATGACAAATAATGAATTCCTGGGATCACTTATTGGAATCATTGCCTCAGTTTTGTTGATTTTCATATTCAAATTATCTACAAGAATCGATGAAAAAGGGATTCATTATCAATTTTTTCCATTCCATTTTTCAATGAAAACACTTTTATGGTCAGAAATCACCAAAGCAGAAGTAAGAACTTACGACCCCATAGGAGAATATGGGGGTTGGGGTTTGCGTTACAGTTTCAACAAAAAGAAAGGGAATGCCGTAAATGTTTCTGGTGATATTGGTATCCAATTAACACTAAAAAACGGTAAAAAATTACTGATTGGAACCCAAAAAAAAGAAGCTGTAAGCAGGGTTTTGAAAACTTATAATCTGAAACAAGTATGATACGATCATTTTCCTTTATGATGTTTGTTTTAATGGGAATTACAAACGGATTTTCACAAATAACAACCGAAGAAATTACAATTCAAAACCAAGCAATACAATTGCCGGGTACGCTCAGCTATCCAGCAGAAAAAAGTCCACTCATTATTTGGGTTCATGGATCTGGTGGTGTTGATCGAAATGGAAATCAACCTCAATACATCAAACAATTTAGGGCTGCAGTAAACAAAGAAAATATCGCTTTCTTTAGCTACGATAAGCGAACCGCAAATCCCCAAAATAATACATTCTTAAAAGACGGTGTTTTTTTTAATGATTTCATTTTTGACCTAAAGGAGGTTGTAAATCATTTTAAAAACGACACCCGTTTTAACAGTATTACTCTGGTAGGACACAGCCAGGGTTCTTTAACTGCCATGATGGCTTTGAAAAATGTGGACAAATACATTTCTATTGCAGGTGCAGGAGAAAGGATTGACAAAATTTTGATAAAACAACTCAATGCACAGAGTCCTGAATACGGCAAAATAGCAAAAGCACATTTTAAAGAACTTAAAGAAACAGGAAGTATTAAAGAAGTAAATCCAAATTTGATGGCAATTTTCGCAAAGCCGAACCAAGAGTTTTGGTCTTCGTGGATAGTCATAGATCCCTTAACAGAAATTAAAAAAATAACCATTCCCACACTTATTGTAAACGGTGACAAAGATATTCAAGTAGGGATTGAAAATGCTTCAAATCTTAAAGAAGCAAAACCAACTGCATCTTATGTGATCATCCAAAACATGAACCACATTTTAAAGGACATTCAAAACGAGGAAGACAATATCAAATCGTATAGTTCTCCAGAGTTCCCAATCTCAAAAAAACTCATTGAGACGATTGTTTCATTTATAAAAAAGACCCCTTAAAATGTCTAAGAAAAAAGCCTTTGCATTGCGCGTTAATGAAGATATGATGAAAGCCATTGAAAAATGGGCTGCCGATGAATTTCGCTCAACAAACGGTCAGATAGAATGGATGCTAATGCAAGCTTTAAAAGAGACAAAAAGAGCCCCCATAAAAAAAGAGAAATCATAAAAAAAGCGACCTCAAAAAGGCGCTTTTTTAGGTATTCGTTTTAAGTATTAATACCTTTTGATAATCTTAGCGGTATAATTTCTAACATGCTCAACTTTTCCTCGACTTTTATAATACTTTTTCCAAGGTTTTGTAATTTTTTTCATTGCTCTTCGAGTTGAAATCAAGTCTGCCCAATCATTTGCTGTAATAGCAACCCAATGGGTCGCTCCTTGAAATCCAGCGATTTCATAACTTCCAAAACCAACTTCTCCTTTTCTGTAAGAGGTCATTTCACTAACGATTTCATCATGAGCTGCTTTAAAAGCTACTGGATCGCTCGCTTTAAATTCAAAAATCTGAACATAATTATACGCTTCATTGTCCCCAACCCAACTCATTACATTTCCAGAAGAACTATGCGTCCATTTCTCAATATGATTGTTTAATTTCTGAATAAAAACACCCCATTTATTTGCCGCTGATATCGAGTCATTTCTTCCCCAATTTCCAGGATCACCGTACAAGACAATTCTGTGTGTAGACCCCTCATTACCAATACTGAAAGACTCAATATTAATCCCTCCAGATTTAAATTTTGCATCTCCCCAAATATCATCTGTTAGGGCTAAAATTGCACTTTCCGTTCCTCTTTTAGCAGAAAATTGGTATTCCATAAAAGCGTTTTGAGAATATGAAACCATACTAACAAACAATAATAAATAAACTAATTTTTTCATAAATATATGATTTTGATTAGTAACAAACTTACTAATATTAATTGTATAATGCAATTAATTATATGATAATTAATTGTATAAAGCAATTGATAATATTGTTATTAATATTGACCTTTTAGCGAGAAGAAAAAAATCTATTTTGTATCTTGTTGCCTGTTATTTAATACTAATAAAACATCCTAATGAAAAAATTACTCACGCTTTTATTTTTATGTACTGCCTCCCTTTCATTCTCTCAAGAGTTTTCGATGGACATGGTCAAAAATATGAAACCCAGAAACATTGGTCCTGGAGGAATGTCTGGTCGTGTGACTGCTATTGATGTTGTAGAATCGAATCCTGAAATAATGTATGTGGGTACTGCTTCTGGCGGAATTTGGAAATCTACTTCTGGCGGCATCAAATGGGTCCCCATATTCGAAAATGAAGTAACGGCTTCTATCGGTGCCATTGCCATTCAACAATCAAACCCAAGTGTTCTTTGGGCAGGAACCGGTGAAGGAAACCCAAGAAATAGTTTGAATGGTGGGTTTGGAATTTACAAATCTTTAGATGCCGGAAAAACATGGAAATCCATGGGATTGGAAATGACACGACACATACACCGAGTACTCATTCATCCAACAAACCCAGACATAGTATATGTAGGTGCCATTGGATCTCCTTGGGGAGAACACAAAGAACGTGGGGTATATAAAACAATCGATGGAGGAAAAACTTGGATACAGATTTTATTTACAAATAATAAGTCTGGGACTGCTGATTTAATTATGGATCCAAAAAATCCAAATAAAATCATCGCAGCAATGTGGGAACACAAACGCGACCCTTGGTTTTTTAAGTCTGGTGGTAAAGGAAGTGGTTTATACATTACCCATGACGGTGGAGAAAACTGGAAACAAATTACAGAAAAAGAAGGGTTTCCAAAGGGGGAACTAGGGAGAATTGGTGTGGCCATAGCGCCCAACAATCCTGAGGTAATTTATGCCTTGGTAGAAGCGAAAAAAAACGCACTCTATAAAAGTGAGGATGGTGGTTTTAAATGGAAAAAAATCAATGACAAACCTGGAATTGGAAATCGTCCCTTTTATTATTCAGAAATTTACGTAGATCCACAAAACGAAAACAAACTATACACCGTTTTTACCTATGTCAATATTTCAGAAGATGGCGGAAAATCATTCAAACAATTAATGCCCGCATATGGTGTAAACAATGGCGTACACCCAGACCATCATGCGTGGTGGATACACCCTACTAATGGGAAATTTATGATTGATGGAAATGATGGTGGTTTAAACATCACAAAAGATGGAGGAAAAACCTGGCGTTTTATCGGAAACATTCCCGTCGCACAATTTTATCATATCAATGTAGACGATGAGTTTCCATACAATGTCTATGGCGGGATGCAAGATAATGGTTCTTGGCGTGGCCCTGCATATGTGTGGAAAAGTCAAGGAATCCGCAATTCATATTGGCAAGAAATCAGTTTTGGTGATGGTTTTGATGTAGTCCCAGACAAAGAGGATGCGCGGTATGGATGGACGATGAGTCAACAAGGATCCGTTTCAAGATATGATTATCTAACAGGAAATAACTACGGAGTAAAACCGACTCACAAAGATGCAGCAGTACAATTACGTTTCAATTGGAATGCGGCTATAAATATAGATCCTTTTGATAATTCAACATTGTATTTTGGAAGTCAGTTTGTACACAAATCAACAGACAAAGGATTAACCTGGAATACGATTTCTCCAGATCTATCTACCAATGATCCAGAAAAATTGAAACAAGCAGAAAGTGGGGGTTTAACGATGGACGCAACAGGTGCAGAAAACCATTGTACGATCCTAGTTATAGAACCTACTGTTTTGGAGAAAGATGTTTTGTGGGCAGCAACAGATGATGGTCAAGTACACCTTACTAAAAATGGTGGTGAAAGTTGGACCAATGTTGCCAAAAACATCAAAGGGTTGCCAAAAAATTCTTGGATAACACAAATAAAAGCATCCAACAAAAACAAAGGAGAAGCACTCTTAATTGCAAATGATTATCGTCGCTTTAACTATACACCCTATGCTTACAGAACCAAAAACTATGGAAAAACATGGACTCGAATTGTTGATGAAAATGACGTACAGAGTTATACTTTATGTATTGTAGAAGATCCTGAAAATGAAAATTTATTATTTTTAGGAACCGATGATGGATTGTATATTTCGATCAATGCAGGAAAAAAATGGACGAAATGGACGGCTGGCTTTCCAACAGTACCTGTTAAAGATTTGGTCATTCAAGAAAGAGAACACGATTTAGTAATTGGTACTTTTGGAAGAGCTGCATGGGTTTTAGATGATATTCGTCCCCTAAGATCCTTGGCAAATAGCAATATTACCAAAGAAGAACTCGTCTTATTTTCACCACCAACAGCCTATCAGGCTGCATATCAACAACCCACTGGAAGCCGATTTGGAGCCGATGCGATCTATCAAGGTGAAAATAGAAGAAGAGGAGCACTTATTTCTTATTACATCAAAAAACCTGTTGCCCAAAAAAAGGAGGTATCTAAAGATAATAAGAAAGAAATACGTCACGATTCCATAAAATTAGAAATTTTTGACGGTGGTAAAAAAATAAGAACACTGCAATTTAAAACACCCAAAGAAAGTGGCATTCACAAAACCACCTGGTATTTGAGAGAAAAAGGGGTTGCAAGAGCTTCCAGAAAAATAAGAAAATCCAAAAGAGAACCAGCAGGGGTTGCTGTAAAACCTGGAACTTATCATTTAAAAATGACTTTCGGGACCGCTGTATCTGAGCAAGACATCACAGTTGCATTTGATCCAAGGCTTGAAATATCTCAGAATGCCATCCATCAAAAATATGATGCAAGCAAAGAATTAGAAGGTTATCAAGCAAAAATTGCAGCGATCGTAAAGCAATTGGTTGAAAGTAAAAATACGGCAAGCACTTTGAAAGTAAAATTAGAAAAAGAGGATGCTAAAAAATATAAAAATGAAATTACCACATCCAATGAAATTATTAAAAAGGTAGACGGATTAATTGCTATGTTTTTAGGAAAGATTGATAAAAGACAAGGAATTACTAGAAACCCAGAAGTGACCGTTAATCAGCGTTTGGGACTCGCTAGTAGATATATTGGATCCCGTTTTGGTGAGCAAACGGATACAGAAAAAACACTTATGAATCAATTTAAAGAAACATTTGAAAAAACGGTCTCCAAAACAAACTCCTTTTTTAAGGAGGATTGGTTAGCTTATATCGCTTCTTTTGAAAAAATAGAAATCTCTCCTTTTAAGGACTTCAAAATTTTTATCACCAATTAAAGTTTACCTATGAAAAAAGTCATTTTATTATGTTGCTTGAGTTTTATTTTCACAAAAGTACAGGCACAAGAATCTCCAGAAAACAAATTAGGGGCATGGTTTATGTACAACGGTTCGCATAAAGTATCCAATCAATTCTCACTAAAAACAATGGCACACTATCGTTATTTTGAAACAACGAGTGAATTTCAACAATCGATCTACCGATTGGGTTTAAATTATACCGCAAACAAAAATTTTAATTTTACATTGGGAATCAGTCCTGTAAAAACAGATACACAATATCAAGATCCTTCCGAATTTGAAACAGAATTTAGAATATATGAAGATATTAATTGGAATACTAATTTAACAAAATTAAAAATAAGACATCGTTTTCGATTTGAACATCGTTTTATAGAATTTCAAGGTGAAAAATCTACTCTAAATTGGGTTCGTTATGATTTGAATGCCACCTATCCTCTTTCAAAAAATTGGAGTATTTATGCTTTCAATGAAATTTTTATCAATTTTAAAGGAGAAACCATTCCTCAAAATTGGACAGGTGGTGGATTGCTATACAAGCTTAATTCTCATTTGAAATTGAAGGCAGGATATTTCAATCAACAATTTAAGAACAGGGCTTTTGACAGGCTTCAATTAGGCATCCTTTTAAATACTGATTTTAGAAAAAAAGCCATCCAATAAAAATTTAGAAAATGACAGCACCCACTTTCACAAATGACGCAATCGTATTTGGGATTTTAATGGTTTCATTAGGTTTCGTTTTTTATACTGAAAATTTAAAAACCGGCTTTTGGGCAAAATTCTATAAAATTGTACCTGGGTTATTTATGGCCTATTTAATCCCTGCAATTTTTACAACATTTGGTTTGATCTCTCCAGAATGGGAAACCACCAACACATTGGGAGAAACTGTCGCAACAAAATCTCAACTATACTATGTTTCCAGTCGATTCTTACTGCCAGCCGCATTGGTATTAATGACCTTAAGTATCGATTTGAAGGCAATTTTCAATCTAGGTTCCAAAGCATTGATCATGTTTTTCACAGGCACCCTAGGCATAATAATTGGAGGTCCCTTAGCCATTTTGTTCATTGCTATTTTTTCTCCTGAAACTGTTGGAGCGGAAGGTTTTGACGCTGTTTGGCGTGGACTTTCTACCTTGGCAGGAAGTTGGATTGGTGGGGGTGCCAACCAAACGGCCATGTTCGAAATTTACCAATACAATCCGTCCAAATACGGCGGAATGGTCATTGTAGATATTGTTGTAGCTAATGTATGGATGGCTATTTTATTGATTGGAATTGGTAAAAAAGACAAGATTAATAAATGGCTTAAAGCAGATACTTCTGCCATTGAGAAACTAAAAGAAAAAGTCATTGACTTTACAGAAAAAGTAAAAAGAAACCCCTCATTAACGGACATCATGATCATGCTAGCAATTGCTTTTGGAACGGTGGGTTTTGGACATTTTTCATCAAAATACCTCAGTCGCTTCTTTACAGAAATTGTGAACTCAATGGATTCTCAGACGGGGAGAAATATTTTTTCTTTCTTAGGGTCTAACTTCTTTTGGCTAATTAGTATTGCTACAATTATCGCCATTATTTTATCCTATACGAAGGCAAAAAATTATGAAGGTGCAGGTGCCAGTAAATTGGGAAGTGTCTTTATCTACATTTTGGTAGCTACCATTGGTATGAAAATGGATTTAAATCAGGCTCTTGAAAACCCTGGTTTAATTGCAATTGGATTTGTGTGGATGTTTATTCATGCTGGTTTACTCATTTTTGTTGCAAAAATGATTCGGGCGCCTTATTTCTTTTTAGCAGTTGGTAGTCAGGCAAATGTTGGCGGCGCAGCCTCTGCACCTGTTGTAGCACAAGCATTTCATCCATCATTGGCTACTGTGGGAGTTTTATTGGCAGTATTTGGGTATGCAATTGGTACAGTTGGTGCCATTTTGTGTACCATTTTAATGGAATTATCAGCACCAATTTAAATAAAATTCAGCATATTTGCATTCGAAAAACACAGACAAAATGAAGAAAATTATTACAGGGATTGTTTTTGCTATTTTAATTGTTGCTTGTGCAACTGAGAAGGAAGGAAACATGGTTGTTCAAGGTAAAATTGAAGGTTTAAAAAAAGGAACTTTATACCTACAAAAAATGAAAGATACGGTCTTAATCTCTGTAGATTCTGTTGCTATTTTTGGAGACAACACCTTCAGGCTGGCAGACAACATTGATGCACCAGAATTATTTTTCTTAACTTTTGAAGGATCAAATGCAAAAGAAAGAATTTTGTTTTTTGGAGAAGAAGGAGTGATTACAATTAACGATAAGATTGAGAAATTTGGTTTAAATCCGGAGATTAGCGGTTCTAAAAACCAAGATGTCTTAGATAAATTCAATAAAATAAACAGACGTTTTGTAAACCAGCGTTTGGATTTCATTCAAAAAGATTTTGAAGCAAAAAAATCTGGAGATGAAGCAGTAATGAAAAAGTTAGATGCCGAGTATAATAAATTGACAAGACGTAGGGTTTTATTTGTTGCCAATTATGCGATTTCAAATGCTGATTTTGAAGCAGCTCCATACATTGGACTCACCGAACTCTACAATGCAAGCACTCAAATGTTAGATACCGTTAATAATTCTTTTTCTGAAAAAATAAAAAATTCAGTATATGGAAAACGTTTTAACGAATATGTAACAAACATCAAGAAAAATGAATCCCTAGCAAAGCAATAACAACAATTATTACATTATTTCTAAACTACTAAAAAAGCAAAATTTAATTTCGAATGGCAATCGCTTCAGAAATTAAATTTACTTTTTCGTTGGTTGCTTCAGCAGATAATGTGGTTCCAATCAAATTACTATTCTCATAAGGATCCACTACTAAGTTGTACAATTCCTCATCTCCATTGTCATACTTCATTAATTTATAGGTTGCATTTCGAATTGCGTAGCCATCTACTATTTCAGTATACACATATAATCTATCATCATTGGTAGTAGAAGTTAATTGTGGGTAAAAACTCTTGCTATTGTGAATTTCTGATACAGATACTCCTGTAATATTTGCGATAGTAGCAAACAAATCCGTTGTGTGAATCAAAGCATCTTCTCGTTCTCCGAATCGATTCACATCTCTTCTGTTGTTTTTTTATAAAAAATATCAATATCTTTAAAATATAATTTAAAGAAATGAAAACAGCAAAACAATGGTTTGATGAGTACGCAGTAAGCCATCAAAATGAGACCAACCAAAAAGTGCATTACATCTGTGTTCCTTTAATTTTCTTTAGTGTTTTTGGACTATTAATGAGCATCCCAACTACATTTTTAGAAAACACATTTCATCTTTACAATCCGATTTTAGAAAACTGGGGACTCGTTTTTGGACTGCTGGTTTCGCTTTTTTACCTCCGTTTAGGATTTTGGTATTTCCTAGAGATGTTCTTTGTAATGTTATTAGCGATTGTTGGTAATTTTTGGTTAGGAAACAATGTGAATTTACTATACACTTCCATCATCATTTTTATTTTGGCATGGATCGGTCAATTTTGGGGACACAAAGTAGAAGGTCTAAAACCTTCCTTTGCCAAAGATTTACAGTTTCTATTGATCGGACCACTATGGGTGATTCAGAAATTAGGAAAGAAAAAAAATAAACCCTCCGAATAAAATTCTTGCTCCTCTTGTTTCTGATAAAGAACAAATAATTTAAAAATAATTCTATGAAACCAGAAATAAATTTTGAAGACTTTTTAAAAGTAGATCTTCGAGTTGGAACCATTATCGAAGTCAACGATTTCCCAAAAGCAAAAAAACCTGCCTATCAATTAAAAATAGATTTTGGAGCATTGGGGATCAGAAAGTCCAGTGCTCAAATCACCGATTTATACACGAAAGAAGCATTGCTAAACAGACAGGTTTCTGCAATTTTAAACTTCAAACCGAGGCAAATTGCAAATTTTATGAGTGAAT
The DNA here is from genome assembly GCA_943846595.1 of uncultured Polaribacter sp. GTDB lineage: Bacteria > Bacteroidota > Bacteroidia > Flavobacteriales > Flavobacteriaceae > Polaribacter. The sequence continues at coordinate 2,137,614 of OX044355.1, forward strand.
GTTTGGTATTAGGTATTTATAATTCTAATGGAGATGTTGTATTATTACAAGCGTCTAAACCCGTCAAAAATGGCGTACAAATTAATTAAGATTGTTTAAATAATTCGACCTGTGGGAATCCATCTGCGAAGCACTCGCAAAAAAGCACAGGCTTTCTCTAAAGAGAAAATGGCGGTAAATCATTTGACGAACGCTAAAAATTACATTTGACTTCCAAAGAAAATCGCATTCATTAAAAGCTTGTTGGTACCGTACCAAAATGCTCTAAAGTTCGTATTATCTGTAAAGACAATAACGCGTCCTTTCCCCATTTTTTGCACTTGGAAAGGCACTGAATTTTTCAAAACAGCAAGATTTGGAGCTGAAACATAACCACTTAAAAGCGGGGATTCTGTATACTGAATCGGATTGTTATAACTTCTTTTATCGGGTTTTATAAAAATAGTCGTGTTTCTAAACAGCGCCAGTTTGTCATTTTTATATCCAAAATTAATAGGATGAGAACGATCCAATGTTGCCTCAAATATAGCACCACCAATAACTTGGGCTCCAGAATTCAATGATTTTTCTTCAAAAGAAACTCCTTTCGTATGGGGTCTTTTTACGGCATCAAATTCTAAATTGATGAATTTATTTTTGGCCAACATTCTAACAGCACTTCGATAGCCTATTAATGTCCCACCATTTTTTACCCATGTCTTTAGTTTGTCTTGAGAAGCGGTATCTAAAGAAGAAAGGCTTGGAATGATAATGGTAGTATATTTTTGGATATCTGTACGTGAAAAGTAACTCAGATCCAACTTGGTCAACAACATATCAAAACGTTGATCTAACAAATGCCAAACTTCACCGGCATCATTCCCAAAAACGCGCCCTCCGACCAGCATGGCAATCTTTTGTTTTTTTAGTGCGCGAAAGTTATTACTCCCCAAATCAATTCCGTCATTCAGTCCCGTAGCAACTCCTTTAATTTCTAGATGATTTTCTTGTGCGACTGTTTCCAAAAAGGCAAACAAATCGGTCTCTTTTAGTTGCTGATTTTGCGAAGGAATAAAAATAGTACCATAATCATAATCAATACCGTCATTTTTAAAATTCTTCATAGAAACCTTAGCGCGAATTCCTTTTTGAAGGATCGTATTCAATGCCTTGGGTGCATAATATTCATTCCATGGCATTAAATAACCAACGGAACTCATCAAACGATTTCCTCCTTTTTTCATTGCTAAATTGACAATCTCATTCCCTGCTTTGGATAGCGAAATGTTCTTTGCAAAATCAACTCCAAAAGCGTGGTTAAACGTCCATGCAGAAACATCATAAAACAAACTGTCATTAAACTGAGTTCTCACATCAAACATTGCTTTTACCAAACGATGATTCTTTTGATTCATTGGCACCAAATAACTAGCCCCTTTTTTAAAGGTTTTTCCATTTTTCGTAAAATCCGCTTTTACTTCGTGAATTTTTACTTGATGTCTTTTTAAAACCTCTGCCAAATGGTAACTTTTAGCAGCATCTTTTTCATCTCCAAAAACAAAAGCCTTCTTCTCCGCTGTTTCTCTCGCTTCTTTGTAAAAATCTTGTTGATATTCTAAAATTTTTACGCGCATTTTATTAGCAGCTTCTAAAGTAGATAATGCAGCAGTAAATTGGTTTCTGATGGTAAAAGGAAAGGTCAATATACCATTTGCAGTTCCTTGCGCATGCCCTCTAGAACTCGCTTGTTCAAAAAGAATTCCAATACTTCCATTGATGTCTGGAAAGGTGGAGCCTTTTCCGTAATAAAAATCATCAAAGCTTTCTTCAGAATAATAGGTGGATCCCAATTTGTCAAAAGCCTTTGCATGGTAAGTTCCTATTTCTTTGGTAAGTTCTTGGTTTAATTTTGGTGTCAAAGGATGGGTTCTACTTTGTATTCCAGGTTGAAAAAAGAAGGTAGAATTACTACCCATTTCGTGATGATCGGTTAAAATGTTTGGCAACCACTCATGAAAACTTGCAATTCTTGCTCGACTCTCTGGCAATTGCACTGGCAACCAATCTCTATTCATATCAAACCAATAATGATTGGTTCTTCCTCGTGGCCATATTTCTGTATATTCTCTATCGTTAGGATCGGGATTAATGTTCTTACTCTTATTGGTGTTTGCCCAATAAGCAAAACGCTGTAAGCCGTCTGGATTATAAGAGGGATCAAAAAGAATCACGGTATTGTCTAAGAGATTGTCGATACCATTTGCAGCAGCTAAATAGTAGGCTACTGCCAAAGCTGCATTGGAGCCACTCGGCTCGTTTCCATGAATCGAAAATCCTTGATAAACAACAATGGGATCCTTAGAAACATCCTTCTTACTAGTATTGGTTCCATCCATATGATTTGCTTTAATATCTGCAATGTTTCTATGGTTTTTAGGTGAAGTGATCGTCAATAAGAGTAAAGGTCTTCCTTCAAAAGTAACTCCTCTATTTTCAATAGAAATCCGGTCAGAAGCCTTCGCCAACGCGTTCATGTATTCGACCAATTTATCATGAGTAATATGCCACGCTCCTACTTCATGACCAATGATACTTTTGGGTGTTGGAATATTTTGGTTATAAGTGACCCCTTTAGGTAGATAATAAGACAAATCTAGTTCTTGAGAAGAAATCGTAAATGAAATGCAGAAAAAAAGTAACAGTAATTTTTTCATTTGAATGCGTGTTTTTGTGTCAAACAAATATAGGAATTCAAAAATGTTTCTTCGATACATTTTCTTAAGATTTAGAAAGTAGTAATCGGAAGCCATTTCGATCTAAACAAAACCTCGATTTCGTAGAAATAGACGAAAAAAAATAGCAAATCAGTAAAAATGTTGAAACTAATTGAGAATGTTGTTATTATGATTTTTTTTATTCAGATATTTGTAATGGAAGAATCTTTTTAGCCCTATCTATGATTTCAAGTGCCACTTTAGAAAAATTACACCAATCAATTTCTGGCAGCGTTTTGTTTGATGATTTACACAAAACCATCTATGCGACAGATGCTTCTGTATATCGTAAAATTCCAACGGCAGTTGCATTTCCCAAAGATGAAAAAGATATAAAAACACTCATTGCCTTTGCAACCGAACATAAAACGACTTTAATTCCAAGAACGGCGGGAACCTCGTTGGCAGGACAATGTGTTGGAGATGGAATTGTAGTAGATGTTTCAAAACATTTTACGGCCATTTTAGAATTTGATGAATTGGGAAAAACAATTACAGTTCAACCCGGTATTGTACGAGACGAACTCAATCTTTTCTTAAAACCCTTTGGATTGTTTTTTGGCCCAAACACCTCAACATCCAACCGGTGTATGATTGGTGGAATGGTAGGAAACAACTCATCTGGAAGTACCTCTATAAAGTATGGTGTAACTAGGGATAAAGTATTGCAAATTGACAGCATTTTAAGTGATGGAACTACAGCAATATTTAATGAAATTTCCTCGGCAGATTTCAACCAAAAAAAAGGAGAAAACACATTAGAAGGTAGTATTTATAAATCAATTTTTACAGAGCTTTCTTCTGTAGAAAACCAACAAGAAATTAAAGCACAGTTTCCTAAGGAAACGATTCACCGAAGAAATACTGGATATGCTGTTGACGAATTTTTAACTTCTGATTTATTTGGCGGAAACGAACCCACGATAAATGTTGCGAAATTTTTATCAGGAAGTGAAGGTACCTTGGCTTTTTCTACTGCAATTACTCTACAATTAGATGCCTTGCCTCCTACTGAAAGCATTATGGTTACGGCTCATTTTACAAGCATCAATGAAAGTTTAATAGCAACCGTAGTTGCCATGAACCACAATTTATACAATTGTGAATTAATGGACAAAACAATTTTAGATTGTACAAAGAGCAATCGTGAACAAGTTAAAAACAGGTTTTTCTTACAAGGAGATCCTGAAGCGGTATTGATGCTGGAAGTTGCTGCAAATACCCTTGAGGAAGCAGAAATATTGGCTGACAACTTAATTACCGATTTAAAAGAAAACAACTTTGGATACCATCATCCTAAGGTGTATGGAAAGGACATTGCCAAAGTACACCACTTAAGAAAAGCGGGCTTGGGCTTACTAGGCAACATGGTAGGAGATAAAAAAGCAGTGGCCTGTATTGAAGATACTGCAGTCGCATTGGAAGACTTGCCGACCTATATTGAAGAGTTTACGCAAATTATGGACAAATATCAGCAAGAAGCGGTGTATTATGCACATGCTGGTGCAGGAGAATTGCATTTGCGTCCAATTTTAAATTTAAAGAAGAAGGAAGATGTTGTTTTGTTTCGAAAAATAACCACTGAAACGGCAGAATTAGTAAAAAAATATAAAGGTTCTTTTAGTGGTGAACATGGAGACGGAATTGTTCGTGCCGAATTTATTCCACTCATGATTGGTGAACAAAATTACCAGTTGCTAAGACGGATCAAAAAAGCTTTTGACCCCAACAATATTTTCAATAAAGGAAAAATTACCGATGCTTTTTCTATGGACGAAAGTTTGCGTTATGAAATGGACAGGATTGAACCCGAAATTGAAACACTTCAAGATTTTTCCGACAGTGAGGGGATTTTAAAACTTGCTGAAAAGTGTAATGGTTCTGGTGATTGTAGAAAACCGGCATCTTCAGGGGGCACCATGTGTCCAAGCTACAGAGCTACTAAAAACGAGAAGGACACCACCCGAGCTAGGGCGAATATGCTCCGGGAAGTATTGACAAACAACGAGGCAAAAAACAAATTTAATTCCACCGAATTAAAAGAAATATTTGACCTGTGTTTGAGCTGTAAGGCCTGTGCTTCTGAATGTCCAAGTAATGTTGATATTGCAACTTTGAAAGCAGAATTCTTATATCAATACCAAGAAACGAATGGATACTCTTTTAGAAGTAAGTTGTTTGCGAACAATGTAAAGTACAATAAACTAGGGAGTATTGCCCCTGCGCTTACCAATGCAATTCTGAATACTCCGTTTACAAAAGCAGCTATGGGAGTTGCACAAAAAAGAAGTGTACCAAAATTGGCGCCAAAGACTTTGAAAAAATGGGCACAAAAACAAGCCAAAACATCACATGTCAAAACGGTCTATTTCTTTTGTGATGAGTTTACTAATTTTTATGATGTCGAAATTGGGAAAGATGCCTTTTACCTATTTGATAAATTGGGCTATAATTTAAAATTGATTGCCCATGAAGAATCTGGAAGAAGTTTTATTTCGAAAGGATTTTTAAAACAGGCAAAAGCAATTTGTAATTTGAATGTTTCCATTTTTAAAGACCTTATTAACGAAGAAACACCTTTAATAGGAATCGAACCTTCTGCTATTTTAACCTTTAGAGATGAGTACATTCGTTTGGCAGACGACCCTGTTTCGGCAGAAAAAATTGCTAAAAATGCATTTACTTTTGAAGAATTTTTAGCAAAAGAATTTGAAAAGGGGGCATTCGATACGGAGGTATTTACTTCAGCAACAAAGCGCTTAAAAATCCATGGACATTGTCATCAAAAGGCATTGTCTGGTACGCATTCAAGTTTTCAAATATTAAACATTCCAAAAAATTATACCGTGACCATTATGAATACAGGATGTTGCGGAATGGCAGGTTCTTTTGGGTATGAAAAGGAACATTACGCAATTTCAATGCAAGTAGGTGAAGATACCTTGTTTCCAAAAGTAAGAAAGACTCCCTTAGATACAGAAATTGTCGCGGCGGGCACCAGTTGTAGACATCAAATTTATGACGGCACAAAACGACTTGCTAAACATCCAATTAGCATTTTAAAGGAAGCATTAAAGAAAGAATTATAAAACACAAAAAAAAAGCGAAGTATATACTTCGCTTTTTTTATTTAAGTTAGCCTTTAGTCTTTATAAACACCCATTGCTGAGTATTTGTCCATTCTTTGGGCAACTAGGTCTTCTTTTGTCAAGTCTTTTAATTCGTCAAAAGCCATTGTAATTTGTTCTTCTACTGCTAAAAAAGCACCTTCTCTATCGTAGTGAGCTCCTCCAAGAGGTTCTTTTATGATTCCATCAATTAGCTTCAATTTTTTCATATCCGTTCCCGTCAATTTGAGTGCCGCAGCGGCCTGCTCTTTGAACTCCCAACTTCTCCATAAGATCGAAGAACAAGATTCTGGAGAAATTACGGTATACCAAGTGTTTTCCATCATGTATACTTTATCTCCAACACCTATTCCTAAAGCTCCACCTGAAGCTCCTTCACCAATAACAATGGTAATAATAGGGGTCTTTAAACGGGTCATTTCTAAGATATTTCTGGCAATTGCCTCTCCTTGACCACGTTCTTCTGCTTCTAATCCAGGATAGGCTCCGGGGGTGTCTAATAAAGTAACAACAGGAATGTTAAATTTCTCTGCCATTTTCATAAGACGCAAAGCTTTTCGATATCCTTCTGGATTTGCCATCCCAAAATTACGATACTGACGTGTTTTTGTATTGTACCCTTTTTGTTGCCCAATAAACATGTAGGATTGGTCACCAATTTTACCCAAACCACCAATCATCGCTTTGTCGTCTTTTACATTTCTGTCGCCGTGAAGCTCCATAAAGGTATCTCCACACAAGGCTTTGATATAATCTAAGGTATACGGTCTGTTTGGATGACGAGACAATTGAACACGTTGCCAAGGGCTTAGATTTTTGTAGATATCTTTCTTTGCTTTTACAAGCTTTTGTTCTATTTTCTTACAAGTAGCAGTAACATCAACCTCGTTATCTGCACCAATTTCATGACATTTAATGAGTTGTTGTTCTAACTCTTTAATTGGCATTTCAAAATCTAAATATTCCATTTAGTAGTTCTTTGATTTGAGTTTGTTCTTAAGGACAAACATACTATAAAATTTACTTTTTAATGTAAATTAGGATTAATTTTTGTCAATAGTTTTACGAGAAAACTTCTTTTTTAAGGTTGTTTTGTTCTTTAAAATTCCATTTAACAACACTACAAAAAGAACGACAAAGGCCCCATAATAAAATTCAGAATTCATTTTTTCTTTCTCTCCAAAAATAAACAACGCCAAGAGAATCGCATAAATGGGTTCTAAATTAATGGTTAACATGAACGTATATGGCGAAATATATCTCATCACTTCTACAGAAGCAATAAACGCGTAAGCTGTGCAAATGCTACTCAAGATGAAAAGATAGACCCAATCCAATTGTGGCAATTGAAAAAAGGCGGCATTAAAACTACCGAGATATAAAAGGTAGCCTGTAACAAATAGTACGCCAAATAAAAGTTGATACAATGAAATAACGTCTGCTTCATAGTCTTTAACGTACAATCCATTTAGAACGGCAAAAAGGGCTCCTAAAAAGGAAGCAATGGACGCATAAATAACACCTACTTTGTATTGGGCCACTTCAAAATTGTCAAAAATAATATAGAGTCCCAAAACAACCACCAAGCCTAAAATTATTTCGACAGGTTTTATTTTTCTTTTAAAGAAAAAAGGTTCAATTAAAGCCGTAAAAAAAGCGCCTGTACCCATGGTAACTAATGCGACAGAAACATTGGAAATTTTTATGGCTTTAAAAAAGAAAATCCAATGCAACGCAATAATAATTCCGGTTAGCAAAAATTTTACAACTCCTTTCCGGTCGAGTTTAAATGATTTTTTTCTCAACAAAAAATAAACGGCTATGAGGAGCACTGCCAATCCCATACGAAACCAAACCAACGGCACTGCTTCTATGGTAATTAAAGCACCTAAAATTGCGGTAAATCCCCAAATAAAAATAATGAAATGAAGAAGCGCATAATTCTTTAATTTATTTTCTTGCATTGACATATAAATAAAGGGCTAAACAACCAAAAATGATGTTTGGAATCCAAACATATAAAAGAGAATTCACCCCTGCTACGGCTCCTAATACCTCAGCAATTTTTAACAAAAAAACATACACAAACATCACCGAAATCCCGATGGCAAGGTTGACACCTGTACCGCCTCTTTTCTTCCTAAAAGCTAAGGCTACGGCAATAATTGTTAAAATATAAGACGCAATTGGCAAACTGGTTCTCTTGTAATACTCAACATAATACGCATTCAGATTTTTAATACCTCTTTTTTTGGACAATGCAATAAAAGCACTCAATTCATTGGAAGGCATTTCTTGAGACAATGCCGATTTATAAATGAGATCTTTGGGAGTAAATGCAAAAACTGTATCCAACCTTCGTGCTTGAGAAATACTGTCTTTATTGGGGTGAAGAATGCGTAACTTCCAATTTAACAGCGTAAAAGTGCTATCTGCTTCTTTCCAATTAATGTTGTCTGCGACTAGCTTTGACTTTAATTTTAGGCCATCATAGAGTTCTGATGAAAAATTAAATCCAGAATTGGATTTTGTGTCAAAATTTTGAATAAAAATATAGGTGCTATCCGTCAGTTGCAAGCTAAAATTCTTTACATATTTTGCTTGGTAATCTTTTTGTTTTATATAAGTGTTTTCAAACTTCTTTCTTTCTTTGCTACTGCTTGGCACTACAAAATGATTCATTAATAGCGCCAGAATAGTGACCAAAGTGGCACCAATAAAATAAGGATACAAAAACCTTGTAAAAGAAACTTTGGCATTATTAATGGCAATAATCTCTGTATTGTTTGAAAGTTTTGAAGTAAATAAAATTACAGCAATAAATAACGCCAAGGGCATAAAGGTATTGGCATAATAAATAATAAAATTACTGTAGTACTCATCAACAACTTGATAAAAAGAAAGATTGTTATTTATAAATTTATCGATCTTTTCTGATATGTCTATTGCAATTGCAATAGGAATCAAAATTAGTAAGGTAAAAAAGAAAGTTACCAAATAACGTTTTAATATGTACCAATCTAAAATCTTCAAAAGTGCGCTTTATAGTGTTTCTTTTTATTTAATTTACTTACAAACGTTTGTCCATTTGCTTGACCATTTTATCTTTCCATTCTCTAAAGTCTCCTGCTAAAATATGCTTTCTTGCCTCTCTAGTAAGCCAAACATAAAAACCAAGATTATGAATCGATGCAATTTGTTTTCCCAACATTTCTTTGGCTGCAAATAAATGGCGTAAATAGGCTTTTGAATACATGGTATCTACACCTGTGATTCCCATCTCATCAATTGGAGAAAAGTCATCTGCCCACTTTTTGTTTTTTATATTGATACTTCCGTGAGCAGTAAACAACATGCCATTTCTAGCATTCCGTGTTGGCATCACACAATCAAACATATCAACTCCGAGTCCAATATTTTCTAAAATATTGATCGGAGTCCCTACTCCCATTAAATAACGAGGTTTGTCTTCAGGTAAAATTTCAGTAACAATTTCTGTCATTGCATACAGCTCTTCTGCAGGTTCTCCTACAGATAGGCCACCAATTGCATTTCCTTGGGCCCCAACATTGGCAATGTATTCTGCAGATTGTCTTCTCAAGTCTTTATAGGTACTTCCTTGTACAATTGGGAAGAAGGTTTGTTCATACCCGTACTTAAAGGGTAATTTCTCTAGGTGATTCATACATCGATTCAACCATCGATGGGTCATATGCATTGAGCGTTTTGCGTAATTGTATTCACAGGGATAGGGTGTGCATTCATCAAAAGCCATAATAATATCAGCTCCAATGGTACGTTGAATTTCCATGACATTCTCAGGTGAAAAAAAATGTATAGAACCGTCAATATGACTTTTAAAGTTAACACCTTCTTCCTTTATTTTTCTTCTCCCTGAAAGAGAATATACCTGATATCCTCCCGAATCGGTTAGAATATTACGATCCCAATTCATAAATTTATGCAAACCACCTGCTTTTTCTAGAATATCGGTCCCTGGACGTAAATATAAGTGATAGGTATTACCTAAAATAATATCAGGATTTACCTCATTTTTAAGTTCTGTTTGGTGCACTCCCTTTACAGTACCAACGGTTCCAACAGGCATAAAAATTGGCGTTTCTATCGTTCCATGATCGGTAGTGATCACTCCTGCTCTTGCCTTACTTTTAGGGTCGGTTTTTTTTAAATCAAATTTCATTGCGGCAAAGATACTATTATTTAAGAAGTGAAAAATTAAAAGATTCTTAAAGGTTTACCTTTAAAATCTACGTTTCTTTTTGGACGAAAAACTGGTAGTTGTTTTTTTAGATTTTGGTGAAGATTTTCGAAAACTTGCACTTTTCTTATTAAAATTGTCTTTGGCAGGTACTGCTCTTTTCTTGGAGGTTGTTTTTTTTATTTGCTGTTTTTTCGGAGAGGCTTCAGCGGTTTTTGAAGAAGTGGAAATCATTTTATTGATTTCATTCATTTCTTCGTGAGTAAGTTCTCTCCAATCTCCCGTTTGTAAATAGCCCAACGCTACATTCATAATTCGGGTTCGCTTTAACTTTGTCACTTCATAGCCTAAATATTCACACATGCGTCGAATTTGACGATTGAGTCCTTGTGTTAAAACAATTTTAAATACTTTATCACTTACTTTTTCTACGAAACACTTTTTAGTAACTGCACCTAAAACAGGAATTCCGTTCCCCATTTTTTGAACAAAATCTTCAGTGATTGTTTTATTCACAGACACATAATACTCTTTCTCATGATTGTTTCCTGCGCGTAAAATTTTATTGACAATATCTCCATCATTGGTTAAAAAAATCAACCCTTCCGAGGGTTTGTCTAAACGTCCAATCGGAAATAATCGATCAGGGTAATTAATGTGCTGTATGATGTTGTTTGGTTCTTGTTCATCAGTTGTAGAGACAATTCCAACAGGCTTATTGAGTGCAATGTATAAGGTAGTATTTTGAGGAACTACAAGACGACCGTCTAGTTTAACTACATCCCTTTTTGCAACCCTATTTCCTAATTGAGTTGGTTTTCCATTAATCGTAACCCTGCCTTCACTAATAAATTTTTCGGCTTCTCTTCTAGAACATATTCCAGAGGAGCTGATGTATTTATTTAAATTTGTTGTTGCTTGTATCTTAGAGTCCAATTGAGGTCCGTTTCTGCAAAAGTAATTGAATCTTTACAATTCAATGGTTCTAAATGTTAAATTTATTCTGGGTGAATTCACCTTTTTTGTGGGCGGCAATCGATGCAACCAATGTTTTTGTGTAGTGCCTTTCATCACCAGAAGGCTTCCATTTTCTAGGAGCACATCTACTTTTTGCTTTGTTTCTTTATGTTTGAAAGAAAATTTTCGCGCTGCGCCAAGGGTTACAGAGGCAATTTCGCCATTCTTTTTAAGCATTTTCTCATCGTCCGAATGCCAAGCCATTCCTTCTTCTCCAGTATGGTACAAATTCAATAGGCACGAATTGTAGGTAGCCTTGCTTTCCTTTTCTATGATTTTTTTTAAATTGAGTAATTCTTCGGTGAATACCATAGCGGTTTTCGTCACATTAGAATAGGTGTACGAAAATTCCGATTCGCCATACCAAGCCACTTTTCGCTTTGTGATAATGTGTTTTCCAAAAATAAAGGCTTCATCATTTTTCCAATGAATGCTGCGCATAAAAGCCTTATAGAAAAAAGCACATTGTTGGCTATTTAAAATTTGACCATGATAATTGGTGATTCCATCAAAAGGTAAAATGTTGTTTATAAGTGAAGTATTGAATAAATCCATAAGATTCTCAAAAATAGTAAATATAAACTACAAAAAATAGTTTTTGAATCTTATATTTGTAGTATTATGAATTATATTTCACAAAATATTCGCCATTTAAGAAAATTAAGAAAACTCACACAAGAAGAGTTTTCAAAGGAATTAAACATGACCAAATCTAGAATTGGTTCCTATGAGGAAGGGCGCTCTGAACCCTCTATTGAGACCTTAATAGAGCTTTCTAACTTCTTTAAATTACCCGTAGATGTATTGATTAAGAACAACTTGTCATTCGCTACAGATGCTTCCTTTATAGAAATCGGAAATCAACGCGTATTGTTTCCTATTATGGTAGAAGCAGATGATGACAATCTGATTGAAGTGGTTCCTGTAAAAGCTTCTGCAGGGTATTTACTTGGTTATAACGATCCTGAATATATTGAACAATTACAGAAAATAAAATTGCCTTTTTTACCTACCGGAAAACACCGTGCCTTTCCAATAAAAGGAGATTCTATGCTGCCTATGAAAGACGGTGCCTATGTAGTTGCCAAATTTGTAGACGATTTTAATGACATTAAAAATGGAAGTTCTTATGTGGTCGTTACTGCCAATGACGGAATGACCTATAAACGTATTTATGACAAGGTGGAAGAAAAAGGGGCACTCCTATTATCCCCGGATAATACTTCCTATCAATCTTATCATGTGCCCATTTCCGAAGTGTTAGAATTGTGGGAATTTACCTGTAGCATTAACACCCAAGAATATGACGAACGTGATTTAAAATTGAGTAGTATCATTAAGATGTTTAATGATTTAAAAGTAGAATTGGAAACCTTTGTAAGAAACTAAAGCATGACAGTTCAAGATATTGTTGGTAGGTATGCAATTCTCGGAAACAATCAAGATGCAATAGGCTCTGCATACAATGGATTTCTTACACTTTCTTTAGATGCCCATCAGAAAATTATTGCTGAATGGACGATCAATCACGATCAGCAACAATCTGGTACTGGTTTTTTTAGAGACAACCTGCTGGTTGTTAATTTTAAGTATACGGGTGAAAACGCAAAAATCTTTAAAGGAACTGTGGTTTATAAATTCTTCGACAAAGAAACTTTTGAAGGCTTTTGGTCGGAAAAACATGCAGATCAACAATTTTTAGGCTTGGAAAGAGGGGCTAAAATTAATAAAGAACTTCTTCAAAATTAATTCGTTGGGTATCATTAATAAGAAATTCAATGCGAACTTCAATTTGGTTTATACAGGTAAAATGATAATGCCTCATTTTGGAGGTGCCCCAAATCTATTGATTGAAGAAATTTAGACTTCAGACCCTTTTTCGGAATTAAGCACAAAAATTGGTTATACGATTGAGGTTGAAAAAATACAATCCAACATAGAATTTTACAGTGGTATAAAAAAAATTTTAACGCCTATCAGTCTAACTTTGATATTGGAAAAAATAGAGATAGTAATTTTGTTTTTGGACCTTCGCTACCAAGAACAATTTATATTGGTATGAAATGCTACATTTGGACAAAAAAAACCTCACAGTCTAATATCTGTAAGGTTTTTGCGGAGAGAACAGGATTCGAACCTGCAACGGTTTAACCCGCGATAGTTTTCAAGACTACTTGACGACCACTGTCCATCTCTCCAGTTGTCGTATCAGATATTCTCTGAATGCGGATGCAAATATAGAAAGTTTTTTACTTTTTGGAAATTAATTGACCATTATTTTTTATCTTTTTTGAATATCGTAAAATGGAATTTCTATCGCCTTAAAAACCAAGCTATTTCGTTCAATTTTCAATTATGAATTTGGTAACAAAATTTAAAAAAAAGAAGCGCTGTCTGTAAGACTTTAGTATCTTTACCCATTAGCTGATAAAACAACACATTATGTCTTTCAATTCATTTGGAAATCTTTTAAAACTAACCACCTATGGAGAATCTCACGGAATAGCTATTGGAGGGGTTATTGATGGATTCCCTGCAGGTTTACAAGTAGATTTTGAGGCCATTCAAGAAGAATTAAACCGACGGAAACCGGGGCAATCTAAAATCGTAACACAAAGAAAAGAGCCAGATACTGTTCAGTTTTTATCCGGAATTTTTGAAGGAAAAACCACAGGTACTTCCATCGGTTTCACCATTCAAAACACCAATCAAAAATCAAAAGATTACAATCACAACACCAATATTTACAGACCTTCTCATGCAGATTATACCTATGATAAAAAATTTGGTGAGCGCGATTATAGAGGTGGTGGTAGAAGTTCTGCCAGAGAAACAGCAAACTGGGTGGTTGCAGGCGCACTTGCAAAACAATTAATTGCAGAGATCTCCATCAACGCATTTACCTCGTCTGTGGGAGATATTTTCCTTGACAAACCCTATCAAGAATTGGATTTCTCTAAAACTGAGGACAATATCATTCGCTGTCCAGATGAAATTTCTGCACAAAAAATGATTGACAAAGTAAAAGAAATCAGAAAAGCTGGAGACACCATAGGCGGGACCATTACCTGTGTTGCTCAAAATATACCGGTAGGTTTGGGAGAACCCATTTTTCACAAATTGCATGCTGAATTAGGAAAAGCAATGCTGTCGATCAATGCCGTCAAAGGGTTTGAATTTGGTAGCGGCTTTTGTGGTGCAAAAATGAAAGGTTCAGAGCACAATGATATTTTCAACCAAGATGGTTCTACACAATCAAATCTTTCGGGAGGAATTCAGGGAGGAATTAGCAATGGAATGGACATCTATTTTAGAGTAGCCTTCAAACCTGTTGCTACGATTATGAGCTCGCAACAAACCATTAATTCTGAAAATGAAATTGCAGAAATCACGGGCAAAGGAAGACACGACCCATGTGTGGTTCCAAGAGCAGTGCCAATTGTAGAAGCAATGACTGCTTTGGTGCTTGCAGATTACTATTTATTGAACAAAACAAGAACGGTTTAAAATCCATCTTCATTCAAACAAAAAGCGCGTACAGAAATGTACGCGCTTTTTGTTTGTATCTTGAATACAAGAACTAATTATTCCAACGCACCGAGATAACGTTCTGCATCTAAAGCGGCCATACACCCGGTTCCAGCTGCAGTAACTGCTTGTCTGTATTCTTTATCTTGAATGTCTCCAGCAGCAAAAACACCCGGTCTGTTCGTTTTGGTCGTTTTTCCTTCGGTAATTAAATACCCCGTTTCGTCCATATCCAAAACACCTTTAAACAAACTGGAGTTTGGCGTGTGTCCAATGGCAATAAAAACGCCCGTTACGGGAATATCATGCTTCTCCTTCGTTTGGTTGTTAATAGCTCTTACCCCTTCCACAACACTGTCACCTAAAACCTCATCGATTTCTGTATTGTACAAAACATCAATATTTTCTGTTTTATGCACTCGGTGCTGCATTGCTTTAGAAGCTCTCATAAAATCTTTACGAACCAGCATGGTAACCTTGTTACAAATATTTGACAAATAGGTTGCTTCTTCCGCAGCAGTATCTCCTGCTCCAACAACCACAACATCTTGTCCCTTGTAGAAAAATCCATCACAGGTAGCACAGGCAGAAACACCTCCACCAATCAAACGCTGTTCACTCTCAATTCCTAAATATTTTGCGGTAGCTCCTGTAGAAATAATGATTGTTTCGGCTTCAATATGTTTCGACTCATCCACAATTACTTGATGGATTCCACCAACGTCCTCACTTAAAGTAACTTCAGTAACCATACCAAAACGTACTTCGGTTCCAAAACGCTCTGCTTGATTTTTTAAATCTTCCATCATGGCAGTTCCGTCAGTTCCATTTGCATACCCTGGAAAATTATCAACTTCTGTCGTGGTGGTTAGTTGACCTCCCATTTGCAATCCAGTATACATTACTGGTTTCATATCTGCTCTAGCAGCATAAATTGCAGCGGTATAACCTGCAGGTCCCGAACCAATAATTAAACATTTTATTTTCTCTGTATTTTCTGACATTGTTTTCTTCTTTTTAGAAGCGTAAATGTATCAATTTTTACAACTTATTGAAACCAATGTTTATAAGTTTTAATAATGCATACATAAATCTTTACAATCAAATTGATAGAATAAAAAAACACTAAGAAAGCGAGATTTTTAAGAAAAGAGTGTATATTTGCCGACCATAAATGAGTAATCATTTATCGGGGTGTAGCGTAGCCCGGTCATCGCGCCTCGTTTGGGACGAGGAGGTCGCAGGTTCGAATCCTGCCACCCCGACTAAAACCAGTAACTCTTTGTTGCTGGTTTTTTTGTTTTGTAAAAATAATAAAACTAAACAAGATTGCGGCAGGCTAAAAGCTTGAAAACCATAACGCAACTCCAGTCTACTTTAAGAAAATCATTCTAAAATTAACAAAACATTTTGTTTAGACTTAACCTTAAATTGTTAAACATTATGTATCTTTGTACAGATAAAATCAATCATTATGGCAAGAAAAAAAACCGTTAAAAAGCAGGATTTAATCTCCATGTTTATGGAATACGTTTTAGAAAACGACCATCCACCAAAATCTGTATTTAGTTTCGCAAAAGAGAATAATTTTGAAGAGGCTAGTTTTTACGAATTTTTCGGTTCGTTTGAAGCACTGGAAGGGGCTGTATTTGAAACTTTTTTTGATAACACATTGCAATTACTTTCTAAAAGTGAGGAATATCAAGATTATGATGCCAGAAACAAATTACTAAGTTTCTATTTTACATTCTTTGAACTGCTAACTGCTAACAGGAGTTATGTTGTTTACGCTTTTAACAAAGGAAAAAACAACCTTAAAAGCTTGCATAGCTTAAAAGGATTTCACAAACACTTCAAACAGTTTATAGATGATCTAGACATAGAAACACTGGACATTCAACAAGATCAGATAGAAAAATTTCAACACAAAGCCCTCCAAGAATCTGCATGGATTCAGCTTTTAGTGACCATGAAGTTCTGGTTAGAAGACACATCATCTTCATTTGAAAAAACAGATGTTTTTATTGAAAAATCGGTCAACACTAGTTTCGATTTATTAAACATCAAACCCTTGAAAAGCATTATTGACTTTGGAAAATTCCTATTCAAAGAAAAAATGGTGCAAAAATAAAAACGATGAAAACATTAGACTCAATACCAACATCAAAAATTCAACGTGCCACAAAACTAGTAACAACGGGTGCAAAGGTTGGTGTGAACTATTTAAAATATTACGGTGACAAAATTGTTAATAACGAAATAGATGCCAAAGCAAGACTCAATGAAAACAATGCTGAAGACATCTACGACGGTTTAAAACAATTAAAGGGAAGTGCCTTAAAGGTTGCCCAGATGCTAAGTATGGAAAAGAGTATTCTTCCTGCAGCTTATGTAGAAAAATTTTCTTTGGCTCAATTTTCTGTACCTCCACTTTCGCCACCATTGGTCAGTAAAACCTTTAAAAAATACTTTGGTAAAAACCCAAATGATATCTTTGATAAATTCAATTTGACTTCTGTAAATGCAGCCAGTATTGGTCAGGTTCACAAAGCAGAAAAAGACGGTAAAACACTTGCGGTTAAAATTCAATATCCAGGCGTTGCTGAAAGTGTTGCATCTGATTTGGCATTGGTAAAACCGATTGCCATAAAGATGTTTAACATTCGAGGTAAAGACTCTGACAAATATTTTAAAGAGGTTGAGGACAAACTAACGGAGGAAACCAACTACATCTTAGAAATTGAGCAAAGTAAAGAAATTGTTGAAAAATGCAAGCACATTCCAAATTTAAAATTTCCTGAATATTATTCAAAATACTCTTCCGATAGGATCATTACAATGGACTGGATGAAAGGAGAACACCTATCAGAGTTCACAGCACACAACAAGGATCCTGAGGTTTCAAATAAATTGGGACAAGCTTTGTGGGATTTTTATATGCACCAAATTCACAACCTTCGAAAAGTACACGCAGACCCACATCCAGGAAATTTTTTAGTTTCAAAAGAAGCCGATTTGATTGCCTTAGATTTTGGTTGTATGAAAACCATTCCTGAAAAATTTTACATACCATATTTCGAATTGGCAAAACCCGAAAGTATTGCAGATCCTGCTATTTTTGAAAAAAAATTATACGAATTAGAAATCCTGAGAGCAGACGATTCAAAAGAAGAATTGGTATTTTTTAGAGCAATGTTTCACGAAATGTTGAGTTTATTTACCCAACCTTTTCATGGAGAAGAATTCGATTTTTCGGATGCAGAATTCTTTGGACGCATTTCTGATTTAGGGGCAAAGTATGCCAAAAGTTCTGAATTAAAAAACATGAATGGAAACAGAGGTTCCAAACATTTTATTTATATTAACAGAACCTTTTTTGGCTTGTACAACCTAATGCATGACTTGAAAGCAACGAATGTGAAAATTAACAATTTTAATAACTTTTAATGGCTTTTTATCAAAGAGAGGACATCGACAACTTAGAGAAAATTTTTAAAATAAATTTAATTAACAGTTGTTCTGGATTTAAATCTGCAAATCTTCTCGGTTCGATTTCGAATGAAGGAGTTTCCAATGTTGCAGTTTTTAGCTCCGTGATTCACTTAGGCTCTAACCCGCCTACCTTGGGCTTTATTTTAAGACCTACAACGGTTCCAAGAGACACCTATAAAAACATAAAAGAAAGTGGTGTATTTACCATCAATCATATATATGAGGAAATTATAGAAGACGCACATCATACTTCGGCGAAGTATCCAGAGAGCGTGTCCGAATTTGATATTACAAATTTAGAAGAGGAATATAAAGGGGCTTTTAAAGCACCTTTTGTAAAAGGATCTCCGGTTCAAATGAGTATGAAATTTATTGAAGAAATTCCGGTTCCCTCCAACAATGTAATGTTAATTGTTGCACAAATTGAGGAACTCTATATTCAGGATGCACTTTTACAGAGTGATGGATTGATCAATCTTTCAATTGGAAAAGTTGCCACAATAAATGGATTGGATACCTATGCGATTCCAACCTTTAAAAAACAATTATCTTACCAAAGACCCAAAAAATAAAATAAAAATGTCATGAAAATTCTCGTTACAGGAGCAACAGGCTATATTGGTAAACGGTTGATTCCGTTGTTACTAAATGATGGCCATACCGTTGTTTGTGCTGTACGAGACAAGGCAAGAGCTAAAAATTATTTCCGAGATCGGAAAAACATTGTACTTGTTGAGATAGACTTTCTAAACTACGAGAGTTTGGAAGCCATTCCCAAAGATATAGAGAGTGCTTATTACCTGATTCATTCGATGTCAAATTCTGCAAAGGAATTTCATATATTGGAAGAGAAATGTGCATTTAACTTTAAACGATTTGCTGAAAAAACGGCTTTAAAACAAGTTATTTATTTAAGCGGAATTACCAATGACACCCAATTATCGAAACATTTACTTTCGAGAAAAAATGTAGAAGAGACCTTGTCCTCCACTGTCTATGCTTTAACTACTTTTAAGGCGGGAATCATTGTTGGATCTGGAAGTTCATCCTTTGAAATTATTAGAGATATTGTTGAAAAACTACCTGTAATGGTGGCACCAAAGTGGCTGAATACAAAAACACAGCCTCTAGGCATTCGTGATGTATTGTCTTTTTTACACCGGGCACTAAAGAAAGAAGCATTGTACAACAAATCTTTTGATGTTTTTGGACCAGAGGTAATGACCTACAAAGAAATGCTTTTACAATTTGCAGAAGTTAGAGAATTGAAAAGGTGGATTTTTACGGTACCGGTAATGACGCCAAAGCTTTCTTCTTATTGGTTGTATTTCGTTACCTCTACCTCCTACAAATTGGCCAATTCGTTGGTAAATTCTATGGGTGTTGAAGTGATTGGAAACCAAAGTGCCATTAACAAAATATTAGAAGTAAATCCAATGACCTATAAACAGGCGGTTGAATTTGCATTCGTTAAAATAAAACAAAATAGTATCATCTCTAGCTGGAAAGATTCATACATCAGTAGTGGAAAACTAAAGAACTATGTTCATGAATTTATTAATGTACCTAAGCACGGTTGTTTCCGAGATTTAAAGCGTCGAAAAATTGTAGACAGTGAGAAATCTTTGAATAAAATTTGGGCAATTGGTGGTGATACAGGCTGGTATTACGGTACTTTTTTATGGAAAGTAAGAGGTTTTATGGATCAATTTTTTGGAGGCGCTGGTTTGCGACGAGGAAGAAGACATCCTACGGAATTAAATGCAGGGGATGCTTTGGATTTTTGGCGTGTCATTTATGCAGATAAAAACAATCAAAAATTACTCTTATATGCTGAAATGGTATTGCCTGGAGAAGCATGGTTGGAATTTAAAATTGAAGATGGCACCTTATATCAAACAGCAACATTTCGTCCAAAGGGATTGGCTGGGCGGTTATATTGGTATTCCGTAGCCCCTTTTCATTGGTTTATTTTTAATGGGATGATTGATAAAATTTCTAAAACCTAACTTTTGAAAAAACAACATTTGCCCGAGAAAATATGTACGGTTTGTGAAAAACCATACCGTTGGAGAAAAAAGTGGGAAAAGAACTGGGAACATGTAAAATATTGTAGTGAAAGATGCAGAAGAAACAAGAAACAACAGGATTAATTTGGTTGACAAACAACCTTAGGGTTGGAGACAATAAATCCATCGAATTGGCATGTAAAAAACACGATCGAGTACTTGCTGTTTATGTATTCGATAAACATATTTTTGAAAGCAACATTTTTGGCTTTAAAAAAATTGAACGCTACAGAGCACAATTTTTACTTGAAACACTGCGGGATTTAAAAAAACACTTAGCACAAAAAAACATCACACTACTCACCTATTTTGATTTTCCAGAAGAGGTCATTCCTAAAGTTTGTGAAACCTACCAGGTAGCGGAGGTTTTTACGCAAAAAGAATGGACCAAAGAGGAAGTGCAAACATTCAAAAAAGTAGCTTCCAATCTCACTGGCATCTGTAAAATCACCGATTCCTATGATCAATTCTTATACCATCCAGAAGACATCAATATGGATTTTAAATCGATTCCTGCTGTGTTTACACAGTTCAGAAAAAAGGTCGAGAAATATGCATCAATAAGGCCCGAAAGCAAAAGCATTCAGAAGGAAGATTCAAACCGTATTGAAAACAACACAAGGTTGCCAGACTTAACCACATTGGGCTATTCAGAAATAAAGAAAGATCCCAGGTCTGCTTTTCCATTTCATGGTGGAGAAAGTGAGGCCCTAAAGAGAATTGACTATTACTTCTTTGCATCTAAAAAACTAAGCGTTTACAAACAGACCCGCAATGGTTTAATTGGTTCCGACTACAGTTCAAAGCTCTCTCCTTGGCTAGCAAATGGAAGTATTTCTGCGAAAACTATTTATTGGAAAATTAAGGAATACGAAACTGAAAATGGCGCGAATAGTTCCACGTATTGGTTAATTTTTGAATTGATTTGGAGAGACTACTTCAAGTTCATTTCACTGAAACATGGGAATGCTTTTTTTAAGATTGATGGAATTTTAGAAAAAAAATATGTCTGGAAATCAGAGGAAAAATTGGTTCAAAAATGGATCCACGGACAAACCAATGCGCCCTTTGTAAATGCAAATATGATTGAATTGAAAGCAACCGGATTTATGAGCAATCGAGGCAGGCAAAATGTAGCCTCTTACTTTGCAAAAGAACTCTTGTTGGATTGGCGCATCGGAGCTGCTTACTTTGAATCGATGTTGATTGACTATGATGTGCATTCAAACTACGGAAACTGGCTCTACATATCGGGGGTTGGCAACGACCCAAGAGATCGTAAATTCAATATAGAGTTTCAAGCTGAACGTTATGATCCAAACAATCAGTATCAAAATAAATGGTTACAAAATCAACTTTTTTAGCATATGAAAATAGTCCGATTACTTCTTGGAGATCAATTAAACAGTTCGCATTCTTGGTTTCAAGAAAAAGATGCGAACATCTTATATTGTCTGTTTGAAATGCGTCAAGAAACAAATTACATAACCCACCACATTCAAAAAGTTACCGGTTTTTTTGCTGCCATGAGAGATTTCGCTGATGGCTTAACCAAAGCGGGGCATAAAGTAAAATATCTGAGCATATTAGATCCCGAAAACACCCACGTTTTAACCCAAAACTTAACACAACAGATCGAGTATTTTAAGGCAGATAAGTTTGAATACTTACTTCCCGACGAATATCGTCTAGACAAACAACTAAAAGACTTCTGTAGCACATTAACAATAGAAAACTCGGTTACAGACACGGAGCATTTTTATACAAAAAGAGAGGATTTAGGAGTGTTTTTTGAGGGTAAAAAACAATTTTTGATGGAAAATTTTTATAGAAATATGAGAAAAAAACATCAAATACTAACCGTCAATGAGCAACCAGAAGGCGGTGTATGGAACTATGACAAAAACAACCGAAAAAAATGGAAAGAAAACACCTTGGTGCCGCCTTTTAAAAGTTTCGATAATAATGTAGTACCTATTTATGAAGAAATCCAGCAAGCGGGTATAAAAACCATTGGAAAAATCAACCCAAAATATTTTGAATACCCTATAAACAGAAAGCAGGCACTTGAACAATTGGATTATTTCTGTGCCCATTTATTGGTCCACTTTGGGGACTACCAAGATGCAATGCATACAAATCAAATTTATTTGTACCATTCCAGAATTTCATTTGCAATGAATATCAAATTGATCTCACCAAAAGAAGTAATTGCCAAAACTCTGGCAAGGTATCGAGATCCAGAAAGTACTATTGAAATTTCACAAGTAGAGGGTTTTATTCGACAAATATTAGGTTGGAGAGAATACATGCGAGGGATGTATTGGTCGCTCATGCCTAACTACAAAACACAAAACGCCTTGAACAATACCAATAAATTGCCCGATTTTTATTGGACAGGAAATACCAAGATGAATTGTTTAAAAAATGCAATCAACAACTCGCTAGACAACAGTTACGCGCACCACATACAACGTTTAATGATTACTGGAAATTATGCGCTACTTACACAAACCAATCCAGATGAAGTAGATGCTTGGTATTTGGGCATTTATGCCGATGCTGTAGAATGGGTACAACTGCCCAATACACGTGGAATGAGTCAATTTGCAGATGGCGGAAAAATAGCAACAAAACCCTACATTTCTAGTGGAAGTTATGTGCATAAAATGGGAAATTATTGCGATAGCTGTCACTATAATAAAAAAGAAAAAACAACCAAAGATGCATGTCCATTTAACAGCCTGTATTGGAATTTTTTAGACGATAAAAAAGAAGAACTTTCAGGAAATTTTAGAATGGGAATGATGTACAGTTTATTGCGAAAAATTCCTGCAGAAAAATTATTTGAAATAAAAGAAAAAGCAGCACATATAATTGCAAACCCAAATGAATACTAATAAAGAAATCATCGAAGTTGTCTGGCTAAAACGCGATTTACGGCTGGATGACAATGAAGTAATTTCCAATGCACTGGCATCGGGAAATCGTGTGCTTTTTGTCTATATTTTTGAAGATTCTCTTAGAAATGACAGGCATTATGATGAGCGACACTGGATCTTTATCAAGCAATCCATAGAAAATATAAACGATCGATTAAAAAAACACAATACACAGGTTTTAGCTGTACATTCAGAAGTAATTCCGTTTTTTAATCAGTTGCAAATTTTTTTTCAAATAGACCATGTGTATTCCCATCAAGAAACCGGACTTTTAATCACCTACAACAGAGACAAATATTTTAAACGCTATTGCAATAACAACTCGATTGACTGGATTGAAAGCACTAATAATGGTGTTTTAAGAGGATTATTACATCGAGAGGATTGGTTTGAAAACTGGAATCGATACATGCATGACGAAAGATTTTGTTTTGAACCGAAAACAAAACAATTGATAACGGTTGCAGAAATAACAGAAATATCAAAAGTTTTTAATCTTACTGATTTAAAAACAAAGACATCGCAAATCTTTCAAAAAGGAGGGACTACTACCGCATGGAAATATGCAAATTCTTTCTTTGAAGAAAGACACAAATCCTATCTATTTAATATTTCTAAACCCGAAAAATCAAGAACGAGTTCAAGTAGATTATCTCCATATATTGCCTGGGGAAATATCTCTATAAGAGAAGTTTTTCAAAAAGCGACACAACTAAAATCTGAAAAAAAAGACGATCGACATTTGGGTGCATTTATCTCAAGATTGCGATGGCAAGCACATTTTATTCAGAAATTTGAAATGGAACATACCATGGAAGCAGCGAGTATTAATAAAGGGTATCACAAACTTAAAAAAAGCATCTCTACATCCTATAAAAAAGCTTGGAAAGAAGGAAATACAGGGTTTCCACTGGTAGACGCTAGTATGCGTTGTTTGAATGAAACTGGTTTTTTAAATTTTAGAATGCGTGCCATGCTCGTTTCTTTCTTTACACACATTCTATGGCAACCTTGGCAAGAAGCAACATCGCATTTGTCTAAGATGTTTTTGGATTTTGAACCTGGAATTCATTTTCCACAGATACAGATGCAAGCAGGGGAAACTGGAATCAATAATTTAAGAATTTATAGTCCGGTAAAAAACAGTCTCGAGCATGATACGAATGCTGTATTTATAAAAAAATGGTGTCCTGAATTGGCAAATTTACCCATTAATTTTATTCATGAACCATCTCTAATGACGCCTTTGGACATGCAGTTTAACAATTTTAAATTGGGCGTCGATTATCCGCATCCGATTGTTGATATTAAAGAAAATAGAAAAAAAGCAAGCGATATTCTCTGGAATTTAAAAAAGAATCCACAGGTACGATCGGAAAGTTTTAGAATCCTTAAAAAACATACGATCACGGACCGAAACAGACTCCTCCGAAGCGATTAGATAAAAACCCACTTATGATGTAGTACTATTTTTGATGTTTTTTGTTTAATCATTAACATAAAACATTAAACATTTTGTATCTTTGTGTCGAATCCTATATCATGATTGCAAACACAACCTACAATAACAGAGAGACAACACGAATGATCAATGACCTCATAGGTCCCTCGTATTCTTTTTTTGAAGCCATTCGACGAAAGGGTGTAGGATCTAAAAGAATGATGATATCCAGTGTAAGTGAAGGCTTTCAAAAAATGATGAATACGGTTTCTGACATCAATTACGCAAATATTGAGCTGCGCGAAAAAGGGATTTTGGTACACATCAATAAGGGATTGGAAGTTTACAGTTGGGCAATTCCATATTACCAACTCCACACCTACAGAACAAATGGGTATAGCATCTATGCACAAGGAAATTTTGTGAAATTTGCCAATAACAAATTGCTAAAGGAGAACAAATCATTTATCGAAAAACTAACGGATTTAAAAATCGAGAACGATAAAAATTACGCTTTTTACGAATGATAAAACTAGAGGAAATTGCCATCGACAGAGTCATAGAGATGGCTTGGGAAGACAGAACTACTTTTGAAGCCATTGAATATCAATTCGGTTTAAAAGAGCAAGAAGTGATCAACTTAATGCGCAAGCAAATGAAGTTGAAGAGTTTTAAACTTTGGAGAGAAAGAGTTCAGGGAAGAAAAACAAAGCATGAAAAATTGAGAACTTTCGAAAAAGGAAGGTTTAAATGTAGCCGGCAGCGATCGATTTCCAATAACGGTATTTCAAAAAGGTAAATCCATTATTGACCTTATTTTTTTAACCACAAAAAGAATTCTGAAAAAGAAATAAATCATTTGAAGAAATAAACAGGAGGAGTAAAAAAATTAGTTGCTCAACAATAATCTTATATATTGGCAGTAAATTTAACACACCCAAAATGCTTGAATTGAAAAACTCTTTAAATTACTAAATTATGGAACTAATTGAAAAAGCTTTAGAATACGAAAAAAGGAAAATGCGATTTCCAACTACGAGTGATCGAATTATGGCAGCTAGAGAAGCGAAAGATTTAATTTTAAGTTTGAATGAGATTTTCAAAAAAAATAAAGATCCCAACATCATGGAAATTATGAAACGACTTACAGTAATAAAACAAAGAATCGAGAAGCGTTTAAAGGGAAAACCTTTAACATCATAAAAATTCAGTTTTATATTGCTTTTCTAACTTTTATATTTATATTCGAGAATTAGACCAAAATCGAAAAAAATATAATGACATTAGCAGAAAAAGCAGTAGAGTTCGAAACAAGAAAATTCTCATTCAAAACAACAAGTGATCGAATTGTAGCATCTAGAGAGGTAAAAGCCTTAATATTGGAGCTCAATGAAGTTTATAAAATAAATAAAGATCCACAAATAATGGATTACATGAAACGCTTGACAGTTGTAAAACAAAAAATTGAGAAGCGTTTGAAAGGAAGACCTTAGACATATTATGAAAAAAATTTTAGTGATTGGCGGAAGTAAAGGAATTGGAAAAGCGATCATCGCTTCTTTAATAGAAAAAAACAACATCATCAACCTTAGTCGCACTCCTCCTTCGTTAGCACATGAAAATTTAACGCATTATAATTGCGATATTTTAACCGATGAATTGCCACAACTAGATGCTGTAGATACGCTAATATACTGCCCCGGAAGTATCAATTTAAAACCTATTTCACGCCTCAAACTGGAGGATTTCAGAGCAGATTTCGAAATTAATGTGGTAGGTGCTGTCAAAGCAATTCAACAATACCTTCCTTTATTGAAAAGAGGAAATACTCCATCTATACTTTTATTTAGTACCGTTGCGTCAAAACTAGGGATGCCCTATCATGCTAGTGTTGCCGCCGCAAAATCGGGTGTCGAAGGTTTGGTAAAGTCTTTGGGTGCTGAATTGGCACCAACCATAAGAGTCAATGCCATAGCCCCAACGGTTACCGACACGGACTTGGCCTCAAAATTATTAAGAAACGAAAGAATGATTGATAGCATTACAGAACGTCATCCTCTTAAAAAATTCTTAAATCCAACAGAAGTAGCAGACATGGCTGCCTTTTTAACATCAGACAGCGCAAGCTCCATATCCGGTCAGATTTTTCAAATGGACTGCGGTATTGTAAGTTTCAAATTATAAGAAAATGGCAAGAACATCATTATATGACATTCAGATAAGAGATTTGCAAGGAAAAGCAATTAATTTATCTGAGTTTAAAGGCAAGCACCTACTTTTCGTAAATGTTGCCTCGAAGTGTGGCTTTACACCACAGTACGAAAGCTTAGAAAAACTGAGCAATACTTATAAAAACAGTCTCATCGTGATTGGCGTCCCTTGCAATCAGTTTGGAAAACAAGAACCTGGAAATGCAGAAGAAATTCAAGATTTTTGTCAAGTAAACTATGGCGTTTCTTTTCTAATGACTGAAAAAATTGATGTTAAAGGAGATGAACAACATCCATTATATGAATGGTTAACGTTGAGAAGTTTGAATGGGAAAAAAAGCTCTTCAGTAAAATGGAATTTTCAAAAATACTTGATCGATTCAGAAGGAAAATTAATCGATTATTTCTTCTCCATTACCAAACCTTTTAGCTCAAAAATAACAAAACACTTAAGATATTAAAATATGTTCGGCATCTTTAAAAAGAAATCAGCAGCAGAAAAACTGCAAGAAAAATACAAAAAAGTCATGGAAGAAGCCTTTAAACTTCAATCCATTAACCGAAGCGATAGCGATCAAAAGTATTTGGAAGCCGACGCCATTTTAAAGGAAATTGAGGAGCTGAAAGCATAATTCTCATGAAAATTACCAGGGCCATCTTTCTTTTTTTATTTATAAACTTTGGTGGACTTGCCATTGGAAGTTGGTTGATGGATGGGGGGCCCACGTCGCGCTGGTACACAACACTCAATCAAGCACCTTGGACACCTCCAGGAATTGTATTTGGCATTGCATGGACCACAATTATGGTCTTATTCTCTGTGTATTTAGGAATCCTTTTCCAGCGTGAAAACTCAGTAAGAACTCGCATTTTTTATGGACTTCAGGTTCTACTAAATGTCAGTTGGAATTTCATTTTTTTCAATCAGCACCTGGTACTCCTCGCACTTATTAATATAGTGCTTTTAACCGCAATTGTATTTTATTTCTTTTTTAAAGGAAGTAAAAAAAACACAAAAATCAAGTATTTATTACTCCCCTATATGATATGGCTTTGTATTGCTACCTCATTAAATTTATATATTATAATTCATAATTAAATGAAAATTTATACCCTTCACAAAAAACTAAAGCTCCCAATTACTTTAGACCAAGCTTGGGATTTTTTATCCAATCCAAAAAACTTAAAAACCATTACGCCCGATTATATGAGTTTTAATATCGTTTCTACAATAGATAGACCCTTATATACAGGACAAATCATTCAATACATCGTTACCCCATTATTGGGTATTAAAACCAAATGGGTTTCAGAAATCACACATATCGAAGAAAAAAAATATTTTGTAGACGTGCAAATGTACGGCCCATATGCGCTTTGGCATCACAAGCATTTTATAAAAGAAGTTGAAGGGGGCGTAGAAATGGAAGACATCATAGACTACAAAGTTCCTCTAGGAATTTTGGGGCAACTGGTTCACCCTATCTTGGTGAAACCAAAATTGGAAGAAATATTTTCTTATCGTCAAAACAAGTTGATTGAACTTTTTGGAAACTATAAATAATGAAAGAACAGATACAGCTTTTTTGGTTTCGGAGAGACTTGCGGTTGAACGATAACTGTGGATTATACCATGCTTTAAATAGCGATAAAAAGGTACTTCCAATCTTTATTTTTGATGATGACATCCTATCTCGATTGCCCGACAATGATGCACGTGTAAGTTTTTTGCATCAGGAATTGGAAAACATCAATACACAATTAAGAGAGTTGGGTGCTAGCTTGGCGGTATTTCATGGAAAACCACTCGCGATTTTCGAGCAATTGCTAGAAAAATACAGCATAGAAACGGTCTTCACAAATCATGATTACGAACCCTATGCCTTAGAGCGAGATGCAGCCATCAAAACACTTTTAGCGTCAAAAAATACAGGGTTTAACACCTATAAAGATCAAGTGATTTTTGAGCGCAATGAGATTGTAAAAAAAGACGGTACTGCCTATAAAGTATACACCCCCTATTCCAAGAAATGGCTTGAAGCTTTTCATCAAAACGGCATTCAATTTTTTCCTTCTGAAAAAAAACTAGCAGGATTGGTGCAAACTACAGATCACCCATTTTTAAGTCTTGGTGATATCGGATTTCAACCCTCGACCATAAAAGTAGCTTCCTATAGAGTTTCTCCCGAATTGATAGACACTTACGAAGAAAACCGAAACTTCCCTGCAAAAGACAGTACTTCCAGATTAGGCACACATTTGCGTTTTGGAACAGTAAGTGTCCGAGAAATGGTCGCTAAAGCCTCGAATAGCAATAACATTGTGTTTTTGAAAGAATTGATATGGAGAGAATTTTTTATGCAAATTTTATGGCATTATCCACATACCACCAAAGACAGTTTCAAACCTCAATATGACCGTATTCTTTGGAGAAACAATGAAGAAGAATTTCAGAAATGGTGTGCTGGAGAAACAGGATATCCATTGGTAGACGCAGGAATGCGAGAACTCAACCAAACAGGATTTATGCACAACAGAGTGCGCATGCTCGTGGGGAGTTTTTTATGCAAACACCTTTTAATTGACTGGCGTTTTGGCGAAGCCTATTTTGCAGAAAAGTTACACGATTACGAACAATCTAGTAATGTTGGAAACTGGCAATGGGTTGCTGGATGTGGTGTGGATGCGGCTCCCTATTTTAGAATCTTCAATCCAACCACCCAAATTCAGAAATTTGACAAAGACCTCGCCTATATAAAAAAATGGGTTCCTGATTTTCAAGAGCTTACCTACCCTTCACAAATGGTCGATCATAAACTAGCAAGAGAGCGCTGTTTAACAACCTATAAAGAAGCATTGAATAGAACCTAACACCTTATTTTTCTGAATTTAAAAATAAACGAAAAATATTTTGGTGGATCTCCAAAAAACGCATTTATTTGCCAATTCTTAATTAAAAGCCGATGTAGCTCAGCTGGCTAGAGCAGCTGATTTGTAATCAGCAGGTCGTGGGTTCGAGTCCCTCTATCGGCTCAAAAAGTTCTTTCAAATGAAAGAACTTTTTTATGTACATTAATCACGATTTTTTATTTAAATTTGTTCAGAATCATTTATAAAATTAATGTCGAACAATATGCTCATTATAGGAATTGCAGGAGGTACTGGAAGCGGAAAAACTACAGTGGTAAATCAGATTATAAACCAACTTCCTACTAACGAAGTTTGCGTCATATCACAAGATTCTTATTACAAAGCTACCGATGAATTGTCCTATGATGAACGAACAAAAATCAATTTTGATCATCCAAGAGCCATTGATTTTGAATTGTTGGTACACCACCTTAAAAATCTTAAAAAAGGCGAAATCATTGAGCAACCCGTGTATTCTTTTGTTACCCATAACAGAACCAATGACACCGTAAATACACATCCACGAAAAGTAATTATAGTAGAAGGCATCTTAATCTTTAATAGTGAAGAATTGCGAAACCTCTTTGATATTAAAATATTTGTCCATGCAGAAACCGATGAACGACTGATTCGAAGATTGCGTAGAGACATCACCGAACGTGGTAGAGATATTAAGGAAGTTTTAAATCGATATCAAGATACTTTAAAACCCATGCATCAGCAATTTATTGAACCGACTAAAAACTATGCCGACATTATCATACCAAACGATCGCTACAATACTGTTGCCATCGATATTGTAAGAACTGTTATCAACGAACGTTTATAAAATACAATGAATTTCAAGAAAGCAAAAAGCAACTCAAAAATATTCTCGTTACTCACAAATACTTTTGTGCTTATTTTGGTGCCCTTTCTCATTTGGATGCTTTTCTTTGATGAAAACTCCTATATAAACCACCGAAAATACAATGCAGAAATAGAAGGTTTACAAAATACCATCGAATTTTATAAATCTGAAATTTCAAAAGACAGTACCATTATCAAAAGTTTAAAAGATACGGTGGCCCTAGAAAAATTTGCCCGCGAAAAGTATTTGATGAAAAAGAAAAATGAGGCGATTTATATTATTGAATTTGATACAATAAAAAAATAATGAAACCATTTCTATTTGATGAATTTGACACAAAATCTGCAGCGGCTTGGAAACAAAAAATTCAAGTAGACCTGAAAGGATTGGACTACAACGACACACTTCTCTGGAAAACAGAAGAAGACATTGTTGTAAAACCTTTTTATACAGCAGCAGATCGAAAAGCGCTTCCTATAGACCTACCAACAAGTCCCTTTGCTGTTTGCCAAACGATTTTTGTAGATGATGAGAAAATAGCCAATTCACTCGCCTTAGATGCTCTAGAAAGAGGTGCAAATGCCCTCCAATTTGTTGCAGATAAGAAATTTGATTGTGTTGCTTTATTAAAAAAAATCGACCTTGAAGCGACCAAACTTTTTTTCAAACTACATTTTTTGGATGAAAAATTTGTCGAAAAATTATCAAAGATTACCGCATTAGCAACCCCCTTTTTTCAAATAGACATTCTTGGAAACTTGGCAGAAAGTGGCAATTGGTTTGACAATTTAAAGGCAGATTTCAGAACCCTAAAGGCCATTTCTAAAACAACAGCGCAAGCCATTTGTGTAGATGTTTCTCTGTATGAAAATGCAGGTGCAGGCAGTGTACAACAATTGGCCTATGCCCTATCGCACACCAATGAATACCTAGAAAACTTAGGAGAAGGTGCCGTTAAAAACATTCATTTTATTTTTTCTGTACGTGGAAATTATTTTTTTGAAATTGCCAAGTTAAGAGCCTTTCGGATGCTCGTAAAAACGCTTTTCAAAGAATACAATCAAGCAGACAGTCAAGTTGAAATCTTTGTACAACCTAGTATGCGTAATAAAACTATTTTTGATTACAATGTCAATATGCTCCGAACCACCTCGGAATGCATGAGTGCTATTTTGGGAGGCGCTTCTACCATCGCTAACATTTCTTATGATGCGGTGTACCACAAATCCAATGAGTTTGGAGAACGCATATCGAGAAATCAATTGCTCATTTTAAAAGAGGAAGCCGGTTTTAACCAAGGGCAGTACTTTGCGGAAGGGAGCTATTATATTGAAGCAATGAGCAATCAATTGGCAGCAAAAGGATTGACATTATTTCAACAATTGGAAAACAAAGGCGGTTTTTTAAAATTGTTGAAAGCCGGTGTTATTCAACAAAAAATAAGCGAAAAGGCTCGAAAAGAACAGGCCAAGTTTGACGCGCAAGAACTGCGTCTTTTGGGCACTAATTTACATGCAAATGCAAGCAACAAAATGCTTGCTGATATTGAGTTGTATCCCTTTGTAAAAAAGCGAAACATAAAAACGCTTTTGATTCCAATTACGAGAAATCGTTTGTCAGAAACCTACGAAAAAGAACGCTTAGAAAACGAAAAAAAATCGCTTCAGAAGCAACAAATAAAAACTTCTAATGGCTAGGAAAAATCTTCAACATTTAAAATTAGCCTACTCAAATAATGAGGAAGCGCGTTTTTTACATGAACATTTTATCGCAGGAGCTGCTCCCAATTTGCGCGGTCCTTACAGCACCATGTACGTCAAAAAACCATGGACAATTCGACAATATGCTGGTTTTTCTACTGCCGAGGAAAGCAATGCTTTTTATCGCAGAAATTTAGAAGCCGGTCAAAAAGGGCTTTCTGTAGCCTTTGATTTGGCCACACACCGTGGCTATGATTCCGATCATGAGCGAGTGCAAGGCGATGTAGGAAAAGCTGGGGTTGCCATTGATTCTGTGGAGGATATGAAGCTTTTGTTTGACCAAATTCCATTGGATAAAATGTCGGTTTCCATGACCATGAACGGCGCTGTATTGCCGATTTTGGCCTTTTATATTGTGGCTGCACAAGAGCAAGGGGTGGCTTTGGATCAGCTTTCTGGGACCATTCAAAATGATATTTTAAAGGAGTTTATGGTGCGCAATACCTACATCTACCCTCCCACGCCTTCGATGAAAATTATTGCTGATATTTTTAAATATACCAGCAAAAAAATGCCGAAATACAACTCGATTTCTATTTCTGGCTACCACATGCAAGAGGCGGGTGCTACCCAAGAAATAGAACTTGCTTATACCTTAGCAGATGGTTTGGAATACCTTCGAAAAGGCATAGAGGCGGGCATGGATATAGATGCTTTTGCTCCCAGATTGTCTTTCTTTTGGGCCATTGGCATGGACCATTTTAAAGAAATTGCCAAGTTGAGAGCGGGAAGAATGTTGTGGGCCAAAATCGTCAAAAAATTCAACCCAAAAAATCAGAAATCTTTTGCCCTGAGAACCCATTGCCAAACCAGTGGTTGGAGCTTAACGGCACAAGATCCGTTTAACAATGTTTCCAGAACGGCTATTGAGGCTATGGCGGCCGTTTTTGGGGGAACACAAAGTTTGCACACCAATGCCTTGGATGAGGCCATTGCGTTGCCGACTGAGTTTTCTGCAAGAATTGCTAGAAACACTCAAATTTATTTACAGGAAGAAACGGCCATTACCAAAACAGTAGATCCTTGGGCAGGGAGTTACCGCATGGAGCAGCTTACGGAAGCGATTGCCAAAAATGCTTGGAAATTGATTGAGGAAGTGGAAGCTTTGGGGGGCATGACCAATGCCATTGAAAAGGGCATTCCGAAAATGCGCATTGAAGAAGCTGCTGCAAAAAAGCAAGCAAGAATTGACAGCGGAACGGATGTAATTGTGGGGGTCAACAAATATCCTTTGAAGCAAGAAGATCCGTTGCATATTTTAGAGGTAGATAATGAGGCCGTACGGATAGCGCAACTAAAAAGATTGGAAGTCTTAAAAAGAACGCGAAATACGGCAGCAATTCAAAAATCTTTACTAAATTTAACCACTGCAGCGAAAACAGGCAACGAAAACTTGTTGGCATTGGTGGTAGAAGCAGCAAAAAACCGAGCTACTTTGGGCGAAATCTCCGATGCTTTGGAAGTTGTTTTTGGTCGTCACAAAGCGGTTCATAAAACCATCTCTGGCGTGTATAGCAAAGAAATAAAAGAAGATCCATTATTTAAGGAAGCAGCGCTGCTAACAGATCGATTTGCCCAATTGGAAGGCAGGCGTCCAAGAATTATGATTGCAAAACTAGGGCAAGATGGGCATGACAGAGGTGCCAAGGTGGTAGCTACTGGCTATGCCGATTTGGGTTTTGATGTAGACATTGGTCCGTTGTTTCAAACTCCTCAAGAGGCTGCCAAACAAGCCGTTGAAAATGATGTGCATATTTTAGGGATTTCTTCTTTGGCTGCAGGGCACAAAACCCTAGTTCCGCAAGTAATAGCAGCTTTAAAAGCTTATGGTAGAGAGGATATTATGGTAATTGTAGGGGGTGTGATTCCTCCACAAGATTATCAATTTTTATTTGATGCAGGTGCTGTGGGTATTTTTGGCCCTGGTACTAAAATCGCGCAAGCTGCCATTGACCTACTTAGCATTTTGATAGATAGCATTCAGGAATAAGGAAGCTAAGAACCCCTTCATAATTGATACGCAAACCTTCTCCTTCGTGGAATTGCTTTCTACTCCTCGATGCCTTACCGTCCACTCCACTCAAAAAACCTGTTTTTAAGCCTTTTCGCTTATTTTTTATCCCAACACAAAATCGATATACAGATTTGTATTCTTTTGTTTCAATAATATAACAACCTCACTGTAATCACTTTGATTTTTTTTGTTAAAAAATTAAATTAACATTTGTTTATTAAAAATATTTTTTTACTTTTAAATTTCAGAAGAAAAAAAACATTGCGTACCGCCGGTAGTGTCCTAAACTGGCGCTTTTGTAGAAATTGTAAAATTTAGAACTGATAATCAAGTTTTTAAAAAAATAAGTACCCACTTTTTTGTGGGGTATGCACGTTCATTGAAATACTAAAAGTTTCTTAAAAGCCGTTATTACTGGGATTGTTGCTACGTCATGTCCTAAATTGGCGCTTAAAAAGAAATGAATTGTACAAAATGTAATGCTTCCAAAACGATTAGAAAAGGAATTCGAAATAACAAGCAACGATTTTATTGCAAAGAGTGTCAAAAATATTTTCAAGCAGCTTACAATTATCAGGCATATAGCACCGATGTTGATGTTTTTATTGTCAATTTACTAAAAGAAGGATGCAGTGTAAGAGGAGTTTCTAGAGTCCTAAAAATTTCTAAAGACACTGTTTTATCCAGAATGCAAAAAATTAGCAAACAGATTCTGAAGCCTTCTTTTAGGCGATTGGGATATACATATGAAATCGATGAGATGTGGTCTTTTATTGGAAACAAGAAAAATGTTCTTTGGATTACCTATGTTTTAGAAAAAGAAACCGGAAGTATTATTGATTTTCATTTAGGTAGAAAAACAAAAGAAACCCTTCGTCCTCTAATTGATAAAGTATTGCTATTAAATCCTAGAAGAATATATACCGATCGATTGAATATATATCCAAGTTTAATTCCAAAAGAAATTCACAAACGATTTCAATATTGTACCAATAAAATCGAAAGAATGAACTTGAATTTAAGAACCCATATAAAAAGACTGAGTAGAAAAACCATTTGTTTCTCAAGAAATCAGAAAAATCTAGAAGCGCATTTAAAGATTTATTTTTGGGATAAGTAGGGAGAATCTCTCCCTGAAAAGGGGCGAGTACGTGGACGAAGAAACCAACCAAAATGAAACTATTTTCAAGAGGTTAACAGCGCAGTACAATGAGGAAATTGAATACAAATCGAAGATGATTTCTGCCATTATCGAGCCTTTTATTATTTTAATACTGGGTGCTATTGTGGCAGTAATTTTAATTGCCATGTATTTGCCAATGTTTAAATTGAGTACGGTAATTTCTTAATCGAATTGTGTATTTATTAATTGGTTAGCACAGTATAGAAAACACCCCAAATAACGGAATGCTATTTGGGGTGTTTACTTCTTTTTTATAAAAAACTATGCTTGCCCAGTAGGTCCAAAATTCATTGGAATTGGAGGCTGTTCTGCATCTTTTATTTCACCATGGGCACTTTCAAACTTTCTCACATTGTCTGCCAATGCTTTTGTTAATCTTTTTGCGTGCTGGGGGGTTAAAATAATTCTTGACTTCACTTTTGCTTTGGGAACTCCTGGCATAATGTTGATAAAGTCTACAATAAACTCTGACATCGAGTGATTGATAATTGCCAAATTAGAGTAAGTTCCTTCAGCAATCTCTTGATCCAATTCAATATTTAATTGACCTTCTTTATTTTTATTTTCTTCCATATTTGTTTTCTTTAAATTGTGTCATTGATTCGCTATTAAATGTATAAAAAAAAGTTGAATTGTATCCTGTAATAAATTACAATAAACAATTCAACTTTTAAAATGTATAAACTGGGAAGATTTTCTAGAAGCTTTCTTCTATTTCATCTTTTGGTCCCACTAAAATATGATCGTACTCTCTCATTCCTGTTCCTGCTGGTATTCTCTTACCAACAATTACATTCTCTTTCAAGCCTTCTAATGTATCAATTTTACCGTTTACAGCTGCTTCGTTTAACACTTTGGTTGTTTCCTGGAAGGAAGCCGCAGATATAAATGATTTTGTCTGTAAAGAAGCTCTTGTAATACCTTGTAACACCTGCTCTGCAGTTGCTGGTTTGGCGTCTCTTGCTTCTACTAAGTTGAGGTCATTTCTTCTTAATAAAGAATTTTCATCTCTTAATTGACGTGCAGTAATAATTTGACCCGCAACTAAGTTCTCAGAATCTCCAGCACTTTCAACAACTTTCATTCCGTAAATAGCGTCATTGTCTTTGATAAAGTCAATTTTATGGATCAATTGATTCTCTAAGAATAAAGTATCTCCTGAATCAATAATCTTCACTTTACGCATCATTTGACGAACGACAACTTCGAAATGTTTATCATTAATTTTCACACCTTGCAAACGATATACTTCTTGTATTTCATTGACTAAGTATTCTTGTACTGCAGAAGGCCCTTTAATTCTTAGAATATCTGAAGGAGTGGTTGCTCCATCTGATAATGGCATTCCTGCTTTGATAAAGTCATTTTCTTGAACTAAAATCTGATTTGAAAGTTTCACTAAGTACTTACTTAGTTCTCCTGTTTTAGATTCTACGATAATTTCTCTGTTACCACGTTTAATTTTCCCGAAAGAAACGACACCATCTATTTCTGAAACGACAGAAGGATTGGATGGGTTACGTGCTTCAAATAATTCCGTTACTCGAGGTAGACCCCCTGTAATATCACCTGCTTTACCGGACTTACGAGGTATTTTTACCAATATATGACCAGATTCAACTTTGTCTCCATCACTTACCATTAAGTGTGCACCTACTGGTAAACTATAAGATCGCAATGCATTACCATCTTTATCTTCAATAATTAAAGAAGCGATAATTTTTTTGTTCTTAGAATCTGTCATTACTTTCTCTTGAAAACCAGTTTGTTCATCAATTTCAACAGAGTAATTGATACCTTGTTCTAAATTATCAAACTTCACTGTACCTCCAAATTCTGAAACAATAACACCGTTAAAAGGATCCCATTGACAAATAACATCTCCTTTCTTGATTGATTTTCGATCTTTTTCGAAAATATAAGAACCATAAGGAATAATATTGCTACTTAATGTAATGCCTGTTTTCTTGTCAGTAACTTTAATTTCTGCAGTTCTAGAAATTACGATTTCTAATTCCTTACCGTCATTATCTTTTGCTTTAACAGTTCTTAAATCTTCGATGGTTACTTTTCCATCAAATTTGGCTGTTAATTTATTTTCTTCTGAAATATTTCCAGCAACCCCACCAACGTGGAATGTACGTAATGTTAACTGTGTCCCTGGTTCTCCAATAGATTGTGCTGCAATTACACCTACTGCTTCTCCAATTTGTACTTTACTACGGGTAGATAAACTTTGTCCGTAACATTTTGCACAAATTCCTTTAAGAGATTCACATGTTAATGCAGATCTAACTTCAACTCTATCAATGCCTGCTGCTTGGATGGCATCTGCAATTTTAATAGAAATAGATTCTCCTGCTGCAACCAATAACTCATCTTCTGAATTCGGTGAAAATACATCTTGTAAAGAAACACGCCCTTCAATTCTGTCTGATAAAGATTCTACAATCTCATCATTTTTCTTTAAAGGCATTACTTCCAATCCTCTTAATGTACCACAGTCTTCTTGATTTACAATTACATCTTGTGAAACATCTACCAATCGACGGGTTAAGTAACCTGCATCTGCCGTTTTTAAAGCGGTATCTGCCAATCCTTTACGTGCACCGTGCGTAGAGATAAAGTATTCATGTATCGATAATCCTTCCTTAAAGTTAGAAAGAATTGGATTCTCAATAATTTCACCACCACCAGCAGTCGATTTTTTAGGCTTTGCCATTAATCCACGCATACCTGTTAACTGACGAATCTGTTCTTTAGATCCACGGGCTCCAGAATCAAGCATCATATATACTGAGTTGAAACCTTGTTGATCTTCACGCAAACGTTTCATAGACAACTCCGTTAGATCGTTATTGGTTCTACCCCAAATATCAATTACCTGATTGTAACGCTCTTTTTGCGTTAACATTCCCATGTTATAGTTCGAAATAATTACATCCACTTCTGAATTCGCTTCAGCAATCATTCCTGCTTTTTCTTTAGGAATAATAATATCTCCTAAACTGAATGATAAACCACCTTGGAAGGCAAATTTATATCCCATGTTTTTTATCTCGTCTAAGAAATTACCCGTTGTAGGAATGTCAGTCGCTTTTAAAACACCACCGATAATTCCTCTTAAGTTTTTCTTAGTCAATACTTCATTGATATATCCAGCGGCTGGAGGAACTACTTCGTTAAATAAAACTCTACCAACAGTGGTTGCTATAATTTTAGTTACTTGTGCTCCGTTTTCGTCAATATCTTGAGTTCTTACTTTAATCCCCGCATTTAAGTCCACCATTTCTTCGTTAAAAGCAATTGTAACTTCTTCTGGTGAATAGAACGTTAATCCTTCTCCTTTAATAGGTACTTCTGGAGTAGAAATTCTTTCTTTTGTCATGTAGTACAAACCAAGTACCATATCCTGTGAAGGTACAGTAACGGGTGCACCATTGGCTGGATTTAGGATATTGTGAGACGCTAACATTAATATTTGCGCTTCTAAAATCGCTTCTGGTCCTAATGGTAAATGCACCGCCATTTGATCCCCATCAAAATCCGCATTAAATGCAGAACATGATAATGGATGCAATTGGATTGCTTTTCCTTCAATTAACTTTGGTTGAAAAGCTTGAATACCTAGTCTGTGTAAAGTAGGGGCTCTGTTTAATAAAACAGGGTGTCCTTTGATTACATTTTCTAAAATATCCCAAACAACTGGTTCTTTTCTATCTATAATTTTCTTAGCAGATTTTACAGTTTTTACAATTCCTCTTTCAATCAATTTACGGATTACGAAAGGTTTGTAAAGTTCAGCTGCCATGTCCTTAGGAATACCACATTCTGACAATCTTAATTCAGGTCCAACAACAATTACAGAACGTGCAGAATAATCAACACGCTTTCCTAATAAATTCTGACGGAAACGTCCTTGTTTTCCTTTTAAGGAATCTGATAACGACTTTAAAGGTCTGTTAGATTCTGTTTTTACTGCAGATGATTTACGTGTATTGTCAAACAATGAATCTACTGATTCTTGTAACATACGTTTCTCATTACGTAAAATAACTTCTGGAGCTTTTATCTCAACCAATCTTTTTAAACGGTTGTTTCTAATAATAACTCTTCTGTATAAATCATTTAAATCTGAAGTTGCAAAACGACCACCATCTAAGGGAACTAATGGACGTAATTCTGGTGGAATTACCGGAACTACCTTCATGATCATCCACTCTGGATTGTTCTCTCTATTTTTCTGAGAGTCTTTAAATGCTTCAACAACATTTAAACGCTTTAAAGCTTCTGTTTTTCTTTGTTTAGAAGTTTCCGTATTTGCTTTGTGTCGTAATTCAAAAGACAATGCTTCTAAATCGATACGTGCTAATAGGTCAATTAAACACTCAGCACCCATTTTAGCAATAAACTTGTTTGGATCTGCGTCTTCTAAGTATTGGTTTTCTGCTGGAATTTCTTCTAAAATATCTAAATATTCTTCTTCTGTTAGGAAGTCCATTTTTTGTAAAGATGCTCCTTCCGCATTTTTTGCAATACCGGGTTGAATTACTACATATCGTTCGTAGTAGATAATCATGTCTAACTTCTTAGATGGAAGCCCTAAGAGGTATCCCATTTTGTTAGGCAATGATCTAAAGTACCAAATATGAGCAACAGGAACCACCAAATTGATATGTCCTACTCGATCTCTACGTACTTTCTTTTCTGTTACTTCTACACCACATCGATCACAAACGATTCCTTTATAACGGATTCTTTTATATTTTCCACAAGCACATTCATAATCCTTTACAGGACCAAAAATACGCTCACAAAATAAACCATCTCTTTCTGGTTTGTGGGTACGGTAATTAATTGTTTCTGGTTTTAAAACTTCACCTTTAGAAATCTCTAAAATAGATTCTGGTGAGGATAAACCAATGGAGATTTTATTGAACTTTTTAACAGTGTACTTCTCGTGTTTTCTTGCCATGGTAATGGATTCGAATTAAAATTATAAAAGCGGTCTCTAAAAGACTTATTAATAGATGATGGATAGAAGCTGACTTGAATCAACTTCTATCATCAATTTTTGTTATTCTTCTAATCTAACGTCTAAACCTAAACCTTTCAGTTCGTGCATTAATACGTTAAATGATTCTGGTAGACCTGGTTCTGGCATCGCTTCACCTTTTACAATACTTTCGTATGTTTTGGCGCGTCCCATTACATCATCAGATTTCACCGTTAAGATTTCTCTTAAGATACTAGAAGCACCGTATGCTTCTAATGCCCATACTTCCATCTCACCGAAACGCTGACCTCCAAATTGAGCTTTACCTCCCAGTGGTTGTTGTGTAATTAATGAGTAAGGTCCGATAGAACGTGCGTGCATCTTGTCTTCAATCATGTGTCCTAACTTAATCATATAAATGATTCCAACCGTTGCTGGCTGATCGAAACGTTTTCCTGTTCCACCATCATATAAATAGGTATGTCCAAATCTTGGAACCCCTGCTGCATCTGTAATGGTATTGATTTGATCTAAAGATGCTCCATCAAAAATTGGTGTTGCATAAGTAGTCCCTAATTTCTGACCTGCCCAACCAAGAACAGTTTCATAAATCTGACCAATATTCATACGAGAAGGTACCCCTAAGGGATTTAAAACGATATCTACCGGTGTTCCGTCTTCTAAGAAAGGCATGTCTTCTGCTCTTACAATACGAGCTACAATACCTTTGTTTCCATGACGTCCCGCCATTTTATCACCTACTTTCAACTTTCGTTTTTTGGCAATATAGACTTTCGCTAATTTTAAGATTCCTGCAGGCAACTCATCTCCTACAGAAATTGTAAATTTCTGACGACGCAAGCTACCTTGTAGATCATTTACTTTAATTTTATAGTTGTGAACCAATTCACCCACTAAAGCATTTAAAGTATCATCCGTTGTCCAAGATCCTGTTAAATGTACATAATCGTCTACAGAGTTTAACATTTTAAGGGTATACTTCTTCCCTTTAGGTAAAACTTCTTCTCCTAAATCGTTAAAAACTCCTTGTGAGGTTTTTCCACTGATTAAGCCAAATAACTTCTCAATTAAACTATCTTTTAGAACTTCAAATTTAGAAACAAAAGAAGCTTCTAAAGCAACAACTGCTTCTTTGTCTCTTAATCTCTTATTTTTATCTTTTACGGCTCTTCTAAATAATTTTTTATCAATTACTACTCCTCTCAATGATGGCGAAGCTTTTAATGATGCATCTTTTACATCACCTGCTTTGTCTCCAAAAATAGCACGTAGTAATTTTTCTTCTGGTGTTGGATCTGATTCTCCTTTTGGTGTAATCTTACCTATTAGGATATCGCCTGGATTTACTTCTGCTCCAATACGTATCATTCCATTTTCGTCTAAATCTTTAGTAGCTTCTTCTGAA
Organism: uncultured Polaribacter sp.; assembly: GCA_943846595.1. GTDB lineage: Bacteria > Bacteroidota > Bacteroidia > Flavobacteriales > Flavobacteriaceae > Polaribacter. Next base: position 2,179,552 of record OX044355.1, read on the forward strand.
ACGTTTGGAATATCATTGGTCAACTCTTCTGTTCCTAATTTTGTATCTCTTACGTCTAAAGAATACTCATCAATATGTATTGATGTAAAGATGTCTTCACGAACTACTCTTTCAGAAATTACAATCGCATCCTCAAAGTTATATCCTTTCCAAGGCATAAAGGCTACTTTCATATTGATTCCTAAGGCGAGTTCTCCTTTTTGTGTTGCATATCCTTCACAAAGAACCTGACCTTCTTCAACTCTATCTCCTTTTTGTACAATTGGTTTTAGGTTGATGTTGGTTCCTTGATTGGTTTTTCTAAACTTAATTAAGTTATATGATTTCTCATCAGATTCAAAACTAACTAGTTTTTCTTCATCGGTTCTATCGTACTTAATTTTGATCACATTTGCATCTACATATTCTACCACTCCGCTTCCTTCTGCATTGATTAAGATTCTTGAGTCTTTTGCAACTCTTCTTTCTAAACCAGTACCAACAATGGGTGCTTGTGGGCGTAATAATGGCACTGCTTGACGCATCATATTCGACCCCATTAATGCACGGTTGGCATCATCATGTTCTAAGAACGGAATTAAAGATGCTGAAATCGAGGCAATTTGATTTGGAGCAACATCCATATAATCTAATTCACTTGGAGAAACTACTGGAAAATCTCCTCCTTCACGTGAAATAACACGATCACCCTGTAAAACACCTTTTGCATCCACCTCCGTATTCGATTGTGCAAACTTCATGCCTTCTTCCTCTTCGGCGCTTAAATAAATATGCTTATGCTCTGCATCAAGGCTCCCTGCTTCTACCTTAATATAAGGTGTTTCGATAAATCCTAAATTGTTCACTTTTGCAAAAACTGAAAGAGAAGAAATCAAACCAATGTTTGGTCCCTCTGGTGTTTCAATTGGACAAAGACGTCCGTAATGAGTGTAGTGAACATCACGTACCTCAAAACCTGCTCTTTCTCTTGATAAACCACCAGGTCCAAGTGCAGATAAACGACGTTTATGCGTAATTTCTGCCAATGGATTTGTTTGGTCCATAAATTGAGACAACTGGTTGGTTCCAAAGAATGAATTAATTACCGAAGAAAGTGTCTTCGCATTAATTAAATCAATAGGAGTAAAAACCTCATTGTCACGAACATTCATACGCTCACGGATGGTTCTAGCCATACGCGCCAAACCAACACCAAATTGTTGTGCCAATTGTTCTCCAACGGTTCTTACACGACGGTTTGATAAGTGATCAATATCATCTACTTCAGCTTTAGAGTTAATCAATTCAATCAAATACTTAATAATCGTAATGATATCAAGTTTTGTTAAAACTTTTTGAGTGATTGGTTCGTCTAAACCTAACTTAATATTCATTCTAAAACGACCAACTTCACCTAAATTGTAACGTTGTTCCGAAAAGAATAATTTGTCTATAATACCTCTTGCCGTCTCTTCATCTGGCGGTTCAGCATTACGTAATTGTCTATAAATATGTTCTACAGCTTCTTTTTCAGAATTTGTAGGATCTTTTTGTAATGTATTGTGAATAATTGAATAATCTGCATGCAAATTATCTTGTTTGTGCAACAAGACGGTTTTGGCACCCGCTTCGATTATTTCTTCAATATGTTCTTTTTCTAGAATCGTATCTCTATCTAAAATGATTTCGTTTCTTTCAATAGACACAACTTCTCCGGTATCTTCATCTACGAAATCTTCATGCCAAGTTTTTAAAACTCTAGCCGCTAACTTACGTCCTAGTACTTTTTTAAGTCCAGCTTTAGAAACTTTTACTTCTTCTGCTAGATTAAAAATCTCTAAAATGTCTTTATCTCTTTCAAAGCCGATGGCTCTGAATAAAGTAGTCACGGGTAATTTTTTCTTTCGATCAATATAAGCGTACATCACTTGATTGATATCGGTAGCAAATTCAATCCAAGAACCTTTGAAAGGAATTACTCTTGCTGAATATAATTTTGTCCCGTTTGCATGGAAAGATTGTCCAAAAAACACACCTGGAGATCTATGCAATTGAGAAACAACTACACGTTCTGCACCGTTAATTACGAAAGTACCTGAGTTGGTCATATAAGGAATGGTTCCTAAATAAACATCTTGTACAATAGTTTCGAAATCTTCGTGTTCTGGATCTGTACAGAAAAGCTTTAAACGTGCTTTTAGAGGAACACTATGTGTTAAACCTCTTTCTATACATTCTTGAATACTATATCTTGGGGGGTCTACAAAATAATCTAAAAATTCTAATACGAATTGATTTCTAGTATCTGTAATTGGGAAATTATCCATGAAGGTTTTATACAAGCCTTCTTCTCCTCTTTCTTCTGCTTTAGTTTGTAACTGGAAAAAGTCTTGAAAAGACTTTACCTGAATATCTAGAAAATCTGGATAATCTGTACCTAATTTCGAAGTTGCGAAGTTGATTCTTTCAATGGTGTTTTTCGTTGCCAAAAGAGAATATATTTTTAATTAAAATAAAAACGAATATATACACAAAATGGTTTAGGACTAAAAACATGCATTTTTAGTACCTAAACCTTTATTTGATTTTCCCGAAAAAAAAATCGGGAAAGTAACTTACTTAAGCTCTACCTCAGCTCCAGCTTCTTCTAAAGATTTTTTAAGACCTTCAGCCTCATCTTTAGATACACCTTCTTTAACTGCTGCTGGTGCGCTATCTACGATACCTTTCGCTTCTTTCAATCCTAAACCAGTTAATTCTTTAACTAGTTTTACAACTGCTAGTTTAGAACCACCTGCTGCTTTTAAGATTACATCGAATTCAGATTGCTCTTCAGCCGCTTCACCTGCTGCTGCTGGTCCTGCTGCTGCTGCTACTGCTGCTGCTGGTTCGATACCGTACTCATCTTTTAAAATAGTAGCTAATTCATTAACTTCTTTTACTGTTAAGTTAACTAATTGCTCTGCGAAATCTTTTAATTCTGCCATTTTAATTGTTTTTGAAATTTGTTATATAATAGTTTATTTGTGCGCGTACTTATTTTTCAGATAAGGTTGTTAAGATACCTGAAAGTTTGTTTCCTCCTGATTGTAATGCTGAAATAACATTCTTAGCAGGCGATTGTAATAATGTAATAATATCTCCAATAAGTTCTTCTCTTGATTTGATATTTACAAGAGCGTCTAATTGATCATCGCCAATGTAAACAGACTCTTCTGCGTAAGCACCTTTCAAGAAAGGCTTATCAGATTTTTTTCTAAACTCTTTGATTAGTTTTGCAGGTGCATTTGCAGCCTCAGCAACTAACATAGATGTATTCCCTTTTAAAACAGACGGTAAGTCTCCGAAATCTTTATCGGAAGCCTCCATTGCTTTTGCAAGTAGTGTATTTTTTATTACAGATAATTGAACGTCTGCTTTAAAACATGCTCTACGTAAATTAGATGTTGTTGTTGCATCTAATCCTGAAATATCTGCTAAATAAATAGTACTTGTATCTGCTAACTTTGCTGTTAAATCTTGAATTACTTGTGATTTTTCCTCTCTAGTCATAATTATAGGTTTTAACTGCTATTAAGCAGATTTTACATCAAGTTGAACACTTGGACTCATAGTGCTAGACATGAAAACACTTTTTATATAGGTTCCTTTTGCGGTAGTAGGTTTCAATTTGTTAATTGTTTGAATTAACTCGTTTGCGTTTTCAGCAATCTGATTTGAATCAAAAGAAACTTTACCAATTGCTGCATGTATAATACCTGTCTTATCAACTTTAAAGTCAATTTTACCAGCTTTTACATCTTTTACTGCTTTAGCTACGTCCATTGTTACTGTACCCGTCTTAGGGTTTGGCATTAAACCTCTTGGTCCTAAAACTCTTCCTAAAGGTCCTAGTTTCCCCATGACACTCGGCATGGTAATAATCACATCAACATCGGTCCAACCTCCCTTGATTTTTTGTAAAAACTCATCTAAACCAACATAATCTGCGCCTGCTTCTGTAGCTTCTGCTTCTTTGTCTGGTGTTACCAAAGCTAATACTTTTACATCTTTACCTGTACCATGTGGTAAAGTAACGACACCTCTTACCATTTGATTGGCTTTCCGAGGGTCTACTCCTAATCTAATCGCTATATCTACTGATGCATCAAACTTTACAGTAGTAATATCTTTGATTAATGCTGAAGCCGCATTTAAATCGTAAGACGTATTCGCGTCCACTTTTGCGTATGCAACTTTTTGCTTTTTTGTTAATCTTGCCATTTTACTATTATTTATAAAGTTTATACTGGTGCATTACCTTTAACGGTTAAACCCATAGAACGAGCTGTACCTGCAATCATTCGCATAGCTGAAGAAACTTCAAAGGCATTTAAATCTACCATTTTGTCTTCTGCTATCGCTTGAATTTGATCCCAAGTAACAGATGCTACTTTCTTCCTGTTTGGTTCTCCTGAACCTTTTTTAATTTTGGCCGCTTCTAGTAACTGAACTGCTGCAGGTGGCGTTTTTACGATAAAATCGAAAGATTTATCTTTATAAACAGTGATCGCAACTGGTAAAACTTTACCTTGTTTATCTTGCGTTCTTGCATTGAACTGTTTACAAAACTCCATAATGTTAACACCAGCAGCTCCTAAAGCGGGTCCAACCGGCGGCGATGGATTCGCTGCGCCTCCCCTTACTTGTAACTTAACTACTTTACTAACTTCTTTTGCCATTTTAAAATGTTTAATGATTTGTTTTAAGTTGGAAGCCCAAAAACAAATCGGTCTTTATATATTTGGTAACAATTATATCTTTTCTACTTGCATATAACTCAACTCTAATGGAGTTTTTCTTCCGAAAATCTTTACCATTACCTCAAGTTTACGCTTTTCTTCATTCACTTTTTCAATCGTTCCATCAAAACCATTAAAGGGTCCATCAACAACTTTTACCGTTTCACCAATATCGAAAGGAATGGCAACATTTTCATCCTGAACGGACAATTCGTCTACTTTTCCTAACATTCGATTTACTTCTGATTTACGCATTGGCACAGGTTCTCCCCCTTTGGTTTCTCCTAAGAAACCAATAACACCAGTTATTGATTTGATAACATGTGGAACTTCACCAGACAGATTTGCTTCTACCATAATGTATCCAGGGAAATAAACTTTTTCCTTGTGAATTTTTTTACCGTCTTTTATTTGAACGACTTTTTCTTTAGGTACAATTACTTGACTTACAAAATCTGATAGCCCTAAACGACTAATTTCAGTCTCTATATAGGATTGAACTTTATTTTCCTGTCCTCCAATGGCTCTTACAACATACCATTTCATTGCTGAATCAGTTGCCATAATTAGTTAGATTTAAACGTTGTGAAAAAAACATCTAATCCGGTTTGAAAAACATAATCGATACCTGCAACGGCTAAAGCGAACAAAATCGTAAAAACAGCAACTGTTGTTGTTGATTTTTGTGCATCCTCTTTAGAGATCCAAGTCATATGGTTGTTTAATTCCTCAAATGAATCTTTGATATATTGAATAAACTTCATTAGTTATATGTTTTTTTATTTGCACGGGCGGAGAGATTCGAACTCCCGACAGCTGGTTTTGGAGACCAGTGCTCTACCGCTGAACTACGCCCGTCTCTCTGTTTTTATTTACTTATAAAAGGCATCCCGATAAAATCGGGACACCCTGTATATTTATTGGTACTAAACGAAACTAGGTTTAGTCTAAAATCTCAGTAACCTGACCTGCACCTACCGTTCTACCTCCTTCACGGATTGCAAAACGTAAACCTAAGTTCAATGCGATTGGTTGGATTAAATCAACTGTAATTGTTAAGTTGTCTCCTGGCATTACCATTTCAACGCCATCAGGTAAGTTAATGTTTCCTGTTACATCTGTAGTTCTCACATAGAACTGTGGACGATAGTTGTTATGGAATGGTGTGTGACGACCACCTTCTTCTTTCTTAAGAACATAAACCTCTGCCTTAAACTTAGCGTGAGGAGTTACAGAACCTGGCTTACAGATTACCATTCCTCTTTTAATATCTTCTTTTGCAATACCTCTTAATAAGATACCTGCATTATCTCCAGCTTCACCTCTATCTAAGATTTGACGGAACATTTCAATACCAGTAATAGTAGACTGCATTTTTTCAGCACCCATACCAATGATATCTACAGAATCTCCTGTATTTGCAATACCTGTTTCGATACGACCTGTAGCTACAGTTCCACGACCAGTAATTGAGAATACATCTTCAATTGGCATTAAGAAATCTTTATCAACCTCTCTTAAAGGCTCTTCAATCCATTCATCAACTTGTGCCATTAATTCTAATACAGAATCAACCCATTGCTTCTCACCGTTCAAAGCACCTAATGCAGAACCGGCTACGATAGGACCATTATCTCCATCATACTCATAGAAAGAAAGTAATTCTCTTACTTCCATATCTACTAATTCTAACATTTCTTCATCACCATCAAGCATATCCACTTTGTTCAAGAAAACAACCATACGAGGAATACCTACCTGGCGTCCTAATAAGATGTGCTCTCTCGTCTGTGGCATTGGCCCATCGGTTGCAGCAACTACTAAAATTGCTCCATCCATCTGTGCAGCACCTGTTACCATGTTCTTAACGTAATCCGCGTGACCTGGACAATCTACGTGCGCATAGTGACGATTTGCTGTTTGATATTCTACGTGTGAGGTATTAATTGTGATACCTCTTTCTTTTTCTTCAGGTGCATTATCAATCTGATCGAATGATTTTGCTTCTGAGAAACCTGCATCAGCTAATACTTTAGTAATAGCAGCAGTTAAAGTTGTTTTACCGTGATCTACGTGTCCAATTGTACCAATGTTTAAGTGTGGTTTTGAACGATCAAAAGTTGCCTTTGCCATGTTTGTTAATTTTAATTCTTAGTTTAAATATATTTAGTCTCTGATAATACGTATTAAATTGAGCCAGCGATGGGATTTGAACCCACGACCTCATCCCTACCAAGGATGCGCTCTACCAACTGAGCTACACCGGCTTATGTTGGTACTCTTTGAGCGAAAGACCGGGTTCGAACCGGCGACATTCAGCTTGGAAGGCTGACGCTCTACCAACTGAGCTACTTTCGCAAATTATGTAAATGGTGGGGAGAGCAGGATTCGAACCTGCGAAGACGTAGTCAACGGAGTTACAGTCCGTCCTCGTTGGCCGCTTGAGTATCTCCCCTTTAATTTACTATTTTAATGAACTTAATTTCTTGCTTTTTTGAGCCGATGGAGGGACTCGAACCCACGACCTGCTGATTACAAATCAGCTGCTCTAGCCAGCTGAGCTACATCGGCTTTTGTTGCAAAAAAACAACCCGCTATTTCTAACGGATTGCAAATGTATAAAGTTTTTTTAACTTCTAAAACATTTTATAATTATATTTTCACTTTTTTATTAAATTAATGTTTCTCGGTGCTTTTCTTTCGACTTTTTTAGTTGTCTTTTCAAGGAATCTACTGCCAAATTCACTCCTTCTTCAAAAGTCTTTGTTTCTCTTTTCACAACCAATTCGGAGCCAGGTATGTTAATTTTTACCTCTGTAATTTTATTTTCTTTATCGCTAGTCTTCTGAACTTTCAAAAAAACTTCTGCATCTACAATTTTATCGTGATATTTTACTAAAGACGCAACTTTCGCTTGCGCATAATCAATTAAACTAGTATCGGCATTAAAATTAACGGATTGAGTGAATACTTTCATAAATTGTTATTTTTTTTGGCTCCTTGGATGGGCCTGGTTATATACTTTTTTCATTTTCTCTACACTATTGTGCGTATAAACTTGTGTAGAAGCTAGACTTGCATGCCCTAACAGTTCTTTTACAGAATTTAAATCGGCACCTTCATTTAATAAATGCGTAGCAAACGAATGTCTTAATAAGTGCGGACTTTTTTTCTCTTTCGAAGAGGCATTACTAAAGTAAGAATTTACTACCCTATAGACAAGTGTTTCGTAAAGTTTATTTCCTTTCTCTGTAAGAAACAAAAAATGTGAAGCTGATGCTACTTCTTTTCTGAGTTCAAGATACCTTGACATTGTTTTTATAACCGATGCCAACAAGGGTACAAATCGTTCTTTATTTCTTTTTCCGATTACCTTTATCAATTTATCTGAAAGGGCTACATCTGAAAGTTGAATTGAGATTAGCTCCCCCCTTCTCATCCCTGTCGAATAGAGCAACTCTACAATAAGTAGATTTCGTACCGACACAAAATCATCCTTTTCTTCCAAATGCGTAATAACTTTTGAAATTTCTAACTGAGAAAAGGGGGTTTGAATTCTCTTCTCTACCTTTAATGCCTTATGCTTTATTAAAGGGTTTAGATCGATCTGTTTTGTCTTTTGAAGAAACTTGTAGAAAGACTTTAGTGAACTTATTTTTCGGTTAATAGTATTATTAGAGACTCCTTGCCCTACCAAATCTACAATCCAACTCCTTATCTGTGGATAATGAACCGTTCTAATTTCATTTTGATCAAAGGCACTTTCACAAAAAATACGAAAAGACATTAAATCATTCTGATATGCTGTTATTGTATGCTTAGAATACTTTTTCTCTAAAGTAAGATATGTGATAAATGCTGAAATCATTGAATAAATCTTCTTTGTTTCAAATTTATGAAAAATTAAACAAAAAAATCTCGTAACACCAAAAGGGTTACGAGATTTATAGTCTCTAAAAAAGTGAGGATTAACCTACTTCTTCTTGTGTTTTTAATCTTTGTACATAAGAGGCTTTGATTCTTTGCGCTCTATTTGCTACTGAAGGCTTTGTAAAGTTTTTTCTATTACGTAAATTCTTCATGGTTTTCGTACGATCGAATTTTCTTTTAAAACGTTTTAACGCTCTATCGATATTCTCTCCTTCTTTTACGGGTATGATTAACATATATTGGCACCTCCTTTCATCTGTATCTCAAAAAATTTAAACCAGTTTTACCTGCTTGTTCTTAATTTTGGTCTGCAAAGATAGTTATTAAATGTGAAATAAAAATTTAAATCCATAAATTACTAATGAAAGTTGCAAATAAAGAAACGCCAATTAAACAGATACACTTCTTAATAAAAAATTTTAGCTCAAATATTACGTTGCCGGCTTGTACGCTTTATTGTCAATCACAATTTTAGCAATGATCTCTTTTAGGATTTCAGAAGTACCTCCTCCAATAGGCCCCAGTCTGCTATCTCTGAGTAATCTAGCCAAAGGATACTCTTCCATATAGCCATACCCTCCCAGCAACTGAAGTGCATCATAGATCACTTCATCAGCCATTTTTGTAGACAGCAACTTCGACATACTTGCCTCCTTCACCACATATTGACCAGCATCCAAACGCCTTGTAATTGAATAGTTGTACTCTTTACACATGTCGACTCTACTTGCCATTTCGGCAATTTTATGTCTCAATGCCTGAAACTTATCTAATGATTTGCCAAAAGCAACTCTTTCATGCATGTATTTTACAACATAATCCAAAGCAAATTCCGCTCTCGCATGTGCATTTACCCCCATGATAAGTCTTTCAGAAGCAAAGTGCTGCATGATGTATGGAAAGCCCTTTCCTTCCTCACCTAATAAATTTTCTACAGGGATTTGTACATTATCAAAAGCAATTTCTCCAGTATCTGAAGCCCTCCATCCTAACTTATCCAATTTGGTTGCTGAAACCCCAAGAGCGGATCTATCTACTACAAAAAGACTGATTCCTTTGTACTTTTCTGAAGGGTCTGTTTTAGCTGCAACAATTAAGTAATCGGAGTAAACACCATTTGTAATAAACGTTTTGGAACCATTTAGAAGATAACTATCTCCTTTTTTAATTGCTGTAGATCGCATTCCTGCAACATCTGAACCTCCAAAAGGCTCCGTGATGCACAAACAACCAATCATCTCTCCTGATACACTAGGAACTAAATATTTTTGTTTTAGAAATTCAGATGCTTCTTTGTTTAGATGGGTCATCGCTAAGTATTCATGAGCCCATATAGCAGCGGCAAAACCTCCTGAATTTATTTTTTGTAATTCTTCTAAAAAAACAACCGTGTAGAAAAAATCTAAATCTAAGCCTCCATGTGCCTCGGGAGTACTCAATCCGAAATACCCCATTTCACCAAATTTTTCCCAAATAAAACGCTCTATGGTTCCGGTCTTTTCCCACTTTTCAATATTTGGCACGACTTCTTTCTGTAAAAAATCTTTAAAACTTGTACGAAAAGCCTCGTGCTCTTCAGTAAAATACATACTGTTCATTTAATAGCAGTTTGAGTTGTTTATTCAGCGTTCAAATATAAGACTATTCTGTCGTATTTATCTATAGGAAAATCTACGATATTTTTTAATTCTGAAATTTCTTGAAGTTCCGCAACCTCATCTCGGTAATTAAATATCTTTTGACAAAGGGCATAATCGATGTATGGAATTTGGAGTAACTCTCTGAATTTTATGGTATTTACATTTCGTTTTCGAATCCTTGGCTTCTGTATTATTTTAAAGGTTTTTAAGATTTTTTGAACTAAAGGGGCTGGAATATCGAAAACTTCATATAGCTGACTCTCATAAGAAAAACCCTCTAATTTAGAACGATACTTAACTATTCGTTCCGCTAAAGCAGCATTTAAACCCTCTATATATTAAAAGTCAACACGAGTCACTAAATTAATATCGTTCGTCGATAGTTCATCACTTCTTTTTACTAAAGCGATATTTTCATCATTATGAAAAACTGATTTCTCTTTTAGTCGATTTCTTTCAATTACCCAATCGGGAAATTTAAAATACCTTGAAATTGAACTCAATAAAGAACCTGACACTTTTGTTACTTGCTGAAATTGACGCTTTGAATTAACAAATGCACCTGTTTTACGGAATGCAAGTAATCGATCGATCTCAACCAAAGACATTCCCAATTGTTCCCCTTTATAATCTGTGATGAAATTCGGATTGAATGGAAAGATGCTAGGCTTCCTTTTCTCAACCTCAAGAACCTTTAGACTATCGATTTGTTTTTGAATTACAAGAAAATCTGAAGTATTGATAACTTCTGGATTATCAGAAGTAAAATCAACAAATAAAAATAGAAACTGCATAACAATAATTAATAAAACTAAAAAGAAAATCCCATTTCTTTGACCTTTGTTTTGCCGAAAGAAATGGGATTTAAATAGCTTCATCTATTAAAGATTTACAAGATCATTTAGTTTTTGGAATTTCCCCGGACTTAATTTTACTAAAATAGTTGTTTAAGTCTTTAGAGATTTCACCACTCATCAAATACAATCCTATTAAGTTTGGAATTGCCAGTGTTAAGAACATATAATCCGCAAAATCAATTACAGCGCCTAAACCAATAGAAGCGCCTAAAATAATTGTCAATAAAAAAATGATTTTAAAGATTCCAGCAACGGCTTTAGAGTCTCCAAATAAACTTTGTGCAGCTTGCACCCCATAATAGGACCAAGTTAAAATTGTAGAAAATGCGAATAGGAAAATAGCAATCGTTAGAAAGATACTTGCTCCTGGAATTACTTCTCCAAATGCGACTGCAGTTAAAGCAGAACCTGTAGCTTCTTGTCCAACGTAGGTCCCTGTAAAAATAAGCACCAAAGCGGTTAAAGTACAAACTACAACCGTATCAATAAACGGCTCTAGAAGCGCTACAAAACCCTCTGAAACAGGATGCTTCGTTTTTGCTGCTGAATGTGCAATTGAGGCAGATCCTAGACCTGCTTCATTTGAAAACGCAGCTCTTTGAAATCCTAATACAAGTACGCCTAAGAAACCTCCATATGCTGCTGTTTGAGTAAATGCGCCATCAAAAATTAAGGCGATTGCACCCCCCACTTCCGTAATATTCGCTCCAATAACAACGATACACATTAAAATGTATAAGGCTGCCATCGACGGAACCACTTTCTCCGTAACTTTCGCAATTCCTTTTAACCCACCGATTATTACAATTCCTACCAAAATAGCAATTCCAATACCAATATAGGTTTTCACAACACCGTCTACCTCTAAAACATTGGCTAATTGAGCTGCCGCTTGATTCGCTTGAAACATTGATCCGGCAGCAAAAGCTGCGAGCATAATCACAAAAGCATACAGAACAGAAAGTCCTTTTCCAACATTTTTAAAACCTCTTTTTTCAAATCCTTTTTTCAAATACTGCATGGGTCCACCTGAGATGCTTCCATCCTTTTCAATAGTTCTGTATTTTACACCTAGCGTACATTCAACAAACTTTGTAGACATCCCCAACAAACCGGCTAAAATTAGCCAAAATGTTGCCCCTGGACCTCCTAAAGAAATCGCTACGGCTACCCCTGCTATATTCCCCAAACCAACAGTTCCAGATACAGCGGTTGCTAAAGCCTGAAAATGAGTTACCTCTCCAATGGCAGTTGGATCATCATATTTCCCTCTTATTAATTGAATGGAATGCTTAATTCCTCTAAAATTAATAAACCTAAATCTGAATGTAAAAAAGATTGCTCCTAATACTAACCAGATTACCATGAATGGCAATTTAATTGTTTTTACAGTACCATTTGGGTACTTCATTGGTTCACCAGCATCATCTAGTACTCTATTGTCATACAAGCCTAAAGCATAAAAAGGATCAAAAAAGAAATAGGTATCCATAAATCCAACTACGGGTGCGAAAGACGCACTTAGCACTTCTGGAACAGATACTGCAGGTACCACAAAAGTTAAGGTTTTTTCTGCTCCTTTACTATCTGTTACGGTAACTGAATATTCATTTCCTTCAGTAGCACCGTCTAAAATAGAAACTTCTTCATCTGTTAATGAGTTTGACTTGCTCTTTTCTGACCAGGTATAACTGTAAGGCTTCTCACCTCCAGATACGCTAATTGTTATTTTTGCAGTATTGATCTCAGTAGAAATGTCTGTGATCGTTTTTTCGATCACTAATTCTTGGGTCTCTTCTACGACGATTTCCTCAACTTGAGAATCTGTTTGAGCAGAGATAAAGAATGTTGACATTGCAAGTATTAATGAAAGAAGTAATTTCTTCATAGTTTTAGGGATTGTTTTTTTTGTTAGTAAACCGCAATATCATAAAAAAAATGCTCTTTTAAGAATTTTTGCGTGTTAAATATGTTTATTTAATTCATTTTCCTTAAACCTTTGTAAATCTTCAATGAATGATTTTGGATAGAATTTTAATTCCTTTTTTGTTTTACTCAAATCAAAACCCGTTTTCTTAGGTCTTGTGGCCCTTTGGTTTAGCGTACTTGTTGAAATTGCTTTGATATAACTGGTATCGAGCCCATAAACAGTTCCTATTTGTTGTGCTATTTCATAAATACTCAAGAGCGTATTGGAGGCAATATTGTAAACTCCTTTGCTTCTCTTATCCATTGAAATCTTACAAGCTAGCGCGAGGTCTTCAACGTAGGTTGGTGTTCGAAACTGGTCATTAACAATTGTGATTTCTTGTTTCTTCTCCAACATTTCTTTTACCCAAAGGATAAAATTACTTCTACTCATATCAAATACGTTTCCGTAAACCAAAATGGTTCTTAAAATGGTGAAATCTATTGTAGCTTTTTTTAAAATTTCTTCTGATTTTAATTTAGAAACTCCATAGTAATTTAAGGGATTAGGTACATCTGTTTCTTTGTAATTTCCTTGCACTCCATCAAAAATAAAATCTGTAGACAAATGAATTACATGGGCATTTATTTGTTTGGCCACCGCGACCAAAGAATCCACAACGCCTACATTTACTGCATCACATGCTATTTTGTTGTTTTCACAAGCATCCACATTGGTCATTGCTGCGGTATTGATGATAAAATCTGGCTGTAAATTCCGTACATGCTCTTCTAATAATTTTGAATTGGTAAGATCTATTGAAACGTATTCAAAATCACCCCTACAACTTCTATTAATTCCGCGAGAAAAACCAATTACTTGATAAGCGCTGCGATCCTGAAGTAATAAATTTAATAGCGATTGTCCCAACAATCCGTTACTTCCCGTAATAATTACTTTTATCATTTTGTTTCAATTAAGTAACTTTTTGCTTTCGCAGAAATACAGCAATTTAAAATAACTCTCTCAATTTAACAATTTGTTCCGGTCTTCCTAAAACAATTAAACTCGAACCATTTATTAGTGCTGTTTCTGCTTCGGGGTTGATAATATAGTCTCGATCTGGGGTTCTGATTCCAATAACGGTACACCCTGTTTCTCTTCTTAAATCTAAATCTAAAATTGTTTTATTGATGTATTTTTTTGGCAAATCATCTACGGCTATCTCCTCTAAATTCGCAGTAGTTTCTCCTTCAATTGTTAATCGATCTACAAACTCAATAACATCAGGAGTTACTACTAGAGACGCCATATGATCTCCGCCTAATTTATCGGGCATGATCACATTACTTGCGCCTGCAATTTTTAATTTAGCATAAGAGGATTCATTGGATGCTCTACTAATAATTTTACAGGTACTGTTTAACTGGTTTGCCGTTAAAACAACAAATAAATTATCTGCATCTGAAGGCAAAGCGGTAATTAAAGTTGCCGCATTTTTAATACCTGCTCTCAATAATGTTTCATCTAAAGTAGCATCGCCTTGAATATTTAAAAGATTATTTACATCTAATTCTGCGGCAATCTCTTTATCTTTTTCAACAACAACAAATTGCTGATTGTAATTTTTTAATTTCAAAATGGCTTGTTTTCCATTTCTCCCAAAACCACAAACAATGGTATGACCTTTTAAACTTTTAACCTTCTTTTCCACTTTTCTGTGTTTAAATTGTTCGAATAACTTCCCACTCACTAAATATTCTGAGAATGTAGAAACTGCATACCCAAAAACGGTAATACTCGTTAAAATTAAAAATACTGTAAATATTTTTTCCTCGGGCGTGAATGGTTGTACTTCACCAAACCCAACGGTGGTAATCGTAATTACAGTCATATACAATGCATCTACAAAAGAATAGTCAGACAAAATCATGTAGCCAGCAACCCCCAATAGAATAATGGCGAAAACAAGAAAAAGTGTTTTATGAATTCGAGATGCTAAAATATTCATGGGCTATAAATCAAAAACTGAATTTCGTTTGGTATACACCATATCTTTTAACTTTAATAAAAAAGCCATGGTTAAATAGAGACCAAAAGACAAGCCGACTGTAAAAAAAGTAACGTAAATAAAAAACAACCGCACATTTATTGCACGCATCCCTAATCGATCTGCTAATCTAGAAAAAACACCAAACCCGTTTCTTTCCAAAAAATGTCGCATCGAATTTATTAGTTTCATCTTTTTAAACTTTAATATCAAAGATACTATTTTAAACGAATTTGCTATTAGCTTCGCTACTAAAAATGATTTGTATTGATTAACTTTGCTTTTTTCCATAAAAGCGACACTTTTGAAAAACCAAGAATACATAGAAGTTTACGGAGCAAGAGCTCATAATTTGAAAAATATTGACGTAAAAATTCCTCGAGAAAAACTTGTTGTAATCACCGGTTTAAGTGGTAGCGGAAAATCTTCTTTGGCTTTTGATACAATTTATGCGGAAGGCCAGCGACGGTATATCGAAACTTTCTCGGCCTATGCCAGACAGTTTTTAGGTGGATTGGAGCGCCCTGACGTCGATAAAATTGATGGACTATCTCCTGTGATTTCTATAGAACAAAAAACAACCAACAAAAGTCCGCGATCTACGGTTGGAACTATTACAGAAATTTACGATTTCTTACGTTTATTATTTGCCAGAGCTGCAGATGCATATTCCTTTAACACAGGCCAAAAAATGGTCAGTTATTCTGACGAGCAAATAAAAAAATTAATACTTAAAGATTTTGCAGGCAAAAAAATAGCCGTCCTAGCACCATTAATCAAGTCGAGAAAAGGACATTACAGAGAACTTTTCGAACAGATTTCGAAGCAAGGGTTTCTTCGGGTTCGTGTAGATGGTGAGATTCGAGAAATCGAAAAAGGAATGAAATTAGATCGGTATAAAAATCACGACATTGAAGTGGTAATAGACCGATTGGCCGTCAATAAATCTGCAGAAAAACGTTTGGAAGAAACCATTAAAACAGCGATGTACTCTGGAGACAACATTTTAATGGTGATTGATGTTGAGGAAAATAATCCGCGCTATTTTAGTCGCGAACTCATGTGCCCAATATCCGGAATTGCCTATCCAAATCCAGAACCAAATACCTTTTCTTTCAATTCGCCAAAAGGGGCCTGCGATGCTTGTAATGGACTTGGAGTTAGTCAAGAAATCAACCTTCAAAAAGTAATTCCAAACGATTCAATTTCCATTAAAGCAGGAGGAATTATTCCGCTAGGGGAAGAAAAAAATAGCTGGATTTTTAAGCAAATTGAAAACATTGCAGAACGGTATAAATTCAGATTGAATGAGCCCATTCATAAAATACCTAAAGCCGCTATGGAAATTATTCTAAATGGTGGACACGAAACTTTTTCAATTAAATCTAAAACAGCAGGTGTTACTCGAAATTATGACATCGATTTTGAAGGAATTATTGCTTTTATAGAAAGTCAATATAAAAATTCAGAAAGCACTTCAATTAAACGCTGGTCAAAAGGTTTTATGGATGAAGTTCCCTGTAAGTCTTGTGAAGGAAAACGGTTAAAAAAGACAGCACTTCACTTTAAAATTTCAGAAAAAAGCATCAGTGATTTGGTGCAAATGGATGTAAGAGAATTGGCCAATTGGTTTCAAAACATAGAAAAAGAATTATCCAAGAAACAATTGGCAATTGGAGGAGAAATTCTCAAGGAAATCAGAACCCGAATTCAATTCTTATTGGATGTTGGATTGGATTATCTGACTTTGGACAGAACTTCAAAGTCGCTTTCTGGTGGAGAAGCACAGCGAATTCGTTTGGCAACCCAAATAGGTTCTCAATTAGTTGGCGTTTTATATATTTTAGATGAACCAAGTATCGGATTGCACCAAAGAGACAATCAAAAATTAATTGATTCACTCATCAAATTAAGAGATCTGGGGAATTCTGTTTTAGTTGTAGAGCATGACAAAGACATGATTGAACACGCAGATTTTGTGTTTGACATTGGTCCAGGAGCAGGAAAATATGGTGGAGAAATCGTATCGGCAGGAACCTTTAAAGATCTAAAAAAACAACCAACACTTACCGCGGATTACATCACTGGTAGAAAAGAAATTGCAGTTCCTAAACAACGTAGACCTGGAAATGGGAAAACCATTACACTTTCTGGAGCAAGTGGAAACAACTTAAAAAATGTTACGGTAGGGTTTCCCCTTGGAAAGATGATTTGTGTTACCGGTGTCTCAGGAAGTGGAAAATCGACACTTATCAACGAAACGCTATATCCTATTTTAAACGCACATATTTATAGAGGTGTTAAAAAGCCAATGCCTTATAAAAAAATTGAAGGAT
This sequence comes from uncultured Polaribacter sp., assembly GCA_943846595.1. Lineage (GTDB taxonomy): Bacteria > Bacteroidota > Bacteroidia > Flavobacteriales > Flavobacteriaceae > Polaribacter. The sequence goes on from OX044355.1 coordinate 2,197,034, forward strand.
TGGAACATGTAGATAAAGTGATCGATATTGATCAATCACCTATTGGGAGAACGCCACGATCAAACCCGGCAACGTATACGGGTACTTTTAGCGAGGTAAGAAGTTTGTTTGCAAAAACGCCAGAAGCAGCGATTAGAGGTTACAAACCAGGTCGTTTCTCTTTCAATGTTAAAGGGGGTAGATGCGAAACATGTCAGGGAGGAGGAGTTCGAGTGATCGAAATGAATTTCTTACCCGATGTTCAGGTAGAATGCGAAACCTGTCAAGGAAAACGTTTTAATAGAGAAACTTTGGAGATTAGGTACAAAGGAAAATCCATTTCAGATGTCTTAAACATGACTATTGAAGATGCAACTCATTTCTTCGAAAATATTCCGAAGATTTGCAGAAAATTAAAAACGATCAAAGATGTTGGTTTGGGATACATAACCCTCGGACAACAATCGACCACCTTGTCTGGTGGAGAAGCACAACGAATAAAACTAGCCTCCGAATTGTCAAAAAGAGACACTGGAAATACCTTTTACATACTAGATGAACCAACAACTGGACTTCATTTTGAAGATATTCGCGTTTTAATGGATGTCTTGAATAAATTGGCAGACAAAGGAAATACAGTCTTAATCATTGAACACAATTTAGATGTTGTAAAATTAGCGGACTTCATTATTGACGTGGGGATGGAGGGTGGAAAAAAAGGAGGACAAATTTTATGTTCTGGAACACCAGAAGAAGTCAAAAAACATAAAAAAAGTCATACCGCAAAGTTTTTGAAAAAAGAATTACATTAGTAGCATCATTAAAATATAAAACTCAAAATTATTAAGAATTATGATAAATGATGATCGAAAAATAAAAGAAAAACTACAACCAAAAACCTGGAATGAAGTAAAAACAAACGATTCTTGGGCCATCTTTAAAATTATGGCAGAATTTGTTACAGGATATGAACAACTAAGTAAAATAGGACCTTGTGTCTCTATCTTTGGTTCTGCACGCACAAAGCCAGAAGATCCTTATTATATTCTTGCAGAAGAAATTGCCTTTAAATTAACTCAAAATGGATACGGAGTCATCACCGGAGGTGGGCCTGGAATTATGGAAGCAGGAAATAAAGGAGCACACAGAGGAAAAGGCACTTCAGTGGGACTAAATATTGAGCTGCCATTTGAACAACACTACAATCCTTGGATTGACAATGATAAAAATTTAGAGTTTGATTATTTTTTCGTTCGAAAAGTAATGTTTGTTAAATACTCGCAAGGTTTTATTGTAATGCCTGGTGGGTTTGGAACTTTAGACGAACTTTTTGAAGCCATCACTTTAATACAAACCAACAAAATTGGACGTTTTCCAATTGTTTTGGTTGGAAGTAAATTCTGGGGAGGCCTCATAGACTGGATTAAAAATACACTTTTAGAAGAAGGAAATATTTCCAAAAAAGATTTAAAATTATTTAGAGTTGTTGATACAGCAGATGAAGCAATAGATCATTTAAATAAATTCTATGCAAAGTATCAATTAAAACCAAACTTCTAAAACTTATTTCATATCCCCCATTGAAAACATTTTTATCAATCCCAATTTTATTATTTCTATTGAGCTATCAAGTGATTGCTCAACAGAATTCTATTGAAATAAAGGCAACTTTAGACGATGTAAAAAGCCAACTAAATATTCAGCAAAGAATTGTCTACTACAATACTTCCGATCAAGAATTAAAAAGTGTTTTTCTGCACAATTGGCCCAATAGTTTTAAAAATAGAAAAACGGCATTATCGAAACGGTTTATTGAAGCTTATCAAAAGAATCTATTTTTCGCAAAAAAAGAAGAATTGGGTGCTACAGATATAAAAAATATCTCTGTGAATTTTGAAACAGTAGACTATAGAACACTAGAAAAACAAATTGACATTCTCGAAATCCCATTAAAAGAAACCCTAAAACAAAACGATAGCATTATTATAAATGCCATATATAGTGTAAAAATACCAAGTGCAAAATTTACAAATTACGGAAAAACAAAAACAGGATATCAACTTCGATATTGGTACCTAAATCCTGCTGTTCATCATAAAAAGTGGCAATTAATGAGTAATTTAAACAATGATGATTTATTCGAAATTCCGACAAATTATACCGTAGATTTAAAACTCTCAAAAGACTACATTGTAAACAGTAATTTAAAAAAACAAAAAAGCAGTGAAAAGGAACTTAATCATTTTCATTTCACTGGAAAGCAAAAAATTGATATTGTTTTAGCAATTGACAAAACGAATACATTTAAAATTTATAAAACAAAAAAACTTACCATTCATACAGATATTTTAGACGGTTCGATTGATAACAAACTAGCTAGGAACATTCTAAACAGGGAGCTTGATTTTCTTGAGAAGTATCTAGGGAAATACCCGCACAAAGAGATTTTTCTTGATAAAGTTGCACAAAAAAAAGATCCTATATACGGGTTAAGTCAACTGCCTGATTTTGTGAGACCATTTTCAGACAGGTTTAAAGTAGATATCACCCTTTTTAAAATTTTAACAAAAAAATATATAGAAAATACCCTTTTCGTAAACAGAAGAAAAGAATATTGGATTACAGACGGATTGCAAAACTACCTAATGATGGAATATGTAAACACCTTTTATCCGGATGTAAAACTCTTAGGAAGCACCTCTAAATCTTGGTTTTTAAAGCGCTATAATATTGCATCGTTAGATTTTAACGACAAGTATTCTTTTGTTTACCAATTGAGTGCACGAAGTTTTTTAGACCAACCATTAACAACAAGTTCCGATTCTTTATCTAACTTTAATCGGAGAATTGTAAACAAGTACAAAGCAGGCTTAGGGTTTAAATATTTAAAAGGGTATTTGGGAGCGCAAGAACTCAATGAAGCGATGAAAGCATTTTATCAAAACAAGAAGTTGCAAAAAGTTTCTACAGAAGATTTTAAAACGATTCTTACAAATAAAACAACAAAGGATTTAAGCTGGTTTTTTGGGGATTATATTCAAACCAATAAGAAAATTGACTACACGATAAAAAAAACAGAAATTGATGGAGATAGTGTAAGGGTTACCATTAAAAACAAAAGAAACATTACAGTCCCAATTGCATTGTATGGATTGAAAAACGAAGAAATAAAATTCAAAAAATGGTATCCTGCTATTGACAGTACCCAAGTAATTACTTTAAAAAACTTGGATTACGAAAAGTTTGCATTGAATTACGAACAAGATTATCCAGAACACAACATTTTAAACAATCAAAAAAACATCAAGAAGCGACTGTTTAACAAACCTTTGAAATTTTCTTTCATAAAGGATATTCAAAACCCAAATTTCACGCAAATTTTTTATCAACCAACTTTTGATTACAACTTTTATAATGGTTTTATTTTGGGTCTAAAAATACACAACAAGCCCATCACACAAAGAAACTTAGAAGTTGAATTAAAACCTTCTTATGCTTTTAAAAGTGCATCAATAAACGGGATGTTCTCCTTAAAATACAATCATTACTTTGAAGAAACTCGTATCTATAAAATAGCATATGGCCTGTTTGGAAGCACCCAATATTATGCAGAGGGGCTTTCTTACAATGCGTTGATACCCTATGTGAATTTAATTTTCAAAAGAAAATCACTTCGAGGATTAAGCCGTGAATCAATTACAGCCAAAATGGTTAATATTCATAAGGAAACAAGCCCAAATCAGCCCATTAAAGAACAAGATTCCTATGGAGTTTTCAAACTAGATTACCAATATTCCAATCCAGACATTATTAAAGAATTTAGATATCGATTTAGCTTAGAAGCTGCTAAAAAATTCTCTAAACTCTCGTTGGATCTCAGATACAGGTCACTTACTGCAAAAGACAGACAATTAGACTTTAGAATTTATGCAGGTACCTTTTTAAACAATAACACTACTGGTGATTATTTTAGTTTTGGATTGGACCGAGCGAACGATTATTTATTTGAACTCAATTATTTTGGGAGGTCTGAAAGTTCGGGGATCTTCAGTCAACAATTTATTATTAATGAAGGAGGGTTTAAGTCCATATTACCTACTAGATTTGCGAATCAATACCTTTTTTCAACAAACTCGAGTATCGGTCTGTGGAAATGGATTGAAGCCTACAACGGCATTGCATTCTTAAAAAACAGAGGAGAGCAGCTCTATTTTGGTTACGAAAATGGCGTTCGATTGAATTTTATTCATAATATTTTAGAAGTTTATTTCCCATTACACTCAAACAACGGTTGGGAAATAGCTCAAAAATCATATGTAGAAAAAATTAGGTTTACATTATCCGCAGACATCCAATCTATTTATAATTTTTTTAGACGTGGATTTTTATGATATTCTCATTAAAAACACTCTTTTTAAGAAATAAATTCAATTTAACACACTGAAAAGATAAATTTTTAAATTTAACTTAAAATAAGTACTTTTGTGCAACTAAAAAATAGTTTATGACAAACACGGAAACACAACAAAAACAAAACATTTCCTTTGAAGATTTCAAAAATGAAGTCCTTAAAGATTACAAAACCGCAAGGGTTAGTAGAGAATGTAGTTTATTGGGTAGACGTGAAGTTTTAACTGGAAAAGCAAAGTTTGGGATTTTTGGAGATGGAAAAGAAGTGCCACAATTGGCCCTAGCCAAAGCTTTCAGAAATGGTGACTTTAGATCTGGCTATTATAGAGATCAAACCTTTATGATGGCTATTGATGAACTAACCCCACAACAGTTTTTTTCGGGATTGTATGCACATACAGACATTGAAATTGAACCCATGTCGGCAGGAAGGCAGATGGGAGGACATTTTGCCACACATAGTTTGCATGAAGATGGTACTTGGAAAAATCTAACCCAACAAAAAAATTCTTCCTCAGACATCTCTCCAACAGCCGCTCAAATGCCACGATTGTTAGGATTAGCACAAGCTTCTAAAATTTTCAGAAATGTTCCCGTATTGAAAAATCATACTCAATTTTCGGACAATGGAAATGAGGTTGCTTGGGGAACGATTGGAAATGCTAGCACCAGTGAGGGGGTGTTTTTTGAAACAATAAATGCAGCAGGTGTATTGCAAGTTCCAATGATCATGAGTGTTTGGGACGATGAATACGGAATCTCAGTACACGCAAAACATCAAACAACAAAAGAAAGTATTTCTGAAATTTTAAAAGGGTTTCAACGAGATGAAAATCATGATGGATATGAAATTTTCATTGTAAACGGCTGGGATTATGTGCAGTTGGTAGACGTCTACCAAAGAGCCTCTGAAATTGCAAGAACAACCCATGTACCCGTTTTAATTCATGTGAAAGAATTGACACAACCACAAGGGCATTCCACCTCTGGATCCCACGAACGTTACAAAGGAGTTGATCGCTTAAAATGGGAAAAGGATTTTGACTGTATTGCTAAAATGCGCGAATGGATTCTAAACTTTGAATTGGAAACTGAAGATGGAACTGTCTTGCGATTTGTAGATTCCGAAGAAACATTGATTCTTATAGACAAAGAAGCAAAAAAAGAAGTAAACAATGCCAAGAGAATTGCATGGAACGCCTATTTAAATGAAATAAAAGAAGAACTAGCTACTGCTGTAAATTTATTAGAAAGCGTAGCTCCAAAAAGTAATAACAAAACTTTTATTACGAAATACAAAATTGATTTAACAGAAATTGTAGAACCCAACAGAAAGGATATTTTGGTTGCGCTTCGAAAAAGTATTCGCTATTTAAAAGAAGAAAACTTTTCAGAAAAAATAGTGCTTCAACAATTTATAAAAAGCTACTCCAAAAGAATTCAACACAAATACTCTTCCCTTTTAACAAGTGAAACAGAAAAATCGGTTGTAAATATTCATCCAGAGAAGCCAAGATATAAAGAAGAAAAAAACCTCGTAGATGCACGTATCATTATGCGTGATAATTTTGATGTTTTACTCAAAAAACATCCAGAATTGTTGATTTTTGGTGAAGATGCAGGTTTTATTGGAGATGTAAACCAAGGACTGGAGGGCTTGCAAGAAAAATATGGTGAATTAAGAGTTGCAGATACTGGAATTAGAGAAGCAACCATTATTGGACAAGGTATTGGAATGGCAATGAGAGGCTTAAGACCCATTGCAGAAATTCAATACTTAGATTATTTAATCTATGCTTTACAGATTTTGAGTGATGATTTAGCCACACTACTTTACCGAACCTGTGGAAGACAAAAGGCACCCTTAATTATTAGAACGCGAGGACATCGATTGGAAGGAATTTGGCACGCCGGTTCTCCAATGGGAGGTATTATTAATAATGTACGAGGAATCCATGTTTTGGTTCCAAGAAACATGACAAAAGCGGCTGGGTTTTACAACACACTCCTAGAAGGAGATGAACCGGCGATTGTAATTGAGTGTTTGAACGGATACCGCTTAAAAGAAGAAATGCCTGTAAATTTAGGGAACTATAAAACTGCAATTGGTGTCGTTGAAACGATTAAGCAAGGAGATGACCTAACCGTAATTTCTTATGGATCTACCCTAAGAATTGTAGAAGAAGCAGCCCGAGACCTCGCTCAAGTTGAAATTCATATCGAAATTATTGATGCGCAATCCCTACTCCCTTTTGACATTCATCATGAAACCGTAAAATCCGTTGCAAAAACAAACAGATTATTAGTGGTAGATGAAGATGTTCCAGGAGGGGCTTCAGCCTATTTATTACAAGAAATTGTAGAAAATCAAAATGGATACCAACATCTAGACAGCAAACCTGCAACACTCACATCAAAAGCACACCGACCGGCATATGGAACTGATGGGGACTATTTTTCAAAACCTTCTGCCGAAGATGTTTTTGAAAAAGTATATGAAATGATGCATGAAGTAAACCCATCAAAATATAAGAGCTTGTTTTAAAAATTAACCTTCATAAAGAAAGCGCAAACATAGTTGTTTGCGCTTTCTTTTTTTTAATCATTAATGAAGGATTTCATCACTTTTTTTTAATATTTTAGTAAATCAATTAATTAATGCATTTACTCATGAAAAAAATATTTTTATTTTTAGTGCTTTTCACTTTTGCACATCCTATTGAATTGAACGCACAAAGCGGAAGAATCAAACGAAAAAAGAAGGCAAAAAAAGAGATAAAAGTTGCTACACCCAAAAAGAAGCAAAAAGCAAAAGCATACACAGATTTTGTAACTCCTAAAACAAAAACAGACGAAGGGCTCTTTAATGTCCACAAAAACGACAATAAATTTCTCTATGAAATTCCGAAATCTTATTTTGGAAAAGAAATGATCTTAGTTACAAGAATAAAAGACATTCCTGCCGATCTTGGAGGAGGTTACGTAAATGCTGGATCTAAGATAAACACGCAAGTAGTAGTTTGGGAAGCATTTCAAGACAAAATTCTTTTAAAAGTTAAATCATACAATGCAATTGCCAATGATTCTTTACCCATTTACAAATCGGTCAAAGCAAACAACTTAGAACCCATCATTTATGCCTTTGATATCAAATCACAAAATCAAGATTCAACAGCATTTTTGGTAGACGTTACCAAATTTTTCACTACCGACGTAAAAGCAATTACAGGACTTCCAGAACGATTTAGAAAAACATACAAAGTCAAAAGACTTGATGCTTCAAGAAGCTTTATCAATAGCATTAAAAGCTATCCTAAAAACATCGAAGTAGTGCAAGATTTCACTTTTGATGCAGCTGCGCCTCCAAGTAATCGAAGCACAAACACAATTACCATACGTATTAACCAATCGATGATTTTGTTGCCAGAAAAACCAATGATGCCTCGCTTGCACGACGAACGAGTCGGCTATTTTTCTGTTGGCAATGTAGACTACAACTCTGAAGCATTAAAAGCAGATAGCAAAAGATACATTCGACGCTGGCGACTAGAGCCTACTGACGAAGAAGCATACAACAGAGGAGAATTAGTAACTCCCAAAAAACCCATTGTATACTATATTGATCCAGCAACACCAAAAAAGCTAAGGAAATACATCAAACAAGGGGTAGATGATTGGCAAAAAGTTTTTGAAACAGCAGGTTTTAAAAATGCCATTTATGCCAAAATGCCCCCAACAAAAGAAGAAGACCCAGAATTTAGTATGGAAGACATTCGGTATTCATCCATAAGATATGTGGCAAGTACAACACGAAATGCAACGGGTCCAAGTGTTTCAGATCCCCGAACTGGAGAAATTATTGAAAGTGATATTATCTGGTATCATAACCATTTGCGTTCTTATAGAAACCGATATTTATTAGAGACAGGCGCTGCAAACCCGTCCGCTAGAACATTGGATACCAAACCAGAAGAAATTGGGGAAATGATGCGAATGGTCATTGCCCATGAAGTTGGTCATGCTTTAGGTTTACCTCATAATATGGCAGCAAGTTTTGCCTATCCAGTTGACTCACTTCGTTCAGGAAAATTTACTCAAAAATACGGTATTGCAGCAACCATTATGGATTATGCTCGATACAACTACATTGCCCAACCGGGAGATAAAAACATTCGATTTATAAGACAATTAGGCCCGTATGACCATTATGCCATTAATTGGGGATACCGTAGGATCCCAAAAGCAAAACAACCAAAGGATGAAGTAAAAACCCTTGATAAATGGATCTCTGAAAAAGCAAATGACCCAAAATATCGTTTTGGAGGAAAGCGTTTTGATCCATCCTCACAAACAGAAGGTATTGGAAATGATCAAGTGATGGCAAGTACTTATGGGATTAAAAACTTGAAAATTGTTGCCAAAAACCTACCTGAGTGGACCTCAGATCAAACCAATAACTATGAAGATCTAAGTGAACTATATGGCGAACTCCTAAGTGTTTGGAATCGTTATGTTGGACATGTTGCTGGAAATATTGGCGGTGTTTATGAGTTCAATAAAAAACCTGAGCAAAAGGGAAATGTATACGAAACAGTTGCAAAAAATAGACAAATCGCATCGCTGAATTGGTTATTAAAGAATACATTCGACACACAAAGATGGCTGCTCGACAAAAACATATTAAATAAAATTGATGAAACAGGCTACAGTGATCGCATCTTGAAATATCAAAACAGACATTTATACTCACTTTTAAATGTAAAGACTTTGAAAAGAATGATTGATGCAGAAGTCATTGAAACTGAATTTTATGCCGTTTCAGACATGATAAAAACCTTACGAAAAGGAGTTTTTAGTGAAGCAAAAAAGACGCAGAATGTTGACTTATTTCGCCGAAACCTTCAAAAATCATTTATTGACCGAATGGGGGTTTTAATGAACGATTCCGACACCAAAAACACAGATATCACTTCCATAGTTCGGGGCGAATTAGTGACCTTAAAGTACATCATAAGTATCGCTAACAAAAGAGCAATCAGCACCATGACAAAGTATCACTACAGAGATTGTATTCATAGAATTGAAACGCTATTAAACCCAATAAAGTAATCACTTTTTAGACAATATAGCATTTCCTATTGCGCATTCTAAACAACGTTTTGGTGCGCAATAATTGTTTTTGAGCTCCAACAAGCTTTGGGTGTCAAAGGCAGATTTTGAAGCAATTTGTAATGTTTCAAACTTGGAAATGATGGAGTTTTTCTCAGGTTTCAGTTGATTCAAAACCGATACCATTTCAACTTCATTACCCCCCCCTCTATTCTTTTCATAGACAAACTTTAAGGGAATAATGGTATTGATAATTAACAAATCAATGAAAGATTTGCTAAGCCGTTTTGTTGATTTTTTGGATATCGTTTCAAAGGTATAGTGGTTTTGCCAAAAAGAGGAAACCGAAACAGCAATCAAACTGTAGAAGTCTTCAATTTTAGAAACTTGCATCAATTTGGAAAATAAATTTTGATGCAAATGATACAAGGAAACCAATTGTGCAATTCTAAGGGTTGGAAAATTATTGGGGCGCATTCTAAAAAAAGAAAACTGCTGTTTTGAAAGCGGTTGCAATGCATATTTATGTTGCAAATAAGCATACTCTTTTTGTAGTGTTAAATGATAGGCTTCCTGGAGTTCTTCTGCCAAAAAACCTGCTTGACCAAAAAGCAATGCCATAAACTGATGCTCATTATCACGAACTTTTCTGACAATTGAAAAATCGATCGATTTTGAAAGTGCTAAAAAAGCTTCGCCATTCACTTTTAAACCAAAATTCTTTGCTAAAAGTTGAAATAACACTGCTTCAAAATCATTGTTTTGATGGACTAATAGTGTATTAATAAATACTGCTTTACGCTCTAAACGCTCAAAAATAAGCGTTCTTTCCAGTTAGAAAAAAGAAAAGTATCCAAGATGTTTACTTGCACTCCACAGGGAATCCAATTGGTAGTAACATTTGATAGTTCCAGATAATTGGATAACGAATTAGGAGCTATCAAATCCTTTAAAACCAAGGTTGGCAATAGCGCATTTCCTTTCAAATAAACTGCTACATCGTACTCATAAACAACATGTAAAATGGTTGCATCGTAATTAATATCATTCTCGTGATGATGTGCATACCAGTCGGAGGATTTTTAGTGAATTTCTACATTTCCAACCCAAATTTGATGGTTAATTTCAATCTTAGCATTTAAAAAATCTGGCCCTGTATTTCGGTTGTGCATTCCCGGTTTTAAAATATGAATAACTTCATTTTCTATAGAATATAGACGCTCTTTTTCAAACAATTGATACTTCCAAACATAGTGCAAAAAATCTTCTTTCATAGCTTAATTTTCTGACTGTTAAGGTACAAAAAATAAAAAGTATTTATTTATGTTCCCATCAATTATTACGATTACAAAGAGCAACACATAGCGTTAATAACACTATTTTTGCAAAAAAACTTAACAGAAATGAATACGATTGAAAGTTTACAATGGCGCTATGCTACGAAAAAATTTGATACCAATAAAAAGTTGTCAAACACCCAAATAAATACCTTAAAAGAAGCATTTAATTTAACGGCAACTTCCTACGGCCTTCAGCCAATAAAATTAGTTGTTATCCAACATAAAAAGATACAAGAAAGACTTGTTTCAGCCTCTTGGAATCAGCAACAAATTGCTCAGGCTTCGCATGTTTTAGTCATTTGTATTCAAGATGACTTCACTTCTAAAGAGGTAGAAAATTATTTTGACCTCGTTAAGAAAACAAGAAATACTCCTGACGAAGTTTTAAGCTCTTTTAGATCATTTTTAGTTGCTGAAATAGATAAAAAAACTCCTACAGAATTGAATATCTGGAACAAAAACCAGGCCTATTTAGCCTTGGGTAACTTACTTACAGTTTGTGCATTAGAGCAAATAGATGCCTGTCCAATGGAGGGTTTTATTCCAGAACAATATGACGAAATTCTAGGGTTAAAAGCGCATGGATTAACGTCTACTCTGGTTTTACCTGTTGGCTTCAGAGCCGATGATGATGCCATGAAAGAACTTGCAAAAGTTCGTAAGAACCTTGAAGATTCTATCCTCGAAATTTCGTAATTTTATATTTCAAAAAATACCCAATTACACTTATGAGTAAAGCTGTTAGAAATCAAGAGCCAAAAGAGGTTTGGAATCATTTTGCAGACTTAAATGCGGTACCGCGCCCTTCGAAAAAAGAAGAACGTGTTATTGAGTTTATGGTTGCCTTTGGAAAAAAACTAGGCCTAAAAACTTTTGTAGATACTGTTGGTAATGTAATAATTACAAAACCAGCAACGAAAGGTTTTGAAGATAGAAAAACGGTCGTATTACAAAGTCATTTGGACATGGTACATCAAAAAAATGCAGCCACAAATTTTGATTTTGAAACACAGGGTATTGAGATGCTCGTATCGGGAGATTGGATTACAGCAAACGGAACTACCCTAGGGGCAGATAATGGTTTAGGAGTCGCTTCTATAATGGCTATTTTATCTTCAAAAACGATATCGCACCCAAATCTGGAAGCGTTGTTTACTATTGATGAAGAAACAGGAATGACGGGTGCAAAGGGATTAAAAAGCGGTCTTTTAAAAGGAGCTATTTTACTTAACCTCGATACAGAAGAGGATGACGAAATAGGAATGGGATGTGCTGGTGGTATCGATGTGACGGCAAGAAGAACGTATACTGAAGAAGAAACTCCAGAAAACACTACCGCATTTACAATTACGGTTAACGGATTAAATGGCGGACACTCTGGAATGGAAATCCATAAAGGCTTAGGAAATGCCAATAAAATAATGAACCGTGTTTTGTTTGACGGATTTACTAATTTTGGACTTAGGATTTCTGAGATAAATGGTGGGAGTTTACGAAATGCAATTCCAAGAGAAAGCACAGCAACAATCATCATAGATGCCATTTCGGTTGCAGCTTTTCATTTTGAAACCGAACTACTTATCAACAATATTAAAGAAGAGTTTTCAACAATAGAACCCAATTTAAAGATTAGTATTTCGCCAACTACTTTGCCAAAAAAAGTAATGGAAACAGGGGTTCAAGAAGGTTTTATAAAATCGATCTACGGGGCTTTAAATGGCGTATATCGTATGAGCCCTGACATTACCGATTTAGTAGAAACATCAAATAATATCGCCCGTGTTATTGTAAAGGAAGGCGCTATAAAGATCGGTTGCTTGACCAGGTCGTCTTCTGAAAGCAACAAAACAGATTTAGCAAATTCTTTGCACGCTGTTTTTGAAATGGCAGGTTTCGAGGTTGAGTTGTCTGGAGATTATCCAGGATGGCAGCCCAATATTACATCAGAAATACTAGAAATTGTTGCTAATTTATATGAAGATTTGCATGGAGAAAAAGCGCGAATAGCTGCTTGCCACGCAGGCTTAGAATGTGGAATTTTGGGGCAAAATTATCCAGAAATGGACATGATTTCTTTTGGTCCAACAATTCTGGGGGCACATTCTCCGGATGAAAGAGCAGGGATTACTTCTACTCAAAAATTTTGGAAGTTTTTAAAAGAAATTTTAAAGAATATCCCCAAAAATCAATAAAAAAGTGTCTTTTTTATTCAAAATATAGTATTTTACATTTTTATGATGTTTTTAACAACTTTGATTTAAAAAAAACAGAATAAAGTGTATTTTTACTTTTTACAAAAATTGACTATTTAATGGGAAAAATAATTGCAATCGCAAATCAAAAAGGAGGTGTTGGTAAAACTACTACGAGCATAAATCTTGCAGCCTGTTTAGGAGTATTAGAGAAGAAAGTACTGCTTATCGATGCCGATCCTCAAGCGAATGCTTCCTCTGGACTGGGAATCGATGTAGCATCTGTTGAGTTAGGTACTTATCAAGTGTTAGAGCATACGACTGAAGCAAAAAATGCAATTGTGAAAACTGCTTCTCCAAATCTTGATATTATTCCAGCACATATTGATTTGGTTGCCATTGAAATTGAACTGGTAGACCGACCAGAAAGAGAATACATGCTTAAAAAAGCACTGGATAGCGTGAAGGATTCGTATGACTATATTTTAATTGATTGCGCGCCTTCTCTGGGCTTAATTACCTTAAATTCTTTGGTAGCAGCAGACTCAGTAATAATTCCAATTCAATGTGAATATTTTGCACTGGAGGGTTTGGGAAAATTATTGAATACGGTAAAAAGCATTCAAAAGATACATAATAAAGATTTAGAAATTGAGGGCCTATTGTTAACAATGTTCGATTCTCGCTTGAGGTTGTCAAACCAAGTTGTTGATGAAGTTAGAAAACACTTTTCGATCATGGTTTTTGAAACGATTATCAGAAGAAATATTCGTTTGAGTGAGGCACCAAGTTATGGTGAAAGTATCATTGCATATGATGCAACGAGTAAAGGTGCTGTAAACTACTTGAACTTAGCCCAAGAATTGATTAAAAAAAACGTATAGATGGCAAAAGCAACAAGAAAACAAGCATTGGGTAGAGGGTTATCCGCTTTGTTAAAAGAACCTTCAGAGAAGATTTCTGCATCCGAAAAAAATACGAATACAATTGTTGGAAGTATTGTTGAAATTGAATTGGATTTAATAACGGTAAACCCCTTCCAGCCAAGATCCTATTTTGACGAAGAATCCTTAGGAGAATTAGCAAGTTCAATTAAAGAATTGGGAGTCATACAACCCATTACTGTAAGAAAATTGGAAGAAAATACATTTCAATTGGTTTCAGGAGAAAGGCGTTTTAGAGCCTCCAAGCTTATTGGAAACAAAACGATTCCTGCATACATAAGACTTGCAAACGATCAGGAAATGCTAGAAATGGCGTTGGTTGAAAACATTCAACGTAAAAACTTAGATCCAATTGAAGTTGCACTTTCTTATCAACGTTTGATGGATGAAATTCAACTGACTCAAGAAGCATTAAGCACTCGAGTTGGTAAAAAACGCTCTACAGTGACCAACTATTTGAGGTTGCTAAAATTGGATCCTATTTTACAAACAGGAATGCGTGATGGTTTTATTTCTATGGGACACGGAAGAGCGATCATAAATATTGAAAACACGGAAGATCAATTAAAAATTTACGAGAAAATTATTCGCGAAAAACTGTCTGTAAGACAAACAGAAGAATTGGTGAAAAATCTAAAATCAACTGTAACTCCAAAAAGTAAAAAGAATGAAGCACCATCATTTATCAAAGAAAATATTCAGGAAATTAACACCTTTTTTGGACATAAAGTAGCCATTACTGTTGGTGAAAATGGTAAGGGAAAACTGACCATTCCTTTTCACTCTGAAGAAGACTTTAACCGAATAAAAAACCTATTAAAATAGTGCTTCAAAAAAAGATACTCTTTTCGATATTTGTTTTATTAATCACAAATCATCTTTTTTCTCAAAAAGATTCTACGGCTGTAAAAGAGAAAACCGTGAAAGAGAAAATTGAAGTTCCGCAAGGGGTTTACAATCCGTTATCTCCTTCAAAAGCTGCATTTTATTCTGCAATTTTACCTGGGATGGGGCAGATTTACAATAAAAAATACTGGAAAGCTCCTATTGTTTGGGGAGTCTTAGGAGGAACTACTTATTTATACATAGACAATAATAGTATTTACAAAAGATATCGTACGGCCTTCAAATTAAGGAAAGCGGGACTTCAAGACGAATTCACACTCATTGATGCTGCTGGAAATACCACTGTTTTAATCTCCGAAGCGGGCTTGGAAAGTGCTCAAAAACAATTAAGAGAAAACCGTGATTTAGCTTTATTATCTTCAGTATTGGTCTATGTTTTACAAATTGTAGAAGCAAGTGTCAATGCACACTTACTTCAATTTAATACGGATGATAATCTAACCTTTAAACCTGCCGTAATTCCGGACAATATGAATTTTGCAAACACTGCAGTAGGCTTCAACTTAAAATACCAGTTTTAAATATGAAAATTGCTTTATTAGGATATGGTCGAATGGGGAAAGAGATTGAGAAAATTGCAATCTCTCGCGGACATACCATCGTTATAAAAAGTGAAGGAAACTCAAAATACGATATCAATATTGCAGACATTGCGATTGATTTCAGCATTCCAGATTCCGCATTTAATAACATTTCAAACTGTATAAACCATCAAATCCCAGTAATTTCTGGAACCACAGGTTGGTTAGACAAATACGCAGACGCCGTTGCGCTTTGTAAAGAAAAGAAAGGCGCTTTTATCTATGCCTCAAATTTTAGTTTGGGTGTAAATATTTTCTTTGAACTCAACAATCAATTGGCAAAAATGATGCGCCAATTAAAGGATTATAATGTTTCTATAGAAGAAATTCATCATACTAAAAAATTAGACGCACCAAGTGGGACGGCAATTACTTTAGCGGAAAGCATTGTAAAAAACACAGCTTTTACAGGTTGGGAATTGAACAAAGCAACAACTGCAGAAAACCTACCCATCCATGCTAAAAGAATTCCTGAAGTTCCGGGTACGCATACAGTATCCTATACTTCAGAAATTGATGAGATCCATATTAATCATACTGCAAAAAACAGACAAGGCTTTGCTTTGGGTGCTGTGATTGCTGCAGAATGGTTGCGAAACAAAGAAGGAGTATATTCCATGAAGGATGTATTAAACATTGGTTAAAAGTGGACCTAGTTCAAGAGAACAACTCCTCATTAGAATAAAATAAACTCTTTTTAAAAAAAGATAAAATATACGATTATGACATTTACTCAGTGGTTTCTTTTTTTTATAGCAATACAAGTTATCCATTTTTTAGGAACTTGGAAGTTATATGTAAAAGCGGGCAGAAAAGCTTGGGAGGCTATCATCCCTATTTACAATGGAATTGTTTTGATGCAAATTATAAATCGCCCAAAATGGTGGGTGCTCCTATTATTTATTCCTGTCGTAAATCTACTAATGTTCTTGGTTATTTGGATAGAAACTATACGAACTTTTGGTTTCTATAAAAGATTGGATTCGCTTTTAGTCATAACAACATTAGGAGGTTATATCTTCTATATAAATTATGCAACGGAAGCAACTTACAATGCAAAAAGAAGTATCAAACCTCGCTCTGAATTGGGCGAATGGGTCAGCTCAATTACCTTTGCAATTATTGCTGCTACCTTGGTACATACCTACTTTATGCAACCTTTTACCATCCCAAGTTCTTCGCTGGAGAAATCTTTGTTAGTAGGGGATTATTTATTTGTTAGCAAATTTCATTATGGTGCAAGAATTCCTTCTACAGTAATAGCGGCGCCCATGGTGCATGACACCATTCCCGAAATCCCAATTCCATTCACAGGGATCTCCTTAAACAAATCTTTTGGATCTTATTTCAACGCACCTCAATTGCCTCATATGCGATTGCCTGGCTTTCAAAAAATAAAGAACAATGATATTGTTTGTTTTAATTGGCCCGCTGATTCATTAAAGACCATGTGGGGAGATAATTCTGGTGAATTCACCGACAAACCCATTGATAAGAAAACCAACTATGTAAAACGATGTGTCGCTATTGCTGGGGATACCTTAGAAATAAGAAATGGTTTTGTATATATAAATGGGAAGAAAAATACTTTGCCAGAAAGAGCAAAACTTCAATTTAAGCACACAGTGTATTCTAAAAAAGGAATTAGTACTGAAAAAATATTACGATATACAGGCAAAGAATTTGAAAGCAAATTCATTGTTGACTTTAAGAGTAATGAGGAGTTTAATGAAATGGGAAGACACCTTTCTGGAAGAAAAATATTGGAAGGTAATAAATTTAGAATCACCACCTATGATTTCAAAAATGTATTAGCGGTTGCAAAGAAGTATGGTTCAACAATTTCTGAAATTAAGACCAATAATAGGATTGTTAATTTAACATTAGAGATTGCAGAGAAATTAGAAAAGGATTCAGAAGTAGATAGTGTTGTTCAGATCATCCATGAAATAGATCCGGCTATCTTCCCTCAAATTGATAGTAATGAATGGAGTCAAGACAATATGGGACCAATTTATGTACCCAAAAAAGGAGTTACAGTAAAGATTAATGATGAGAACCTGCCCTACTACCAACAAATCATAGAACTCTATGAAAACAATAATTTGGTTACCAATAATGGCGTCATATACATCAATGGAAAAAAAGCGGACTCCTATACATTTCAACAAGATTATTACTGGTTAATGGGAGATAATAGACACAATTCTTTGGATTCAAGATATTGGGGATTTGTCCCTTTTGATCATGTATTAGGAAAACCGGTAATGATCTGGTTTAGTTGGGATGCAGACGCACCCACCTTTATGGCAAAACTAAAATCAATTCGTTGGGATAGAATGTTTACAACTGTTGGTGGAGATGGTGCACCTGTTTCCTACAGATATGTAGCTTTGGCATTGCTTTTACTCTACTTTGCATATAGTATTTATAAGAAAAAGAAAACTGTGTAATGGGTTTATTTTTACCAACGTATTTCCCTCCTATTTCTCAATTTTCAGAAATAGTGCGATTTAATGAAATTACCTTTGAGGTCGAAGATAATTTCCAGAAACAAAGCTACCGAAATCGTTGTTATATTTATGGTGCCAATGGACAACAAATGCTCAACATTCCAATACAGAAAAACAATCGTGTCGAAAAACAGAAAACAAAAGACACAAGGGTTGACAACAATGTAAAATGGCAAGATCAACACTTTAAATCGTTGAAAGCCTCCTACAATTGCTCTCCTTTTTTTGAGTTTTTTGAAGATGATTTACAGCGCATTTATAATAAAAAATATCATTTTTTAAATGATCTTAATTTTGATGCTTTTTTATTTTTGACTGATGCACTCCAATTAGAAATTAAAACTAAAAAGACCGCAGAATATCAACATCACAATATTGAAAATGACTTTCGATTTCTTGCAAACGTGAAACAAAAAACACTAAAAAAACACCCTCCTTACATACAAGTTTTTTCTGACAAGCATGGTTTTCTTCCTAACCTATCAATATTAGACCTGTTATTTATGGAAGGCCCAAATGCTATTAGTTATTTATAATTTTTATGTTTTTTTTTGATTTTTTTATATTTTTTAATAATTTTTTATATAAATTTGAAAAAACTATTCATTTACTGACAGCTACCCCAGTGATAAGTAATTAGATGCTATTAATACAAAAAAAATTGTTCTAAATACTCTTGTATAATAGAATATAGTTTTAAAATGATAGCGTATATTAACATGTTTAATGGGCTTGCATATTATTGTGACAGTAGGTAAAAAGTTTATAATGTAAATTTTACCTCGTAAAAATTTATTCAAAAAAAACAATAATCAAAAGATTCTTATTATTTTTAGGATTTATTAGAGGTTAGGACTGTTATAAATATTTGATAATATGGAATTCATAACTGATTTAATTTCGGAGAACAACAAATTACCCGTTAAAACTATTACTAATTTTAAAAACCTACTTTCCTTTCAAAACGTGAAGAAAAAACATGTTTTAGCGAAAGCTGGTGAAACTCCTAGTGAGTTTTACATCTTAAAAAAAGGAGTTGTTCGCTCTTATTTTTTAGATAAGAAAGGAAGAGAAGTCATTCAGTCACTAACTGTAGGAGGAGCTTCTACTGGAGCATTTTCTGGTTTAATTTTAGACAAGCCTTCTAGAATATATTATGACTGCCTAACTGACTGCGAGTTTTATGTTGGTGATTTTAAAGCATTCAAAAAACTGACATTAAAAGACATCAATATCAGTTTATTGTACACTAAAGTTTTGGAAGACGCTTTTATTAAAAAAGAGAAAAGAATTTATGAACTTTCAATGCTAGACGCAACAGATCGATACCTAAAAATCAGAAAAGATTTACCGAATATCGAAAAACAAATACCGCAATATCAAATTGCTTCTTTTTTAAATATTACACCAGTACAGTTAAGTAGAATCCGAAAAGATCTACTCATGAAAAGAGTGCGTAAATAGTTTTTCACATTCAAAATACGAACTTTACCGAATTGTAATCCATTACAAACATAAAAAAGACTTATATATTAAGTCTTTTTTGCTTTTCAATAATGATTTTTAAAAACTCGCTTCATTACGGACTTCATTTTGTTATACCGCTTCTCATTGCTTATTTTCTCTTTAAAAAAAATTGGAAAAAGGTATATGTGATTTTCTTGCTTTCGATGTTGGTCGACTTGGATCATCTGTTTGCAACTCCTATTTTCGACAAAGGAAGATGCAGTATCAACTTTCACCCACTACATTCTTATATTGCGATTGCATGCTACACAATTGGGTTGCTCTTCAAGAAAACAAGAATTATTGGGTTTGCATTCCTACTACATATGCTTACTGATGGGCTAGATTGCTATTTGTAATACTTTTTAAGAAGGTTATCAAACTCTGGTGAAATGTGCAGTTTTAAAATCAAAAAAACATAAATTACAACAATTAAAACACTTTTAAGAATCATATTTATAATGGGATGCATGGGGAAATCCCATAGGTAGACATTTGCAACAGGAAACTCCCAGAAATTAAACGATAGGTATAAAACGGTTATAATTAAAAGCAGTAGTAGCGATTTATTGGTAAAAGGGGTGATAGAAAATTTACGCTTTACAAAAAACAACTTAAAGGTGTTGGCCGAAAAAATAACAAGAAGGGTTGCCAATGCCAAACCGTTGGTTCCCATATCCAATTCATAATAAAAGAGTTTGTTTAAAAAATAAACTAAAAACGCCATTGTAAGACTTATTGGCAATGTTATTCTATAAAACTTAGAGTTGTTTATAATGGCGCCGTTGTTTCCTAAAAAGCCATTATACAACTTTAGTAATGAGATCATAAGCACCACCAAAACACCTCCTGAATATGCTTGGGGAAGTAAGCTAAATAATTGATTTATATTCGTATTGATCAACACAAAAAACAGCCCACTTATTAGCAATAAATTAAGCGAACTCTTTTTGTACAAAGACGCGACCTCCTGATGATTTTCTTCATTCAATGTTTTAGAGGTCAAGGGTTGTAAGATATTGAGCATGGCTCTACTGGGTGCTTCAATAAAGGAACCGATAAATACAGCTACCGAGTAGTATGCGGCTTTTACTAAAGATTCTTTTCCAGGAATCATAAACTTGTCAATATCTAGAATAATAGCGCCAGCACTTCCTGCTAGGATAATATATCCTGAAAACCGAAGGACTTCGTTAAAGTTTTTGGGGCGTGAAAATCCGAATTTAGGAGTGTATAATTTGAGCGCATACACCATCATGACAAGCGTTCTTAAAAAATAAGCTCCAGTTAGAAAATAGATAAATTCAGCTTTGGTGATCCATTCAAAATACACTGCAAACAACAAAACCATCACAACAACTCGATTCCACAACTCTTTCAAAATATTCCCAAAAACAGATTGGAACTGCACTTTTGCCCAAGCATAAAAAATTTCGAAATAGGAAGTAGCAACGGCAATCAAATAAATAACAAAAGTATAGTCTTTGATCACTGGATTTTCTTCGGATAAATAACGCCCTATTTCTTCATAAAAAAGAGTGCCAAAATAAGCAATCGGTATCGCTATAATAAAGGGTAAAAAAAGAATGGATGATAAAAACTGATCTTTTTCAGTTTTCGTAAAGTAACTTGAATAAAACTTTACAATGGAATGATGGACGCCTAAGGCAATTAAAGGCATTAACAAGTTGGAAGTAGAAAGTAAAAAAGTAACCAATCCATAATATTCGTCTTCTAAAAAACGAGTATATAAAAACAGCGTATTGATTCCTCCAAAGGCGAACCCCAAATAAATAAAAAGCGTGTTTTTTAAAGACTGTTTAAATACAATTCCCATGTTATTGATTTAAATTTTTTAATAGGGTTGCCAACTTTTTTGTTAATTCTCTTCTGTGAAATTTTTCAATGTTTACAGGTGCTACTTGTAAACAACCATCTCGATAAGCTTTGTATCGTTTTTCAATTTCTAAAATCAATCTCGTTTCATTCTCGTAATCGATAACAACACCCGCATCCGTATCCTTTAATAATTCAGACAAATCACCCGTTTCAGGTCCAATGGCTAAGATAGGTCGTTTTGCCATTAAATATTCAAATATTTTTCCAGTTAAAATACCTTCCGATTTTTTTACATTAGGAATTAGCAACAATAAAACTTGTGCTTTCTGTTGATAGGCAATTGCCTTTTCATGAGAAACACGCCCAATAAAATTTACTTTCTCAGTCAAACCCTGTATTGCAACCTCTTGTTTTACCTCAGGCGCAATATCTCCAATAAAATTCAATTTAAGATGATCAGAAAACAGTGGGTCTTGTGCACATAATTTCTTAAGAACTTTAAACAAGACGCTCGGATTACTTTCTTTGGGTAATAATCCAATATAGGAAATTGTAAATTGTTTCTCTCTTTTTTGGAGCGGAAGTTTCACAAATTCGTCATCAAAACCATTTGTAATTACTTCAACTTGTTGGGCTGTTTTAAAAAATTCTTTCTTTAATGTATTGCTCACAGTAAGCACACAATCTGCATTTGTTAAAACAAGGTTTTCTAATTTTTTATTACGCTTTTTTGCAAAAAAAGTTTGTTTAAAATTAGCATTGTAATACAAATCTGTCCAAGGATCTCTAAAATCTGCAATCCATTTTATTGAATTTTTTTGATGTAATTTTTGAGCGATCAAATGCATACTGTGAGGTGGCCCTGTAGAAATAATAACATCCACTTTATTTGATTGAAGATACTTATGTAGATATTTAACCGATTTGTGAACCCAAACTATTTTTGGATCGGGGATGAAAAAATTTCCCCGAATAAAAGAGAAAAAACCGCCCTTATTGAGGGAAGAAATGGCTGTTTTGTGCTTGTTTTTACGTTTCCAAAAAAGCAGATCTGTGGGATCCAAAATCGATTGTTTTAAAATTTCAATATTTTTGGGCACTTCATTGACCAGCGTTTCATCCAAAACAGGATACTTCGGATTCGCAACGGTATACACCACAGGCTCAACACCGAAGTCTTGTAGATACTTTACAAACTTTAACCAACGTTGCACTCCAGAACCTCCTGCAGGGGGCCAATAATAAGTAATGATGAGTGCTTTCAAATAGGAATGTTTTTATAAATGTTTATCAACGCTTTGGCGACGTGCTCCCAAGAAAATTCATTCTTGATAAAGACTTCGCCATGAGCACCTAATGTACTTCGTAAAGATGGATTATTGTAAAGTTCTTTTACTTTTTCTGAAAAATCGTCAACATTTTGTTCCAGATGTACCAATCCTGAGTTTGTGCGCTCTACAAGCTCTTTTTGGGCGGTAGCATTGCTTACCAATAGTGGCTTCCCTAAACTCATGTATTGAAAAATTTTATTTGCATAGGCAACATCATGCTGTAAATTTCTGTGCAACGGTGAAATACAGACATCACTAGCAGTGATGTAGGATTGAAAAAGCGAGACCTCTTGCCAGCCTTCAAAGTCTACAAAATTTTCGAGCTTTAAATCCGCAACTTGCCTTTTCAAAACAACATCTGTGGTATTTTTCCCAACGATGACTAACTTAATTTCAGGTAGGGATTCTTTCAATAAATTCACAGCTGAAATTGCTGTTTGTAGCCCACGTCTTAGATGTGTATCACCTAGATATAGCAGTACAAAATTATTTTCATATTTGTTTAATAGTGATTCTTTTATCGTAAAGTTCTCAAAAAAAGAGGCTCTAATTGTGTTCGGCACCAAAACAAATTTAGGGGCTTCCCTTGGAAACCGATCCTCTAAATTCTTAACAAAATGAGGAGAAACCGTAATTACTTTATGGGCTTTGACTATAAATTGAGCTTCTTTTTGTTTCCATTTTCTCGGTGAGATAATATATTTACCTGGAAATTTCTGTAAATGTGGATACAGTTTCATTACCTCTGGCATATTATCATGCAAGTCTAAAACTACGGGAAGTTGGTGTTTTTTATTCGCTGCAAATACAGCTGCTGCAATTCGTATGTCATGCACATGCAACGCTGTTATTTTATTTGACGCTATAAAATGAGCAATTTTACGTCTCATCAAAAAAGAATATACCGGAATTGTATACGCGAGTGCAGAAAGTTTGTATTCTATCTGATTGGATGGATACCTTTTTACATGAATACCATTCAACACTTCATATTCGGGTTCATCAGCATATTTTAGACAAAAAAGAAAGACATTAAATCCATTTTGGACTAAAGAGATTGCCTCATTTTCAACCCTAGGATCGGGTGGAAAAGTGCTGTCTAAAATCATTCCAATGTTCATAGTATATCTTATTTTACACCTTTCTTTTCATAAAAAAACCATCCTATCGGAAGCAACAATAACAATCCATAGGCGATTAAAGAGATCATCCTTCCATTTTGAATCACACTCGGTTCAAATTGAAAGACTATTTCATGAGTTCCAGCAGGGATTTTCATACCACGCAACACATAGTTCACTCTAACATGGGGTGTTAAAACACCATCAATATAGGCATTCCAACCATCCTTATAATAGATTTCTGAAAAGACCGCAAACTGTTCTTTTTGAGTATTTGATCGGTAAGTTAATGTGGTCACATCGTAATGGGTCAGTTGAATTGTAGCAGTGGAATCTTTTTCATATTGCAAGGTTTCCTGTGCATGAAATTGGGTTTTGAATTCCTTGCGATTGAGGACTGCAGTATTTTTAGAATCTAAGGAATCTAAGGCTTGCATTTCTTCATTGGCAGAAGCAACAAACTGAAGGTTTGTTACAAACCAAGCATTTCCATTTGCAGCATCATTCAACTGCACCTGAGTGACTTTTTGATCATCTAGATAAAGAAAATATTTGGTATTCAGCATGTCTAAAACTCCCATATTTCTTTGGGCGATTTGATACTCAAAAAGCTCTTGATAACGGCCCATTTTTGCTGCATGATAGCCCCCAATTGAATTGTGAAAATACGAAGTTCTAGCGTCGTTCAATGGACTTACAGTAAAATCACCAACCCTAAAATGGGTAGTATCTTGCTGAATGAATTTGTCTGCATTTGTTACATCAAAAGGATTTTCGATATTTTGAGCAGGGTTAAAATCCGCATCATTTATATAGCGCGTATCAATCCCAATAAGATCAAAAAGAAGGAGCAGTGCAAATACAATGATAACGGCAGTCTGTTTCAATGTATTCTTCAAAAAAAGCCATAAAGTTCCCCCAGCGATGCCCATTAAAATGAAAGAACGTAGTGTATCTGTCAGCAACATGGCTTTTCGATCGGCAATCAAAGCATCTATCAAACCCGGTAATGCATTGTATTTTTGTTGGTCTCTAAGCCCTTCAAAAGTGGCAAACATGTGTGCAGAAACAAATCCAACGACGATTAAACCTCCAAATACATACACTACTTTTTTGAGTGCTTCTTGTTTTTCTGCTAGGGTATGGACTTTTGAAAAGAATGCTTTTAAAGCTAAAAAACTCAAAATTGGCACACACAATGCTGCAATGACCTGTATGGATGAAACGGCTCTAAACTTGTTGTAAAGCGGAACATAATCGATAAAAAAGTGGGTTAGAAATTCAAAATTTCTTCCCCAACTCAATAAAATTGAAAAAACGGTGGCGGCTACCAACCATTGTTTCAATCTTCCTTTCACTAAAAACATTCCTAAAAAGAATAGAAAAAATAGCACGGCACCAATATAGGCAGGTGCCTCTATAATCGTTTGATCCCCCCAATAAGTAAAGACTTGTTGGGAATAATTATCGGCCACTTTTCTTCCTGCTTTTTCTGCAATCAGCTGGTAAAAAGAGGAATTTTCGTCTAATTTTTCTAAAGTTCCACCTCCCATAAATCGGGGTATGAACAAGTTGAACGTTTCTAGTTTTGCATAACTGTATTCTGTAATGTAACCATAATCTAAACCTGTAGAGGCAACTTTAGGACTTCCGTCAGGTGTAATGGTCAGTTCTGAAGTACCGCGTGTACTGTAATCTGCATATTCCTTCATGGCCATTAACCGGGGTGCATTGGCTGCAATCCCTAGAAAAACAGCGGACAAAAGTACGGTGGTTTGTTTTGCAAAAACCGGAAGTTGCTTTTCTTTGAAGGCATGAATAAATTCAAAAATTCCAAGAATTAGCAGACAAAAACCTAAATAATAGGTCATTTGTGGGTGATTGGTATAAATTTCCAAGGCCATGGCAAGCCCAGTAACCACAAAGCCTCGCAAGTAGCGCTTTTGAAAAACCCATAAGACACCTGCCAAAACCAATGGCATATAACCAATAGCATGTGCTTTTGCATTGTGTCCAGCACCAAAAATAATAATGAGATAGGTAGAGAACCCAAAAGACAATCCGCCTAAAATTGCCAATTTCCAGTCTACTTTCAAGGCCAATAAAAGGACAAAAAAGCTCATAAAATACAAAAAAGTATAATCTGCAGGCCTTGGTAAAAAGCGAATGCATCGATCTATAGTCCGTATAAAATCGTTGGGATAGTAGGCACTTAATTGATAGGCTGGCATTCCACTAAAAGCACTTCCTGTCCAATAGGGTTCTGCATTTTTTTCGGCTCTATAATCCTGAATTTCTTTTGACATACCCTGAAACTGGGCGATGTCTGACTGTGCAATTTTTTTTCCTTTTAAAACAGGATGAAAGTAGCTAATTGCAGTAAAAACGAAAACAAGTATTGCGATTGCAAAAGGAATTATTTTTTTAATATTCATATCAATCTATTTCTTCAAAGTCTACATACTCCCCTACTGTTTTAGATGCTTTTGCGGTTTTTGCTGGTGCTTTATCAATAATGGTTTCACCTTCTTTTACAGTAGATTTGGGGGATTGATTCCGAAATTGTGCCTCGGCTTTCTCTTGCATTTTATTGGCTACTTTTTTTATTAAAAAAGGAGTAAATAGTTTTGCCAAAAACCTAAAAGCATACATGAAAAATACAATATATAAAATTGTTTTTATTAAACCCATCTCGTAAAAGTTCTCTTTAAAATTAATAATTCACCCCAAAAATAACAATTTGTATACAATACCAACGTTAACAAACTGCAAATATTTACAGGACTTAAAAAAGCAACCCTTCAATTTAAAGAATGGTATTTTTACAGTATGTTTGTATAGCGATGAAAGAAAGCTAATTTAACCTTTTTATTTTGAAAAAAACCACCTTACAATTCAGACTCACATTTTTCTTAGTTGTTTCTTGCTTCTTAGGCATGCATGCGCAATACACCAATGTAATCAATTCCAACAAACCCGGATTCTCAGAGAGCCCTTATAGTGTTGGTACTGGAATTTATCAGTTTGAGAGCAACCTCTTTTATCAAGATATGAATGCAGCATCAGCCGACAATTCGCCACAGTCTTTGGGAATAGATTTGTTATTTAGAACCAGTTTTTTTCTGGAGAAATTAGAATTTAGCACTCATTTAACTTATCAGAGAGACCAAGTAAATCCCAATAATACATTCATAACAGATGATTTTATGAGTGGATTAAGCAACGCTACCATTGGTGCTAAATATTTGGTTTTTCAACAAGAATTTACAGACAAAACCAAAGAAATACGAAGTTGGAAAAGAAGAACTGCTTTTGACAAAAAAAGACTCATCCCATCCGTAGCAGTTTATGCAGGGTTCAATACAAACTTTTTAGGGGAACTCTACAAAACTTCTAAAGTATCTCCTAAACTTGGAGTATTATTACAAAATGATTTAAGCAACGATTTTAACGTAATTACCAATTTCTATTATGATAAAATGGGGACCGATGCTGCTGAATTTTCTTATATTATAACGGGAACCTATAGTTTTAGTGATCGTTGGTCTACCTTTTTTGAGAACCAAGGCATCTTTAAAAAAGAACGAAAAGACACCAACATTGGCACCGGTATTGCTTTCTTAATGACAACCAATCTACAAGTAAACGCTTCGGCAAGAGGCCAGTTTGAAGGAGATTCGACCGGGTATTACGCCAGCTTGGGCGTTTCTTACAGAATTAACAGACACCGGGATTCCTATATTGAATTGGACGACGATGGCAATCCTATTGAAGACAGCCCAGAAGACCAATTGAAGAAAAAGAAAAAGAATTTCTTTGGCCGCATCTTTCGAATGTTTAAAAAGAAAGATCCAGCAGAAAAAGGAACCGAAAAAGAAACAACCAAGAAAAAGAAAAAACGTCGTGGCTTTTTTGGACTTTTTAAAAAGAAGTCCGAAACAGCCCTTGAAAAAATTGATAGAGAAATCAAAGAATTGGAGAAAGAAATTAAAAAAGACGGCAATTAATCTTCAAACATCCTGAAATGATAAGGCTGCATAAAGTTACTTCTAAAAAGGAAATGAAACAATTTGTCTTATTTCCTTTTTCACTTTATAAACACAATCCCTATTGGGTTCCTCCCATTGTAAAAGACGAGATTGCCAGCTTTGACCCCACCAAAAATCCAGTTTTTCAAAATGCCGAAGCTCAGTTTTTTATTGCCTTTAAAAACGATAAAATTGTGGGGAGAGTTGCCGCAATCATCAACTGGATAGAAGTTGAGAAACAGCAGCTAAAAAAAATGCGCTTTGGTTGGTTTGATGTTATAGACGACCTAGCAGTTAGTAAAATCCTTTTAAACAAAGTAAAAGAAATTGGACTCGAAAACAACTTGCTGTTCATGGAAGGCCCTGTAGGCTTCAACAACTTAGACAAAACAGGGATTTTAACCGACGGTTTTGAGCACATAGGCACCATGATTACCTGGTATAACCCTCCCTATTACAAAGTGCATTTAGAGCAATTGGGCTTTGTCAAAGAAAAAGAATACCTAGAAAACAAGTTTCCATTTAAAAATGTGGATGCCCTGTATTTCAACAAATGGAGTACAGTTGTAAAAAAACGCTATCAGGTAAAAGCCATGGAGTTTACAAAAACAAAAGACCTTCTCCCCTACGTAGACGACATGTTTAAAGTGCTGGAAAAGTCCTATGGAAAACTAGCCACATTTGTGCCCATATCAAAAGTACAGATTGCTTATTTTAAGAAAAAATACCTGCGTTTCATCAACCCAGAATACCTAAAATTTGTGGTCGATGCCAATAACAAGCTCGTTGCGTTTGCCCTAGTAATGCCCTCTTTTTCGAAGGCATTGCAAAAAGCAAAAGGAACCCTTTTCCCTTTTGGACTGTTTCACTTGCTGCAGGCTAAAAAACAGGCTAAAGACGTTATTTTTTATTTGATTGGCGTAGATCCGGCATACCAAAACAAGGGCATACACGCCATTCTATTTGATCAATACACAAAGACATTTTCCGAAAAAGGAATTGTAAACTGCATTCGAACCCCAGAATTGACCAACAACACAGCCATTCAGAAAATATGGAAGAATTTTAATCCTATTCCCCATAAAAGACGAAGCACCTATAAGAAGATGCTGTAGGTTTGAGGTTTCAAGTTTGAGGTTTACATTGACTACTCGTGTTGGATCGAGAACTAATTTAAATAAAAAATCTAATCTCTGTAAGAAGTCTTAACTTTACCACTTAGAAACAATTTTAAACATTGAAACACCTTTACCCATGCAACTCTTTTACAATTCAGAAATCTCTACCGATACCAAACAACTTGTTTTCGATAAAATTGAGAGCAAACACATTGTGCGTGTTTTGCGCAAGAAAGAAAACGAGGTATTAAAAATTACCAATGGAAAAGGCTATTTGTTTGATGCAAAAATAAGTTTTGCAAGCGATAAGAAATGCATGGCAGACATTATTGCAGTCACCCAAAAAGAGAAACCCTGGAATTACTACCTCCACATTGCCATAGCACCCACCAAAAACAATGACCGCATGGAATGGTTTTTAGAAAAAGCAACCGAAATTGGCATCGATGAAATTACCCCCATTATTTGCGCAAACTCAGAACGAAGAATTGTAAAGCAAGATCGGTTTGAAAAAATCATTCAATCGGCCATGAAACAATCTTTAAAATTCACACTCCCAAAACTAAATCCAGCAGTAAAACTGGATGCCTTTCTAGCGCAAGAATGTACAGGAAATCGATGTATTGCGCATTGTGAAGACCAAGACAAAAAACTCCTAAAAACGGTCGTAAAACCCGCTGAAAAAACAACCATTCTTATTGGCCCTGAAGGTGATTTTTCCAAGGAGGAAATCCAAAAAGCACTGGCAAAAAAATGGACAGCAGTCTCTTTGGGAGAAAGCAGGCTTCGCACAGAAACCGCTGCCTTGGTTGCCGTAAACTTGGTTTCTTTTTTAAATGCTTAACCGCACTTCCTACTAGGCAGCCCTCACCCCCCTTTGCTGGGCTTTCAAACAAGCACCAGAGCCAAAAAGCCCTTTAAAAGTGTCCAGAATTTCACAAAAGAGTCCCGTATTTTACAAATTCACTGTTTTTAAATAACTGATAATTAAGGTTTTAAAAATAAATATGTCCCGTATTTCTTGTTATCAAGAAATACGGGACAGTTCTTTTTTTATGGATTTCTAATTTTGGTTAAAATTAAAAACAAACCGTTATGAAACATTTATTTTTAAGCATTGCATTGCTATGTGCACTTTCAACTTTCTCTCAAGAAACAACAGAAAAGAACATTAAAAAAAATGAAATTAAAATCAACCTTCTTTATTTTATTCTCGACTTCCCAGAAATTACCTACGAACGGCTACTCACAGATCAAACATCCTTAGGGGTTTCCGTGGCTTTCTCAATCGATAATAACAATTCAGAGTATAATAATAATGTAGAAAACGACGGTAAATATAATTTTAGCCTGATTAGCAATACACCATTACCTCCATAGGCTTAGAATCGGGGTTCAACTCAAGGTCTGCTTTTTATCATACCTTTAAGAAGCATACAGGTGTTACACCGAGTGCCTATCAAAAGCAATAAAGTTTTTTTAGAGAATGATCTACAAACAACCCTAAAAACTCCCTTAAATTCTATGGGTGTTTTTTCCTACTCAAACCTGAATTTACTATCTTGCTTCTTTTTAATCAACCACAATTTATGAGGCCGCTCATCTTTTTCTTTTTTTGGAGTTTATGCCTAACGGCACCTGCACAAGAAGTGGCAATTTTAAAATACAATGGGGGTGGCGATTGGTATGCCAATCCAACAGCAATTCCTAATTTAATTGCCTTTACCAATGCAACAATTAAAACCACGATTGCTAAAAACCCCAAAACAGTCGCGGTAGGCAGTCAAGATCTTTTTAGTTATCCCATGGTATTTATGACCGGTCATGGAAATGTTACATTCTCGGAGATCGAAGCAAAAAACTTAAAAAACTATTTGGTTTCCGGAGGTTTTTTACACATTTCCGATAATTACGGATTGGATACCTACATTCGAAAAGCACTCAAAAAAGTGTTTCCTACATTGGAATTGATTGAAGTTCCTACCAATCATGAGCTTTACAACCAGACCTATAAATTTCCAAATGGCATTCCAAAAATTCATGAACATGATCAAAAGAGCCCCCAAGGATTTGGATTGTTTTTCGAAGGCAGATTGATGGTTTTTTATGATTATGAAACCGACCTAAGTGATGGTTGGGAAGATGCAGCAATACATAACAACCCTAAAGAAATTCGAGAAAAAGCCTTGAAAATGGGATCGAATATTATTGAATATGCTTTTAAAAATTAATGCAATGCAACATCAAATAGACATCGATGCTATCAAAATAAACTTTGACACCCAAGGGTTATGGATTTTAAACATTGCCATAGCAATTATCATGTTTGGCGTTGCATTGGGAATATCTATGGCCGATTTTAAACGCTTGTTAAAAAATCCTAAAATTGTGTTTGTGGGGGTATTGTCTCAATTTTTTCTTTTGCCTGCAACAACTTTTTTGGCGATTTTAGTCCTAGAGCCCCATCCCAGTTTTGCACTGGGCATGATACTCATTGCAGCTTGTCCGGGCGGAAATGTTTCCAACTTTTTTAGTAAAATGGCGGGTGGAAATGCTGCATTGTCTGTAAGTTTAACCGCTTTTGCAACCCTCATTTGCATTGGAATGACACCCTTTAATTTACAGTTTTGGGGAAGTTTGTATGGGCCTACCAATGAAATCTTAAAAACAGTAAAACTGAATCCAGTAGACCTTCTTAAATTGGTTTCTCTTATCTTGGGAATTCCATTGTTTTTTGGAATGCTTATAAAACACTACCGTGCCGCGATGGCTCAAAAAATAGAAAGCATATTAAAACCGCTTTCGATGTTGGTCTTTATCGCCCTTATTGTGATTGCTTTTTCACAAAATTTGGAGGTGTTTTTCAACCACATTCACCATGTGGCATTATTGGTTATTTTTCACAATATATTTGCTTATATTTTGGGCTATTTCACCGCTAAAAGCTTTGGATTGAACCTGAGAGACACCAAAACAATTGCCATGGAAACGGGGATTCAGAATGGAGGATTGGGATTGTTATTAATTTTTGGTTTCTTTGAGGGTTTGGGCGGAATGGCACTATTGGCTGCATTCTGGGGCATATGGGATGTTTTTTCTGGACTGCTTCTCGCCACCTATTGGGGAAGAAATTCACAACAAGGAATTTTATAAGAATGCCTGCCTGCACAAAATAATAATAAGATATGATTCAAAAAATTTGGTTTGCTTTTGTGTCAAACACCATCCAATTGGGATTGTTTTTTTACAGTAAAAAAATAACCGTTCGCGGTCGAAAAAACTTTCCCAAAAAAGGGGCTATTTTATTTGCCGTAAACCATCCAAACGGATTGGTAGATCCGTTGTATGTAACCACCACAAATGGTCGAAGGAATCATTTTTTAGTAAGAGCTGCCTCCTTTAAAAAACCGTTTATTAAAAAGATTTTAGAGTCTTTAAATCTAATGCCCATTTATCGAATTCGAGACGGAATACAACAACTTGCCAACAATCAAGAAATTTTTGAAAAGTGTTTTAAAATTTTACACAACCAAGAAGCTTTAATGATTTTCCCGGAAGGAAGTCATAGCAAAAAAAGGACGGTACGTCTTCTAAGCAAAGGATTTACACGCATTGTTTCTGGGGCACTTGAAAAACATCCCGAATTGGAAATACAAGTAGTGCCGGTCGGCATAACCTATCAACATCCGTCAGATTTTCCTTCAAAAGTAGTCGTACAGTATGGGCAACCTATTCCAACAAGAACAATTTTTGAAGCAAATACATCCCCAAAAGCAATCAATATTTTAAAAGCAGCTGTCACAGCACAATTAAAAGAACTCAGTGTTCACATTCCCGATGATGCAGATTATGAGGCTGTTTTACAACAACTCGTTGCAGCCCAAGTCGATTTTACACAGGTAGATAGAGTCAATAAAATGATTGAAAGCGGCAGCTTCCCAAAGCCCAAAAAGAAGAAAAAGAATTTTTTAAGCCCCTTGAGAATTCTGATACAACTGAATGGCATACTTCCTTATTTAATTTGGAGAATAGCCCTCAAAAAAATTGATGAAATTGAATTTATAGACACCTTTCGCTTTAGTATAAACCTGGTATTGATTCCTCTTTTTTATGCAATACAGGCAGGGATTCTTGGAGCGATTTTTGGAGCTTTGGCTGGGTTCTTTTACCTAACAATTTCGGCTTTGTTGGTGCTATTGTATGTGAAGTTTGCCCCTACCAATGCAAAAGCACATATAGAATTCAAGACCTAAAAGAAGTCTCCTAAAACAAAAATAATAATTTAATCAATAATTGCATTTTGGATGATCTGCTGAATTTTTGTGCGCATGTCCTGTTGAACCAATCCGTCATTTTCCATGGTTGGATAGACTCTATTTGATAAGAAAATATAGACAATTCCACTTACTGGATCTGCCCAGGTATAGGTGCCCGTAAAACCGGAATGACCAAAACTCTCCTCGGAAACACAACCACAAGTAGCTTTCACTTCTGGATCTAACTGCGGCTTGTCAAAACCCAAACCTCTGCGAACTTTCTCCTCAGAAAAATACCGTTTGTTAAATTTCGTGATGGTTTCGGTTTTTAGATATCTTTTGCCTCCATAAAACCCTTTTTGTAAATACATTTGCATCATCTTTGCAATGTCATTGGCATTGGAAAATAGCCCGGCATGTCCACCAATACCCCCCAACATGGCAGCGCCCATATCATGTACATTACCATGCAATAATTGGTTTCTAAAATAACGATCTTGTTCTGTAGGAATTATTTCTTTCTTGTTGAATTTATGAAGCGGTAGATAGGTCATTCTATGCGCACCCAGGGCTTGATAAAAGGTTTCATCGGCTAATTTTGCCAAGCTCTTTTTGTATTTTTTCTCCAGCACTTCTTTAAAGATATAATACCCTAAATCGCTGTATTTATACCCCGCCGCTTCTCGTTGTGGAGCTTCTTTGATATAGGCATAAATACTGTCTTTATAATTTTTTCTTAGATAGAGGTTTTCGGCCACTTTGGTCTTGTACAAAGCAGTCTTTTTAGTGCTATAGAATTGCTGTAAATTAGCTCCTGTTATACTGTCCTGTGTGCCTTTATAAAAAGGAATCCACGATTTTAGGCGTCCATTATGGGAGAGCATTTCTTTGACGGTAAGGGTATCTTTGTTCGATTTTTTATAGAAAGGAAGCAGTTCTTTCAATGTTGAATTTAAAGAAAATACCCCCTCCTCTTCTGCTTTCATAATCAAAGGTAAGGAAGCTAAAATTTTAGTAAGAGATGCCACATCATAAAGATCGGAATTGGTTACTTTTTTTTGTTGATTATTGGTATGATGACCAAAACTTTTCTGGTAAACAACCTTCCCTTTTCTAGCAACTAAAACTTGGGCGCCGGGAGCCATTTTTTCTTTTAAAATAGTATCTATTGTTTTTTCAATATTTTTTAATTTTTCTGAAGACAACCCAACTTCTTCGGGGATTGAATAGCCCAATCTATATAAGTTAGAAGTTAACAATCCAAGTCCCTCTGGAAACTCTTTTTTAATCGATACTGGCAATTTCCCTTGGGCTGTAATGGCGCCGAAAATAAGTTGTGCTGTAAGTTCTTGTGCGATGCGACTGTTCTGATAAGCGACCACAATACTCTCAATATTTGTAAAAGATCTTACTTGTAACAAGCTGTATGGACTTGCGAAAACAGACAAAATTACTCTTTTAGTTCGTACAATTTCTTGTAATTTATTTCGATCTTTTTTACGGAACTTATGACTTTTCCATGGATGTAAATTCGATGTATGAAAACCAACAATCACAGTGCTATATGGTTTTAATTTCTGATTTAATTGGGCATCATTGGCCGATAAAACATCAATTTCAGCATACTGCTTTAGCATAGAAACAAAATGTTCTCCGGAGTCATCTCCAAGAGCTACATAGGCAATTTGCTGTTTCTCAAGTTCTCTTATGGGAAGAAGTTGTGCTTCATTTTTAATGACCGTTAACGATTTTTCAACTAATTTTCGGTGGAGTACTGCATCTTGAACCGTATTTAAGTCTTCATGTAAATTGGGTATGGCTACCGGTTGGTAATCATGTAGACCCACGACATACTTGGCTGCCAAAATTTTACGCACAGAAAAGTCCAAACGTTCCTCTGTTAAAACTCCGGTTTTTAAAGCGTTTTTCATTAATTGAACAGACTCTGGAACGTCTTGCGGTATTAACAATAAATCATTTCCTGCTAAGATAGCCGCTAAATCTATTTCTGAAGCGGAAGAATAATTGGCGGCTCCTTTCATATTGAGCCCATCCGTTATAATCAACCCTAAAAAGCCCATTTTCACTTTTAAGAGATCAGTCACAATTTTTGGGGATAATGAGGACGGCAAAGCTGCATTTGGTTCTATTTTAGGAATGCTTAAATGTGCGGTCATGACACTTGCAACACCGGCTTCGAACATTTTTTTATAAGGGTACAATTCTAAAGTATCTAAGCGTTGCGCGTCAAAATTAACAACGGGCAAAGTATGGTGGGAGTCGGTTGCCGTATCTCCGTGTCCAGGGAAATGTTTTGCATTTGCCAAGACTCCTACGCTTTGCATTCCTTTTGTAAAGGCAATGGACTTGTCGGTTACATTCATTTTATTTTCACCAAAAGAACGGTTGCCAATGATTGGATTGTCTGGATTGGTATTGATGTCTACTACGGGCGCAAAATTAATATGTATTCCTAATCTTTTACAGTGTGCTCCTACTCGTTGGCCAAATTGCTCAATGAATGAATTCTCTTGAATGGCCCCTAATGTCATGTTCCAGGGATATCGAAACGTATTTTTTAAACGCATATCCAACCCCCATTCACCATCGATACCAATGAGTAAAGGCACTTTGGATAAGGCTTGGTATTTATTGGTTAAAACAGCTTGTTTTGTGGGAGTTCCTTGCATGAAAATTAAATTCCCTACATGGTACTTGCGAATCAATTCTGAGATAAAATCTTCGTGTTTTTGATCCAGGTTTGAATAGGCTTGCACCATAAACAACTGCCCTATTTTCTGATCAATCGTCATTGTAGTCATCAAGCTATCTACCCAAATTTGCTGGGCTTTAAAATCGGCTGCTCTAAGCGGGGCAACACTTTGAGCACACAGGTTTGAGACTACCGCAATACAAAATACGAACAGTAACTTTTTTTTCATCTGAGTATTCTTTCAATTTTTATACCAAAAAACGTTTGTGCCAACTTTTGCTGACTGCAACTTCCCAATTATTTTCAAAATCTTCTTTTGTAGCAATCATATTGTTAAAAACAATCGTCGATGCGGTGATTTTTTTTGCTTTGGCAAAACGCTGAAAAACAGGCAGTTTTACAATATTAATGGTCTCATTATCTTTAAAACTAATGTTCATTTTGTCCATTAAATCTACTTGTAAT
This sequence comes from uncultured Polaribacter sp., assembly GCA_943846595.1. Classification (GTDB taxonomy): domain Bacteria; phylum Bacteroidota; class Bacteroidia; order Flavobacteriales; family Flavobacteriaceae; genus Polaribacter. Next base: position 2,233,385 of record OX044355.1, read on the forward strand.
TCAGATTGTAAGGCTTGTACAAATCGAACGGAACTATCGATGGAGCAGCCAGAAACATTGTTAAAACTTTCATCGACTGCCAATACTAAAAACTGGTTGTATTTAATAGTAAAAGATCCTTTTAAATCATCTCCATGCCGTGTCCATTGATTGATAAAGTCTTCCGATTTTGCTGAAATAAATTCAATTTCTGAATCCGTAAACTCTCGATCGGATTGGTAGATCCAAACACGAGAATTATTAGGTAAGTTTTTATAATGGGTATACATTTTGAAAGCTTTTAATTAATTTACAGAGGCATAGGCTCCTACTATTTTTTTCAGGATCTTTGTCCAATCCTAGATTTGTCAGGTTTTGAAAATCTAACAGATCTTTTTAATTATCTTAAATTAAACTTCTGTTGTAAAGCTTGTAATTTTTCGGATTCAGTCATGGTTTTTTTTGGAGCTGTCATTCGATCTTTAATTTCTTGCAATACTTTTTTAGTATACAAGGGAAAATCTGCATTCTGCATCCAGTTATGATATCCTGGATTTTCTTTTAATACGGCTTCCACAGTTCTTCCTTTGTGTTTTCCAAAAGAAAAGATCTCTTCACCTTCTTCATTCCTAAGTATAAAACCTGCAAAATCGGCCCTTTTTCCGTGAGTTGAATAGGCACTTAAGGCATCGACAGAGTTCTCAATATCATCATATTTTTCTAATTGTGCTAATAAAATTTCATAGGTTGCGTTGGTGTCTGCTTCTGCACCATGGGCTCCTTCCAAGACTTTACCACAGTAAAATTGATACCCTGCTCCCAAGGTTCTTTGTTCTTTTTTATGAAAAATAACTTGCACATCAATGGCTTTCCTGTCTTTCATATTGAAATCAATTCCTGCGCGCATTAGCTCTTCTGCTAATAGAGGAATATCAAATCTATTTGAATTGAATCCCGCTAAATCACAGCCGGCAATCATGGTATCAATTTCTGGAGCTAGCTCTTTAAAAGTAGGCTTGGTCACCACTTGCTCGTTGGTGATTTTATGAACTGCGGTTGCTGCTGCTGGAATTTCTACTTCTGGATTTACCAACCAAGTTTTACTTTCTTTATTTCCGTTTGGAAATACTTTTAAAATCGCAATCTCCACAACCCGATCTGTTGCAATATTAACACCGGTAGTTTCTAAATCAAAAAATACTATGGGTTTTGTTAAATTTAAATTCATCTTTTATTTTTTTCGCTTTTTTTTATGAAAAATCAGTCTATTAATAGCAAACTATAAAAACGATTTTGAAATCGACTATTTCCTAAATTCATCTTTAGAAAATAACTAAGTATAAAGATATGAAAAATAGTGGTTTTGAGCCCTCAAAAAAAACGCCTTCTGTAAATGTATTTTTACGAGTTTTATTTGCTGTTAAATATAGCACTTTTGCCTTGTGGAAATAGGACTATGAATCAATGAACTCGTTCAAAGAGAAACACAAAATTTCTTCCTACTTTAGGGAGTTCTAAATAGCTGTAATACTGAATATAGGAAGTAAATTTCAACTATTTATTTTTAATATTCAAAAACACCATACGGACTTTTGATGGTCAATTTTTTGGAATCAGCTGCAGCAACACTACCCACAATTTGAGCGTTTACATTGTAAGATTTAGAAATAGCAATAATCTCTTCTGCAATTTCTGGAGCAACATAAATTTCCATTCTGTGTCCACAATTAAAAACTTGATACATTTCTTTCCAATCGGTATTGGATTGTTCTTGTATCAATTTAAATAAGGGGGGTACTGGAAATAGGTTGTCTTTTACAATATGTAATTGTTCTACAAAATGTAAGATTTTAGTTTGGGCTCCTCCTGAACAGTGCACCATTCCGTGAATTGTTTTGGAATCGAATTTGGATAAAATTTCTTTAATGATCGGAGCATAGGTTCTTGTTGGAGACAAGACTAATTTTCCTGCATCTATCGGCGAATTTACGACAGCATCTGTTAATTTAGTATTTCCAGAATAGACCAATTCTTTGGGAACAGCGGCATCAAAACTCTCTGGATATTTATCGGCTAAATATTTATGAAACACATCGTGTCTTGCGGATGTTAATCCGTTAGACCCCATACCGCCATTGTATTCCGTTTCATAGGATGCTTGTCCAAAAGATTCCAATCCAACAATGACATCGCCAGGCTGAATATTGGCATTGTCTATTACTTCCGAGCGTTTCATTCTTGCTGTTACGGTAGAATCTACAATAATCGTTCGCACCAAATCGCCAACATCTGCGGTTTCTCCTCCCGTAGAATGAATGGTGACTCCAAAGCCTTTTAAATCTGCTATTAATGCTTCTGTTCCGTTGATAATTGCGGATAAAACTTCTCCTGGAATTTTACTTTTATTTCGGCCAATGGTCGAAGACAACATAATATTGTCTGTTGCCCCAACACAGAGTAAATCGTCAATATTCATAATCAATGCATCTTGTGCAATGCCTTTCCATACAGAAATATCACCTGTTTCTTTCCAATACATATAGGCCAAAGAAGATTTTGTTCCAGCGCCATCTGCATGCATTATCAAACAATACTCTTCATCGTTTGTTAGATAATCGGGGACAATTTTACAAAATGCTTTTGGAAACAACCCTTTATCGATGTTCTTAATTGCATTGTGCACATCTTCTTTCGATGCAGAAACGCCTCTTTGTGCGTATCTTTTGGAAATTTCTTGACTCATGGTAGGGATTGTGTTGTTGTTGTTGCAAATTTAGTCTTTTGATAAAAAAAAAGCCACAATTTGGGAATGATTTTATCTGGTAAAAAGCAATTCTCTATATTTTGTTAATGGCCATAAATTATCATCCACCATGGTTTCCAACTTATCACAATGATATCGTATTTCTTCGAAAAAAGGTTTTACTTGATTGCAATACAACTCGGCAGATTTTAATCCGCTGTGCTTGTTGGCATTTTTACGTTCTTGGGTCATTTTATTTACCAAGGCATTGATTTCGGTAATATGATTTGAAATGACCATAATTAACTCTATTTGCTCTTTGGCAATATTTTTGAAATTCTCACCAAAGATTTCTTTCAAATTCTTGGTATTTTCTAGGAGTGTGTTCTGATAAATAATCGCAGTTGGCACCACATGGTTTCTAGAAATATCTGCCAACACTCTACTTTCTATTTGTATTTTTTTGGTGTACTCTTCCAATTCAATTTCGTAACGCGCTTCAATTTCTACTTTACTCATGACATCCATTTCTTCATACAAGTCAATCACAGCTTTCGATGTTTTGACTTTCAATGCTGCTGGCGTAGTTTTGTTATTACTTAATCCGCGTTTTTTAGCTTCTTTTTCCCAAGCATCTCCATAACCATCCCCTTCAAATCGAATCTTTTTGGATGCTTTGATGTATTCTCTTAAAACATTAAATACAGCTTCGTCTTTTTTCAGGTTTTTCGTCTCGACTAATTGATCAACTTCAATTTTAAATTCTTTTAATTGTTTGGCAACAATTGTATTTAGCACCGTCATTGGTGTAGCACAATTCGACCACGAACCTACTGCTCTAAATTCAAATTTATTTCCTGTAAAAGCAAATGGAGAGGTTCTGTTTCTGTCGGTATTGTCTAATAAAATCTCAGGAATTTTACCAATAATATTTAGTTTTAAATCTGTTTTTTCTTGGGGTGATAACTTCCCTTTTGTGACATTTTCTAATTCATCTAAAACTGCAGATAACTGACTTCCTATAAACACCGACATGATTGCTGGTGGTGCTTCGTTAGCTCCTAGGCGGTAATCATTGCTTGCAGATGCAATGGAAGCTCTTAGCAATTCTTGGTTTTCATAAACAGCTTTAATGGTGTTCACAAAAAAGGTTAAGAATTGTAAATTTTTCATGGGTGTTTTTCCGGGGCTTAACAAATTGACACCTTTGTCTGATGATAAAGACCAATTGTTATGTTTTCCTGAACCATTAATACCTGCAAATGGCTTTTCGTGAAACAATACTTTAAAATGATGGCGCTTAGATACTTTTTCCATCACATCCATTAATAAGGAGTTGTGATCTACGGCTAGATTAGCTTCTTCAAAAATGGGCGCCAATTCAAACTGATTGGGTGCCACTTCGTTGTGTCTTGTTTTTACAGGAATGCCCAACAACATGCATTCTTGTTCTAAATCTTGCATAAAACTCATAGCACGGGCTGGAATGGTTCCAAAGTAATGATCGTCTAATTGTTGCCCCTTGGCAGGAGAATGCCCTAATAGGGTTCTACCAGTCATTAAAATATCGGGTCTTGACAATGCCAAAGCTTCGTCAATTAAAAAATATTCTTGTTCCCATCCTAGGGTTGCATTTACTTTCGACACATTTTTATCAAAATATCTACACACTGCAGTAGCCGCTGTATCAACAGCCTGTAAAGCTCTTAATAAAGGCGTTTTATTGTCCAACGCTTCACCTGTATAGGATACAAAAATAGTAGGAATACACAAGGTCGTTTCATAGACAAATGCGGGTGATGTTGGATCCCAAGCAGTGTATCCTCTTGCTTCAAAAGTATTTCTAATACCTCCATTTGGAAAACTAGAAGCATCGGGTTCTTGTTGCACCAGTTGCTCGCCATCAAATTTTTCTACAGCCAAACTTCCATTGATCGATTCGAAAAAAGAATCATGCTTTTCTGCGGTTGCACCTGTTAAGGGTTGAAACCAATGGGTATAATGCGTCGCCCCTTTAGACATTGCCCAATCTTTCATACTTACCGCAACTTGATCGGCGATTTTACGGTCTATCCTTTTCCCATGAACAATTGCATCCATTACACTTTCATAGGCAGCACTAGTTAAATATTGCTGCATCGCATTATTATTAAAAACGTTTTTCCCAAACAAAGAGGATCTTTTTTCGGATTCAACAATTTTAATCGGTTTTCTATTGAGTGTTTCTTGTAAAGCATTAAACCTAATGATTGACATATGAGTAATTTTTGATTGAATAAAATTTAATAATACAAATATACCCTTTCATTTTTAGGGATTAAATAATTTTATTAACATTCTTATGATTTTACCCCCTATTTTTTTGATACCTCGTCAAAAATTTTCATTTTTGCAGAGTTAATATTATTCATTTATAACTCTTTACAATGGCAAAAATTAAATTAGAATACATTTGGTTAGATGGTTATTACCCAACTCAGAACATGAGAAGTAAAACCAAAGTAGAAGAACATGAAAACTTTCAAGGAACGATTGAAGAACTTGGAAACTGGTCTTTTGATGGTTCGTCTACAAAACAAGCTTCTGGAGGTGCTTCTGACTGTTTATTAAAACCGGTTGCAATTTATCCAGATCCTACAAGAAGAAATGGATATTTAGTAATGACCGAAGTTTTAAACGCTGATGGTACACCGCACGTTTCTAACGGAAGAGCAACAATTGAAGATGAAGACAACGATTTCTGGTTTGGTTTTGAGCAAGAATATTTTATTATGGATACCAAAACACAATTGCCTTTAGGATTCCCTATTGGTGGTTATCCAGCTCCACAAGGAATGTACTACTGTTCTGTAGGAGGAAAAAATACACACGGTAGACTTTTAGTTGAAGAGCATGCAGATTTATGTATTGATGCTGGCTTAAACTTTGAAGGAATTAACCAAGAGGTTGCTTCTGGACAATGGGAATACCAATTGTTTGCAAAAGGTGCGAAACAAGCTGGGGACGAAATTTGGATATCTCGTTATTTACTAGACCGTTTAACAGAACAATACGGTTACTACATCGACTACCATCCAAAACCTTTAGGAAAAGATATGGATTGGAATGGTTCTGGAATGCATGCTAACTTTTCAAACAGCGTTTTAAGAGAATGTGGTTCTAAAGAAACATACGAGAAAATTTGTGAAGCTTTTAGACCGGTAGTAAAAGATCATATTGCAGTATATGGTGAGTTTAACGACCAACGTTTAACGGGTGACCATGAAACTGCATCTATTAACGATTTCTCTTATGGAGTTTCTGATAGAGGCGCTTCAATCCGAATTCCAATTATTACCGTTGAAAAAGGATGGAAAGGTTGGTTAGAAGACAGAAGACCTGCTTCAAACGGAGATCCATATAAGATTGCTGGTAGAATTATTAAAACGGTAAAATCAGCGAATATTAGCTAGATTTCAAAATAAATACACTAAAAAAGGCTCGCAAATTGCGAGCCTTTTTTTATGCATTCAATTATTTTTTTTAAAGCGTTCTGTAAATAAAAATTCCGTAGAGCACCAGCAATACAAAACCGTGTTTCCAATTCAACTGAAACCTTCTTGGTAAAAGAACCAGGGGTAAAATTAAAAAAGAAACTCCCAACATCCAGAAGATATCATTGCTCAACAAACCAAGATCAGAAACTGCAACGGGAGTTACTATGGAAGTAATGCCTAAAACGGCTAAAATGTTGAAAATATTGGAACCAATTAGGTTTCCTAGTGAGATGGCTTTCTCTTTCTTTATAACGGCAATAATGGAAGCGGACAGTTCAGGAATACTGGTTCCTACAGAAACAACCGTAACTCCAATGACACGTTGACTCACCCCAAAATCTTCAGCCATTGCTTTTGCACCTTCTACCAACAATTCCGACCCTGCCCAAAGACCTACGCCTCCGATGCCTAAATAAAATAACATGTAAGACACAGAAAGTACAGCTTCAACTTCTGGAAGATCCTCTTCAAAACTCGTCTTTTGAAAGCGCAACAAATACACTAAAAATAGCACGAGCAGACTAAACAAGATGATTCCTTCATAGCGAACAATGACCTGGTCGCCTGTCAAAAAGAAATACAACAATATAGATGCAAGCATCATTACTGGCCAATCTGTCTGATAAAAACTTTTCTGAATCTTCATCGCTCCAAACAACAGGGTAACTCCTAAAACGAAACCTAAATTCGCAATGTTAGAACCAATTACGTTTCCAAGTGCCAAATCGGGTGCACCATTTAAAGCTGCTTTTAAGCTAACAATAAGTTCAGGTGCAGACGTGGCAAAGGAAACCACCGTCATACCAATAACTATTTTAGGAATGTTTAATTTTAAGGACAAAGCAACCGCAGCTTTTAACAACCAGTTCCCTCCAAAGATTAACAACAACAAACCTCCAATTATGAATAAAAAATTCATCTATTTATTTTTTAGCGAAGATACATTTTTATCAGTTTTTAGAAAGCGAAAAGCGCAAAAGGTCCCTAAAGAGAAAAAAAGCGTTTTTTTCATCCATTAAAAGAAGTACAAAATATTTTTTTCCTTTCAAGCAATTAGAATGTAAGTAATATTTGAAGTCAAAAACAACCCGATTTCTAAATGGCTGACTTGTTTATTTTTTAGTAAATTTGACCCACAAACAACTCCGTTATGAAAAAACAAATTTTCAAAGGGATCGCAAAAGTGAACAAAGTCATTTTTCCGTCCTTTACCAAAAAGCAATTAGACATTTCCAAAGCATCAAAGTTCCAATTGGCTATTATTGGATGGAGAGCCTTTGTTACTATGAACGCAATTGACTAAAATTAAAATTATGACAACAGCACATATCAAAGTATTCTCGGGAACTTCAATCCTAGTAAAAGGCTTAGCAGTTCGTTTAGAAGATAGCAACATTGGATCTATTACTAAGGATCATATTCATTCTGGTACGCTTGCTGGCTTTGGTACCTTGGGTAGAATGGTGGAATTGTTCATCTTAAATACCGACTTGGAAAAAGCCACCACAATTCTCGAGGCTTACAAAGAAGAAATTAATTCATAAAAAGAGTAAAATAGCTTTTCTTATTTAAAAATTGCTCCTATATTTGCACCCGCAAAAAGGCCATGTGGCGCAACTGAATAGCGCACTTGATTACGGCTCAAGAGGTTGCAGGTTTGAATCCTGCCATGGTCACAATTTATTAACAAAAACCCTTTAAAACACCTTTTTTTTAAAGGGTTTTTACATTTTTGATACTTTTATTTTGCCGACATATTGCCGACATTTCTTATACTCATCGTAAGGTGTGTTTTTCTAATAAATGTTTAAAGGATTTTTGTGTATAAGCACCAGTAAAAAAGTCTTCTTTAGACTGAATAATATGTTGTATTTCAATTAGAATTATTCCATGTAAAGATGCGTAGTTCCTTCTGGAAAGGCTTGCTCCCACTTTATCTGGTCTAACAATGATTTTACCTCTTCCTTTGTTGTCTTTTGTTCTTGTTCCAACTGCTTTTGTATTTTTGTCAGCATTTTCTCCGACAAGCATTGCTTGTAAAGTTGTTTTCTTTTTATTGAAAAAAAAAAGCATTTTTGTGTATTTAAAACAATCTTTATTCTAGGAAATGCGCGCTTTAGGCTTTTTAGTAACTTCGTAAATCCAACTTTTGTTTCACCGTCGCCTAACTTGTTTCCTTCGACTTCGCTTCTGATTCTTTCTCCCAATTCACGTTCAAAGGATTGATATTTTTGGAAGTTTTTATCGCTGCTTCCGAGTTTTTCTTGTGCGCTTCTGTTAGATAGGTCTGTTCCGTTTTCGTTTCTGCTTTCACTTTCGCTTTTCGCTCCATCACGTTCTTGAACGCTATCAGTGATAGCTTCTCTTCCCGTGTCATTTCCGATACTTTTTTCCGAGGTTTCTTGTTTTCCATATTATTCTACTAAATATTTTAAAGCGAGATAAACAAATTTAACAAAGACAAAAAAATCGAAAAGAAAGACACTCCAAGTCTAAACATAAACAATGATTCTAAATACCTATTTAGTATACTGTTTCTTCCTTAGTTGCATAATACTAAACCATATGGAAATGAAAAAATATCTCATTGGAAAGCAAAAGAAAAATAAGAATAAAAATGCTTTCTCATAACCATCACCAGCATAATAAAAATTTTCTCTATATATTAAATTATCTATCATAAGTTAAATAAAAGCACCAATTAAAACACAAATAAAAATTAAATATTCTTTTAATATTATTCTTTTATGTTTGTGCAGGAGCAACAAAATGACACCTACAAACATCAATATAAAAGACTTTTGTATCAATTCTTCTTTTTTAAAACTGAAATAGTCTAAAAGATATATACCCCTGTAATCGGTTTCAATTAAAATAAAAAACAATAGTAATAATTGTAAAGAAAACATTATTAATCCAATAGCTATTATTTGGAACTTATTTAGTTTCATAACAAATTTTTAAGACAGCAATATACCTATAAAATTTAACATATGTAAAAATTAAACCTCTTAACAAAAAAACTGCAATAAGCTTCGAAGAATACGACTACTAAAATTAGTGATTCTTTTTTAAGTAGAGTTTACTTTCATATTTCCTTCATAACATAGGCAGGGATAAAAACGGCAATAGATAAAAAAAAGCAACTAACTTATAATAAGTTAGTTGCTTTTTTATTAGATATAAAATGAACTCTAATTGAATATAAAAAAGGAATAACAGCATCAACTTCCCTAACCCAAATACCTTCTGAGGGCAACTCGGTGTTCTGGAATTGATTTGTTGTAGTTTTCTACCACCGTTTCTAAAATTTCGGGTTTGAGTTTGCCAATTTCATGGCGACCTCTATACCGAGATACAAAAAGTGTATAACTGTCTTCTTTTTTTTCAAAAATTAAATAGTGGGTATTGTTCAGTTCGGTGTAGGCAATTTGATTGCCCGAAAAAACATCAGATTCGTCTTTAAAAAATGCTGAAAACTGATAATATTTAAAGATATTTTCCATGTATTAAATTAATTCGGCTGACAAACCTAATTGTAATAGTTTCGAGCATTTTGGTTCTAGATCTCTAAATTCACCTGATTTTACGGTGCATTTTCCTTTGTAATGCACCAAATACGCACATTGCTCTGCTTGCTCTACCGTATGGTCACAAACAGCAACTAAAGAATCGATAACAAAATCGAAGGTATTTACATCATCATTGTGCAAAACAATTTCATGCTGAAATACTTCTTGCTCAAGGGTATCGACTTCTTCTTGTATTTTTTCTTTGGTACTCATCATCCTCACAAAATTACAATTTATTATATTTTAAAGCAACCCAATTATTTCTTTCGAGGGTTATTTCCAATTTTAATTGGTATTTAGAAACTTCCGCATCAATCATTGGAATGTCTTCTTTGTAAAAACCACTCAAGAGCAATACCCCTTTTTCATTTAGGCAATTGGTATAAATCTCCATGTCCATCAACAAAATATTTCGGTTGATGTTAGCAATAATTACATCGTACTTTTTATCGGTTAACAGCGTCGAATCTCCTTCAAAAATAGAAATGTACTCGCAATTATTGCGTGCTACATTTTCAATGGAGTTTAAATAACACCAATTGTCAATATCAATTGCATCGGTTGGCTTGGCCCCTCTCATCTCGGCAAAAATGGCTAAGATTCCAGTACCACAACCCATGTCCAATACTTTTTTATTTTCCAGTTCTAGTTGCAATAAGTGCTGCACCATCATGTGGGTAGTTTCATGATGCCCGGTTCCAAAACTCATTTTTGGTTCGATAACAATATCGTATTTCAAATTTGGGTTTTCATGAAATGGGGCACGAATACTTACCGTTCCATCTACCTCAATCGCTTCAAAATTCTTTTCCCATGCTGCATTCCAGTTGGTTTGGGCTACCTCATGCTGGGTGTAATCTATCGAAAACTCGTCTGAATTCAATATAAAAATACCTTCTAAAAGCGCATCGTTCCAGTTTTCTTTTTGAATGTAGGCAGTAAGACCATTTTCATTCTCTACAAAACTCTCAAAACCAACATTGCCCAACTCTGCAATTAAAATCTCGGTTGCGGGTTCTTTTGGGGTTACGGTAAATTTGTATTCTATGTAAATATTGTCCATAAATAAGAGCTAATTCTATTCAAAAAAAATGCATCAAGATTTTAAAAATCTTGATGCAAATTTATTTCTTTTCTTTAAAAGAGCGTTGAATAACTTCTTTTATATTGCTTTAATGATGGCTGTAAAATCTGCAGCGTTTAAAGCAGCTCCACCTATTAATCCACCATCTACATCTGGTTTCGAAAAGATCTCTACCGCATTTGCTGGCTTTACACTCCCTCCATATAAAATAGAAACGGCATCTGCGACTTCTCTATTGTATTGTTCTTTAATGATATTGCGAATGAATGCATGCATTTCTTGTGCTTGTTCTGGACTCGCTGTCTCGCCCGTACCTATTGCCCAAACGGGTTCATAAGCCAATACAATGTTTTTCCATGCAGCTGCCTCTAAATGAAACAAGGCATTTTTTAGTTGACTTTCTACTACGCTAAAGTGGTTTCCTGATTTACGATCTTCTAACAATTCTCCAAAACAGAAAATTGCTTCCATAGTATTATCTAAAGTAGCAGATACTTTTTCAGCTAATAATGCATCCGTTTCTCCAAAATAAGTTCTTCTTTCTGAATGTCCTAGGATCACAGAAACAACGCCAACACTTTTTAACATGTCTGCAGAAATTTCACCTGTAAAGGCACCATTTTTTGCTTGGTGCATATTTTGTGCGACTACTTCAATGTTAGAATCCTTCGCATTTTCAACGCCACGAGATAGGTTTACAAAAGTAGGCGCTACCAATACTCTGGTGTTTTCTAAGGAAACGTCCTTTAAAGCGATTTGAAGCTCCTTGATGAGCGTTGTTGTTTCTTCAATCGTATTATTCATTTTCCAGTTTCCTGCAACAATTTTAGTTCTCATAGTGCTAATATTTAGTCGGTTTTAAAAATGTAAAATTAAGGAATGGAATAGAAAAAAAGTGGGTGAAAAAGAAATAGTTACGATAACGATTTATTGGATTGGTTTCAATGCAGTAAGAATGCTTTTATCTGAGGAGTTTGTTGCCTTAAAGAGTGAGATTGCCCCCATTTCATCGATGACCATATACCTTGGTATCCAGCTTAAATTTACGAAATCTACTAATGCACTATTGCGCATTCCTGTGGGTATATTATAATGTTCTCCGTTCATTTGAAAGCGTTGAATTCCTTTTTTCCATGCGCTATTTTTTTTATCTACAGATAAAAATAAAAAAACAACTTCTGGAAATTCACTTTGCAAACGTTTGATGGTTGGCATTCCTTTGATACAATCTGCGCACCAGGATGCCCATATATCAATGAATACTTTTTTTCCTTTGTATTGCGCAATGACTGCTTTGAATGTTGCTTTGTCACCCGATAAAGAGTTTAAAACCGTTGCATTCGCTTCATTGGAAAATTGGGTAGGAGTTTCAAAATTACAGCGAGCCATGAAAACTGCAAGCACGAGCAATGGAATGTATTTTTTCATAATTATTGCAATCGGATTCTTGGGTCTAACCAACTATAAATAATGTCTACGAGTATATTAATGAGTATGAATAAAGTGGCAATAACCAACACGCTTCCCATAATAATCGGCAGGTCCAGGGTGTTTAATGCGTTTACAATTTCTTTCCCGAGTCCGTTCCAATTAAAAATATATTCAATAAAAACAGCACCTGCCAACATGGAGGCAAACCACCCAGAAATTGCAGTAACTACTGGATTTAATGCATTTTTAAGGGCGTGCTTTCTCACAACATTAAAAGTACTTAGCCCTTTTGCCCTAGCGGTTCTTACATAATCTTCATTGAGCACTTCTAATAATGAATTTCGCATTAATTGAATGATCACTGCCAAAGGGCGAATTCCTAAAACAATGGCTGGTAAGAGTAAGTTTTTAAGCTGTAAGGTACTTCCTTCTCCAAAATCATCCACTTCATACAAACTTCCCGTCATTTCTAAACCGGTAAATTCATGCAAGACAAAACCGAAAAACCAGGCAAATAAAATTGCAGAGAAAAAGGAGGGAACACTCATTCCTAAGGTACTGATGATGGCTGTAATTCTATCGAAAAAAGAATCTTTATAAATGGCGGATAATACACCTAAAAGCAACCCAATAATAATGGCAATTGAAATAGCAGAAAGGGCCAAAATGGTGGTATTTGGAAGGGTTTCGCGAATCACGGTAGCTACTTTTTTACCGTTTTTCTGAAACGACGCTCTTAAATAGGGATATTTCAACACAATCTTGTGATCTTGGATCGAAAAAAGAGCTTGATACGAAAAGGTATTTGCAGACAAATGGGTGTAACTCTCTGCTGAATTACTATGAACAGAAATTGGAGAAAGATCGTTTAAATAATAAAAGTATTGGGTAAGCAATGGCTTATCGAAACCATATTTTTGTTGAATTGCTTTCAGCTGTGCGGTATCTTGGCGCTGATCTAAAAGCATTCTTGAGGGATCGCCTAAAAGGTTGAAAAGAAAAAAAATCACGGTCACAACACCAAACAGGGTAAGAAATCCGTAGAAAATTTTATTTAAAATATAGCCAATCATCAAGACAAAGATAGCAGAAAGTCCCAAAAAAATGTACCTTTACAAAACTTTTATTCGCAAAGATGACTACACAACAATTGGTTGCTGAAATACACAAAAAAAACTCTTTTTTATGCATTGGTTTGGATGTCGATATGACTAAAATTCCAACACACTTTCTCCAAGAGGAAGATCCTATTTTTGCATTTAACAAAGCGATAATAGATGCAACAAATCACCTATGTGTTGCCTACAAACCCAACACGGCTTTTTATGAGGCCTATGGAATTAAAGGTTGGATTTCTTTACAAAAAACAATAGCATACCTCAATAAAAACTATCCAGAAATTTTTACGATTGCAGACGCAAAACGAGGAGATATTGGCAATACATCTACCATGTATGCCAAAGCTTTTTTTGAAGATTTATCTTTTGACTCTGTAACCGTTGCTCCTTATATGGGGAAAGATTCTGTAGAACCCTTTTTAGCTTTTGAAGACAAACACACCATTCTCTTAGCATTAACCTCCAATAAGGGTGCCTTTGATTTTCAAACTAAAAAAATCAATGATCAAGAAATATATCAACATGTTTTGGAAACTTCAAAATCTTGGAAAAACGCAGAAAACTTAATGTATGTGGTAGGTGCTACGAAAGCCTCCTATTTCAAAGAAATTAGAAAAATCATCCCGACTTCTTTTTTATTGGTTCCTGGTGTAGGTGCACAAGGCGGTAATTTACAGGATGTTTGTAGATATGGGTTGTCTGAAAATATTGGTTTGCTTATCAATTCCTCTCGCGGAATTATCTACGCTGCTAATGACGAAAACTTCGCAACCGCAGCGGCAGAAAAAGCAAAGGAATTACAGCTACAAATGGCGGCAATTTTAGATGCGAATGCAATCTAAATTTCATGAATGAAAAACTCAAGAAAATTCTTTCTCCAAATAAGAGACCTTATTTATTTTACTTAAAATTTTCATAGCTTTAAAGGCGGCATTATCACTTTTATTCTCATCAATATAGCGGTAATTGCTTGACCGCTCCAAGAGCTTACGATAGCGTTCTTCGAGATGTTTTCTATAGCTAAGTAGTTGATTAATCCGAGACATTCTTCTTTTTGAATGATTTAAATATACACAAATAAATAGAACAAATAAAAATAGCGGGATTAAAACTTACATTTTCAATATTTTATATGTGGAAGATGCTCCTTTTGAATCGAACTTTAGCATGTAAACTCCTTTCTTAAGTTCTGATAAATCGTGTTGTTCTGTTGATGTATTTTGCACGAAAGAAGTAACTTTCTCTCCTAACAAAGAGTAAACCGATCCTTTTAGACCAATCAGATTCGGATGTATTTGGATGGTTACGTTATCTAACACAGGATTCGGATATACTTTGATAGCATCCAAACTTGCATCCTCTTTAACAGATGCAGTCGCTTCTTGGTAGACTCGGACATAATCAATAATCATATCACTCTCCGTAAAAGAACCAGTAATACTAGGCTGAATGGCTGTATTAAGAAGGATATATTGGTCTGCATCGAAAGGCCATGTACTAGCGTTTCTTACTTCTGGCTGATAGGTATAATGATGAACACCGTCAACTTTAAAAACCATTTTGGTCGGATACCACTCTAAAGAATAGACATGATAGGCGGTTGAAGCTGTGGGAATGGTTTGTCCTCCGTGATTGACCGTTCCTCCATGGCTAGATGGTGTATGCATGGCACTTTGAACAAAGTTTTGATTGGTTCCCCAATGCTCCATAATATCAATTTCACCACAAGCTGGCCAACTTACGTTTCCATATCCTTGTGTTTGCCAATAGGCACCCGCTTCTGTAATATTTTTTCCTAACATCCAAATTGCTGGCCAAGTTCCAACGCCTGTTGGCAAAATGGCTCTTACTTCTACTTTTCCATAAGTAAAAGCGATCTTCGAATTCAACCTTGCAGATGTATACTGCTTGGTATGCCCTTGGTCAGTATAGGTTTCTTTTTTAGCAACTAAATGCATCGATCCGTTGGAGACATAGGTATTATCGATTCTATCTGTGTAGTGCTGAATTTCATTGTTATACCAGCTTCCACCGGAAGGCAACTGGGTTTGATGAAACCATTTGTCTGAATCGATAGCTCCTGAACCATCAAACTCATCGGACCAAATTAATTGGTCATAAACAGGATCATCACCTGAACCTGAAGTATCTTCTAACAAGCCATCGTAGATAAAATCATCGATATAAGCAGTTACAGTGCTTGAATTATTCTCGTCATTCACCTGCAGTAACACGCGATTAAAATCGGTTCGTGCAATCGGTGGTCCAGAATTTGCATTGTAATTTAAATAACTGTCATTTTCAAAATCAAAAGTAAGGGTTTGCCATTGATCTAAAACAAGTGTCTTGATAATTTCAGATTGTGTTTCCCAAGCTGCTCCTATATTTGCATTTTGTAATTTTAGAGAGAGTTGATTGGTTTCATTTCCAGAGATGCCACTCGAGGGAACGTATATTTTCAAAGAAAAAATATGCCCCGTTGATAAATCAAAATTAACGGGTGTATCAAAACGAACATTGGCATAAGCACCTCCAGTATCGGTGTATTTTAAAACAGTATTCGAAGTATTGATTCCTGTTTGAAAAGGGTTTGAAAACTCGGTGTCAATTCCACTATCATCCCCTGCCCAAGTTGTGATAGTACCATTTCCTTCAAAGTCATCCTCAACGGTTTCTTGGGCATTTAAGAAAAGAGAACATACTATCAGTGCCAAAGTCAATATTTTTTTCATGGGGGGGGTAAGTTTATTTTTTCAAATAAAGTGACTTTTTAATGCTAACACAAAATAATCACCCATACAAATACAATACATCAAAAAAAAAGTCTTAAAAAAATTCTTAGAGGATCATTGCAAAAGAACACAAAAACAGCAGGAAAAGGACATGTGTATTTATGCTAAAAAACCAAACAACTCCTTTCATCTATATAAAGGTATCTGTTTTTTTATCGAAGCCATACGGACAATGTTTACAACCACTTTTACAACAATGCCCTCTTTTTAGATGGTATTTCTCAGTAAAAACTTTATACCCTTGGGCATTCAAGTAATAATCTCCTTCTTCCAAAAGTATTCGCTTGTTATACATTTCACAAAAATAAGCGTTTCCTCCATAAAAAAAGTATTCAAAGAGAACCCTTTTGCATTTTTATTTTTTTTGGGTAGTAGGTGGGTATTTCGCAAGAATTTCTTTAACAAATTCTTTGATTCGGAGTTCTTTTTTTTCTCGACTCTGCATGCGTAAAGCTCCTGTACCAATTCCTTGCCAGATCAATTCTTTCTTTTCCCTATCTATAAAATCAATAAAAAGCGTACCCTCTGAATATTGCGAAATACTCATATTTGTATTCATACCATTCATCATCCAAGAATTCCAACCCCAGCCAAAACCATAGCCAAAACCATAGCCGAAATTATTTTGATTGACGTTTACTTTTTCTCTTGATTTGGTAAAAATACTCACCAGCATATCTGGATTTTCAGATTTGGTTAATCCTTTTGCCTTTAATTCTGTAGAAATGGCGCGTAAAATTCTTTTTTTATCCAAATCAGAAATACTAGACTTATCAATTCCTGGCTTATAAAAAGCAAATGTTTTGTACTTTTTAAAATCTACATTCTCATCATAATCTGCGAGGACTTTGACGGAATAACAGGAAGTAAGAAATGCAAGGCTAAGAAATAAAAACAGGTAGTTTTTCATGATATTACTTTTAAATTATTGAGTTTATTAAGGCATCGTCTACTAAATTTGGCAAGGTAACTTTTAATTTTTTCTCAGATTTCATTGCTCTTTTGATAGCAAAAACAGCTGCTTCATTTCTTGCCCAACTTCTTCTAGAGATTCCATTATTGACATCCCAAAAAAGCATGGAATCCAATCGCTTCGATGCAGACTTAGAACCATCAATAAGCATGCCAAAACCTCCATTAACCACTTCTCCCCAGCCTACTCCTCCTCCATTATGAATAGAAACCCATGTTGCGCCTCTAAAACTATCTCCAATTACATTTTGAATTGCCATGTCTGCAGTAAACTTAGAACCATCATAAATATTGGATGTTTCGCGGTACGGTGAATCGGTTCCAGAAACATCATGATGGTCTCTTCCTAAAATAACATTTCCAATTTCTCCTCGCTTAATTGCTTTGTTAAATGCTTTTGCAATCTTTACACGCCCTTCAGCATCTGCATACAAAATTCGTGCTTGAGACCCTACCACCAAGTTGTTCTTTTGTGCGCCTTGTATCCATTGAATATTATCAGCCATTTGTTGTTGAATTTCTGGAGGTGATTGCTGCTTTATCTCCTCTAGCACCTTACAAGCAATTGCATCTGTTTTCGCCAAATCTTCTGGGTCTCCGGATGCACATACCCATCTAAAAGGTCCAAAACCATAATCGAAACATATAGGTCCCATAATGTCTTGCACATAACTGGAATATTTAAAGTCAATCTTATTGTCTGCCATCACATCGGCTCCTGCCCTGCTAGCTTCTAGTAAAAAAGCATTTCCGTAATCGAAAAAATAGGTGCCTCTGGCAGTGTGTTTATTAATCGCGTTTGCATGTCTTTTCAATGTTTCTTGTACTTTTTCTTTAAACAATATTGGGTTTTCTGCCATCATTGTATTGGCTGCCTCAAAAGAAAGATCAGCTGGATAGTACCCGCCTGCCCAAGGATTGTGGAGAGAGGTTTGATCAGAACCTAAATCGACATGTATCCCTGCTTTATCAAATTGTTCCCAAACATCCACAACATTCCCCAAATAGGCCAATGAGACTATCTCTTTGGATAATTTTGCTGATTTTACTCTAGCAACAAGCACATCCAAATCCGTTATTTTCTCATCTATCCAACCTTGATCCAGTCGTATTTGAGTAATTTTTGGATTTACTTCAGCACATACGGTTATACAGCCTGCAATGGTTCCTGCTTTGGGTTGTGCTCCAGACATTCCTCCCAAACCAGAAGTCACAAAGAGATTCCCGACAGGAGTTTTATTTATTTTACGAAAAGCATTTAATACTGTAATGGTTGTGCCATGAACAATTCCTTGAGGACCAATATACATATAACTACCCGCTGTCATTTGCCCATACTGAGAAACGCCCAATGCGTTCATTTTTTCCAAATCATCTGGTTTGGAATAATTGGGAATGACCATTCCGTTGGTCACCACAACTCGAGGTGCATTTTTATGCGATGGAAATAATCCCATCGGATGCCCAGAATACATCGTCAATGTTTGTTTGTCTGTCATCTCCGACAGGTATTTCATGGTTAGTAAATACTGGGCCCAATTTTGAAAAACAGCACCATTGCCTCCATAAGTAATCAATTCATGCGGGTGTTGGGCAACTGCATAATCCAAATTGTTCTGTATCATGAGCATAATGGCTTTTGCTTGAGAAGACTTTCCTGGGTATTCAGAAATTGCTCTGGCTTTCATTTCATATTCGGGGCGAAAGCGGTACATGTAAATCCGTCCGTATTTTGCTAATTCATCTGCAAATTCTGGTAATAGTGTGGCATGATGCTTTTTGTCAAAATAACGAAGTGCATTTTTAAGGGCTAATTTTTTCTCGGAAGAAGTTAAAATATCTTTTCGTTTTGGCGCATGATTTATTGCGACTTCGTATTCTTTTTTTTTGGGCAAAACGTCTGGAATTCCTTGTTGTATTTGAGCTGCAAATGTCATAAAAGTTTTATTTTCAAAATCTGAAACAAATATATTTCTTTTTTAAATACTTTAATTAACTATTCAAAAAAATAGCGTTTCTTTTAGGAAATCCGTAAATTGCACCTTTAATTTTCTATCAAATTTACGAATGGAACAAATTAAACCCTATCATCCAATCTATAAAGTAAGAATTGTAACAGCTGCCTCGCTTTTTGATGGGCACGATGCCGCGATCAATATCATGCGCAGAATCATTCAATCTACCGGAGTAGAAGTCATTCACCTCGGACATGACCGTAGCGTGGAAGAGGTAGTCAATTGCGCCATTCAAGAGGATGCCAATGCCATAGCAATCACCTCTTACCAAGGAGGTCATAATGAGTATTTTAAATACATGTTCGATTTGTTGAAAGAAAAAGGTGCCAGCCACATCAAAATATTTGGTGGCGGGGGTGGTGTTATTCTTCCTGAAGAAATAGAAGAATTAATGACTTACGGGATTGCACGTATTTATTCTCCAGATGATGGACGTGCCCTGGGTTTGCAAGGAATGATTAATGATTTAGTACTACAAGCAGATTATGCAATTGGGAACGTTCTTAACGATGAACTTGAACATTTAGCAAAAAAAGAAATTGGCAGCATTGCGCGTATTATTTCTGCGGCTGAAAACTTTCCTGAGGTAGCCAAAGCAACCTTAGAAAGCATTCACCTAAAAAATAAAAACTCAAAAATACCTGTCCTAGGAATTACAGGTACTGGAGGGGCAGGAAAATCCTCTTTGGTCGATGAATTGGTACGTCGTTTTTTAATGGATTTCCCTAAAAAGACAATCGGAATTATTTCTGTAGATCCCTCAAAAAGGAAAACGGGGGGAGCACTTTTGGGCGATCGAATACGAATGAATGCCATTCACAACGAACGCGTTTACATGCGCTCCTTGGCTACCCGTCAATCCAACTTAGCGCTTTCAAAATACGTAAATGAGGCGATACAAGTTTTAAAAGCCGCCGAATTTGATTTAATAGTTTTAGAAACTTCTGGTATTGGGCAATCGGATACTGAAATTATTGAACATTCGGATACCTCTTTGTATGTAATGACTCCTGAATTTGGCGCTGCAACACAGTTAGAAAAAATTGACATGTTGGATTTTGCAGATTTAGTAGCCATTAATAAGTTTGACAAACGCGGTGCTATAGACGCAGTTAGAGATGTCAAAAAGCAATACATGCGCAACAATAATTTGTGGCACATACATCAAGATGATCTTCCAGTATACGGCACCATTGCTTCCCAGTTCAATGACCCAGGGATGAATACGCTGTATAAAAAACTCATGGATAAGTTGGTGGAAAAAACGGGTGCTGATTTAAAATCTTCGTTTGAAATTACGACTAAAATGTCTGAAAAGATATTTGTGATTCCACCTGCAAGAGTTCGTTATCTATCGGAAATTGCAGAAAGCAACAGAGCCTATAACAAAAAAGTAAATTCACAAGTGGAAGTTGCTCAAAAACTATATGGAATCTATCAAACAATTTTATCCATTACCGAAAGTAACCAAACTGTAACAACCTTCAAAGCAGCGAACTCTTTTCTAACAAAAACAGGAATTGATAGCGATGCAATTCTAGCGCTCGAATCGATTCAGGACGATATTGAATTTATCCAACTTTTATTTGGACAATTTGAAAAAGTAAAATTGAATTTGGATCCCTACAACTGGGAAGTTATTCTCAATTGGCCTGCGAAAGTTCAAAGATACAAGCAACCAATTTACACGTTTAAAGTAAGAGATAAAGAAATCAATATCGAAACGCATAGCGAATCATTATCGCATTCTCAAATACCCAAAATTGCCTTACCAAAATACCAAGCTTGGGGCGATTTATTAGGTTGGAATTTACAGGAAAATGTACCTGGAGAATTTCCCTACACTGCAGGGCTATATCCTTTTAAACGTATGGGCGAGGACCCTACCAGAATGTTTGCTGGTGAAGGAGGTCCCGAAAGAACCAACAGACGCTTTCATTATGTGAGTTTGGGCATGGACGCTAAAAGACTTTCGACTGCCTTTGATTCTGTAACACTCTATGGAAATGATCCAGGGATTCGCCCAGATATCTATGGAAAAATTGGAAATGCAGGGGTATCTATATGCTGTCTGGACGATGCTAAAAAACTGTATTCTGGTTTTGATTTGAGCCACCACATGACTTCTGTTTCGATGACTATTAATGGTCCAGCTCCCATGTTACTAGGTTTCTTTATGAATGCAGCAATAGATCAAAATTGCGAAAAATACATCAAAGAGCACCAATTGGAAAAAGAGGTAGAGACAGCTTTTGTAGCAATGTACGATGCCAAAGGACTAGAAAGACCTCTTTACCAAGGTTCCTTACCAGAAGGAAACAATGGTTTAGGGTTGTTACTTTTAGGGCTTACCGGTGATTTGGTTTTGCCGCAAGCGGTATATCAACAAATTAAAAAAGAAACCTTAACACAAGTTCGAGGAACTGTACAAGCAGATATTTTAAAAGAAGACCAAGCACAGAATACCTGTATTTTTTCTACTGAATTCGCATTGCGATTGATGGGAGATGTACAAGAATATTTCATTGAAAAACAAGTGCGAAACTTTTATTCGGTTTCTATTTCTGGATATCATATTGCCGAAGCGGGCGCGAACCCTATTACCCAATTGGCGTTGACACTGTCTAACGGATTTACCTATGTAGAATATTATTTAAGTCGTGGTATGGACATCAATCAATTTGGCCCCAACTTGTCATTCTTCTTTTCCAACGGAATTGATCCTGAGTATTCGGTAATTGGTAGAGTTGCCCGTAAAATATGGGCCAAAGCCATGAAACATAAATATGGTGCCAATGCGAGGGCTCAAATGTTAAAATACCACATTCAAACTTCTGGGCGCTCTTTGCATGCACAGGAAATTGATTTTAATGACATTCGAACAACACTGCAAGCCCTGTATGCTATTAATGATAACTGCAATTCCTTACATACAAATGCCTATGACGAGGCCATTACAACCCCTACGGAGGAATCGGTGCGAAGAGCCATGGCCATTCAATTGATTATTAACAAAGAATTGGGATTGACTAAGAATGAAAATCCAATTCAAGGAGCCTTTATTATTGAAGAATTGACCGATTTGGTGGAAGAGGCCGTCCTATTAGAATTTGACAGAATTACAGAACGTGGCGGTGTTTTAGGCGCTATGGAAACCATGTATCAACGTTCAAAAATTCAGGAAGAAAGCCTGTATTATGAAACCTTAAAACACAATGGTGAATTTCCAATTATCGGAGTGAATACCTTCTTAAGTTCAAAAGGCTCTCCGACCATTCAACCTGCGGAAGTAATTCGTGCAACAGTATCGGAAAAACAATTTCAAATTCAAACAAAAGAGCACCTGAATAAGGCGAACTTTGAACAAGTAAAAATACAACTAGCGCAACTGCAAAAGGCAGCAATACAAAATGACAATTTATTTGAAAAATTAATGGAAGCTACCAAAGTTTGCTCTTTGGGACAGCTTACGGAGGCCTTGTTTAAGGTTGGCGGACAGTATCGCAGAAATATGTAAGCAATGAATTGTTTTCAGTAAAAAATTCTTTTCCATAAAAAAACGTGCTATTAGCACGGTTTTTTTACGTTATGAGATAAAAGTTAATACTTTTCGTAAGTAGTTTGTTCAGTTTTCAAGTAATTGATAATATGGTCAATGGTTCGGTTCTTAGCTTTCTCTAAGGTTGTGGTAAAATTGAAGAAGAAAACGGAGGCTTCCCCAATGGCGATGAAATCTAGAATTTCTTTGTCGTTTTTGGTATCATATACCGCTACCTTCACATTGATCACGCAATATTCAACAGAAGTGGAAGTATCCATACCCCCCATGCCGTTCATTCCCCCTATATTTCCAGACTGTCTCCATTCATATCTGTTTGTAATTTCGAAGTTCGAAAAGTGAATGACATAATCGGCATCTGCAGTATTTAAAGAAGCATACGTCACCTTTGAAATGTCGTATGTGACGTCTCCAAAAACCTTGCTTGCCTTTATTTTTTTTGGAAAAATCATTTAAATACTGACTGGAAAAAGCTGCTTTTTCTTCGTAATTTTTTTGGAAGGTATTGGAAAACTCAAGCACTTTAATGTCATCAGTAGCAATGAGGATCACTTTCTTTGTTTCTGGGGTTTCAATCTCTGCTTTCTTTGAAATGAAAGTAACGTATTGTTTAGACACCTTGCAGGAAGCAAAACTAAAAAAAACGAGTATCGTTACTAAAAATAGGTAGGAATTTCTTTTCATATTTTTTTTTCAAACTTACTACAATTTTAAAAATTCATGTACACTAAGATAGAAAACATGGTTCGTTTCCTAAATTGGTGCTTGAAAAAAAGGCGCTGGTTTGGCATAAAAAACACTCATCTTTAAAAAGTAAATGCGCGAACAACCCCTATCGTCTTCGCTTGGGTGCTCTGCTTACTTTCTTTTTACGTTTGTTAAAAGGAACCAGTACGGCATCATCAAAGGTGTTTTTAGCCTGTTTCGCCTGTTTGTTCTTTTTCCAAGAATTGTTCTCGGGCAATAAGCGTTGTAACAAATCTTGCCTTCCTACTTTGTTCAAGGTTTTTTTAATCCAATCTTTGTTTTCTTTCTTGTACCAAAAGAAAAACTTGTGCTGATCTTCTTTCTCCTTTTTTGTTTTCGGAGTTTTTGTAGGTTTTAAGGTGTAGGGATGGTAGCCTGAATAATAAATAACCGTGGCTACTGTCATTGGTGTGGGTGTAAAACCTTGGACTTGCTCTAGCTGAAAGCCCATATCTTTGGTTTCTGCTGCTAAATTGGCCATGTCTTCTACTTCACTTGCTGGATGACTGGAAATAAAATAAGGAATCAATTGCAAGTTCAATTTTTTCTTGATATTGATTTTATCGAAACGCTCTTTAAACTTATGGAAATAAGTAAACGAAGGCTTTCGCATCAATTTTAAAACAGGATCAGACGTGTGTTCTGGGGCTACTTTTAAACGTCCAGAAACGTGTTTGGTCATTACCTCTTCTGTATAGGCATCCAACTCTTTTGGGTCTGCATTTTTATTGAATTCTGGGACCAACATATCATGGCGAATTCCACTTCCAATAAACGATTTTTTTATCTTTGGATGCTTATCTACTGCTTGATACAAGTCCGTTAATGGTTTGTGTGAGGTATCTAGATTGGAGCAAATTACTGGAGAAATACAACTTGGTGCCACACATTTATCACAAATAGATTGTACTTTCCCCTTCATCTGATACATGTTTGCCGAAGGGCCTCCAATATCTGACAAATAGCCTTTAAAGTCGGGCATGTTTGCTACTTTATCTACTTCTTTCAATACCGATTCTTGACTTCTACTGGCAATAAACTTACCTTGGTGTGCAGAAATAGTACAAAAGCTACACCCACCAAAACACCCTCGGTGAATGTTTATTGAAAATTTGATCATTTCAAAGGCCGGTATTGGTCCTCGTTTGTTGTATTTCGGGTGTGGCAAACGCGTAAAAGGCAAATCGAAAGAACCATCAATTTCCTTTTCTGTCATGGTTGGAAATGGCGGATTAATTACCAAGGTTCTTCCTTCCACTTCTTGTAAAATTCGGCGTGCTTTTAATTTATTGGATTCTTGTTCTATCACTTTAAAGTTAGAGGCGAAGGTCTTTTTATCTGCCAAACAAGCTGCGTGCGAGTTGATAGTCACATCTTCCCAATCATTTACAACGGGAATTTTCTCTTCGTTCTGATTGATTAATACGGCAGTTTGCTTGATGTTTTTTAAACTTGAAAAAGGCACGCCTTTTTGAAGCAATGAAACAATTTCACGCAATGGTTGTTCGCCCATTCCATAGACCAACATGTCTGCTTTGGAAGTTTCTAAAATGGTTGGTAAGAGTTTGTCTGACCAATAATCGTAATGCGTTACACGTCTTAAAGACGCTTCAATTCCTCCAATTAAAACGGGAACATCTGGGAATTTTTCTTTTAATATTTTGGAATATACAGAGGTTGCATAATCTGGACGAAACCCTTTGTCACCATTGGGTGTGTAAGCATCTTTGTCTCTGCGTTTTTTACTTGCGGTATAATTACTCACCATGGGGTCCATACATCCACCTGTAGCGCCAAAAAACAATCGAGGTTTCCCTAGTTTTTCAAAATCTTGCAAATTATCATGCACACTGGGCTGCGGAACAATCGCAACTCGCAAACCATAGCTTTCTAAGATACGCCCAATGACTGCAGGCCCAAAAGAAGGGTGATCTACATAGGCATCACCACTAAAGAGAATTACATCCAATGCTGTCCAACCACGAAGCTTTACTTCTTTATTTGTTGTTGGTAACCAATCGGTTAGTTGTAATTTCTTTGTTTGCTCCATATTTTGCAAAAATAGGGAGAAATTAAACAAGTCTAAACTGTTTATCTATTTATTATGAAGAATAAAACAACCATACGATTTAGATTGAAATAGAAAACCCTATATTTTTTTTTAGATACTCATTAAAAAAGAGAAGGAATTTCTAAAATTATTTAAACCCTTCTTTTTTTTAGTAACTCTTTTTTGTTTTGTAATTTTAGCAAAATAAAACGTCCCAACATGAGAAAAAATTTCTTTCATACCCTTTTCAGTATTCTTCTTTTGATATCTTGTAATACGAAAACTGAAGACACCTATGTAGCAGATCATTACAACAAACAAGAAGTAACGATTGCCATGCGAGACGGTGTAAAACTGCACACTACTATTTATACTCCTAAAGATACTTCCAAAACATATCCTATTCTATTGCAAAGAACACCGTATAGTGCTGGACCTTATGGGGAAGGAAAGATGAAGACCAAAATTGGTCCAAATGTGCACTTAATGAAAGAAGGAAACATTGTGGTTTACCAAGATGTTCGCGGGCGTTGGATGAGTGAAGGGGTTTATGACAACATGCGGGCCTATCTACCAAATAAAAAAGAAAACGAATCGGATGAGGCTTCTGACACCTATGACACGATTGATTGGTTGGTAAAAAATATTGAAAACAATAATGGAAATGTAGGTACTTGGGGAATTTCATATCCTGGCCACTATGCAACCGTTTCTACAATTGATGCACATCCCGCTCTAAAAGCAGCTTCTCCACAAGCTTGTATTGGTGATTTTTTCTTTGATGATTTCCACCACAATGGTGCTTTTTTATTGAGTTATTTCAAAGCCATTTCATTGTTTGGAACTTATAAAGATACCCCAACTGATAAAGCATGGTATTCTTTTCCTGAAATGAATTCAAATGATCAATATCAATTTTTTCTTGATAAAGGACCTCTGAAAAACCTAAATGAATATTTTCAATATGAAAAATTAGATGTCCAAACTGCCTCCACAAAAACAGTAATAGATGATTTTTTCTGGAAAGAAATTACAGAACACCCAAATTATGATTCTGTATGGCAAAGCAAAGGAATCATTCAACACTTAGACAAAGTACCCGCTTCTGTAGCAACAATGATTGTTGGAGGATGGTTTGATGCCGAAGATTTGTATGGTCCCTTAGAAACCTACAAAGCCATCGAAAAGAATGGGGTTGGCAATTACAACACCCTGGTTTTTGGTCCTTGGGATCACGGAAAATGGGCAAAAGATGTCGTAAAAAATACCGTAGGTAATTATTATTTTGGCGATTCTATTTCCTTAAAATTTCAAAAGGAAATCGAAACCAATTTCTTCAATCACTTTTTGAAAGGAAAAGGGGATCAAAAGACCAGTTTGCCAGAAGCTTATGTTTTTGATTCTGGAAAAAAAGAATGGAAAAGTTATGATGCTTGGCCACCCAGTAATGTAATAAAACAAGACTGGTTTTTATCTGAGAACCAGTCCCTAACTTCAGAAAGAAAAGCAACAAAGGGGATTCAATTCATTAGCGACATTAAAAACCCTGTTCCCTATTCTGAGGATATTAAAACGGTTTTCACACCAAGAAAATACATGACGGATGACCAACGATTTGCTGGACGAAGACCGGATGTATTAGTTTTTGAAACAGAAACTTTAACGGAAGATCTTACCTTGGCGGGCGATATTTTAGCAAAATTAAAGGTAGCCACCACAGGTACAGCTGCCGATTGGATTGTAAAGGTCATTGATGTGCATCCTTCAGACATGGAAGAGAATAACAAAGACCTACAGGATCATTTAAAAATGAGCAATTATCATTTAATGGTTAGAAGTGAAGTATTACGTGGCCGTTTTAGAAATAGTTTCGAGAATCCGGAACCCTTTGTCGCCAACACGAAGACGTCCGTAAATATTCAATTGCAGGATGTTTTTCACACCTTTAAAAAAGGACATAAATTACAAGTGCAAGTGCAGAGTACATGGTTTCCCTTAATTGATTTGAATCCACAAACCTATGTAGACAATATCTTTAAAGCATCGGAGGAAGATTTTAAAACGCAAACGCACACTGTTTTTACGGATTCGAGTATTGAATTTTCGGTGTTGAAAAATTAATCCATGTCCTCTACAGAAATTGCGCTTTTACTAAACAATGATCTAGAAAAAATCACCAGAATTGGTGAAATTATAGGGAATAAAATTCCTGAAAGGGATGTGTTCACAACACTAAACGACTACGAGAAAACATTTATTTATATTGATATTTTTGAAAATCATACCACAAATGGGGGTTTCGAAGAGTTTTTCTGGAATTCTTCGGGACAGTTTTCTCATGAAATATTAGCCGCCTATGAAGCAATTGGCGCCACAAAAACAGCCACCTTAATTTACAACGCTTTTAAAGAATTCGGCGAAATTCCAATCCCCAAAGACCATGCCTTCAGAAAAAAAATTCTTACCGAATTAAATTCGAATGCCTGGGACACCTTGGACCAAGCATTTTATAAAAGTAAGGAAGCTATTGTGCCGTTGGTTCTCCTTTTTGTGGCAAAAAATAGTGCTTATTTTGATTGATAAACGCGATATCTTACTATGCGATCTAATGGCCTTATTCTTTTTAATTGTTTGTGCGATGCTGTAAAACGATATATTTACTTGATATAAATATGTGAATTATTTTCTTTCTTGTACTTTAGAGCGGAAATGTGAAAACATCAAATAATCATGAAAAAAAATTTAAAAAAAAGAGTGCTCTTTTCAATACTCCTTTTACTCGCAATGTATATTGCGAATATTTTTATTAGTACTGGTTTTTTTAGAACAATCGAAAATACTTTTGATGGCAGCATTTTACAAGAAATAAAAATAGCGGGTGCGGAAGACATTACCATTAGTCAAACAGATCATTTTGCAATTGTTTCTGCGACCGCAAGAAAAAAAATTCCAACGACGCAACAAGAAAATGGCGGACTGTATTATATAGACCTAACCGATACAAATTACCAACCAATAGTACTTACAAAAAACTTTGAAAAGCCTTTTGCTCCTCACGGAATTTCTATCTTCAAGAAGGATAGTAGTTATACGGTTGCCGCCATCAACCATACCAAGGAAGGTGAGTTTATTGAAATTTTCGAATTGATTGGTCGGGAATTAACACATCAAAAAACATTGAAAAACGAACGCATCTTTAGTCCAAATGACCTTGTTCTTTTAGATGAAAATCGTTTTTACTTCACCAATGATCATAAATATAAAGAAGGTATTCTTCGCTTAGCTGAAGACTATTTGGGCTTGGCAGTTTCAAATGTGGTGTATTATGATGGGGAGAATTACAGCGAAGTTGCAGACGGAATTGCCTATGCAAATGGAATCAATTATGATGTAAAAAGAAGGTTGCTATTTGTAGCATCTCCCAGAGATTTTTTGGTGAAAGTATATCAAAAAAATGAAGATCATACGTTAACTTTCATTGAAAATATTGACTGTAAAACAGGTGTTGATAATATTGAATTTGATACGGAGAATACCCTTTGGATTGGTGCACATCCAAGTCTATTGGATTTTAACGCCTACGCAAAGGGAGACAAAGCGATTGCTCCCTCAGAAATCATAAAAATCAATTATATTGAAAAAGGAAACTACAATCTCGAGCAAGTTTACATGGAAGATGGGTCTACAATGGCTGCAGCTACGGTAGCAGCTCCTTATGGAAATCTTATTTTGGCAGGGAATGTAATGGATGCGCAATTTTTAATTCTTAAAAGCAATGAATTATTGAGCAAAAAACAACCATTTTCGAAAAAGAAAACGACCCCTCCTCCCCAATAATGAGGTTTTTTTGTACCATTTGGATGGAAAAGAAATTGCTCCTGAAGATTTGATTGAGATTCCTAACACACAGATAAAATCTGTTGGGGGCTTTAAATAAGAAAAGAGGTTTCAAAATATACCAACAAAAAGTACGATGGGGTCATTCTCATCGAAATAAAAAAAGAAAAATAATGCGAAAAATCATTTCCTTCATTACCCTGATATTACTAATGTCGGCATGTAACTCTCAAAGAAAAAAAACCTTGATTGGTGCTATAGAATACCAACAAAAACTAAATGAAAGTTATAAAGACGGCTCTAAGTCACCTTTGAAAAAGAACGATTTAAAAAACTTTAAAGGCCTCGAATTTTATCCTGTAGACAGTTCTTTTATTGTAACCGCTAGATTGACGAAAACAAAGGATGCCACAACTTTTGAGATGGCGACTACGACAGACAGAAAACCATTGTACAAAGAATACGGTATTTTAACTTTTACCTTAAAAGGAATCGATTGTTCGCTAACGGTTTACCAAAGTCAAGATGATCTCCGGGATGAAAAATACAAAGACTTCCTCTTTTTGCCTTTTACAGACAATTCTTCTGGAAACGGTTCTTATGCGGGGGGACGCTACATGGATGTGATGACTACAGACGAGAAAACTGATGGAACGATTGTCTTAAACTTTAACAACAGCTACAATCCTTATTGTGCTTATAATGAAAAATATTCTTGTCCATTAACACCGAGACAAAATCATTTGTCTTTAGCTGTAAAAGCAGGAATTAAAGATTTCAAAAAATAGCGATCTCAAGTTCAGAATCGTTATTCAAATACTTTGCGGTTTAAGAGTCGATAGAAATATCACTTATTAAGTCTAATTTTATGGCTTTTTCTAAAGCCTCCAAATAAGGATTCCGAACCTTCAACTTTGTTGCAGCGTGTGCTTTTTTATTTAATTTGGAAGACATTTCTGCAACTTTTATGGCGGTCTCCATCAATTGTGATTCTGGAACAATACGATCTAAAAAACCAGCAGCAAGGGCTTGTTTCGAATTAAATATTTCCGCATTGTTTATACTTCGATTCAGGTACACTTCTGATAAACGAGATTTTGCAATTGCGATTCCAGCATGGTGCATGGTCATCCCAATCATAACTTCATTTAAACCAATTTTAAAAGGGCCATCTACGCCAATTCTATAATCGGATGACAATAATAAAAAAGCGCCTTTGGCAATCGCATGTCCGGAACATGCAATGATAATCGGCTGAGGAAAGGACAGCATTCGTAAAGATAATTTTGATCCTTTGGTAACTAATTCTTTTGCCGATTCTGGAGATTTTGTCATTATTTTCAAATCAAATCCTGCAGAAAAAATACCGCTTTGACCTGTTAAAATGACAACTTTATTTTCTTTTTCAGCAGTATCTAAGCCGCTATTTAAACCTTCAATAACTTTATGATTGATTGCATTTGCTTTTCCATTTACAATGGTAATAACAGCATACTGCTCTTCGGATTGGTAAGTAACAAATTCGTTCATTGATATTTTTAAAATTAGTGAAAAATGGAGTTTTAGATTACTATTTAAAGTAATTTAACTACAAAAATTCCTGCGAACACGGCTAAAAAACCGATCACAAAACTGGCAATGGTATAAACCACAAAGCTTGTAAAATCTCCCGATTTTAAAAACAAGTGATTCTCATACGCAAAGGCTGAAAAAGTGGTAAATCCACCACAAAAACCAGTGGCAAGTAGTAAGGTTGAGTTCTGACTGAGGGTTTCATTTTTAGCTGCTAGGCCCAAAATAATTCCAATCAATAAACTTCCTAGAACATTGGCTGCAAAAGTTCCGTAGGGCATACCATTTTCGGTTGCATTCAACCATTTTCCAATTCCATAGCGTAAAACGCTACCAAATCCACCGCCAACAAATACAAAAAGCAACTGTTTCATTATCGTTTCATTTTATCAATCCTTGGATTTTTTTATTGAACAAAGCGCACTAGTCTACCAGGTGAATCATGGCAAAAACAGCATAATTAATCATGTCTTGATAATTGGCATCAATGCCCTCAGAAACAATGGTCTTCCCTTTGTTATCCTCAATTTGTTTCACCCTTAATAATTTTTGCAAAATGAGGTCGGTCAATGAAGAAACTCGCATGTCCCGCCATGCTTCTCCGTAATCATGATTTTTATTGAGCATTAGTTCTTTGGTAATCGTGCTATGTTTGTCAAACAACAAGGTGGCTGCTTCTGTATTTAAATCTGGGGTTTCTACAACACCATTTTCTAACTGAATTAAGGCCATGATCGAATAGTTGATAATTCCAATAAATTCCGATTTCTCGCCTTCAGCTACTTTTTGCACCTCGTTTTCTTGCAACTGACGAATTCTTTGCGCTTTGATAAAAATCTGATCTGTAAGAGATGGCAATCTTAATATGCGCCATGCACTCCCATAATCGCTCATTTTTTTCATGAACAAACTTCTACATTCGGTTATTACTGCGTCATATTGTTTTGAGGTTTCCTGCATCTTCACTATTTAAAAAAGTATTTTACCAAATGTAGTAAATCTTAAAAGCATTTCATTTATTTTTACCTTAAATTTATCAATCACCTCTATGAATAAAATTGTTGTTTTTTGTGGCTCTAGTTTAGGATTTAATCCGATTTATAAAGAAGCTGCTATCTCCTTAGGAAATTATTTTGCCGAAAACAAAATTGGATTAGTCTATGGTGGTGGAAAAATTGGAATGATGGGCGTATTGTCGTCTACAATTTTAGCGCAAAAAGGGGAAGTAATTGGAGTGATTCCAAAACTCTTAGAAAAAGAGGAAGTGCTTCATACAGGCGTTGAAGAAATGATTGTGTGTAAAACCATGAGTGAGCGTAAGGTTATTATGAGCAAATTGGTGGATGGATACATTACATTGCCTGGAGGTTTTGGCACTTTGGATGAACTTTTTGAAGCATTAACTTTAGGGCAATTGCACATAGAGCAAAAACCCATTGGACTGTTGAATGTCAATGGTTTTTTTGATGCAATACTTCTCCAATTGGATAAAATGGTGGAAGAAGGATATGTAAAACAAGACAATAGAAACCTATTAATTGTAGAGGCCTCAGTGACTGAATTGATGAAAAAAATGCACCAATATACCGCTCCAAAAATAAGTCCTGTAATTCAAAAAGTTGTTTCATAAATGACCATTAACTGTAAAGGAAACTTAATTGATTTGTCGGAACCCAAAGTGATGGGGATTTTAAACATTACTCCTGATTCGTTTTTTGATGGTGGCGCCTATAAAAATGAAGCTGCGATTCTGGATCAGGTTGAAAAAATGCTTTCTGAAGGTGCTACTTTTATTGATGTTGGTGCGTATTCTTCGCGTCCAGGAGCGGCACATGTTTCGGAAGAAGAAGAGTTAAAAAGAATCCTCCCAGTGATTCAATTGTTGGTTCAAAAGTTTCCAAATATTCTTATTTCTGTGGATACTTTTAGGAGTAAAATCGCCCAAGAATGTGTCTTAGTGGGTGCGGCAATAATCAATGATATTTCTGGCGGAAATATGGATCCCAAAATGTTTCAAACAGTTGCCAAATTGCAAGTTCCTTATATTGTAATGCACATGTTGGGAACACCTCAAAACATGCAAAAAAACCCGATTTATAAATCGGTTACACATGAATTAATTTCATTTTTTGCAGACAAAATTCATCAATTACATGTATTAAAAGTAAACGATGTGCTTATCGATGTTGGTTTTGGCTTTGGAAAAGCACCCGCTCACAATTTTGAATTGCTTAAAAATTTAGCGCTTTTCAAAAACATAGAAGTTCCTATTCTCATTGGAGTTTCCAGAAAATCGATGCTGTACAAAACCCTAGATATTTCTGCACAGGAAGCACTAAATGCAACAACATCTGCAAATACGATTGCCCTTCTAAATGGCGCAAACATCCTACGGGTTCACGATGTAAAAGAAGCTGTAGAAGCCGTCAAAATCGTCGCTCAAATTCGTTAATTTCCACCCTTAAGAATGGAATAGATTGATTTTATTTTTATTCTTTTTGTAAGCTTCAATTTTGACTGTATTTATATAATACTGTTCCGTTTTTGAAAAGGTATCTGTATCATATTTATTGAAAGACCGAAGCAAGTAGATTCTTGTATTCTTATTATCCAATGCAGAAATCAAGGACTGCTATTGCAATGGCGAAATTTATTAGTATTTTAGCAAAATCAATCTCAACTATGTTCGATTTTATTGAATTTTCTTTTTTAGATTTTTTAGACATTGTATTGGTAGCAACGCTGCTATATTATATCTATAAACTTTTAAAAGGTACTGTAGCTATCAATATTGTTATCGGAATTGCACTTATTTTTTTGAGTTGGAGAATTACTTTGGCATTAAGAATGGAGATGTTGAGTGGAATTCTAGGAAAATTACTTTCTGGGGGAGTCATTGCATTGATTATTGTTTTTCAACAAGAGATTCGGAAATTTTTATTAATGATTGGATCCACCAATTTTTCAACAAAAAAAAGTTTCTTAAAACAATTGAAATTTTTACAAACAGAAATTGCCTCTGAAATTGATACCGATACGTTGATCAATGCCAGTAAAAATTTATCAAAAACAAAAACTGGTGCACTAATTGTCATTGAGCGAACCAATAGTTTAGATTTTTTAATTAATTCTGGTGATGTCATGAATGCCTTAATGAATGAAGCAATTTTACAAAGTATTTTCTACAAAAATAGTCCATTACACGATGGCGCAACCATCATTAGAGATAATTTTATAGTAGCAACACGTGTGGTACTTCCAGTTTCTAGTAGTGAAAAAATTCCTGCACGATTTGGATTAAGACACCGAGCAGCCATTGGGGTTTCTGAAAAAACAGACGCAGTTTGTTTGTTGGTTTCGGAAGAGACTGGAGAAGTTTCCTATATTAAAGATGGTGAATTTGAACTCTTTAAAGATTACAATGAGCTGAATCAGAAAATGAAAAAAGATTTAAGCTAATCCTTTCTTGACAGCGGCTAGGATGCTAATTCTGCACTAAATTGCTTGTCGTATAAGTTTTTATAATATCCGTTTTCTTTTACCAATAGTTCTTGATGTGTTCCTTCTTCAACAATCAAACCTTTATCCATTACAATAATTTTATCTGCTTGTTTTATGGTTGCTAATCGGTGCGCTATTACAATTGAAGTTCGGTCTTTTGTAATGGTTTCTGTAGCAAACTGGATCATTTGTTCGGCATAGGAATCTACAGAGGAAGTTGCTTCATCTAAAATTAAAATACTGGGGTTACTTACATAGGCTCGTAAAAAAGCAATCAGTTGTCTTTGCCCTGAAGAGAGCATCCCGCCTCTTTCTTTCACATTATAGCTGTAGTTCCCAGGAAGTGACATAATGAATTTGTGAATTCCAATTTGTTTGGCTGCTAGCGTAACTTCTGCCAATGAGATTGCGTTGTTTTTTAAGGTAATATTATTTAAAATAGAATCGGAAAACAAAAACACATCTTGTAAAACAATGGCCACTTGTTTTCGTAAGGACTCTAATTCGTAATTTTGAACTGAAACAGTATCTACAGCAATTTCACCGCTATCAATTTCATAAAAACGATTGATTAAATTAATGATAGTAGATTTTCCTGCACCTGTTGCGCCAACAATTGCCACAGTTTGCCCTTCTTGTACTTCCAATGAAATACCTTTTAAAACCTCTTCCCCTTTGATGTAACTAAAACGAACATTTTCAAAGGTGATATTTCCTTTTAAATTTTTGGCTTTAAGGGTTCCTTGTTTTACAATACTACTATGAGTGTCAATAATATTAAAAACACGTTCACCAGAAACAATGCCCATTTGTAATTGATTGAACTTGTCTGCAATTTGTCTTAGAGGTTGAAACAGCATTTGCGCATACATGATAAATGCAAAAATTTCTGCCACACTTGCAACCGACTGATCTACCACTTGAAGTCCTCCAAACCAAACCAACAAACCTATGGCTATTGATGAAAATATTTCTGCAATCGGGAAGAAAATGGAATAATACCAGATTGTTTTTATATAAGCTTGTTTGTGCTTATTATTAATTTCTTTAAAGTTGTCATACTCAATTTTTTCTCTATTAAAAAGTTGTACAATTTTCATTCCAGTAACTCGTTCTTGCACAAAACTATTTAGGTTAGAAACTTGATTTCTTACTTCTTGAAATGTTGCTTTTATCGCAATTTGAAATCTTTTTGTTGCATAAATTAAAATGGGTAAAACCAACAAAGTAATCAATGCCAATTGCCAATTCATGATCAGCATAATTACAATTACTACTAACATTTTTAAAAGATCACTCGTAATCTTAAAAACCCCTTGCGTAAAAAAGGCAGAAATTGTTTCAATATCTGAAACTACTCTTGTTACAAGTTTTCCTAACGCATTTTTATCAAAATATGCCATTTTAAATTGCAAAATATGTCGAAATATTTTTGCTCTGATATCTCTAATAATGTGCTGCCCTACCCAGTTAGAAAAATAAATAAAGGTAAATTCAAGTAAAACTTCGATTCCCAAAACACCAAACATTAATAATACATAATACAGCAATGCATTGCTATCTTTTGGGATTACTCCTTCATCGATTGTAAGCATTAGAATGTAAGGCCTTACTGCTGCAAAAAAAGAGAGTAAAATGGTAGAAAAAGCAGCAGTAAAAAAGTTGAGACGATACTTTTTTGCAAAACTCATAAGTCTTGAAAATATTTTTATATCGAATGCATTTCCTGTTTTATCTGCCAAAATCTAATATTTTATTGCTGTTAAAAATAACCCTTTTGCTGGAACGGATAGTCCGGCTTTACTTCTGCTTTTACTTTCTATAATTTTCCTAAAATCTTCAACGGTTTTCTTTCCCGACCCAACTTCCAATAAGGTTCCTACAATGGCTCTCACCATATTTCTTAAAAATCGATTGGCAGAGATATGAAATGTCAATTCGTTTTCTTTTTCAATCCAAACGGCTTTTGTGATATCGCAGTTAAAGGTATAAACGTCTGTTTTTACTTTTGAAAAGGATTCAAAATCCTGATATTCTAACAATAGTTTTGCCGCTTCGTTCATTCGATTTAAATCAAATTTTTGAGAATGAATTTGCCATGCAAAATCCAATAAAAAAGGATCTCTTCCCAAACATATTTTATAGACATAACTTCTACTTAGAGCATTAAACCGTGCATGCATTTCTTGATCTACTGAAAAAACTTTACGAACAACAATGTCTTCTGGCAAAATGGAATTTAATTTAAAAACCACATTTTCATCCAATTTTTGGTCCACATCAAAGTGCGCAAACATTTGAGAAGCGTGAACACCAGTATCGGTTCTTCCGGCACCTACTACGCTAATTTCGTATTGTAGCATAGTGCTTAAAGCGTAGTTTACTTTTTGTTGTACAGAAATTGCATCGGGTTGAATTTGCCAACCATGATAGTTTTTTCCGTTGTAAGAAAGTTCTATAAAATATCTCAATAATTGTCTATTTTGAAGACATCAAAATTACGAAATTTATTTTGTTATTAGTATTTTTGTAGGGTGAAGAAAATCTTGTTACTCTCCGATACGCATAGTTATATTGATGACCAAATTTTAAAGTTTGTAAAACAAGCGGATGAAGTTTGGCATGCAGGCGATATTGGCAATTTAGAGGTTACAGATGCGATAAAGGCAATCAAGCCTTTACGAGCAGTTTACGGAAATATTGATGCTACTGATGCCCGATCGGAATTCCCTTTAGACAATCGTTTTGAACTTGAAAAAGTGAGTGTATGGATTACGCATATTGGTGGATATCCAAACAAATACAATCAAAGGATTCGAGAGGAAATAAACAAAAACACCCCTCAAATTTTTATTGCTGGACATTCTCATATTTTAAAAGTTCAATATGATAAAAAATTAAATCTTTTACACTTAAACCCAGGTGCAGCTGGTAATCATGGGTTTCACAAAATAAGAACAATGCTCCGTTTCAGCCTTGATAATGGAGACATAAAAGCGATGGAAATTATAGAACTGGCAAATCGGGGTTAGGTAATTTTGTTATATCTAAAATAGGAAGATTAATTTCGATTCTGGTACCTCCGTCTATCTCGGATTCTATATTCATAATACCTTTTAACATAAAAACTCGTGCCTCTATTTGATTGATTCCAATACCATCTTTGTTTTTCACTTTTTTGGGATCAAAGCCTTTTCCATCATCTGTAATAACAATTTTTAAAGTTCTTTTGTCTTCTTTTAATAAAATAACGGCATTTTGTGCCTCGCTGTGCTTTAAAACATTGTTAATCAACTCTTGTACAATATTATACACTTTATTTTCAAAGGCTATGGAATACCGATTGTTATTGGACTCATTTTAGTCTTTTTCGATTTCTGTTCCGAATAGAGATGCAATAACCCTTTCTGAATATCCGAGCTTAAATATTGTTCTCCTTTTGCCACAGCTTTAATGGCATTTATAATATGTGAACTTGCACTACTTTTTGTCAGATACCCAAGCGCACCAAGTTTTAGTACTTTTGTAACAATATGCAAATCGTTATAACTCGATAGTACAATTGTTTTATGAGGTATCTCATTTCGATTTAAAAACTCTAAAATTGCAATACCATCTAAAACAGGCATACTAATATCTAGAATTAGAACTTCAATATTATTCTTTGATATCCATTCAAGGAGAGCTTCTCCGGTAAGAGAATACCCATCAATTTTAAGGGTTTTATCAGTCTTAAGCAGTGCAACGATTCCATCGATTAAAATCTTATGATCATCTGCAATATGAACTTTAATTTTATTTCCCATTTTTATTACTACAATTTTAGATGCTTTTTTTTGATCCCACAATCCCCATTTATAGGGATATTTTGCATATACCTATAAATGGGAATACGCTAGCCCTTTTCAGGGAGTGGGTTTTAGCTAAGTTATTGTATTTTAGCCGCTTAAAAAACGTGTGTGAAAAAAATTAACATACCTTTATGATAATTTTAAGATTTGTACAAAAAAAAACCGAAGATAAATCTTCGGTTTTGGGTCGCACTAATATACTAATTATTAGATTATCGTAATCTATCTACAGATTTTACGAGATCTTCGTCCTTTTGAATAGCCTTATTTGCAAAAACAACAAATACGATTGCTAAAATCGGTAAAAACATCCCAATACCATTCTCTGAAATTTTCATTTCTCCAGGTAAAGTTAGAGATACATATATCAATAATCCTAATAATAAAAGGTTTATCAAAATTGAAATTCTTCCAAGCACAAATTGGAGCTGCCTTCTTTTGTATAAGAAGATCGCGACACAAGTACAGAAAGCGGAAAGTAAAAATAATAAAGAAATTCCATTTAACAACAAAGAATCTTCTTTAAAAAGATCGATAACAAAAGTGGTCTGTTCTGGAGTTTTCCACAAATTAAAGACAAAAATAAGCCCTCCAGAAATGGCAGTTGCTAGCAGTAAATAAATGGACTGTATTCTTTGTATCATAAGAACTTATTGAGAAACAAAAGTATCGTTTTCTTTTTTAAAAAGAAAGACAAAAAATTAAAAAAATAATCCTATATTTGTTATATCAAACCCCATCACTCTATTGTATAGTACTATATACAATACTTCAAAAATCAAATAATCTTACAGATTTCCTTTAATGGAATATAAATTAACATAACAACTATATAAATGTTCGAAATTTCTGAACTGAAAGCAAAAACGCTTGCCGATTTACAAGTAATTGCCAAATCTATTGGACTGTCTAAAACAAGTCAATTAAAAAAATTAGACTTAGTATATCAAATTTTAGACACACAAGCTGCCAATCCAGTAAAGGTTGTCGCGCCTAACAAGACCAATGACATGGGAGTAAAGGCAATGAAACCAAAGCGAAAAAGGGTCACAAAAAGCCCTGAGAATACTCCAAATCCTTCAGCAACAAAAACAGTTGAGGACAATGAATCTCAAGCAAAGAAGGAAGATCGAATTGAAAAAAGAGAAAGCGCTATCCCTGTGAAAAGAATTATTTCCGAAGAAAAAGTGACTGCGATAAAGGATCATGACACGGAGAAAGACGTGTTAAAAACGCCTCATAAGCCACAACATCCTAAAAAAAATCAGCAACATTCAAAGGCCCCACAACCAAGGCCAACACATCCAAAAAACCAACAAAACAACGCAGGACAAAACAATAAAAACAAACACAAAGAAAATTCGAGAGAAAAAAGTCCCGTGGTGAGTAAAGGCAATCGATCAAACAATCGATATAAAGATCCAGATTTTGAGTTTGATGGTATTATAGAAAGTGAAGGAGTATTAGAAATGATGCCAGATGGTTATGGTTTTTTACGTTCTTCTGACTATAATTACTTGTCATCACCTGATGATATTTATGTGTCTCAATCGCAAATTAAATTATTTGGAATAAAAACGGGAGATACCGTTCGAGGAAATGTACGTCCTCCAAAAGAAGGTGAAAAATACTTTCCATTAATTCGAGTTTCAAAAATAAACGGCCTCAATCCAAATATTGTAAGAGATCGGGTTTCGTTTGAACATTTGACACCGCTTTTTCCACAAGAAAAATTCAACCTCGCTGAAAAAGGAAGTTCTTTGTCAACAAGAATCATCGATTTATTTTCTCCTTTAGGAAAAGGGCAACGTGGTATGATTGTAGCACAACCAAAAACGGGTAAAACAATGCTTTTAAAGGATGTTGCAAATGCCATTGCAGCTAATCATCCAGAAGTCTATCAAATTGTACTTCTTATTGATGAACGTCCAGAGGAAGTTACAGACATGAAACGAAATGTTCGTGGAGAGGTAGTTGCCTCTACTTTTGATGAGCCTGCAGACAAACACGTTAAAGTAGCCAATATTGTTTTAGAGAAAGCAAAACGTTTGGTAGAATGTGGTCATGATGTTGTGATTTTATTGGATTCGATAACTCGATTGGCAAGAGCCTACAATACGGTAGCTCCTGCATCTGGAAAAATACTTTCTGGAGGGATCGACGCAAATGCATTGCACAAACCAAAACGTTTCTTTGGAGCTGCTAGAAATATTGAAAATGGAGGTTCTCTAACAATAATAGCAACGGCACTTACTGAAACTGGTTCTAAAATGGATGAAGTTATCTTTGAAGAATTTAAAGGTACTGGTAACATGGAATTACAACTAGACAGAAACATCTCGAACCGTAGAATCTATCCTGCAATCGACTTAATTAAATCTTCAACACGTAGAGATGATTTACTACTGGATGCTAAAACGGTCCAAAGAATGTGGGTATTGCGAAAGTATCTTGCAGATATGAACCCTGTTGAAGCCATGGAGTTTATTAACGAAAGAATTAAGTTCTCAAAGAATAACGATGAGTTTTTAATCTCTATGAATGGTTAATTCAGAAAGAACAAGATATAAAAAAATCCCGCTCAAATTGAGCGGGATTTTTTTATGTGATAAAGAATCGCTATTATTGATTTGCACCATACAAAGCACTTCCTCTATTATCGTTAATGGCTGCAGCTTTTTTAAGGGCTTCATACATTTTAAAGGTTTGTATCTTTCTTGCGTCAGCAATTCTTTTTCTTTCAGCATCGTAATTTGGTAATGCTGTTGGCAATTCTTTCTTGGTAACAACAAAAGCATATACTCCTTTGCTTCCTACTATCGAATTGTACAACTTGTCGTTACTAGCATAAAACATTGCCCCTACTACTTTAGGCTCTGCTCCTGCTCCTGAAAGTGTCGTACTTTGCAGGCTTATATTGTTGGCGTTTCTAACGGTTGTATTGTTTGCTTTTGCAATTTCAGTTAAAGAGGATCCCGCCATTTTCTCTGAGAGTAATTTTGCTTTCTTTTCTTTTAATAAAATAGAACGCACTTTGGATGCTTCCTTAGCAACTGGTGCAGTTCCTTTTTTTGTTTTAGCAGTAATAAAAACAACTACATGACCATTTTCTGTATCAAAACGTTGAAAATCTCCTACTTCTACATCTCCAAAAGCCCAAGATACAATGCCTCTTTCTTTTCCAAGACCTGGAACGCTTTCATCTAAAACCTTCACTCCAATGGCTGGTCTGGCGGTATAGTTATTTGCTTTTGCAACGTCATAGAAATTGCCATTTTTAGAAACTTCCAATGCAAATTTCTCTGCATTTTCAAACATTACATTTTCTGTAGCTTCCGAAGGCATAATTTTTTTTGCAATGGTTGCTAATTTCATTGCGCTTTGCTTGTTCTTTTGCGCATCCACTCGAATGATATGAAATCCAAATGGGGTTTTTACGACACCTACTGAACCTACTTTTTTTGCAAATGTAAAGTCTCTAAATGCAGGGGTCATTCTTGCATAGTTGAAGAATCCTAAATCTCCTCCTTTTTCAGCATTTGATTTGTCTGATGAAAAAGATTTCGCCAAACTTTTAAATTTTCTTTTGCTTCTTTTAACTACTGCTAAAATACTATCGGCTAATTTCTCTGCTTGTGCTTCTGTTCTTGTAACATCTGGTGTTGCTCTTTGTGATCCAACAAAAGGGATTAAAATATGACTTGCTTTTACAGAGTCTGGCATTTGTGCCACCACAGTAATTTTTGTCATCTTAAAAAATCCGCTTTCTTTGTAAGGTCCAAAGACATCTCCTTCTTTTCCATTAAAAATGGTTGCTGCAACTTCTACAGGAACTTGATTTTTAAATTTAAAGTTTTGATCGAGGTTTAAATCTGAATCGTTGTCCGATAAAAAGGCAAGGTTGTTTGTTGTTGTTTTGAAATCTTCTTTTAAAGAGGCCAATTCGCTTTTAATCGCTTCTTGATCTTCAGCAGTCGCTTTGGTATCAAATTTCACATAAGATAAATCTCTAGATGCTTCTACTTGGAAGTCTTTTTCGTGATCGTTAATGTAGGAAGCAATTTCACTGGTAGAAACCTTTACAAGACTGTCTGCTAATGAAGTGTATGGAAGATACACGAATTGTGCGCTCAATTTTGTATTGTTGTTTAAATAGTTGTTTTCTCCTTCTTTTAAAGAAGCACCCAAACCAGCAGTTACTAAATTATTGTAGGTATTTCTTTCAGAATTATCTTTGACTTGCTTGATATAGTTGTTCCAAGCGTCTG
The DNA here is from genome assembly GCA_943846595.1 of uncultured Polaribacter sp. Lineage (GTDB taxonomy): Bacteria > Bacteroidota > Bacteroidia > Flavobacteriales > Flavobacteriaceae > Polaribacter. The sequence goes on from OX044355.1 coordinate 2,276,012, forward strand.
ACAATTGTTTATTATTAATTTCAATGTCTTTTAAGAATTGTTTTACTTTAGATTCGTCGAAAATACCTGCTTCATTTAAAAATTCTGGGTTTCCTTGAACAGATGGCGAATTCAAAACTTCCATCCAAACATCATTTTCACCAACAATAATCCCTGCTTTTTCTAGCTGGGCCTGATATATTTTTTTTCGAACAATATTATCCCAGACTGTTTTTGTAGCCTGCATGTCAGAAACATTATTTCCAGCTTGTGTTTTATAGGCTTCTAATGCCGTTGTAAATTCTTGTCGAGAAATTACGTCGCCATCTACCTCTCCTATTTCATTTACTTTGCTAGAATTGAATAAGTCTCCTAAGGTAGAAGGATCTAAGACAAATGCAAAAAGTGCCAAACCAATTATGATGATTAAGAACATTGAACGTTCTCTAATTTTTGATAAAACTGCCATACGTAATTTATTTATTTTTCTGGAGGCGAATATACGATTTGGGTTTTAATGTTGCAACCGAATTCTTACTTATTAATCGCCAATAAAGATTTATTTAAGAGGATGATCTTGAGAAAATATTAGTCTTCTTTGTCTACAACTCGCAGACGAATCTCTTCTATTTTGGAAGCGCTTACTTTTAAGATTTCAAATTCAAAATTCCCAATAGCTACAATCTCATTTTGTTCAGGAATATTTTCTGTAGCATTAATAATAAAGCCGCCCAAGGTTTCGTAGGCTTCTTCTTTGGGAATGTTTAGATCGTAGCTTTCATTCAAATAATCGACCTCTAATCGTGCCGAAAAGTGAAAAGAATTTTCCGAGAGTTGTTCTTCTGTAAACTCTTGTGAATCGTGTTCATCTTCAATTTCACCAAACAACTCTTCTACAATATCTTCCACTGTAATAATTCCAGATGTGCCGCCATATTCATCGATCACCACAGCCACACTCTTTCTTTTTTTCATTAGATTGTTGAGAATATCATTGATCATCATCGATTCTGGCACAAATTCTACAGGCAATAAAATTGCTTTTATGGTCTTTGGCTTTTTAAAAAGTTCGAAGGCACTCACATAGCCCACTACATCGTCTAAAGAACTATTGTATATTAAAATTTTTGAATGCCCTGTTTCTATCAAACGCTGTTTTAAATTGGCTACTTTATCATGAATTTCTAAAGCAACAATCTCGGTTCTGGGTACCATGATCTCTCTTGCTTTTAAATTTTGAAATTCCAATGCATTTTGAAAAATTTGAATTTCAGAATCCATTTCATCGCTTTCGTTTCTAACTTCCAATTGCTCAGTAATATAGTTCCCTAATTCTTGTTTACTAAATTCAGTTTGTTGTTCGTCTGGATTTAATTTGAATAAAACACGAAGAAAAAAATCTGAAATCAGCGTAATAAATTCTGAAAAAAAATGAAATAAATAATAGAAAAAATAGGCTGGAATAACAAAGATTCGCATGACCTCATTGGAATAAATTCTAAAAATTGCTTTGGGTAAAAACTCTGCAGTAACTAAAATTATTAATGTCGATATAATCGTTTGTACTAATAAACTCGAGAATTCATTCAAATAATTTTCTGGGAGTAATTTTACCAGCACTTGGCCCATGTAATAACTATAAATGACCAACGATATGTTGTTTCCCACCAACATTGTGGTGATAAACTTTGAGGTCTTTTGTGTAATTTTATTTAAAATTTTAGAAATAAACCCTGCTCTCTTTTTCTCTAATTCAATGTGCAACTTGTTTGCAGATACAAAAGCAATTTCCATACCTGAGAAAAATGCTGAAAATACAATTGAAATGACAATAATGGCGATTTCCATTTCCATAGAGAATTGTGTCTAAACTAGTTGTTTGGGTTGTTTCTTTGTTCGATCTTTTTTCGAAAACGTCTTTTAAGTAAAAAAACGAAGGTAATAAAAACTGAGAAACCAATAAGAATCAGTGCTTTGCCACTCTCAGATCCCAAGGCAAACAATCCTTCTACCAAACAGATTGCAGCGAGTACTAAATATCCATATTGAAAAAACTTCCACATTGTATTCATAATTTATTCTTCGTTTGTTTCTATATCTCCAATGACATTTTTTGCCAAATGCTTGCTCAAATCCTCTTTGCATTCAAAGCCAACTCCCTTTACGATACTCGTTGGCGTGGTTAGTATAAAAGCTTTTTCTGAGTAAAAATAGGCTGTTTTTTGATCCCACAGCAACTGTTCTGTTTCTAATCTCGATTTTTCTGTGTGGTTGACTACGACCACATTTCCTCTAATTTCTGAAACTTTGGTTTTGGAATACGAAAGTGCGTAATCTCCTGTAATAGTCACAGAATCGTTGCTTTTTTTACTGAAATTTACAATTTTTATTCCAATTGGAAACTCATTATAAGGATGGTTTTTCCGATTGGTAAAATCATGTAAAAGTGGTGTGATTAGTTTTGAGGTAACTCTACCTGAATCTTTATACACATGATAGGCATCTTTTGCAACTCCGATGGGTAAATTTTTATCTGCTAAAAAATCACGTACTTTTTTAGAATCGTTTGTGCATGAAAAAAGCATTCCAATTGTTAAGACAACAGGAATGCTTTTTTGTATTATTTTTTTTGTGAACTCCACAATTATTTGGGTACGCTAACAGATTCTCCAATCCAACATTTTACAACAAAAGAACTTCCTGGTTCAACACCTGCAGTAAAAATCATTTTCTTGTTGGGTGCATTCCCTTTGTATGTTCGAATGTATTTATTAGCCAAAACACTGATACTTGGATCTACCGCTGCGGCTCTTTTTGCTTTGTTTAAAGCAGCTACATAGGTCATTCTTTTTTCAAATTCCCCATTACCACATTGATTCACACTTGACGCATACAAGGTGGCAATTAACAAATATGCTTTTCCTAGGTTTGGATTGAATCTTAATGCTTCTCTTGCCAAACTTCTTGCCTTTAACTTTTGTCCTTTTTTAGAAGCATATTGTGCAAACTTTAATTTGAAATTTGCTTTCTTAATTGGATCTTGTTCTAAGTCGAATGCTTTTTGTCGCATTTGATCTGCACCAACGGTATCGCCATTTTTTTCTAAAACGACTGCGACAAAAGAATAGGAATCTGATGATGGAGAAGCTTCAGCATAGGCTCTTGCAAGTTTTTCATATAAAGGGTCTTCTGTACACCCTTTATTATACATTCTACTCACGGCTCTTTTTAACCAAGCAGCATTCAATTTGTTTACTTCAAAATCTCTGGTATATAAAGGAATCAATCTTTCACATGTAGACAATGTAATGATCATGTTATCTAAGCCCGCTTCTACTTGTCCTAAAGCTTTCGAGTTTACAGAATACATTCTTAATTGTTTCTTTTCTGATTTATCTAAAGCAATACTATCAGACATTTTCTTATACAGTGGTGCTAATTTTTTTGCATAGCCTTCCAATTTATCTCCTACAGATTCTAAAACGTCATCGTAGGTATCAAATACTTTTTGAGGATTGGTTTCTTTATTTCTGTCGGTCATTCCTTGAAAATACTTATACAAGTTCTTCACCCCCATTTTGGTTGGATCTATATTGTATGCTTTTTCTAGGATTGAAAAAATAACGTCTGCTTCTGCTAATTTGTTTTTAGATAGGTAGGTTGCATAATCACTATGCACTTTTGCAGGATTCTTTTTTGGGAAATATTGCAATCTTTGCTCATATACTCTTTTAGCTAAAGCTGGGTCTTTTAAAACATCCTCAGCCATATTTGCACCATACTTATAGATATTTACAGATAAATCTTGACAGTTATCCATCAAATAGTTCCAGTTTACAAGGGCGTCATCATATTTTTTTGACTTATAATCTCCTTTAAAAAGATTGTATTTTATTTTACACTCTCTTTCTGCATCTTCCTGCGCATTTGTTTTTGCTGTTGTCATCAATAACATTGCAGCTAATAAAAACATAATTTTCTTCATTGTGATATAGTTTTTGTTAATCAATTCTTCTTTTCTGAAACCAAGCTTGTCTTCCTACTGCATTTAAAGACAGTCCAACTCTTATATTAAAATAATTCTCCTGAATTAGGTTATTACTTGTGGTTCCTTTTTTACCAAATTCAAACCCTAAATTTAGGTTGGATAGTTTTCTTCCCAATGGCAAACCTAAACCAAAAGACATGCCAAAGTCATTTACCTTCGAAAAATTAGTTCCCAACCCAGATCCGTCTATCGAAAGTCCGGTGTTCTCATAACGCATTCCTGCTCTATAAGTAACGCGGTCCCAATAACTAGAAATCGATGTAGCTTTTGGTGTATAATATCCTCCAAGAGAAATACGATCAGATGCATCATATCTAAAAGTATTTCCTGTCCTGTTTAAAAATCCTGAGGTTTGAATTGCATTTTGGCTTTCATATTCAAATCCTGCATGCCATTTGTCCAATTTCCCAATTCCAAACCCAAAAATTGTTTGTACGGGTAAATTATACTCTCCTTCAATGGTTGTTAAATCTTGTTCGTCTCTAATAATTTCTGAACCATTCGCTGACAACGAAAGTGTATAAAAACGTTCGGTTCCTTCTACCTCCAAATCACTTCCAAATTTAAAAGTGCTTCCCAAATTTAAAATTAAGTTGTTCTTTAGTTTTGTAGTATACTGCGCGCCCAATTTTACATTTGCTCCTCGAATTATCGAAGATTCATTGTATCTCGTAGCATAGACCACGTTTGCAATTTGTTTTGTGAGAATGTTCTGAGTGCTTCCAAAACTAAAATCAGCTTCTATTCCTAATGAAAGTCCTTTGTAAACTTTCATACCGAAGCTTCCGTAAATTCTATTAACTCCTCCAGTACCTGAAAATATTGAAATTTCTGTTGGATCACCATCGGCATCTAATGTTGTGTTTGATAAAGAATACCCAACAGAAGACAGGGGCTGCATTCCAAATGAAAAGCCTGCACTTTTACCAATCGGAAAGGCCAATGCAAAATAACTTAAACTGGTGGCATTTACTGTCTGACTTGCCTCATTGGTCTTCACTGTTAAATCTTTACTTAACAAACCGAAAGAGTAGGTCGTAAACCTTAAATCTGAATAGGCTGCAGGATTGGTAAAGTTTAAATATTGTGCGCTATTAAAAGCAACTCCGATACCTCCCATACTTGCCTGTTCTATTGTTCTTGAACTAAACTCTTCTCCAATACCAAAGAAAGAATAAGGGGAAGATGTGGTTCTTTGACCGAAAACGACGCTTGAACTTATTAATAGAATTACAATTAGATATTTTTGAATCATTTGCTTTTGTTAAAAATCAATATTTCATTCAATCCGTAAAGGAGAAAATTTTGATTGGCAAATATGCTACTTTTTAATTGCTTTGACAAGAAATTTGCATCTCCTCCTGTTAAAACTACTGTTAAATCTAAAAATTTCTTTTCATATCGTGAAATAACGCCCTCAATTTCAAAAAGAAGCCCATTTACAACTCCAACATGTATGCTTTCATTTGTTGAGTTTCCAATAAAATCGATGGGGGCTTGTACTTCTAATGAGGGCAATTTTGCAGTGAATTGATGTAGGGAAGCATAGCGCATTTTTAAACCTGGAGCAATTGCACCTCCTCGATAATTAGCCTCTTTATCGATAAAATCAAAAGTAAGACAGGTACCAGCATCTACAACCAATACATTTTTTTGAGGGAATTCTTTTTGGGCAGCTACCATCAAAGCTATTCGGTCAACACCTAAAGTATGGGGTGTTGCATAGGTATTTGTAAAAGGCACTTCGATTTGGGATGAAACGATTGTAAATGAAACGATTTCTTGGAGCTTTTGGAGTTCAAATTCCGAAATTAAAGCTACTGAGGAAAGAATTCCATTGGCAATTGTATATTTTTTTAAAATTTCTTTGACCTTGGAAAGCAGTCTTTTTGTATCAAAAACAAACAGTTCTATCAGTTTATCTTCTTCAAAAACAGCTGCTTTCACTCTTGTATTTCCAACATCTACACTTAAATTCACAATTGCCTTTTTGATGAATTTCAAAAATACAATAGATTTTTTTAAATTTTCCTTAGTAGATGTGAAAAAACATATTATATTTGCCACCGCTAAGGCAATGGTACCTTAGCTCAGTTGGTAGAGCAAAGGACTGAAAATCCTTGTGTCCCTGGTTCGATTCCTGGAGGTACCACAAAATAATCCCGTAACTCATTTATAAACAATGATTTACGGGTTTTTTGTTTTTTAGAGTTGCTCCAAAGGTTGCTCGGGAGATATAAAAAGATAACGGGAAATTGGTTATATTAAATTCCAAAAATTAAGTTATTAATGACTTAAGTGAATTATGAAACAACGAATTAAACATTGTGTCATTTGTAAAGTAGATTTCCCTACGATGTACCGAGTGCAATATAAAAACCCAAAAGAATGGGTGTTTGTCTGTAAAAAGTGTCTTATAGACGTTAAAAAAGACAATCCAAACTACACATATGGAGGTACTTGGAAACGATAACAATGTAATTATTTAAAATTTATATTTTAGAGAATACGTTGTGTATTTATGGGGAACTTAGAAACGGTGATCTAACTTCCTTCAATTTAAAAGGAAGTTAAATAAGTTTGATACTGTAACTCCAAAACTATTGACATTAGATAATTTAAGTTATTAATGCAGTGATCGTTTGTTTCCATTTTTCTTGATACCATTTTGGATCTGATAACCTGTAAAATACCCATATTCTCGTTTTTCTATCAACCACCGCTTTCCATAGAATCTCTAAACGAATCTGTAGTAATATTTTTATATTAAGTATTCGGTGTCTTCTTTTTGTTTTGGATGGGTTAGAAAAATGTATCTGAAAACGTTTTAAAAATGTTGTGATTGCTTTGGTGGAATTGTACTGTAGACTTGCAGGCATATTAAACACCTCATAAGTAGTTGCTATAAAACATTCTAATGGTTCCTTTAAATCTTTTAAAGACCCCATTGCTTTACTGGCAACTGTTTGTTTAGAAAGTAAAAACACATCGTATGCATTTCTTAAACCGATGTTTTTATAATGGTATCCTCTGTCATTTATTTGATTGGCAATAATCGTTAAGTTTACCTTATTGGCATAACTCAATACTCGCACACCATTTATAGTTTGTGCACTTTGATGGGTGTTTTTATAATTGAATTCTCCAATGTATTTTTCCATTAGGTATTCTTTATGCACCTCCACTGCTGCAATATTGTTTTCTTTATGAAGCCTTGGATAATGTTTATTAAAAACATGATCAACATAATCTATTTTTGCATTTGATTTTACCGTTCTTTCATATCCGTTTTTATAAAGTATCGCTATTGCTTTTGGATAGTCTTCTTTTGAAAAAATAAAGTCGATGTCTCCAACCATTCGCTCTGCAGTATCTTCATAGAGGTTGGATAATAAGTTCCCTGTACCTTTTAAGAAAATTGGAGTACAATTATGTGTAACTAATAACGCATTTAGTTCTTTTGCTTGTTGGATAATAGCGGTATTACGATCTCTATTTAAGTTTGTGATTTCTTCCATATAAGCTACTAAATCCTCTGGAATATACTTTAAAAAATCAGCACGTTTTAAATTGCAATACAATGCAGGAAACACATAATGAGCAGTACTTACTTTTACAACCGCATCCCAATCTATATTATTCGATTGTAACTGTTTTTCAATTTCTTCACTATTCTTATGTTCTAAAGAAATTGTCAAACATTTTGCCACAAAGTAAAACGTTTCTTTATACGTCATTATTAAATATTTTAGAAACTGATGCTACCATTTCATTAGTTTGTGAATAGGTGATTTGATAGCAGTTTAATGTAGCAAACCACTCTAAAAAAGTAGCAGCGTTCTCTTTTTTTGGAGATAACCAAGAATCAGGTACCAACTGCTCGAAAGCCTTTTGTTTAGATATTTTAGAAAATGATAATGCAACATCTTTTTGGTATTTTATAAATACCAAATCCTTGCAAGCAAGGTGTGTTTGGAAATCTGTATAATTTGGCGGTAAATAACGAACTCTCTTATTCAATCTTTTTAAATGATATTCTTTGGTATCATTTAATAATGGATACAAGGGTGCTAATGTTTTTAAACTACTGTTTTTAACAGAAATGGCTGCAGGAAAATGATATACTTCTTTATTTTTAGCTGCAACTGGCACAAAATCATCAGCCAAACACTGAAATCCATGTTTCTGAAGAAGTGCCAACGAGGTACTTTTACCATTTCCCGAGTCACCTAAAAAAAGTACTGCCTTTTTTTGTTTGCTTACTGCTGATGCGTGAAAAACACCCATCCATTCAGATTCCTCTTTATGATACATTGCTTGTATAAACTCCATAGAAAACTTCCCTTGAAAATAATGAATTTCTTCCTTAGACCATCCGTACTTTACTTTATTGTTAATTGCTAAATAAATTTTATCATTTGCTGTAAAAACCTTAAAATCGATTTCTTTGTCAGCTGTTTCAGTTTCTAAGTGTGCAAATTTAGGATGAATATAAGAAGCTTCTAAATCACCTTTATACGAAACTTTTATAAGCGTATTGTTTACTCGATAGGTAGTTATAATCTTAAAGTTATCTGGAATTGTAACCTTTGATAATTCGATGATACTTTTCTCTTGAACGGTTATGGATGAATTTAAAACCCGTTCTTTTAACTCTTTTACAAACTTTAGAGCCGCTTCAAATGGAACCGATAATGTTGTTTCAAGATGTATTGCAATCGTCTTTGGTAATACCCTATTAATAAGTTTCTCTACAACACTAAAGGCTTCGTGTTCCAATACCACATATTGGTTGGTTCCCTCCAACCAAAGATATCTTTTATCTTCGATAGTTTTAGTAAGTAATGGACTACTCATTTCTATCAAGTTATTGGAATCTGCAGGGTTCATTTTTTGCCAAATTGATTTTGGTACAACTCCAAACATTGCGCCACCCCTCTAATTTAAAATTACCAGTTTCTATAGGATATATCTTCATCTTAAAAATTTAAATCATTCATAATTTTCTATAAAAATAATCAATTAAGGATGTTTGAAAGCATCAAACTCAAATAGATTTGGATATGTACAAAGATGAAGAAAAAAAAGATGTTTTTTTGTTAAGAAAAATCTAAAGGTTTATCAGGTTTACAACGTACTCCTTTATTTCTATTTTCTGATGAATATCGTTTCCAAAAGGGTCTGTAACGGTTGTTATATAAGATCCTTTAACTGGTTTTAGATTAAAATTGCTGGTTTGTACAAATAGCTTTTTAAAGGGTATAATACAATCAATCACTTTTTAAATCTAAATTTTTATCGGTATTATAACTTTTCACTCCAAGTTAATAACTGTTCTATAGTCGCTATTTTTTTAAGTATGACGCCTTTACTATCTAAAACAAACATAGTAGGTGTGCCAGTTACTGCATAATTCTTAAAATTAACACCATTAAAACCCTCTAAATTACAATAAGTATCCTTCCATGGAAATGCTGCTGCGCTGTCTTTAAATACCTGCGGGTCTGTATCTGCAGAAAGAGCCACTATTTTTATGCCTTTGGCAACAAGATTAGAATAATGCTCCTTTAATGCCGCTATGGTTTGTTTACAAGGCCCACAACCAGATTGGTAAAACAATAGCAAACTGTATTTAGATGCTAAAGCATCTGTTTTTAAAAGTGTATTTACAAGATTTACTTCTTTTTCTGACCCTACATTTTCTTTAATAACGATATCTGGAGCTTGCTTACCCATTGTAGCCTTTATATACACTTGCATACTGCCTGCATACGCATTCACTTTACCAGAACCTACCACAGCGTCTGCAATGGCAGCTACATAATTATCTTTCCCATACGTGGTTAAGTAATAGGTAAGTTTCCCCACAAAATCGGTGTACTGCCTTGGGTTGGTTATTCTATCACTTATCAATTTAAAATCTTTTACAAATTGGGCTTTATCATTTACTACGTTGCTTTGGTAACCTACCCAATCTCGTATAATAGCAGTCCAATGGCCAGATACATATAAATCATTAAAACTTAAGTCTTTGGTTATAAATTGGTTATAAATAGCTGCTTTTTCGTCTTCATTAGTTGTTAAATGTGGCGGTATGCCTTTGATAAGATTTACGATGGGTAAAAAGCGGGCATTAAAACTAGGGTTTCTTTTTAGTTGTTTGTTAAAGTTTTCGAACGCTTCTTTTTGTTTTATTTTTTCTTTATTAAAAATTGTGTACAGCTTTTTATTTTCTGCATACAAAACAGAAGCCTTACTTACAACTGCAAATTTTTCTATGATTTGCTGTTGTTGAGTATTTAGGCTGTTCAATTCGTTTACGGCATCAAAACCAGTATAGACAATGTTGTTAGTATCTGGGGCATCGCTTAAACAAGTTACCGAAAAATTATACCCAGGTATTGCCATGTCTAAACCACCACCTTGGGCAGTGCCCGTAATTAACCAGCGGCTCATTCCTGTATAGGGTGCAAATTTTGCTGGTATGGTTAAGGTAAACTTACCATTAGCGGGTATGGTATCTTGTTGTACCGTTTCTTGCTTGCTCCCCTGAAAAATGATAAAATCATAGGTTTTACCTGCAAAGGCAGGAAAATCCATTGAAACGGATTGAGAAAAGCTGTTTATAGCAATAAACAAAGTAAGGGGTACTAGTATTTTTTTTATCATCTTAAGAGGTATCTATTGTGTTGCTGTTTAAGGTTTTTATAAAGTATTATTTTTTTGATGTTCGAATGAAAGTACCCCATTTTATATAACAAGCAAGGGGGCTTAGAAAAGAGCAATTTGTGCCTAAGGTTATAGGTGTTATAATGACTTAATAAACCAAGGTATGAATTGGTTACAGATACCATATGATGTGCTGTTTTTTGCAAGATCACATTTTTTTGCTAGGTTTATAGGCTTTACTAAGGCTTACTATATAAGCACTTTGCTCATAACACACCCAAAAAGCACCCTGCTTATAGCAATACATATGCGTGTCATCTTCTTTCGCTAGTTTTTCTTTAATACTCATTTTATATGACTTTTTTAAAAAAATGCGGCGGCTACGCCGCCACAATTTTCTACTACTTGCCTAAGAGACAAATAAATAATAAATTAATAGAATTTTTATTCTGCGATACAACGAACGGAAAAGCCGCGCGTACGACTGTTGCTATTGGCCGGGACTACGAAGCTACTACCGAAGACTAAGTAGTAAGCATTGCTGCCATCCTCTGTACTACTCCAGTAGTCGCCGAGGCTACCACGGCCGTCGAGCGCGCCACTGGTGACGTTGCTGCGGCCGCCAGCAGCAGGCAAGGTCAGTGACTTTGTGCTTGCATCTGGGCCGTAATGTAAGGCAGAACCATATTCAGAAGTACCTTCTGTAAACGCACCTGTTCTACTTACGGTATTATTGTTATGAACAGCTACCCATTCAGTACGCGTAGGCACTCTATAACCAGTTGGGCAAGGATCATTTGCGGTTACTTTAACAGGGTTTGCTTCTGTACCACTATTCCAAGAACTGTCTGCTGCAGCCGTTTGAGACCAGCCAAAAATAGCACCACTGTTTGGATTAACACTTGTTGGTGCTGCAACAAAGCCATTTACCCCATCGTTAGCTTCGCCTACCCAGTTTGTAGGCCCTGGTTTACCCCATTGCACATAACCACCTTGTAAACCAACAGCTGGATTATGTGGGGGTAGTGAAGTATCTGCCCCTAAGTTGTGATTCAAAAAAGTATAGGTACCAGTTCCATTTGAAACTATGGGAGAAGTTGGAGCTACTGTTACTGAACCTGAAGGAGTACTTGCCGTACTTGTTCCAATGGCATTGGTAGCCGTCACTGTAAAAGTATAAGCTGTATCATTCGTTAAACCTGTTACTGTAATACTTCCACTTCCTGACTGACTTAATGTTCCTGTTATACCTCCTGGGCTTGAGGTAGCTGTGTAGGAAGTAATTACTGAACCTCCATCACTTGATGGGGCTGTAAATGAAACTGTGGCTTGTGCGTCAGCAACAACGGTAGTTCCTATTGTGGGAGCGTCTGGACGTTTCTCTGTAAAAGAAAGTGTACCCCATTCTGTCCCGTCATAAAACATAAATCTACCTCCATCAAAATCTGTGACAAAGACCATTAACCCTGCAGCTGGGCTTGAAATAGCTTGACGTTGTGCATTAGTCATTCTTGGTATTAATAATCCTTTTGTGGTAGAAGTAATATCTAATGCTGCAGAAGTTGCAGGTGTTGTCGTTCCTATACCCACTTGGGCATACGTTGTTGCAGTTAATACTACTGCCGCTAAAAATGTAAAAATTTGTTTCATTGGTTTGTTTTTTAATAATGTGTTTTTTTAGTTTTTTATTCTTTGAAGAGTTGTTTTATTACCAAGCACCTGGGTCCGAAGGTCCAGATTGCGCTTGTGCCTTTTTAGGACTTAGAATCATAAATGTGCCCATCGCTGTGAGTGCAGCATACTTTCCCATTTTCTTTATGGCCTCTTTTCTACTGATATCATCGGTACCGTTAGGTGTGTTTTCTGTTTTTTTCATGTGGAGTTCTTATTCTATGAATAATTTTTTTGTGAAAACAATGTTTTCTGCCTGTACTTTTAGGATGTAGACTCCGGTCCTCAAACCTACTGTAGAAAGCATCTCTTTCTGTGAAGGGTTTTGGATCTTTCTTGAAAGTATTTTCATCCCTAATACATTGTAAAGGATAAGATTTGCTGGCTCTGAGAACTGCTGTAATCCTTCTACTGAGATATAGGTATTTCCTTTTCCTTTATAGGCGGTTAATAATGAGGTACTACTCACCGTATCTATGGAAAGGGTACTTGTAGTATAGTGAATGAAAAACCTTCCCATACCACTTAAGGTAGTTTGTGCTGTAAGCTCAAAACCCTCATTGGTAAGAAGTGTAAACGTGTTTTCTACGGTGTCTTCTAAATACACATTTATATTCTCTGGTATTGTACTGTTTGCTATTTGAATTTTAAGAGCAATCCCAGCTTCTTGATTTATTGTTAGAGGAACGATTACATTGCTCATAGCATCTGTAGGCATTGCATTGATGCCCATACCAATACCGTTGTCTTGTTCTAAAAGTCTCGAACTGAAACCTGAAGATTGGTTGAAGGCTCCAGCATCGTACCCTGGGTCTAATCCTAAAGTCAATCCTTCTTTAAAATAAAATTTAGTATCCGCAACTTTAACCGCATCACTATACATGTCTAAAACCAATTCGTAACTCGTTACAGAGGATTTTGCGGCAACAAAATCATCGACTCCTGTAACTGTTTGCATGGCTTGAGTAAAAGTGATTGTTTGATCCCCTCCACTTCCTGCAGCGGCAACAAAAAAACCTTGACCAGGGGCTATATACGTGGCTGTACTTGTGTTGTTATAAATTTCATATCCTGTTCCATCTGCTTTCCAGCCATAGAGTGCCTCAAATTCATCATCTATTGCTGCGGTATTAACCGTTAAAAAATTATTGGTTCCATCTGCATTACTATTTCCATTAAGATACGACGCAAATGGATTGGCAATTAAATTCCAACGTCTTCCTGCTCCTGAATTCTCTGCATCGCTGTTGGTTATGGTTACAGTTTGATCTCCATCGGCAATAGCACCTGTAAAAGAAAGTGTGCCTCCACTGGTGGTTGCCATTTGGTATCCTTGCCCTAATGATAAAGAACCTGTGGTTGCATCGGTAGCGTTTGTCCAAGTGTCCGTAGTATTGTCATAAGATCCTACTGCATAAAAACTTCCGTTTGTTGCAATATTGGTATCTTGTATCAATGTACTAAATGCCATCCCTGATACTGGCGCACCTATTAAATCCCATTCTCCATCACCTACTACATTTACATAGCGGTTATAGGTAATATCCCCAGATGCAGCACCACTTACCAATAACGATGAAAACTCATCCGAATCAGAGTGTAAAGTTACAGTGCCTGCAGCGTTGTTAAAATCTCCACCTACAAACACATAACTGTCTTTGGGTATTGTGATACTTCCACCACTTATTACCGTTAAATTTTGACCTACTGAAATGTAAGATATTAATAAGAAAATAACTAAATGTATCTTTTTCATAAATAGGAGTATTTTGAAAAATTGATTAAATTAAATCATAATAAATAATTATGTAAGGTATGGTAAATTAACTTAGATTTGGCCTTTAAATTATTTTAAATAAATTTAATTGAGTGATTATGAAATATTTGATAATAATAGTTTTGCGTTTTTTTCTCAAAAGAATTTTCTTTTTGGTCTTCACATCGGCCGGAAACCATTAACTTGCTCACTTAAATGAAAGTATAAAAATGATGCGATTAAAAGTTTGCCTAAAATTAGTGTTTACTCTTATAGTTGGCTTGGCTTATGGTGTGGGTTTCGGACAGCAAGACAACTCCCAAATACGGACTATACTTATTACATATGTTTCAAATTCCGGCAACACGGAAAAGTTGGCCAAATCGGTATACAAGGGCGCGACGGAAAACAACAGCGTTCATGTGGTCCTTAAGTCTGTATCGGAGACCACCAATGAGGATGTAATTTTAGCAGATGCCATTATCTTAGGATCACCAGTTTACAATGCCAATCCGGCTCCTGAGCTATTAACGTTTATTCAGGGCTGGCCTTTCGAAAAAACACCCCTACAGGATAAAATTGGAGCGGTTTTTGTAACCGCAGGAGGCATTTCTTCAGGAGAAGAACTGGTTCAAAACGCGCTGCAAAATGCCATGCTCATATTTGGCATGGTGGTGGTTGGTGGCGGGGAATGGACTACTCCTTTTGGAGCTTCCGCCATTAATGAAGAATTGAAGGGTTACCCGGAAAGGGATAATCTGTTTTCAAAAAAGGGCGAGCAGCTCGGCAGGCGAGTACGAGACGCGGTATTGCGGTGGAATGCGAAGTGATATTTGGTATTTAAGACAACAATGAAATCTTTAAGAATTGTAAACCATAAAAACTACAATTCGGATTCTCTGATCAAGAATTTGCACTCCCCTTTAAGCAATTCGTAAAAAACGGAAAATCATCGGTTGCCAAATAGTAGTTTTACGTAGTCAAAGAACGTGCACCATATGATATTCTCTAAAAACGAAGTAAAGTATCGATTAAATTAAACCTTTTAATTCATTAAAAGAAGAAATTGTGTTGCAACTTTGAATAATAGGGGGAGGGGAAATCAAAATTCAAACATCTCAATCTCCTTTTTTTAATTTATTAATTTTGACTCATGTCAAGCACTAATTCAAAAGATAAAAACAACCCTCAGAAAAGAATAGAATATAGAGGGGAAACTGTCCGAGTTTCAAGAACGGGAGGTGTTTCTGCAACGAAAACATTTAAGGGTGATGGAGTTGGTGCTACTATAAACACCAAACATGGACTTCGTCTTCATAAACGATTGTTTAAGGGAGCAAGAATGGGTTTCCAAAATGGTAACTTTCAGTTTATTGGAAGATATAAAAGTGGTCCATTCAATTTCAATATTTCCAAAAATGGAGTTAGTACTTCCCTCAAAAACAAAAGAGGTTCCTATAATATCTTAAAACCAAATTACTCAAGTTTCAAATTAGGAGGTGTTCAAGTTAGAGGAAAAAACGCTGCTACGTTTCAAATGATCTATATGTTGATCATTCTCTTTGTTAATTTCATTAAAGTATTTTGGCACACTTTCATCTCTATTTTGTGGTTTGTGTTCTTAACTCTAAAATGGATTGTAGATTTTACAATTGGATTTTTCAAAGGGTATAGAGCAGTTGACTAACGTCACTTGTAACCAAAGCCTAAACATTAAAATACCCTTGATCAACAATATGTTTGGTTCTATCCTCTCCTCTATCTCTAATATATTTTAGAAACTCTCTTTCAGATTTATGACCGGAAAAGTGCATGATATATAATGATGACATTCCTTTTTTATAATTATTGGTACAGAAACTTCTTCTACCAGTGTGTGTCTCTATCATCTCCCATTTTAGTTTATTTCTTTTTACTAACCTCCCTCCTTTGGTAATTTCTGTTTTTATAACCTCATTAAATCCTAATATCCTTCCTACAATCTTAATATTTTCATTGATATCAGTATCATGAAGATACGGTGGGGGTTGATTGTTGTATCGGGACATAATCTCTCGTATTTCCAATGTAATTGGACAATCTACAATGTTCTTGGTCTTACATTGTTTGATTCTAAAACACTTCAATCCACTAATATCAACAATATTATCTGATGTAATTCCATTGTAATCACTAACTCGTTGACCGGTATAACATCCCATTAAAAATTTATCTCTTGCCAATTCCATTCTCTTATTAAACGATAAATCTAATTTCAATATTTGATTTATTTCATCTTCATTCAGATAAATTGCTGTGGTTTCTTCCGTGGATACTTTAAAATATTTTAGTGGAGGATTCGATATCAAACCTTGATTCTTGGCTTCGATTACATACATTTTAAGGTTTTTAAAGTGTTTTGATATCGTATTTAGAGCCAAGTTCTCTCTAATCTCAAGAAACTGTCTAAAATCATCTAAAAAGGTTTTGTTAAACGAACTAAAGTCAACTGTAACTTTTCTTATTCGTGTATATTTCTTCAATTTTGTTAATGTTCCTTTGTATAGAGTAAATGTAGGTTTCTCTATTCTATCTTTCTTTTGGTAAAGATAATTTTCAGAAAACTTAAAAAAATCAATCGGAACCTTTTCTTCTTTTTCAACTGGAACTAATTTCCCTGTTATGATATCTAATGTTTCTTTTATTAACTCCTTGGTAATTGGTCTTTCTTCATCTATAAATCGACTATTCGCATTCATTAGTTCTGTCTCCAACCTATTTAAGTAGTTATTGACTGTATGGGAATTGATAATTCTTGATTTGTTGGTTTTTACACGTTGTTTTTGATAATCCCAATCGGAATAGGAAACAGTATATCCTGTGGAATAACTAACTCGTTTGTCTGCTCCTCCGAAGGAGAACCACAATACAATTAAACTTTCTTGGCATCTATTTTCTAATAGATACTTTTTTGAATGTTTTAGACTAAATCGAATTGCTGCCTTTGAGGACTTTAAAACCTTATACATATTTTTTAAATTTAATGACTAAGGCTAAGATATGGCGAGAATACCGGTTGCTCGAGAGGTTGCTCCGCAGGTTTAAATCCTTGTTATTTGGTTTGATTTTTCTTTACTATTTTATCATGATTTTATCATTATACTATTGATTTTCATTGATTTATAGAAAAACGAATAAAACAAAGTAAAACCTAAAACTTCCTGGAGGTACCACAAAATTATCCCGTAACTCATTTATAAACAATGATTTACGGGTTTTTTGGTTTTTGGGGTGTGCTCAAAGGTGTGCGCAGTTTGTAACATTACATAACATTTATACTGTTATACCTTAATTATGCAGCATGGTCCAATCTATCCAAAACTTCAGCCTCTTTATATAAGACACGTCTACCTATTCTACTCGGAACAAGTATATTTTTCTTCTCCCAGTTATTAAGAGTTACTTCTGTTACATGAAGTAATTTTGCAGTTTCACTTCTACTTAAATACTTTTCATCTGAGTTATTAAAAGTAGTCTGACCTATTGCCTTCTGTCGGTTCAATTCTAATTTGACACCTTCTTTAACGATTTGGATTAGTTCGTCTTTTGTTACATTCAATATTTGGATCATTTCTTCTCTCATGATTTTCATTTTTTAGTTGTTTTTTAGAAATTCATTTGTTGTCTCAATATGTTTGTCGAGTATCGACCAACTCTTTTTTTTAAATCTACTCTTGGTTGATTTCTTATAGATATCATCTCTTATTTCCTTTATAAAATTATCATCAAGTAGATCTGAGGGATCTAACTTTTCAACCGATAAACCGGGTTTAATTCGTGTTTTTTCGTGAAGTACTTCAAACATCACATTCGTTAGTTCTAACTTATGTTGTTCCGTTGTAATGATACAATCATGGATTGTAAAAACTGGTGCTACAGAACAGCGTCTATGAAATTCAGGAACCACACAATCCAATATTAGATAACTCTCCACACGCTGTAGAAGTAGGGAGAAATTCCTTTTACCTATTCTGTCCATAATCTTTAGAATAAATTGATTTACATAGGGATAAAATTTTTCTAATAACCGAACTCCTTCCACCAATTCTCGATGTTTTCTATTGTTTTGAAACAATACATACATGATATCCTTTTTGATTGATTTACGTTGAGCATTCGTGGGAGGATCTCCATGTTCCAATTCAAATAAATGTGAATAGAAATCTTCTTGAAATGGTGCGTCTCTAAATTTTTGGAATTCGTGATGATCTCTAATAATTATCTCATCTTTCCCCAAATACTTTCTTTGCTCAAAGTGCGCAAACATTAATGGAGAAAATAAATATGATATAACATCTTTTATAATTTTATCAGATAATAAAGAATTCATAATTTGATGAAATGATAACTCATCATTAGATTTAAAGAAATCATAGTTTAATATACTTGATAATAGATATACCTGACTACATTTAAGATCTACTTGAACTAATGATTGCTTTTCATAAATTAAATACTTCTTAAGTGTTTTGGAAAGATTCGTTAATGTGGAACTATATCTCCAATTGGCTGTAGATTTATTATGCCAATATTGATTGTTTTCAATATCATTAATTGTTAATAACCAGATTCCAATTTTATTTTTTAGAACCAGTAACTGATTGTCGTTTGTTAATTCTTGACGCAGGGTATCATATATGTGTTTTACATGATTCTTGTACCCTTTTTGTATTTCTAAGTTGTGGTTGAAGTAACTATCTAATAACTGGTTTTTAGAGGGTGCTGTTTTATGTTCTCTCCTTATGGTTTTTAATACCTTATCTTTTTTTTGATATTGATCGTTTAACTTGATTTTATTACACCTCACACCTTTTAAATAATTGAGATCTAACTCAATCACATTTTTATCTTTTAATAGATCTAAAATCAATTTATAATCTCTATTTAAGATCATATTGAGTTCTTTAGAACACAATCCGGTGTATCCATTTTTATCAAACTTTTTAATATTTTTATGTGTTGCTACAACTCTGGATATCAAATGATATATTTTCTCTTTAACATATTTCTGTCTTCGATTAGAGAGATTCAATTCTTCAATCAATTCAGGTACGTTTAAATTATTTGGCACTAAAACTTTCATTATTTTATGCTGCTACAGTTAATTCTTCTACTTCCTTATACTCACTATTGATAATCTCTAAATCATTCTGATTGATCTCTTCAATTGTATTTTCAAGAACCTTACAACCCACCCTGTGATAGTGAGTTGAAAGTTCGGTACCTAAGTATTGTCTGTTGAGTAGTAAAGAAATTCTACCAGTGGTATTAGCACCCCCAAAAGGATCGTAAACCAAATCAGTCTCGTCTGTTGTCATTAAAATTGGGATTACAGGAAGAAGTTCTGCCATCAATGCAGGATGACCTGTTGGGAAGGCATCGAACGCAGGTTTGTTTTTACCAGTGGCACACTTAATCATATGAGCCACATCTTGAGCTGCAATGTGGTTGTAAATCTTCTTATAGGGTTTTGAAAGTGATTTTGTTTTCTTGGATACATTCCCGTTTTTATCAACATCTTTAGCACCAGTCGTAATCCTTACCTCTTTTTCATGATCCGTATATTTTAGTAAGTTGTACTTCGATTTTGAAGGATCTACAACGAACCATAAAATATATTCAATCTGATTTATCGGTCTTTTTACTTGTTCTCCCTGTGGATGAGGATTGGGTTTGGACCAGATGATACACTCTTTGTATTTTAGTTTTGTATGTTTTAAGATCGCTGCTTTCACCAAACCCGGTATATCCATGGCACAGCCATTAATGTAGGTGTCACCAATATTTACAAAAACATTGGAAGTTTCATTAAGAACTCCTTCAACCTTCCCAAAAATCTCCCCAATGATATCCGCAAACTCCTCGGGGGTCTTTTCGTGACCCAATTCTGATGACAAGTTTTTTTTATCGTAACCACGTAACATATAATACGGAATGGAAGTAAATAAAGTTGCTATACTTCTTGTATACGACGGCACATCAACTATATCAACACAATTCATTTTAAAAGTGGTTGCCTTGTTAGGAATTACAAAAGTGTCTTTGTAATTGTTTTGAAGGTTTTCTTTCTCTTCGATGAATTTATTGACTTGATTAATAGTTAGGTCTCCTTTTGTTAACTGTTCTGTGAATCCATGATTTTTGGTTAAATCAATCTCTTTTAATTCACTTAGATATTTTTCACAGTCAGATAAACTCCACCCTTTGTTCACAACTCCGTTTAATAACAGATTATTCTCAAAGTCATTTTCGATAATTTTATCAAACTGGCGGATTGCCTTGGGAGATTTCCATCGGTAGTTAATTTTTTCTCTGATAATCGCGTAACGATCGTAAGGTTTACCATTATTCCCTTGACCTTGTCGTTTTTCAACCGATTTAAAAACTTGTAAAACCTCTTTGGTAAGGTCGTTAGCGGTCTTTACTCGATACATATTAAAGGATAAACGAAGGCCAATAGATGGTTCTACATCTACAAATTGGACTTTTACATCTTCCTTACCTAAAGCACTTAGTAACTTAAGTCGACGATAACCGTCAATTAATTGAAAATCTCTCGAGGTAATTAAAGGTAATAATTGTTCCTTTTCCAAAGAAGATTTTAATTGATTTTCTGAATCATCGGTTTGTGATTCATAGAAGTTTTTAAATTCTTCAACTTTTACGATTTGATCGATTTTTACAACTTCGAATTGTTCCATTGAATTTTTCATGATATAAAGTTTTAAATTATACCACAAAGAAATCACGAAAGGAAAAGGTATACCTCAATCGCAGCGCTGCGATTGAAATTTAGGATATCAGTAATTCACTTTAAAACTCAAAAGATCTGAGGGAATACTTAGGTGTTCTGGGGAGATATCAATGTAATACACTGTAACATCTTGTTTTGTATTTGAAGAGTTAAAACCATACTTATGAGCCAACGCCTCAATATTCAATTGATTTTTTATACGGGTGGAAATCCGTGAATGAACTGATGTTATACTCTTCACGTACCGATTAACCTCATCTTCATATATTTTACTATATATATGATTATATAATAACATGAATTTTTCGTGAGCCACACCACCTATTGAAAGATCCTTACGTCCAAACTTAGACTTGTGATTGATTAAGTAAAAGAGATAAACAACATGAGATAATTTACCTTTATGACCAAAATCCAAAGGTTGCCCACCAATTTCAATTTTATAATTTTCAGTTACCTGAATTTTCAATTCATTATCGGAAAAGTTAAAGTCATAGTTCTCTCTTAACCGATTACTAATTCTACTTAAGATGTTTTTAATTTGAATAACATAATCATTGGAGGTATAATTTAATGCTGATTGTATACAGCTCCTACAAATGTAACCCGATCTAATTTTCCCCTTAGTTTCATTTGGTTTTTCACAAAAATCATTAATACAAACTTCTGTTTCCATATGAATAGAATCTTGTAAACGAATAGAATTTAAATCCAGTTTACCGAGGTATTGAAATATATTTTCAATGATTTGATGAGCAATAGCAAGATATGGTTTACCCTCTGTTATATTACTCCAACCACCTGACTTAACAAGTATATTCTGTTCGTAATAGAAACTATACCAATCTTTTAATGATGTAATATTAATTACTGAGGCATCAATAGTTTTTTGAGAGATTACAACAACGAAGTCATCACTTCCTATCGAGTGATCTAACCTAATTAACCTGGACAATTCCTTCAAATCATCAATGGATATTTTTGTTAAATCTCGATGATATTGAAAGTGATCCGAAGAATAATTATTCTCAAGTAATTCAAAAGTCAATGGACCTCTATCCTTTGAAAACATATCAACAACTTCAGCTATGTTGTCACGTCCCTGTGAATTTAGATATGAGATTTTAACTTTCACTTACTTAGATTTATGTAAAAATAGCAAACTCAAAAGCGATGTGCAAGATTACTTTTTTTTGTCTGACAAATTTTGAATTTCATGATATTTATATAGAAACAAAATCATGAAAGAGAAAAAATCAAAAAGGGTAATCGTAAGAATAACAGAAAGTCAATTCAAAGATTTGATAGATTGTGTTATTGAAGAAAATAACAAAAAATACACAACATCAGATCTAATCAGAGAGTCTGTAATCGAAAAATTAAAAAAAATAAAAGACGATGCTAAAAGAAAAAAATAATTTAGATTACGAATATTTCAATCGATATTTGATCAATTGTGGGTTTAATAATCCATCTAATATGGAGTTGTTAAATGATTTCTTTGAAGAACGATTACATATTCTAAAAGAACACGAATTAGATCCTGAAAAGTTGATTTTATTGAACGAATTTGGATTTTTTTGTCGTGAAAAATTTGACAGTTCGAACTAATAAAATACCAACTGATATTGAAACTAATTCTCGATTATATCTGTTTAATCCGTGAATTTGATCATTGTATTACACTAAATATGATTGGTATAATCTCTTGGGTTATTGTCCTCCTTGTGAAATAACGTCCGTTTTTATTTATTTTTCAAATAGACCTTTGTAAGAGTTTCACCCATAGTATTGCAAAGAATTTCCTGCGGGTGTTGCTCCAATGAGAATTGATCCAGTTGATCATGATAGAGTTTAGATTTCGACTCCGATGTAATTAGGTAATAATGGAAATACTCATGGATAACAGTATTGATTAGTTCTCTGCGTATTACATTGTTGTTCCTGTAGATGGTAATTGTGTTATTGTAGAAACAATACTCTCCCGCAAGATGAGATTTACCCTCAACTAAAGTCAGTAGTGGTTTTTGTTTACGTATTGGATAAAGATGAAGGCACCAGTTCAATACATCCTCTGCCAACTGAAATTGCCAGTCTTCACCTTCAGTAATGAAGAATTTAATTAGCACAGATATCAGGTTTAGAGTGAATAATACCCCAACAACAATAAAGTAAATAGTAAAAAAGGTATCCATTATAAATGTCGTTTAACTTTAGTGATGGTATTCACATGAAGCTCCGTGATCTTAGCAACCTCAATGTTTTTATATCCCTTTCTTAGTAAGTCTAACGCCTTTTTATTTTGTGGTTTTGATAAAAACTTAATTGGATCTTCGTTAGAACCTGGTTTTCTTCCAAGATATTTTGTTGGATCTAATTTAGCCAACTCAATACCCTCACGTTGACGTTCTTTTGAAAGTTTTCGTTCCATTTCAGCAACCACTCCAAGAATTGAGATTATCATTTTAGAGATCGGATTTTCCTCTTTGTCTTCATTGAGTGTGCATAGACCTTGCGATAAAAAATTTACAGGGATTCCTCTCTCAGTGGTGTAATGAATAAAATTTATAATATCTCTAAGGTCACGACCGCAACGATCAATTTGCCAAACAGAAATTGACTTGATCAATTGTCGATCTATAAGGGTTTTTAGGGTTGAACCCTCGGGTCTTTCAAAAATTGGAATGGCTCCCGAACATTTATCTTCGATAACTTTATCAAATTCATCCTCTTTTACTCTTTGTCGATCCGTTTTCTGATCTACACTCGAAACTCTTGTATATAATATTGAAATACTCATAATTTTAAGGTTTACCTATCTATACCCTAAAATTATAGCAGCCACACCCCTCATGCAGCATAAAACCTATATTTTATCGCTATCAAAACACTCATAAATTAAAGTGTACGCTATTATTGTGATTAATGGATTTTGCCGACTAAAATTGGTGAAGGATCATACCGTGGGGGACCTCCCTGCAGCACTCCCTGCCGTATCCCCCCTTAAATACCTCTTTTTTTGGTATCTGTAGAGGGGGGCAATGACCTGAGCGAATATTTTTCTGGATTTTTTGTAAAAACTCAAGTTTTTTAAAAAATAAATTTTCCAGAATTTTCTCTAAAAATCAGTTTTACACCTGAAGTAGTTTCTCTACCATTGTTTTTTATATTATCCACAAAATCCAAAACATCTTCGATAAACTGTTCATCAAAGTCGTTTTTAATATTTTTATCTGCTACTTTATAACATAACTCTACAAACTCAATAAACCATTCAGTTATATCAATATATGTAGTGTGTTCTAGTTGTCCAAAATATAAATTTTGAACATCTTTTTCATTTAAATTCTTACCAATTAATAAAGCATCATCATAGCTATTTGAAAATTCTGGATTTAACCGTCCTAATGTTTTTATCCATTTATCACCATCTGAAACATATTTTCTTAACTGATCTTTTGTTAAAGGTTCACCCCCCATTAATTTCTTCTTTTAATAATATAAATGATAATTATTATGAGGTTGATGGTAGGATTGATGATAGATTGAATATATCACATATCAAAGTACACGATACTGATTCTTACATTATGTTAGGAGATATTGATAAAATCCTTATGAATAATGAGTTTAGCCAGTATATAAATCTTGTGGTGAGTGGTACTCTTTATGAGTTTTTAGAGCACCGTTTTGGTGTGGAATTAGGTGAAACCTTTGTTAACCGTAAAGAGGTTAAAACAGCAGTATTTCAAGTGCTATTTACAGATAATAGGTTTTTGGGGCAAGAGCATGCAAAACTAAAAAAGATGTTTAAGAAGATGTTCCCATACGTGTATGAGGTGTTTAGACAACTTAAAAGTAAAGACAAAACATTACTTCCAAGATTGTTACAGAGTATTGAGAGTTACTTAATGATAAATGTTATAGCTAAACGTATTTCTATAGAATATCCAGATGCACCAATATTTACAATACACGATAGTATTTCTACCACAGAAGAATATGTAGATGTTGTTGAGGCTATAATGAAAGAGGAATTATCAAAAGCTATAGGTAACGCACCTAAATTAGCTCGTGAGGAGTGGTGTAAAAGCAATATGCAAAAGCATCTTGAAAGTTTAAAAGAGAAAACAAAGGTTGTGGCGTAGTTTAAACTTCTGTTAAACAAAATAACGAGTTATTAAAATTTTATACCTTTGCAAATAGATATGAAACAATTTTCCCATAAAATAATGGCATTAGTAATGGCTTTTGTAGTGTTATTCTCTACAATGTCATTTACTGTGAATATGCATTATTGCGGAGATACGTTAGTAGAAACTGCTATTTTTCATAAGGCCAAAGGGTGCGGAATGGAAATGGAAAAGCCTTCAACCGAAGGATGTTCTATTACCAAGAAAAATTGTTGTGATGATAAACAATTAGCAATTGAAGGTCAAGACGAATTGCAATTGCAAGTTGACAAAATCACGTTTGAGCAACAAGTATTTATAGCTTCACTTGTTTACACTTATAGTAACCTTTTTGAAGGTTTAGATAACAATGTATCTTCTTTTGAAGAATACAAACCACCACTCGTCATAAGGCAACTCTACAAGATTGACGAGACTTATTTAATTTGATTTTTAAACAATAGACTTTTTTATCCTATGACTGCAATGTCGTAAGGATAATTTGTTGTATTCGGTGTTGTCGTAACATCAATGTCTAACTGTTTAATAATCAAAGCCAATGCTCAATAAAAGCATCAAATTTTTAATAGAAAACAAACTCGTTGCAGTTCTGCTACTCGTCCTTTTTGTAGGATGGGGAACGGTTAATGCACCTTTTAATTGGGATACAGGTTTCTTACCAAGTAATCCAGTTGCTGTAGATGCCATACCAGATATAGGCGAAAACCAACAAATCGTTTTTACAAAATGGGATGGTCGCTCACCACAAGATATAGAAGACCAAATCACCTATCCACTCACAACATCTTTACTCGGTATTCCAGGTGTAAAAACCATTCGTAGTTCCTCTATGTTCGGTTTTTCAAGTATCTATATCATTTTTGAAGAAGACATAGAATTTTACTGGAGTAGAAGTCGTATTCTCGAAAAACTTAATTCCTTACCAAGTGGTTTATTACCTGAAGGTGTTAATCCTGCATTAGGTCCAGATGCTACAGGATTAGGACAAATATTTTGGTACACGCTTGAAGGTCGTGACGAAAACGGAAATGTAACTGGTGGTTGGGATTTACAGGAATTACGAAGTATTCAAGATTACTATGTAAAATATGCTCTATCTTCTGCAAGTGGTGTTTCAGAGGTTGCTTCTATTGGTGGCTATGTTCAAGAATATCAAGTGGACGTAAATCCAGAACTAATGCGTCAGTATAATATTGGATTGCATCACGTTGTAAAAGCGGTTAAGGAAAGTAATAAGGATATTGGTGCACAGACTTTGGAAATTAACCAAGCCGAATATTTAGTTCGTGGTTTGGGGTATGTGAAATCCATTTCAGACATCGAAAATGCAGTAGTCACTTCAGAAGATTATACTTCAATTAGGATAAAGGATATTGGTAAAGTTTCATTAGGTCCTGCAACAAGACGTGGATTATTAGATAAAGAAGGCGCAGAGGTTGTTGGTGCTGTTGTGGTAGCTCGTTATGGCGCAAACCCAATGGAAGTTATCAATAACGTAAAGGAAAAAATTAATGAATTAAGTGCTGGATTACCTTCAAAAGTATTAGCGGATGGTAGAACCTCACAAGTTACCATAGTGCCTTTTTATGACAGAACAGAACTGATACAAGAAACTTTAGGTACACTCAATGAAGCATTGACTTTAGAAATCTTAATTACCATCCTGGTAATTATCATTATGGTATTTAATCTTCGAGCTTCCATACTAATTTCTGGACTTTTACCAGTAGCGGTTTTAATGGTGTTTATTGCGATGAAACTCTTTGGTGTTGATGCTAATATTGTGGCATTATCAGGTATTGCTATTGCTATTGGTACAATGGTCGACGTAGGTGTCATACTATCAGAAAACATTATAAGGCATTTGGATGAAAACGAAAATGTCATTCCGACAGAGCAAGGAACGAGCGACGAGGAATCTCATAAAAAGTTACCCATAAACACAGTAGTCTATAACGCAACAGCTGAAGTGTCTGGTGCAATCGTAACCGCAGTTATGACAACTATTATCAGTTTCATTCCTGTATTTACAATGATTGGAGCGGAAGGAAAATTATTCAGACCATTAGCCTTCACAAAGACTTTTGCATTAACAGCTTCTATAATAGTAGCGTTGTTTTTAATTCCACCGTTTGCTGCATTTTTATTCAGAAAGAAAAACATCAAAAACACTTTTAAATATGTTTTAAATGGTGTTTTA
Source organism: uncultured Polaribacter sp. (assembly GCA_943846595.1). Lineage (GTDB taxonomy): Bacteria > Bacteroidota > Bacteroidia > Flavobacteriales > Flavobacteriaceae > Polaribacter. The sequence goes on from OX044355.1 coordinate 2,303,321, forward strand.
ATAGCATTGGGAATCGTAGCCATAGTCTATGGATATTGGTTAGGATTAATTTTAATTGCGTTTGGGATTACAGCATTTCTCAATCTTCAAAGTAAGATAACAGACAAGCAAGCTAATCTTATCAATATCATTATTTCGGTATCAGCTATTGTATTCTTGTTAGCCGAATATTGGAGACCATTAGGCGTTGATAAAAGCATTTTTTGGAATCTCATTTTTGTGAGTGTTATTTGCTTTGGTTTATTAGGTGTTTTCTCATTATTTATAAAATACTACACACGTATTTTAAGGTGGTGTTTAGATAATAAGTTATTGTTTTTATCTGTACCAACGGCTATTGTAATTGCAGGTTTTTTCATTATGAAAAATACAGGCAAAGAGTTTATGCCCTCATTAAATGAAGGCTCATTTCTACTAATGCCAACCTCGATGCCTCATTCTGGCGTGGAAGAAAATAAACGTGTTTTACAGCAATTGGATATGGCAGTAGCCAGTATTCCAGAGATTGAAACCGTAGTTGGTAAAGCAGGTAGAACAGAATCAGCGTTAGACCCAGCACCTTTGTCGATGTATGAAAATATCATTCAGTATAAACCAGAATATATGCTGAATGAAAACGGAGTACGCCAACGCTATAAAGTCAATGATGATGGTGAATATGTGTTAAAAAACGGAATGTCATTGCGAGCGGAACAGCGTGAAGCGTGGCAATCTCTTAAAGCAAAAGAACAACTCATTCCAGACGATGATGGCGAGTTCTACCGTAATTGGCGACCAGAAATACAGTCACCGGACGATATTTGGAATGAAATTGTAAAAGTTACCAAATTGCCAGGCGTAACCTCTGCACCAAAGCTACAACCTATTGAAACCCGATTGGTAATGCTTCAAACAGGAATGAGAGCACCTATGGGAATTAAAGTAAAAGGTCAAGACTTAAAGAAGATTGAAGCGTTTGGTGTGCAATTAGAAAACGTCATCAAGGAAGCTGAAGGTGTGAAACAAGAAGCTGTTTTTGCAGACCGAATTGTTGGTAAGCCTTATCTGCTCATTGATATTGACAGAGAGAAAATTGCACGTTATGGCATTTCGATACAAGATGTTCAAGATGTATTAAAAGTAGCAGTTGGCGGAATGGTATTAACCCAAACCGTTGAAGGTCGAGAACGCTATGGTGTTCGAGTACGATACCCAAGAGAATTACGAGCAAACCCAACAGACTTACAACAGATTTATGTGCCAGTTGAAAAAGGCAGTCCTTTGCCATTAAGCGAATTAGCAACGATAAGATACGAACAAGGTCCACAAGTCATTAAAAGTGAAGATACTTTTTTAGTTGGCTATGTATTGTTTGATAAATTAGATGGCTTTGCAGAAGTAAGCGTTGTTAAAAATGCACAAGCATTAATTCAAGAAAAGATAGATTCTGGTGAATTGATAGTTCCAAAAGGAATCAACTATGCATTCACAGGAACGTATGAAAATCAGTTACGAGCAGAAAAAACCTTATCGGTTGTTGTACCGTTAGCATTGGCAATCATTTTCTTAATTCTGTATTTTCAGTTCCGTTCGGTTGGTACGTCCTTAATGGTATTCACAGGTATCGCAGTAGCCTTTGCAGGTGGTTTTATAATGATTTGGCTCTATGGTCAAGATTGGTTTTTAAACTTCAATGTCGCTGGCGAAAATATGCGAGACTTATTCCAGATGCATCCCATTAATTTAAGTGTAGCAGTTTGGGTTGGGTTTATTGCACTCTTCGGTATAGCAACAGACGATGGTGTAGTAATGGCAACCTATTTAACGCAAACTTTTGATAGAAATATACCAGAGAATAAAAAGGAAATTAGAGCATCTATTGTAGAAGCTGGTGAAAAAAGAATCAGACCGTGTTTAATGACTACAGCTACAACCATTTTAGCATTATTACCAGTATTAACCTCTGTAGGTCGAGGAAGCGACATAATGATTCCGATGGCAATTCCAAGTTTTGGCGGAATGCTCATTGCCTTAATCACTTTGTTTGTTGTACCAGTATTGTATAGCTGGAAGGCAGAAGTTCAACTTAAAAGAACATCAAATGAAAAATAAAATAATAAATATTAAACTCGTCTTGATTCTTGTTTCTTGCTTCTTGAGTTTCTTTACAAACGCTCAACAATTAGAAATATTTATTGATGAAGCTTTAACAAAAAATCCAGAAATTCAAAAGTTTGAGTTACAATACAAAAGAGCTTCTGAAAAAGTAAACGAGGTTAACACCATTCCTAATACCGAATTTGGTGTTGGTTACTTTGTAAGTGAACCGGAAACCAGAACAGGTGCACAACGCTTTAAAGTATCTGCTAAACAAATGTTACCGTGGTTCGGAACCATTACATCGAGAGAAAACTATGTAAGTTCATTGGCAGATGCTAAATACGAGGACATTGTTATCGCAAAGCGAAAACTAATGGCTTCGGTATCACAATCCTATTTTAATCTATACGCCAACAAAGCAAAGCAAGAGGTGTTAACTGAAAACATCAAACTATTAGAAACTTACGAAACATTAGCACTAACATCTGTTGAGGTTGGTAAAGCATCCGCAGTAGATGTGTTGCGATTGCAAATGCGTCAGAACGAAATGCAACAATTAAAAGACGTATTGCAACAACAATTTTTAGCAGAACAAACTAACTTCAATAATCTATTGAATAGAGATAATGATGTTACCGTGAATGTGGTAGATAGTTTACTGATACCTTCTGAAGACTTTGATATTACTTCTGAAAATTTAGCATTACATCCCGAATTACTAAAATATGATAAACTTTATAAATCCATAGAGCAATCAGAATTATTAAATCAAAAAGAAAGCAGTCCAATGATTGGTTTTGGATTAGATTATATCAATGTTGCTGAAAGACCAAATATGGATTTCAGCGATAACGGAAAGGATATTGTAATGCCAATGGTTTCGGTATCTATCCCAATTTTCAATAAGAAATATAAATCCCAAACCAAACAAAATGATTTGCAGCAGCAGGAAATTACTGCTCAAAAACAGGAACGTTTAAATGCATTGGAAACGCTTTTAGACAAAGCAAATAACGAACGCATTTCTGCAAGAATAAGTTATGCTACTCAAACAAAAAACTTAAAGCAAGCTAAAGATGCAGAAGACATTTTAATCAAAAGCTACGAAACAGGAACGATAGATTTTAATGATGTTTTGGATATTCAAGAACTACAACTAAAGTTTCAAATGAACCAAATAGAATCAATTAGAACTTATTATGTTCAATCAACGATTATTAATTATTTAACACAGCAATAATGAAACACACATATAAGATTGCGGGAATGACTTGCAATAACTGTAAGGCTTCCGTCGAGAAATATTTAAGTAAAATAGACCACGTATCAGAGGTGTCTGTTAATCTTGAAAAAGGTGAGGCAGAAGTGAAAATGAATAAACATATTTCAACTGATATACTACAAAAAGCATTACCAGAAAAGTATACTTTATCTGAAAAGAAAGAGAAGAATGTGTTTGCATCTTCAAGTATGTCGGCAATGCCTATGGAAGAAGAAAAAAGTAAATTACAACAGCTAAAACCTTTATTGCTTATCATTTTTTATATAGCAACTGCAAGTGTATTATTACATTATAAAAATTGGACTTGGAGCGCTTTTATGCTCGACTTTATGGGGTTATTTTACATCGTGTTTAGTTTTTTCAAGATGTTAGATTTAAAAGGCTTTCCTGAATCCTTTCGTATGTACGACCCTTTAGCTAAACGTGTTCCTTTTTATGGGAAAGTTTATCCATTTATTGAAACAGCTTTAGGACTGATGTTTTTATTGCGGTTTGAAATTAATATAGCTTTAATAATTACACTTATAGTATTAGGGATAACAACAATTGGAGTAACAAAAACATTATTGGACAAAAAATCAATACGATGTGCGTGTTTAGGTACTGCTTTAAAATTACCTATGACAGAAGCCACTTTTATTGAAAATGCTATTATGATTGTAATGGCGACATTAATGCTTATAAATTAAATTGTTATGGTAAATAGGCATACTGCGTTAAAAATTAGAAAAACCCACAGGTATTTGGGTCTCTTTTTAGGGATTCAATTCCTGTTTTGGACTATTAGTGGTTTATACTTTAGTTGGACGAACATCGATGAAATACACGGAGACCAATTTAAAAACTTGAAGTATCAACCCAAAGCATTTAATAGTTTAATAAGTCCTTCAGAAATGGATGTTCCAAATGGTATAAAGACTATTGAATTAAGAGATATTGATAATGCACCGTACTATTGGATAAATAAAGAGCAATTGTATAATGCTTTAGATGGAATGCCAAAAAATAGTATTACGCAGAAAGAGGCACTCTATATTGCCAAAAACCATATGAAAAGTGGTTTAGAGGTAGAATCTGTTGAGCAAATTACGGAAACTGGAAAACACCACGAGTATCGAGAAAAACTACTACCTGCTTATGTTATCTCATATAAAACAGATGAAGCACTAAAAGCATACGTTTCTGTAAGCGACGGAAAATTTCAAACCGTAAGACATCGTTCTTGGCGTTGGTTTGATTTTTTATGGATGACACATACCATGGACTATGAAGGCAGAGACAATTTTAATACCATTGTTTTGAGAGCCTTTTCACTTTTAGGATTGATAACCGTTTTAAGTGGGTTTTTGTTGTGGTACACCTCGTCACCTTCAATTAGGAAATTATTAAAACGAAAAAAAATAAAGAAATGAAAAAGTATATAGTTTATCTCGGAATATTAGCTGTTGGTCTACTTTTAGGGTGGATACTGTTTGGTGGCTCACCAAAAGAAGAAACAGACCATAATCACGATGCAGTTACAGAAACCAATCAAATGTGGACCTGTTCAATGCATCCACAGATTATGCAACCAGAAGCAGGAGATTGCCCTATTTGTGGTATGGATTTAATTCCTGCTGATGGTGTAAGTGATGGTTTATTAGCAGACCAATTCAAATTGACTGAAAACGCAATTGCTTTAGCTAATATTCAAACATCTATTGTTGGTAAAGGCAATGTTGAAGGCAATACTATCAAATTATCTGGTAAAATTGCTGAAAACGAAGAAGCAAATGCAGTACAGGTAAGTTATTTCGCTGGAAGAATTGAACGTTTGAATGTGAGTTTTACAGGCGAAGAAGTTCGTAAAGGTCAATTATTGGCAACCATTTATTCGCCAGAACTCTATGCAGCACAACAAGAATTAATTACAGCAGCATCTTTAAAAGAATCACAACCTGCTTTATACAAAGCAGTCCGTAATAAATTGAAATTATGGAAGCTCTCTGAAAATCAAATTAATAAGATTGAAGAAACAGGAAAAGTGAAAGAAAACTTTCCTGTGTATGCAACCTTTTCGGGTACTGTTACAGAAAAATTAGTAGAGCAAGGCGATTACATTAAACAAGGTCAACCCATATTAAAAATTGCCAATCTCAACACAGTTTGGGGAAATTTTGATGTGTATGAAAATCAGATTAACCGCTTTAAAAAAGGACAGGAAGTGATGATAACAACCAATGCCTATCCTAATAAAGAATTTAAAGGTAAAGTTGATTTCATTGACCCAGTTTTAAACACCAAAACAAGAACTGTTACCTTGCGTGTTGTTTTAAACAATAAGGACGATGTATTTAAACCAGGAATGTTTGTAATCGCAAATATTGAAGACAGTACAGCTAAAAATGACGAAGTATTAACAATTCCTTCATCTTCTGTGTTATGGACAGGTGAACGTTCTGTGGTGTACCTTAAAACAAATCCAGACCAAACTATTTTTGAAATGCGTGAAATTAAATTAGGCAATCAAATTGGTAATGAATATGAAGTTTTAGAAGGATTATTTGTTGGAAATGAAATAGTGACTAACGGTACATTTACGGTTGATGCAGCAGCACAATTACAAGGCAAAAAGTCTTTGATGAATAAAGATGGTGGTAAAGTAATGACAGGTCACGAGGGTCATTTAGGTATGGATAACAATTCACCCAACACAGAAAGTGACCACACTATTATGAATGAGCGTCTGAAAGTATCAGCGAAATTTCAAGAGCAGTTAAAAGCTGTTTTCAATGCGTATATCAATTTAAAAGATGCTTTAGTGAAAGAAGACTCAAAAGGCGCTTCTGAAAGTGTAATAAGTTTACTAAACAATTTAACCAGAGTAGATATGAAATTGTTATCAAACAATAAGGCGCATAATCATTGGATGTCATTAGAAAAGGAAATAAAACCTTCAGCGACCTCAATTTCTGAAACATCCGATATAAAAGCACAAAGAGACCATTTTAAATATTTATCATCACATCTAATCAATGCTGTTCAATTGTTTGGTGTTAATGAAAAGGTTTATGTGGAATTTTGCCCTATGGCAGATAACAACAATGGTGCATATTGGTTGAGCAAAGAAGAAAAAGTAATCAATCCATATTTTGGCAGCGCAATGCTAACCTGTGGAGAAGTAAAACAAGTAATAGAATAATAAATCAAGTAATAACAATTAAATTTTAAACAATGAAAAAAGTAAGATTAACAACAATTATGGTAATGGCATTTATAAGCTTATCAGCAATGTCTTGTAAAGATGCGAAAACAGAAAACAGTACCAATTCTGAAATGATTACTGAGGAAGACCATTCAAAAATGAACCACGATAATTCCGATGGTCACCACGATGTGGATAAAAAGGAAATGGCAATGAACGGAGATGGAAATTCCCAAACAATATTAAATGACTATTTCAACTTAAAGGATGCCTTAGTGGCAGATGATAATGCCAAAGCTAAAGAATTGGGTGCAACCCTCGCAACATCATTAGGAAAGCTTGACATTTCAAAATATACGGATGCTCAGCAATCAGAATTAAAGGACATTATGGAAGATGCTATCGAGCACGCAGAACATATCAGTGAAAGTGATATTAAACACCAACGCGAACATTTTAAAGTTTTGAGCAAAGATGTTACTGATATGGTAGCTATTACGGGAACACAAGTGAAACTATACGAGCAATTTTGTCCAATGTATGATGGCGGTACAGCTTGGTTGAGTACAAAGGAAGAAATACGCAATCCATATTATGGAAGCCAGATGTTGAAATGTGGTAAAGTACAGCGAGAAATTAACTAAATGAAAATTGTAAAAATCATAGCACTGATTTTATTGGTTGGATTTGTGGGCATACAGTTTGTGCCCACAGACCTCAATCAAAGTGATACTGTGCCAAAAACTGACTTCTTGTTGGTAAACAACACCCAAGAAAACATAAGCGCATTATTACAAGAGTCCTGCTATGATTGTCATAGTAATAACACAGAATACCCTTGGTACAATAAGGTACAACCTGTTGCTTGGTTTTTAGAAGACCACATTAATGAAGGAAAGGAAGAATTGAATTTCAATGAATGGGATGCGTATTCCAACCGAAGAAAAAACAGCAAACTAAAGTCAATAATTAGTCAGGTTAAAGATGATGAGATGCCACTAGCATCTTACACCTTGATTCACAAGGATGCTAAGTTGTCCAATTCTGAAAAGACCTTGATTATTGATTATATGAAGAACCTAAAAGAAACATTAAAATAATGCCCTGATATGGGAAGGAAATACTGGTTGGTTGGTTAATAGCCCTTCCCATTTCAGGCACTATAAAAAGTATTATGAAACAAACCCTTAACATAAAGAATATGGTATGTGACAGATGCAAATCAACTGTATTAAGGGAGTTGGAAGAATTGGGTTGTGACATAAAAACGGTTGAGCTTGGACAAATTGTTCTAAACAAAAAGACAGGCATCCAAACATTAGAATTAGAAAAAGTGCTGAGCAAACACGGTTTTGAAATCATAAAGGATGAAACAGAAATTTTGATAGAGGAAATAAAAATTGCGCTCATAAAAAAAATCGAAAATCAGGACAATGCAAACCTTTCATCTTTTTTGACCAAAAGGTTTAATAATTACTCCTACACTAAAAATAAAACCGTCCGTAGGCGCATAAATTTCTGGAAATTCTGGATTGTCGTGTGGTGGCAAAACCAAAGGTGAAAACCTACTTTGTCTTCTGTCTGTAAAGTTTTCAAAATTTACAAAGGTTGTTCCCCATTTGAAATTGCGCATTAAAAGCAATCCCATAGTTATAAAATCCGGATACCAACTCCTTGATCATTTCATTCTATCTGAAGAAAGTTGGCTCAGCAATTACTATAGTCCTTTAGAAAAGGAGCTCGCAACTCTTAAGAAAGATCTTTCCAAAGACGAAGAGACAAAAGAAGTTGTTCAATCTTACAAAGATGAAATAGAGCTATACAAAAGGTTTAAGGATTACTTTGGGTATGGTTTCTATGTAGCGAGGAAGGTGAATTAAGAAATTCTTGGCTGCATCTTTGAATAATAGGGGGAGCAACTTATAATGATAAAACCGTTATACTATTGTAGTATAGCGGTTTTTTTACTTTAAAATTATTATCTTGCTCTAAACCAATAAAATAAATCAATATGGAAAAAAATGTTTCTAAAGTAAGAGCACATGATGCAATTGTAGGAGTCTTGTATTTAATAAGTGCAGGCTTAACGCTATACACATCCAACTTGAACTTTGTGTGGATCGCGGTAGCAGTTGGCGGACTTCAACTTATAAGTCCAATGACAAAATTCTGCCCGGTTTATTTCATCCTTAATAAACTAATGCCAAATACTGACCCTATTCAGAATGGTAAGTAAAACTTAAGTCACAAATAGATTTACTTTTGCTGCAACTTTGAATAATAGGGGGAGGGGAAATCAAAATTCAAACATCTCAATCTCCTTATTTTAATTTCTTAATTTTGACTCATGTCAAGCACTAATTCAAAAGATAAAGACAACCCTTCAAAAAGAATAGAATACAGAGGAAAAAATGTCCGAGTTTCAAGAACTGGTGGTGTTTCTGCAACGAAAACATTTAAAGGAGATGGAGTTGGCGCTACTATAAACACTAAACACGGACTTCGTCTTCACAAACGATTATTTAAGGGAGCAAGAATGGGTTTCCAAAACGGAAACTTTCAGTTCATTGGAAGATACAATAGTGGTCCTTTTAACTTTAATGTTTCAAAAAATGGGATTAGTACCTCCCTCAAAAATAAAAGAGGTTCTTATAACATCCTAAAACCGAATTACTCCAGTTTCAAATTAGGAGGTGTTCAAGTAAGAGGGAAAAACGCTGCTACTTTTCAAATGATCTACATGTTGATCATTCTCTTTGTTAATTTCATTAAAGTATTTTGGCACATTTTCATCTCTATTTTGTGGTTTAGTTTTTTATCCATTAAATGGATTGTAGATTTTACAATTGGATTTTTTAAAGGTTTTAGAGAAGTTGACTAACGTTACTGGTAACTAAAGCACCTTATAACTTTATAATTTACACATTAAAAAATCCCTGTCTCAGTATATGTCGGGTGCGCTCATCTGATGTGATTCTAATATACTTAAGAAATTCCTTTTCAGTTTTATGACCCGAAAAATGCATGATATCTTGAATTGACATTCCTTTTAAGTACATATTGGTACAGAAACTTCTACGTGCAGTATGTGACTCCAACATTTCCCACTTTGGACGAATATAGGTTCTTTTTACTCCTCCCTTTGTATCATGACATAAAACATCTTCATTCATATCTAATCTTCTACCAATCAACTTGAGATACTTGTTTATCTTTTGGTCTGATAGTTTTGGAGGGGGTTGGTTATTATATCTGTGCATAATTTCTTTTAGTTCCTGTGTGATTGGACAGTTAACCTTAACACCACTTTTCTTTTGAAGAATTTCAAAAAAATGGACCCCATCCTTTTCTACAATATCAATACCAGATAATCTATTGTAGTCACTAATTCGTTGTCCAGTATAACAACCCACTAAGAAAATATCTCTTGCCAACTCCATAGTCTTGTCATTTGAAAGATCTAAATCCTTCATCTTACATATTTCATTCTCACTTAAATAAATCTTTGTTGGCTCCTCCGTTGGAATTGAAAACAACCTGAAATCTACATCTCCAATTAAACCTCTCCTCTTCCCCTCCAACACAATTGTTTTTATTGATTTGAAATGTTTTGAAATGGTGTTTAATTTAAACCCTTGTTCAACCTCCAAAAACCTCTTAAAGTCGTTTAAAATAGGTCTTGTGAAAGATGTGAAATCAATTGATGTTGTGGAATCTGAAAACAATTTAAGTTTCTTTAAGGACTGTTTATATAGTAGTAAAGTAACATTTTCAATACTACCCCTCTTCTCCTCGATGAACTCATCTGCAAAAACAAAAAAATCATCTTGAATTACTTTTACTTCTGATTCAATATTTCGATTTGTCAACCTATCGAGAATAGATCTTAAAACTTCATTATTGACTTCTTTTCCCTCCAATACTAATTCCGAATGATCACGAATGAGTTCATTCTGTAACTTGTCAAGGTACCTATTAACTGTTGCTGAATTAATTATAAGACTTCGATTTCTTCTAACCCTTTGTCTTTCAAAATCCCAATCTGCATAACCTACTGATATTCCAATTGAATATCTTAATCTTTGTCGTTTCCCATAGGAAAACCACAATGAAATTGGACTTTCTTTTCTACTTTGTTTTAATGTCTCTTTGGACTCCTTCAAATTGTACCTTACAGTTCCTAATTGTGGTTTAATTATTTTCTTCATACGGCTAATATACAGCGCATAAAGGGTGTGCTCAAAGGTGTGCGCAGTTTAGTTATTTGTAGTTTATTTGTCTTTATTTCATTTTATGTCTTTATAATAAAAATGATGTTATATCATTAATTTTTAATGATTTAGGTGTTTTTGAGATTAAATGAAATAAAGTAATTTCTTCCTGGAGGTACCAC